>JAZQVC010000001.1:0-11841 GCA_045631645.1 Oscillospiraceae bacterium
TTCGTGGCAGCGTCACGGGCGGATGAGCATATTTACAGGGAGGAAGAGAAATGGCAATAAAAATAGGACACGCATCAATAGACGAAAAAGGCAAGGCAAGCGGCGGCGCAGCCGGAGATCAGAGCGGCGGTGAGGTTTGCATCCGAACTTGGTATTCCTCCCCTTGGGACACCGTTCTGCGCCCTAAGAGCGCAGATCTTGCGGAGAAATCAGCAAAGGCTTGTGAAGATGCTTGCAACAACAGCAAAATCGGCTACGACCAGAACAGCCGCAACACTCTTTATAACTGCGCAAAGGCGGTGGATTTTAACTTTGCCAAAATCACCGATGAGTGCGAGTGCGACTGCTCCAGTCTTATGCACGTCTGTGCCGTTGCAGGGGGAGCAAAGCTTAGTTATGGCACTAACGGGCTTGTCACATGGAACATGGTGAATGCTTTCGTCAGGAGCGGAGACTATGCAAAGCTCACCGAGAGCAAGTATCTTCTGAGCGGCGATTACCTCAAACGCGGAGATATTCTTGTCCGCCAGAGCGGACACACCGCAATGGCTCTTGAAAACGGAGCTCTTTTGGGCGCGGAGACGGCGGGAGCCGTAGGGCGAGACGACCCCGGCGCGCCGCAGGTAACCACTATGCTAACTCCTCTGCCCCTCCTGAAGAAGGGCGCAAAGGGCGGCGCAGTTTGGGCAATGCAGACACTCCTTACCGACAGAGGCTACTGCACTCAGGGCGTGGATAGCGACTTCGGCGTAAACACCGAATCGGCACTGAAACGCTTCCAGACCGACTTTGGCCTTGAAGCAGACGGCGAGTGCGGCGCTCTCACTTGGGAGAAGCTAATTAACGGAGGTTGAAGCATGTGAGCATAGAACTTAGTGCGGCAACGGTCATAACCGTCGCCGCCTTCATCTCCGGTCTTGGCGTAATATTCGGAGTCGTGGCGTGGGCAATTCGCTTTGTGGATAGACAGAAAGCGCAGGATAAGGAGATACAGGCGATTAAGGAGGAGCAAACCGTCCTTGTCTATGGCGTCCTTGCCTGCCTGAAGGGGCTGCAGGAGCAGGGGTGCAACGGCCCCGTGACAAAAGCCATAGACAAACTGGAAAAGCACCTCAATATAGAGGCGCACAGATGAAAGGAGAGAGAAAATGGCAAAAACAACCTACATAGATGAGCAGGGCAGACGCAAGACCGGCTATACTGAGGGGCTGAACATCCCCATGGATAGCATATACGCCAAGCGCCTTGAGCAGCTGGGGGCGGACACCCAAAGACAGATAAATAATCTCAACGCGGATTATGAGGGAATGAACACCCAGCTCTACCGTGATTATATGAAGAGCAAGAAAACCCTGCCCCAGCAGCTTTCTGCCCAGGGCATATCCGGTGGACTCAGCGAGAGCACAAATCTGGGTCTTGAAACTTTGTATAGCGATCGCCTGCTGCAGAATGAGAAGAACAGGCTGCGCGGCATAAACGACATTGAAACTGCGGCGGGAGGCAACCGACTCAATATCATGAAAGATTATACCGCCGATGCCGCGGAGCGAGCCAACACAATGGCATCAATCGGCGACTTCAGCGGCTATAAGGATCTGGGCTATACGGACGAGCAGATCGCCGCATTGAAAGCCGCATGGGATGCAAAAAATGCACCGAAGGTGAGCGGCGGAGGCGTTACGCTGCGAAATCCTGCGCAAATAGTTGACCGCAAGCTGCAATCTGCGGTTACAGGAAAGGGCGAAGCTAAATTGTCCGTTGTCCTGACCACACTGGACAATATGATAGATCGTGGACTCATCAATTGGAATGAACGTGAATTCCTTCTTGATAAGTATGGACTCTAAGGAGGACAGACTATACCGTATATTGATAGAGTGCAGGCTGCTATCGAAAGGGCGCGTGCGAATGAAGCGGACCCAGACAGACTGCAGGCGGCAATAGAGAAGGCTCAAAAAAGGGAGTCAATGACGCAAGTATTGCCTGAAACAATTCGTGCAGGACAAGGTTATTTCTACGCTTGTAGCGGACAAGAGCAGTCTCAGCAGCGGAATGCCAATCAGTCGGTTGATAACATTTGGAATCGTCACGACGGTACATATAAAAATTCTCAGCCGTTGACCCAGATAAGCAGCGGCAGCAATTCCGCATCCAAGCCACTGACGGGTTTTGCCGCTGGTATGCAGGCCAACAATGAGGGCTACCGACAACTGGCAATGAAGAATGCGTCGGAAGACGATGGGAAAACATTTTGGGAGCGGATTGGGCTTACCTCGACAAAAGATGGGGACATAGTAACACCCACAACCCTTGAAACCAAAACTCGCGGGGGTGCACCTGCCTCCGCTTCCACGGGCGACTCAGATATCGATGCTTATTTGCGGCAGATGCAAGAAACCACTGCAAGAGCTGTGGAGGATAAGCGCGAGGGAGTTGATGAGGTGGACTACGGCAAACTGTTTGTAGGTACTGCGCACAAGGGTATAAATCAGTTTGCCGGTGGTCTTACATCAACAGCAGATTGGCTTATAGGACAGCCTTTGCAGGCAGTTGGCTGGAAGAATAACCCTGTATCCTTGCTTAATCAGGAAATGAAAAACGAAGCTGCGCTCCTTAGCGCCAAATATGATGAGAACGCAGCCAAGAGTATTCCCGCGCAGCTGGCAAATAAGTACGGCCCTTCCGTTGTGGCTGCACTCCCACAGGCAGCCCTCGCGTATTTTACCGCGGGAGCAAGTTTGGCTTTGCAGAGCAGCACCAAGGGCTTGCAGCTTGCTTCCAGCGCTGCTCAGAATAGCGGGCTGATAAGCACTATCGCTAATGCCGCAAGAACCATGATGAGCGATGTTCAGTTTTGGCTGCCCGTTGCGCAAACGGCAGGCACAAGCTACGAGAAGGCGAGAGCGGACGGCGCAGACGATTTCAAGGCGTCTGTATATGCAACCGTAAACAGCCTTGTAAACGGCCTCATAGAACGAGGCGGAGGCGGTATTCAGGAGCTTCCTACACAGCTTCGCAGCGGCAACCCCTCGCTTATTCGCGCTTGGGTATTTTCCTCGCTTGACGAAGGCAAAGAGGAAGTTGTTCAGGGCGTAGTTGACCGAATATTGCAAAAGCTTACTTACGGCAAGAACAACCCCTTGTTCTCCACCACAGACGAAAATGCCATATTCAATCCTCGAACCATGGCAGAAGATGCAGCAGGCGGCATTGCCGTCGGCTCCATTCTTGGCGCCGGTCAGGCGGTAGCTAATAACGCCGTTCAAAATTGGAGTGCAAGACAAGGCGGGGGAAATGGTAACACCTCCACCATATCGGCAGCCGATGCAAATAGGCTGCTTTATACCGAAGCGCTTATGAGAAAAGCCCAGAGGGAAGGAAATATCTATACCCAAAGGCTGCTGCAGATGCAAATAGAAAAGGCTATGCAGAACTTCCGCTCGGCAGGCATAGATGCAAGCGCTCCAATGCCCACCATCTACGCGGATAGATTATCGCAGTATAGTGAGTTGGTGGATTTTGAGGACAAAATCGACTCCCATAACCTGAATGTAGACCTTGAAAATGCCACAGATGGTGATACAATAGAAGATGACGACATAGTAATAGGCAAAAGCCTTGGAGCTAAAGCCAAAAACTATGATATCATGGATTTTGAAACAGGAGAGATTTACCAATTTACAGAAGGGACACGAATACAAAACGTTGAAGTCTTTGCGGGAAAAGGAACAAATGATGAGTATCACAAGGCCTACAAAATGGCAAGAAAGTACGGGGGTCAAATTTCTGACTGGCAACATGTCAAAGGTTTTGGTTGGGTATCAACTCCTGATGGCGATGGATACGCAGAAGTTCATTGGTCGCAGTGCAAAGGCATAGGAAAACACGAGTTTTTTATCAAAAGGTGGATAGACAGATGACAGTAAAGTATATTGGAAAAGTTGATACATTGGCTTTTGAAAAAGACAAGCTTTACAAAGTTGAGTCTGTTGAAAAAGGCTGGTACAGAATTATGACGGAACTTGATGAAGATTACCTTTTTCCTCCTAGACTATTTGAAGTTGTAGAGGAGTGAAAAATAGCGACACCCTGCAATGTGGAAATCCACATTACAGGGTGTTTTTTATTGTGCTGCAGGCGAAGTAAGCGGCGGCACTGCTATGGGAGAGAAATATTCTTTAACATTAACAGTATCGCTTGCAATAGAAAAGAGACTGCACCTGAGCGGTACGCCGCCGGCAACGCCGATGGCTTCTCACAGACTGATGCAATCTCTAAGAAGAATATACCACAGAGCAAAAATACAGTCAACGGCAGGCGAGGGCGGACGGCGCAGACGATTTCAAGGCGTCTGTATATGCAACCGTAAACAGCCTTGTAAACGGCCTCATAGAACGAGGCGGAGGCGGCATTCAGGAACTTCCCACACAGCTTCGCAGTGGCAACCCCTCGCTTATTCGCGCCTGGGTATTTTCCTCGCTTGACGAAGGCAAAGAGGAAGCTGTTCAGGGCGTAGTTGACCGCATATTGCAAAAGCTTACTTACGGCAAGAACAACCCCTTGTTCTCCACCACAGACGAAAATGCCATATTCAATCCTCGAACCATGGCAGAAGACGCAATGGGCGGAATGGCTGTTGGTGGAACTATTGGCGGCGGACAGGTGATAGTGAATAATGCCGTTCAAAGTTGGAACGCAAGACAAAGCGGGGTGAATGGTATTGACTATGCCCCAACAGAGGAATATGCTGAATCTGAACAGAACATCAAGGAGGTTACATATGGAAGAACAGAAGAAAGCACCGATAATCGAGGATGGCAAGACACTGGACGAACTGATAGCGGACTGCCCGACGGATATGCGCCTGGCAACAGCGCTGCGCTGGAAGGGCTGGACGGACGAGGAAATCTGGGAGTACATGCTGGCGACCTGATTTCTCCAAAGGTGAGAGCGGGGATGTCCCAAAAGGGCATTCCCAATATAGAACTTCGCGAAACCGTAGATAGAGCGGCTTTCTCCGCGGCCTTGGACGCAGCTAAAGCCGCCAACCCCAATGGAGGGATGGTAGATTCGCAGAGCGTCTCGGCGCTTGAGGAGAGCGGCGCGCGTATGTTTATGCGAGCCGATGGCAATGCGGGTGCTGCCGTTGAAAAAAACGGCAACATCGTTGGTGTTTTCAAGAACCCTGCGTACAAACAACGCAGTGCAGTTAATGACATTATTTATGCCGCAATAGCTCAAGGCGGCAATCACTTGGATTGCTATGCCACTTATACAAAAAATGATTTGAGCGAGAAATATTCACAGCTTGGGTTTGAGCCCGTGGCATATCTTGAGTTCAACAGAGAATACGCGCCTGATGGTTGGAAGTATGAGGCGTGGGGAACTCCCGATGTTGTTCTTTGGGTGCACAATGGAGAAACTATCTAGCAGATGGCTGCGCGCACAGAACCTTATAAAATTTGGTTCAAAGAAGACATTCACGCCCTCCCCAAGTTTGACGATTACGATGCAGCCAAGGCTTACCAGATGGAGCAGGTAATTCAAAGACAAAACGCTACGAGAAAGGGTAGCGGTTCTGCTGCGTCGCAGATTCCCACGGACAAATTCCTTTATACCGAAGCGCTTATGCGCAAGGCTGAAAGGGAGGGCAATATCTATACCCAAAGATTGCTTCAAAGGAAGATAGAAAAAGCCCAACGCAACTTACGCAAGCAGGACACAGACGCAAGCGCTTCGATGCCCACTATCTATGCGGACTATATGCGCGAGCATATTATGCCTGAGAATTATGAGATCCCTGATGTCCTGAATGTCGCCCTTGAACATGACGCAAATAGTGATACAATATTTACGGGCGCATTTAGTGGTGCATACAACGATAAAAATGACCCTCAGGGAAGTAAACGCGATGCACATGCAGAACAGTATTATTCAACGCTTAGAAATAGCAATAGAGATGATGTTGTTTTAAGGATTGCCGTAAATGCAGATGTAGATATTGCCTCTGTTGAAAAAATGTACGATCACCTGCTGATAAACAAGTACACGCTTGATGAAGGTTATAAAAGTTTCGACCCTGACTATGACATTGCTGAATCACTGCAGAGACTTAGAGAGGGGAAAAATATTCTGGAACACGATCGTATCTTGATTCAACATGAAGCCATGGAGTATGACTTGATGAATAAAGAGGGGCTGAGTTATGAAGGGGCACACACCATCACTAATAAAGTTTACAACTATCAAGAGAGTCTGAAAATGTGGCAAAAGAATAGGAGATAGATGTTAAATGCTAAAATTCGTATTGCTTAAAAATGATGATAAAGAAATACAGTATATTTACTATCCGGAAGGTGGAACTAATCCCGGCGTTATATCCTACGACAAGAGAGAAGGAGTCTACAACATCGTTACACTATCAAAGGACGATGAATGTCGAACTTATGCGTGGAAAATGATTTCAAGACTCAGAAAATATGTTGAGGCAGGCTCTTTCAAAGAAGAGGGAATGGTTGCGTGGTATTGAGCCTTCACAACTGACTAGGATGCTACTAGGGGAATATCAAAATAGCGACACCCTGCAGTGTGGAAACCCACATTGCAGGGTGTTTTTTCATTGTGCTGGGCTGCGCAGCCTCTCCTTGGCGCAAGAGACTGGATGTTCAAAACAAAAAACCAGCACCGACATTACAGCGCGGTGCTGGTTTTATATATTACCGGATTTTACTCAACATAGACATAAGTGCCGAGGGAATAGGCCTCCAGCATGAGAATATCCATGACGATGGCGACGCACCAACCCTTTTCCATAGCGGATATGCATCTGGGGGGAGTTACATAAACGGTTGCGCCGTCGGAGTGCTTGATGATTTTATCGTGTTCGGAAATTGCCTTTTCAAGGGCGGGGTCGCTTATTGTGCCGATACGCTCGCCGCGAATTCGGCGGATGTTTTTAACATTGCTATCCTCGGGAACGGCGATAACAATGTCGCTTTCCATAAGCACTTCGCCGAGGGTGAACTTTTCAGGGTCAACGCATTCGGGAGCGAAGCAAAGGGCGCAGTCAATGTTGCCGGAGGCAAGCTGGGTGGAAATATCCGCGCTTTTTACGGGGATTATCTTCACTGTCCAACCCAAATATGAGCCGATAGCGTTTGCAATATCAACGGAAAAACCTTCTACATTTTCGCCGCTCATAAAAGCGAAGGGGGGAGCATCGGTGTCAACGCCGATGATAAGCACGCGCTCAGTGGGAATTTCAACCTCGCTCAAAGCGGCGGTGCTACCCTCAATTTCTATATAATCGCTGCCCAGCCACTTGGTGGAAATGCGGCCAAGGCTTCCGCTGGCTGCAAGAGCGCTTATGCATGCCTCCACCAGATTGGAAATAACATCGTTGCTGCGATAAATGGTGGCATACTGCTTTGTGCCGATTTTTTCAAGAACGGTATAAGAGCCCACCTCGTTTTTTCCGCAGCCGACAAGGCCGAGGCACAGGGCGGCCACGAGTATGAGAGCCAATATTCTTTTCATGTCCGCACCTCCTGAATAAATTTATTGGCACGCTTGCGGAACGTGCCAATAGATAATACATATATTTTGCAATCAATTCAAGGGGGAAAATTAAATTTTTTCAGGAAAACCAAAGTTTTTCAAAAGGTGAAGCCTTCGCTGTCGCCGAGAATCACCCTGCCGCCCATAAGCAGCTTGGTTATAGCGCCCTTTTCATATTCGGCAAAAATGCTCAAAGTGCCTCCCGGTTGGGCAAGGCTTGCGGAAAGGGTTTTGCCCTCGCGAAGGGCAAGATAAGCGCCGACGGCGGTGGTGCCGCTGGCACAGGAGCGCTCCCAGAAGAGGCTTTCCGCACCGGGGACGTATACGAGAGGGTCAAGGCGGCGGCTTTCCTCGTCCAAAAGCATAAGGCCAAGCGCCTCGCAGCCAATATTGCCGCATAGAGGGACTATAAGCTTTTCGGCTTCTGCGCGGCTTATGCCGGTGGAAACTATGGCATGGCAAATGCCGGGGAAACGCATAAGCTTCAACTCGCCGAGAGGAGAATCCACGCTCTCGCAAGATAAGGGGAGAGGCATTTCCACCCGACCTGCATATTCATTTTCACCGAGCTTTTCAAGCTCAACTCTTACTATGCCTTCCGCGCCCGAGATTTCCACGCCGACAGTGCCGGCGTTTATACCCTTTTGCCGGAGGAAATATGCCGAAGCGCTGAGGCAGGCGTTGCCGCAAAATTCGCCTCCTGCCATAGTGAGGGCGATGTCTCCGCCCTTGGAGGGAGGAGAGAGAAAGCCCAACTGCTCAATTTCGTTTCTCTGTTCCATAAGCGCCGCAGCGGCGGACTGACGCAAAGTTGGGGCGAGAGCAGTTTCCACAAGGGCGGTCAGATTGCCGGTGGGGTCGGCCAAAACATAATTGATAAGCATAGCTCAGCTCTGGTAATTCTGGAGGAAGTGGCGAGTGCGCTCTTCCTTGGGGTTGCCGAAAACCTCTTCGGGTGCGCCCTGTTCAACGATGTAGCCATCGGCCATAAAGATAACTCTGTCGCTGACAGCGCGGGCAAAGGGCATTTCGTGGGTGACAACCACCATGGTCATATTATCCTCGGCAAGCTGCTTGATAACCTTGAGAACTTCGCCCGTAAGCTCCGGATCAAGGGCGGAGGTGGGTTCGTCGAAGAAAAGTATCTCGGGCTTCATTGCCAGTGCGCGGGCTATGGCAACGCGCTGCTGCTGACCGCCGGAAAGCTGGCAGGGATAGGCATTGGCTTTGTCTGCCAGACCCATCTTTTCAAGCAATACCATGGCTTCGGCAACAACCTCATCCTTGGGGCGCTTTTGCACATTGACAGGGGCGTCGATGATGTTTTTCAAAACGCTGTAGTGGGGGAAAAGGTTGAACTGCTGGAACACAAGACCGTAGCAGCTTTTCATTTTGCGCAGTTCTGCGGCGGGGATGTAGGCGGATTTTCCGCTTTCGTCGGTGCTGACGGCGGCTTTGTCAAGATAAAGAATGTCTCCGCTGTCGATGGTCTCAAGGAAGGTGGCGCAGCGCAGGAGGGTGCTTTTGCCGCTGCCCGAAGGGCCTATTATGCTGACAACCTCACCTTTTTCAACGGAAAGGCTGATGCCCTTGAGAACAGAGAGGGAACCAAAGCTCTTTTTAATATTTTTCATATTAAGTATCATGGCGTTCCCTCCTTAATGATAATAATCAAGAGATTTTTCGCAGCGCTCCATTATGAAAGCCACTATATAGTTGAAGATATAGTAGAAAATGCCGGCCACAAGGAAGGGGAGCATGCTGTGGAAGGTGATGTTGGGAGCGGTGACAATCTGCTTTGCTCTGGTGAAAATCTCAACCGTGCCGATGGCGTAGGCAAGAGAAGTGTCCTTGACCAGGGTGATGACCTCGTTGGTGACGCTGGGGAGGCAGTTTTTCACCATCTGGGGCAGAATGATTTTGATGAAAGTTTGGCTCTTGGTGTAGCCCAAAACCTCCGCCGCCTCATACTGACCGGGGGAGATGGACTCAATGCCGCCGCGGTAAATCTCAGCGAAGTAGGCGGCGTAATTGATGACGAAGGCCAGAACGCAGGCCATAAAGCGCCACTGGGAGGGGACGCTGAGACCTAAAAGGAGATTGGGACCGTAAAACACCACCATCAGCTGCAGCATGAGGGGAGTGCCGCGCATGATGGATATGTAGATGTTGATTATCCAACGTATAGGTTTTATTTTGCTGATGCGGCCGAAATAGACCAAAATGCCCAAGGGGAGAGAGCCCACAAGGGTGAGAGCGAAGATGGCAAGAGTGGTCAGAAAGCCCTTGCTCAGCAGCATCAACATAGTTTGAACTGTCATATATATTTCCTCATTTCAGCAGGAATGGGCGGGAACCCAAGGTTCCCGCCCTTATTATACATTTTTATCGGGAATTAGTCCAGCATGCAGAGATTGTCGATAACAAGACCGGCATCAACGTAATTCTGGGCGATTGCCAGCATTGTTCCGTCTTCGGCCATCTTCTTCAGCTCGGCGTTGACAGCATCGCACAGCTCGGTGTTGCCGAGGAGGAAGCCAACTGCGTACTGCTCGGTGGAGATGGGCTCGTCGAGGATGATGTATTCACCGCTCTTGTTTGCAATCTGGAACTGGGCAACGCCGATGTCGGCTGCAACTGCGTCAACAGTGCCCTGATTGAGCTCCATAAAGCCGCTGTTATAGTCGGGAAGTTCAATAACCTGAGAGAGGCTATTCTTGAACTGCTCATTGGCGTTTATAGCGTCGGAAGCGGAGGATGCGCCCTGAGCCATAACATTCTTGCCGGCCAGATCTGCGAGGGAGGTGATGCCGCTGTCGGCCTTGACAACAACAACGATGGAGTTATCAACATAGGGATCGGACCAGGTGTACTTATCTTCGCGACCGGTGTAGGTGAAGCCGTTCCAGATGCAGTTGATGTTGCCGGCTTTCAGCTCGTTGTCCTTCTGGGTCCAGTCAATGGGAATTGCTTCAAATTCCCAGCCAAGGCGCTTGCAGAGCTCTTCTGCCATAGCAAGGTCAAAACCGTCATAGCTTCCGTCGGCTGCAATGAAGCCGTAAGGAGGGAACTCGGCATCAAAGCCGACCTTCAAAGTCTGAGCATCGCTTTTGCCGCCGCAGGCACAAAGAGTGAGGGCGAGAGCGACGATGAGAACCAAAGTAATAATCTTTTTCATTTTGTCTACCTCCAAAAGGTGATTTATTTCGATATCATACTAACACATTAGCGAGATGAAGTAAAGCCCCTTTTTGAGAAAAATTTGCATAAATTTCCTGTTTTTTCTTTTGCAAAAAGCACAAAGGGCGCTAAATACTTGCGAAAATGATGCATCTTGATGTAAAATATAAAATCGCTGATATATTTGGCGAAGAAAGGAGGCGCTTAGTTGAGAAAACGTATAATTTCCCTTGTTCTTGCTTTGCTGCTTTTTGCGGGACTTTTTCCCGTGGCTGCCGACGCAGCTTCAATGACTTATTCTGACGCCCTTGTCAATTACATAAAATATGGAGAAGGATTCAGCCCCACCCTTTATCAGGATACCGGCGGATGGTGCATAGGCTATGGCTGTCTTGTTAATCCCGATGATTATCCCGACGGCATCAGTGAACCTGACGCAGAAGCCCTTCTCAGAGAAAAGATGGATCTTCTTGCAAATGAGGTCAAGAGATTTCTCAGCCGCTACGGCGTGAGTGTAACCCAGGGACAGTTTGATGCCATGTGCTCCATGACATATAACCTTGGCGGTTACTGGCTCTCCGCTTCCAACACGCTTCCCTCTATGATCATCAACGGCGCGTGGAACTATTCCGCGGAAGATATTGTTTCCGCTTTCGCAGCTTGGTGCCATGTGGGCGGAAATGTAAACAAGGCCATTCTTACTCGCCGCATTGCCGAGGCCAAGATGTTCCTCTATGGGGACTATAGCGGCAACAGCGCCGGTTGGAACTGGCTTGTGTGCTCCGGCAACGGAGGCAGCGTTGTCCGCAAGGTCAACTGCTACCGCAGCGGCGGCACCTACGGCAGCTTGCCTGCGGCCACACGCAGTGGATATACTCTTGAGGGTTGGCTCACCGATTCCGGTGTTCTGCTGACTGCAGACAGCGTGGTTTCCGGAAACTACTTTGTAAGCGCAAAATGGCGCAGTGATTCCGAGCTTGCTCCCGAGCCCACTCCTGAGGCGACTCCAAGTCCCACTCCCGAGACTGCTCCGGAGCCCACACCGACTCCCACCCTTGCACCTACCCCTGCACCTACCCCTGTACCTACCCCTGTACCTACCCC
>JAZQVC010000002.1:0-12423 GCA_045631645.1 Oscillospiraceae bacterium
TGGCACAAAAAGAATATGGCCATCGGAGATAATTAACTTTTTGCAATCCCTCCGCCTCACGTTCGTTCGGCACCTCCCTTTGCAAGGGAGGCATTAACGCCCCGATGTCGAAGACAATAACCTCTCCGACACGGCGGAGAAAAAACAAAGATGCCGCAGGCAAGCCTGCGGCATCTTCGCGCTGAGATGGGGAAGAGAGAGATAAGAAAGAGAAGATATATCAAAATTAAGAAGTGGGGGAGGGATTTAGCCTCTGTCGGGGATCTCCTCGTCGAAGATAACAGTCAAAAGAACATCTCCGTCAGAGCGGGAAACGGTGAGAACGGCTTCGTCTCCTGCGCGGTAGTCCTTTTTCACGGAGAGGAGATCATCGCTGCTGCGGATGGTCTTTCCGTCGATGGCGGTGATGATGTCTCCTGCCTCAAGCCCTGCCTTGTCGGCACAGGAGCCGGGGGCAACCTCAACAACATAAGCGCCTGCAGGGAGGTTATAATACTGGCTGACAGAGGCGGGGAGGGTGTCCGCATGGATGCCCAGATAGGCCTTGCCGCTAACATAGCCCTTGTTGATAAGGTCTTCGGCAATTTTAACCGCATCATTGATGGGAACTGCAAAGCCCAGACCTTCAACGCCTGTGTTGGAATATTTTGCGGTGACAATGCCGATAACCTGACCCTTTGCGTTATAAACGGGACCGCCGGAGTTGCCGGAGTTGACTGCCGCGTCGATCTGGAACATGTTTATGGTGGTATAGCTGCCTGTTGCGGAATCATAGGTGCTGATATCTCTGTCCAGAGCGGAGACCATGCCGCCGGTCATAGTGTATTCAAGCTCGCCGAGAGGGTTGCCAACGGCAAACACACTGTCGCCCACGAACATTTCGTCGCTGTTTCCGATGGTGACTGCAGAGAGATTTTCGGCTGATATTTTCAAAACGGCAACATCGTTATCCGCTTCATAGCCCACTATGGAGGCAACATATTCGCTACCGTCATGGGTGAGAACGCTGATTTCATAGCCGCCTCTTGCGGCTTCCTCGATAACATGGAAGTTTGTGAGGATGTAGCCGTCGGAGCTTATTATGAAACCGGAGCCCGAAACGGCGGAGGAGGTTGTGTAGCCAAAGAAGTTTTTATAGGTTATTTCCGTGGTGACCGCAACCACCTGACGGCAAGCGAGAGCATAAAGCTCCTTAAGGGGGAGGGTGCCATCCTCAGCGTAGACGGCGTTGCCGCTCTGGGAGGGAAGAGCCGCCGCAGGGGGAATGGCAAGGCTGCCGCCGGTCTGAGGGGCGCGGCTTTCCTCGGGGAGGTAATCTTCAATATGCCCGATAAAATGATTGCCGACAAATGCGCCGCCGCAAATACCGCCCAGCATGGCGCAGACAAGGCAAAGGGCTATCACAGCAAGGGCGGGCATTCTGCGGCGCTCCCTGCGGGACTTTTTGGGGCGATGCTCCTGGCAGCGATAGTTTTTGGGGACTGCTCCTGCGCTTTCCGTTGGGACAAAGCTTGCATCGGAATAGGCTCTGCGTGTGGTTTCCGGACGTGTATAATGATATTCACCGTCGTTGCCTGCGGCAAATTCCCCTGTGGTGTTTTTGCGGGATGTATCGAAAGAATTATCGTCAAAAGGATTCATAAAATTCACCTCGCGTGATTTGGCTTGAGCTTATAATAACCATCAGATATGACAGAAAAATGAACAAAAGCGAAAATAAATTTGAACACGGCAGCCCTTTTGGGGAAATGGCGGCAATATTTTATTGCGCAAAAAGAAGCAGGTGGTATAATGATAGGGCTAAATCAAATAAATTGAGGAGGAAAAATGGATTTCATCACTGAATTTCTGACAAGTATCAGTCAAGCAGGCGCAAGCCGCATTATAAGCGCCATTGTTATTTTTCTTATCTGCCTTATTGCAATCAAGGTTGTAAGCGCTGTCGTGGGCAAGATCATTGACAGGAGCAAGAAGCTTGAGGGAAATCTCAAGGGATTTATAAAAACTGCCGTTAAGATTGTTCTCTGGGCTCTCGCAATCATCATCGTTGCCGATTCCCTGGGCATTGACACCGCCTCCCTCGTTGCTGTGCTCTCCGTTGCAGGTTTGGCTCTCAGTCTTTCCGTGCAGAATGTTATGAGCAACCTTTTCAGCGGTATCACCCTGCTGCTCACCCGTCCCTTTGTTCAGGGCGATTTTATTGAGGTTGGTGCAAATCTGGGTACCGTCAAGAGCATAGGTCTGTTCTACACCATTATCGATACTCCTGATAACCGCGTTGTATCCATGCCCAACGGCGATGTCACCGCCGCCAACATCGTCAACTATAGCCGCAATCCCCTCCGCCGCGTGGATCTCACCTTCAACGCCTCCTACGATAACTCCACCGAGTCCGTAAAGGCTGCCATCCTTGAGGCCATTGCCGAGGATAGCCGCATCTCCGATGTTCACGCTCCCTTCGTTGTTGTGGGTGCATACAAGGACAGCACTGTTGAGTACATCGTCCGCGTATGGTGCGATAATGCCGATTATTGGGGTGTTTACTTCGGTCTCAATGAGCGCGTACGCGAGTCCTTCGACCGCAACGGCGTAAAGATGAGCTATGCCCATTTGAATGTTCATGTTGTGAACGACTGATAATTTCAGAGCATAAGAAAACTCCCGCAGAGATTTCTCTGCGTGAGTTTTCTTATCTTAAAGAATTATACGATGCCCTGAGCTATCATTGCGTTTGCAACCTTCAGGAAGCCAGCGATGTTGGCGCCGGCAACCAGATTGCCTGCCATGCCGTACTCGGCGGCTGCGGAGGAAGCATTCTTATAGATGTTCTCCATAATGCCCTTGAGCTTGGCGTCAACTTCCTCGAAGCTCCAGCTATAGCGCATGGAGTTCTGGCTCATTTCCAGAGCGGAGGTGGCAACGCCGCCGGCGTTTGCTGCCTTTGCAGGGGCGAAAAGCAGACCGCTGGACTGGAGATATGCAACAGCCTCGTTGGTGCAGGGCATATTTGCGCCTTCGCTGACGGCGAAGCAGCCGTTTGCAACGAGAGCCTTTGCGCCTTCGATATCCAGCTCATTCTGGGTTGCGCAGGGGATTGCAATGTCGCAGGGGATGGTCCAGATGCCCTTGCAGCCTTCGGTGTAAGTTGCGTTGGGATGGTCGGCAACATATTCCTTGATGCGTGCGCGGCGAACCTGCTTGATATTTTTAATTGCCTCGATGTCAATGCCGTCGGGGTCGTGGATATAGCCGTTGGAGTCGCTGAGAGCAACAACCTTGGCGCCCAGCTCGGTGGCCTTTACGCAGGCATAGGTTGCAACGTTGCCGCTGCCGGAGATGACAACGGTTTTGCCCTCGAAGCTCTTGCCGTTATCGCGGAGCATAGCGTCGGTGAAATAGCATACGCCGAAGCCGGTTGCTTCGGTGCGGGCGAGGGAGCCGCCGTAGGGGATGCCCTTGCCGGTGATAACGCCGCCCTCATAAGCGCCGGTGATGCGCTTGAACTGGCCGAAGAGGTAGCCTACCTCGCGGGCGCCAACGCCGATGTCGCCTGCGGGAACGTCAACATCCTGACCAACATATTTATAAAGCTCGGTCATATAGCTCTGGCAGAAGCGCATGACCTCGGCATCGCTCTTACCCTTGGGGTCGAAGTCGCTGCCGCCCTTGCCGCCGCCTATGGGCAGACCGGTGAGGGAGTTTTTGAAAATCTGCTCAAATCCAAGGAACTTGATGGTGCCTTCCTTGACGCTTGGGTGGAAGCGGAGACCGCCCTTGTAGGGGCCGATGGCAGAGTTGAACTGAACGCGGAAGCCGCGGTTTACGTGAACATTGCCCTGATCGTCGGTCCAGGGAACGCGGAACTTGATCATGCGCTCGGGCTCGGTGAGGCGCTCGATAAGACCCAGCTTCTCATATTCGGGATGCTGCTCAACAACAGGTTCGAGGGACTCCAGAACCTCGTGAATGGTCTGGAAAAACTCATTTTCGCCTTCGTTGCGAGCCTCAACTTCTGCAATTACTCTCTTGAGATATTCGTTTTTCATATATGTGCTCCTTTCGGATTGGGTATGAGCGGTTTAAATCACTAAATCAACGGATAAATTTTACTCGTATGCGCCGCCTTTGTCAAGAAAATAGGGGCAAAAATTGAGCTTTGAGGGCATATTTTTTGCAGAAAAAAGATCGGAATTTTCAATTTGACACAATCGGTTCTTTTTCTCGCGGCATTAGTTTAAGGCCCCCTTGCAAAGGGGGCTGTCTGCGAAGCAGACTGGGGGATTACATTTTCAATCCCCCCGCCTCGCTTTGCTCGGCACCTCCCTTTACACAAGGGAGGCTTTAACACCTCATCCGTCTGCCCTTTGGGCATCCACCTTCCCCTCAAGGGGAAGGCTTTAAAGGTGTGGCGCTGATAAACAAACTTAAAAGCCCCCTCGGGTGAGGGGGCTTTTGATGCTGTTAATCCAAAATTTTTCCCACAGGTTTTGCAAGCCAACATTCGGGACAGTCTTTTTTAAGAGCCTCGCAGGCTTTTTCCGCGGCGGCTTCGCTGTCGAATATGCCGAAAAGGGCGCTGCCTGTGCCCGTCATGACGCTGCCGAGAGCGCCGAAGTCCAAAAGGCGGCTTTTCAGGCGGGCAATGTCTCCGCAGGAGCGGGGGAGCACATCTTCAAAAACGTTATACATGCGGCAGGCAACGTCTTCCGTCTTTCCCTGCTTCAAAGCGGATAAAATTCCTGCGGTGTCGGGGTGAAGGCGGCTGCGCCGAGAGTCGATTTTGGCGAAAAGCTCCGGAGTGCGGATGGCGAAGGAGGGCTTGCAGATAACGAAAAAGCAATCGGGCAGAGGGGGCAAATCCTCAAGAGTTGTGCCTGTGCCGGTGGCAAGCTGGGTGCCTCCTGCCACGCAGAAGGGTATATCGCTGCCAACCTGAGCGCCCAGCACCTCAAGCTCCGCGCGGGAAAAACGCTCGCCGCAAAGGCGATTGAGTCCGCGCAGCACCGCAGCTCCGTCACTGGAGCCGCCGCCCATACCTGCACAGGTGGGGGTGCGCTTAATAATGCGTATGTTTGCGCCCTTGCTTTCCATTCCGGCGGCCTCAAAAAACTTTTTTGCGGCTTTTACGGCGATGTTGCCCTCGTCCTTGGGCAAATATGCGGCGTTGCTTTCGCAGAGGATAGAGCCGCTATCGTTTAAGGAAATGAAAACATCGTCGCAAAGGCTCACGGACTGCATTACCATGCACATTTCATGGTAGCCGTTGGGGAGAAGTCCCAACACATCCAGAGATATATTCACTTTTGCATAGGCTTTTTCAAGTATTTCCATCATAAATCAAAAAGAAGCTTCATGCAGCTTTCCGCGCCTGCAGGATAAAATTCTCCTTTGGCGCCGCTTTCTTCGGAATATTTCAGATTCAGACCACTGTCGCAGGTGGAGTCATAGAGCAGGAAGGGTACAGGGTCTGCGTGGTGACCGCGGGTGGAAGTGAGGGTTTTATGGTCGGAAAGGAAGAGAATGCGATAATCCCAGAGCTTTTCATCGAAGGCTTTTATAAGAGGAGCCATGCAGCGGCTATCCAGATTTTCTATGGCCTTTATCTTGCCGGGGGTGTCTCCGTTATGGGTGCATTCGTCGGGGGCTTCCACGTGCAGGGCGGCAAAATCGTATTTCTCAAGCGTTTCCACAACGGCGGCAACCTTGCCCTCATAGTTGGTCTCCAGCTCGCCGGTTGCGCCCTCAACGAAAACTTTTTCCAGTCCTGCAAGGGCGGCTATGCCGTGGCAGAGGGGGACAGCGGATATAACGCCGCCCATTTTTCCAAACTGTTCAGGGAAGTTGGGGAGGGCAACGGCTGTGCCTTCCGCCCAGAACCATATGCCGTTTGCGGGCATTTTGCCTTCAGCGCGGCGAAGGGCGTTCAGGGGCAGTTTCTCCAACTTTTCGTGAGCCAGCTTCATAAGGGCGAGGAGAACATCGGCATTGGCGCTGCCCGAGGGGAGCAAAGGTCCAATCACCTCGCCAAGATGGTCATGGGGAGGGATAAGCTTCATTCCCGCGGCGCTTGCGCCCCTTTGAACGGCGATATGACGGAAAGAGGAGGCAGGATAAACCACCATGCCGGCTTTCTCCGCAGCGGCGGCAAACTCACTGTCGGCAAAGAGAGAACGGATAATTTCGTCGGAAACATCGCCCTCAATGCTGCCTGCGGAGTGGGAGAGAATTCGCTTTTCCTCAAAGGGCATATCTCCGTCTTCGTAGCAGACCATATTGCAGCGATAGGCAATGTCTCCCTCATAGAGGGTGATGCCCGATGCAGCAGCCTCAAGAGGGGCGCGGCCTGTATAGTACTTCAGAGGGTCGCAGCCGAAAATGGACAAAATTGCGGTGTCACTGCCTGCAGGAAGACTGTCGGGGCAGTTTTTCACACTTCCCATTATACCCTTCGCGGCGAGAGAGTCAATGGTGGGGGTGGATGCGTATTCAATGGGGGTCTTGCCGCCCAGCTCCGGAACGCTGTTATCGGCAATGCCGTCGCCTATAAAAAGCAGATATTTCACGGTGAAAAGCCTCCTTGTTCGCGCTTGGAGGAAATGTGTGCGCGAGATAGATACATTTGCTGTATTATACTCCAAGAAAGCGGATTTGAAAAGGGGGTAAATTGATGTTTTGTGGGAAGGATTTTGCGAAGGGGACTGTCTGCGGAGCAGACTGGGGGATTTGATAATTCCCTGTAGGGGCGGACCGATGTGTCCGCCCGTGCTGCTGAGTGTTTTGTTTGCACCTCAGGCGGGTTGCGAATTTAAAAGCGGAACGGTCAAAACCGTTCCCTACGGTGGAAGCGGAAGCCTCGTAGGGCGCGATGACCTCAGCGCGCCGTTAAAAGATAACGAGGGACAATCCCTCCGCCTCACATTCGTTCGGCACCTCCCTTTACACAAGGGAGGCTTTAAAGGCTCGCCGCAAAACAGTACGAGGAGAAATCACGGTGGCGCCGAACAGGCGCCTCTACGCAGCAGCGTCCTGAGCGGAAATAGAGGTATGCACACTAAGGTTTAGGTTTTGATTCTGTGGCACAATGTCTTTCCCTTTTCCGCACTGAGGGAGTTTCCAAAGAGGGGCTTTCTGCGCCCCTCTTTGGTGGACTTTTCTTTCCATATTCTTTTCGGCCACACGAAAAGAATATGGCCATCGGAGACAATAACCTCTCCGTCACGCTAACGCGTGCCACCTCCCCTGATAGGGGAGGCTTTGTTCGGTGCCACGGGGTGCGAAAAAAGGACGAAGCGCGGCGGCTTCGTCCTTTTTGGTATATTAATCTTCGTCGTCCAGCTTGAGGACAGCCATGAAGGCCTCGGTGGGCATCTGAACGGTACCCAGAGAGCGCATGCGCTTTTTGCCTTCTTTCTGCTTTTCCAGAAGCTTCTTTTTGCGGGTGATATCGCCGCCGTAGCACTTGGCAAGAACGTCCTTGCGGACAGCTTTTACGGTTTCGCGGGCGATAACCTTGCCGCCGATAGCTGCCTGAACGGGAACTTCGAAAAGCTGACGAGGAATATTCTCCTTGAGCTTTTCGCAAATTCTTCTGGCGCGGCCATAGGCCTTTTCTCTGTGAACTATGAAGCTAAGAGCGTCCACCTGGTCGCCGTTGAGAAGGATATCCACCTTAACAAGGTCGCTGGGGCGGTACTCAAGGAACTCATAGTCAAGGCTGGCGTAGCCCTTGGTGCGTGCCTTGAGGGTATCGAAGAAGTCATAGACTATTTCGTTGAGGGGAAGATTATAATGTATCTCAACAAGGTTTTTGTCAAGATACTGCATATCCTTGAACTCGCCGCGGCGATCCTGGCACATGGGCATGATGTTGCCTATGTAATCGGGGGGAGCGATGATGCTGGCCTTCACGAAGGGCTCCTGACTATCCACTATAAGAGTGGGGTCGGGATAATCGTGGGGGTTATCTATGCGCAGGATGCTGCCATCGGACTTCTGAATCTCATAAATAACGCTGGGTAGGGTGGTGATAAGATCCAGATTGAATTCGCGCTCAAGGCGCTCCTGAATGATTTCCATGTGGAGCATGCCCAAAAAGCCGCAACGGAAGCCGAAGCCCAGAGCAACGGAGCTTTCAGGTTCGAAGACCAGGGAGGCATCGTTGAGCTGAAGCTTTTCAAGAGCCTCGCGAAGGTCGCCAAAGCGGCTGCCGTCCTCGGTGTAGATACCGCAATAAACCATGGGACGGGCAGGACGATAACCGGGAAGAGGTTCGGCGGCGGGATTGAGAGCATCGGTGACAGTGTCGCCAACGCTGGTGTCTTTAACATTTTTGATGGAGGCGGTGAAGCAGCCAACCTCGCCTGCGCGGAGGCAACGGGTGTTTTCAACTCCCTTGGGGCGGAGATAGCCGCATTCCAGAACCTTGAAGGTGGCGCCGGAAGCCATCATCTTGATTTCCTGACCAACCTCCAAAGTGCCTTCTTTTACGCAGACATAGACGATAACGCCAACATAGGCATCATACTGGCTGTCGAAGATGAGAGCCTTGAGGGGAGCGGAAGCATCGCCATCGGGGGCGGGAACGTTTTTGACAACGCCTTCCAGAACGGAACGGGTATTGATACCCATTTTTGCGCTTATCTCGGGGGCTTCGGAGCAATCCAGACCGATGATATCCTCAACCTCCTGCTTAACCTTTGCAGGGTCGGCAGCGGGAAGATCTATCTTGTTGACAACGGGGAGTATCTCAAGGTCGTGGTCAAGAGCCAGATAAGTGTTGGCAAGGGTCTGGGCTTCAACGCCCTGAGCGGCATCAACAACCAGAACGGCGCCTTCGCAGGCGGCGAGGGAACGGCTGACCTCATAGTTAAAGTCCACATGACCCGGGGTGTCGATAAGGTTGAGGGCATAAGTTTCGCCGTTTTCGGCGGTATAGTCCAGACGAACGGCGCGGGCTTTGATGGTTATTCCGCGCTCGCGCTCAAGCTCCATATTGTCAAGAATCTGGTTTTCCATCTCGCGCTGGGGCACTGCGTTGCAATGCTCAATAAGGCGGTCGGAAAGAGTGGACTTGCCATGGTCAATATGGGCTATTATGGAAAAGTTTCTGATATGGTCTTTTGCGATCATTTTTTCAGTTCCTCCAGTTTTTTGCTTACCTTTTCGCTGAGGGCGCGAAGTTCTTGGGCAAGGCCTTCAAATTCCTCCAAAGATGCACTGCGCTCGCTGCTTTCCGCAAGACCGAGAAGATAATCGGCGCTCACTCCGTAGTAGCGGCAGGCGCGGCAAACAAAATCGAGACCCGGCTCGCGGGCGTCGTTTTCATAGTGGCTCAAAAGAGCCTGACTTATCTTAAGGTCGGCAGCTGCTTTGCGCTGGCTTATGCCCCGCTCTTTCCGCAGCTCCGACATTGTCTGAGAAAATTGCTTCATGTCTTACACGTCCTAAAGTGATAACTGAAAGTATTATAAAGGCTGGAAAAGTTTTTGTAAATAGCGAAAGGGAGTATTTTTTTGCGCCTCGCATCTATATATTGGGCGGAAATTTAGCCTCATCCACAAGCCGCAGAAATGGCAAAAAGCCTTGAAAAATCAAGACTTTTCCCTTGACAAGCTGCCGAAAAAGTGTATAATATAAAGGCTTGCCGTGTAAGAGCAAGCGGGCAACGGTCAGATGTTGCCTAATCCTTGCCTGTATATGAATGCAGGCCATTAGTCCAGAAGGAGGTGCTGAAATGGCAAAGACTACCGCTAAGTACGAGTGCATGTACATCCTCAATCCCAACATGGCTGAGGAAGAGTACGCTGCTGTCGTAGAAAAGTTCAAGGCTCTTGTCGAGGCAAACGGTACTATCGATGAAATGCAGGAGATGGGTAAGCGCAAGCTCGCTTACGAAATCAACTACCTTTCCGAAGGCTACTACGTTCTCGTCAAGTCCACCAGCGGCCCCGAGTTCCCCGCTGAGCTCGACCGCGTCCTCGGAATCACCGATGGCGTTATCCGCAGTCTCATCACTCTTCGTTGCGAATAATTCGAATAAGGAGTAAAGACTATGCTTAACCACATCACCCTTATGGGTCGCCTTACCCGTGACCCCGAGCTCCGCTACACCGGAAGTCAGGTTCCCGTGGCCAGCTTCACTCTGGCTGTTGACCGCGACTTTGGTGGCCGCGACGGAGCAGATCGCCAGACCGATTTCATTGATATCGTGGCATGGCGCAACACCGCGGAATTCGTTTCCAAATACTTTGCTAAGGGCAGCATGGCTGTTGTTTCCGGCCGCCTGCAGATCAGAGATTGGACCGACCGCGATAATAACAAGCGCCGCACAGCAGAAGTTGTTGCGGAGAACGTTTATTTCGGTGAAAGCAAGCGCAGCCGTGAAGACGGCTATCAGAGCGCTCCTCGCAGCAGCTCTCGCGACAGTTATCAGAGCAATTCATATTCCGGTGGATACCAGAGCTTCGACTCTGCTCCCTCCGCAGGTGCTTTCTCTGACCTGAGCGACACCGACGGGGAACTCCCCTTCTAAAAATAGCTGCGAACAAAATACTTAAAGGAGGATACAGCCTTGGCTTTTGATAAGAACAATGCAAAGAACCATAAGCGCAGAAAGGTTTGCCAGTTCTGTGCCGATAAGAGCACTTTTATCGACTACAAAGATACTGCTAAGCTCCGCCGCTACATGTCCGAGCGTGGCAAGATTCTGCCCCGCCGTGCAACCGGCACTTGCGCTATGCATCAGCGTCAGCTCACTGAGGCCATTAAGAGAGCCCGTCAGGTGGCCCTCCTGCCTTACGTTGTTGACTAATTTAAGATGAAAAAACACCCGCACTTCGGTGCGGGTGTTTTTTTATTTATTTTACGCTGCCGTCGGCATTGAAGAGGGGAAGAGGAGCAAGGGTGATGATGTCCTCGCGATTGGCTGCGTCACCTTCGGCGAGAATAGCCATTCTTCCGGCAACGGTGCCGCCGCACTTTTCAACAAGAACTTCCATTGCGTGGAGGCTCTCGCCGGTGGAAATAACGTCATCAAGGATGAGCATACGCTTGCCCTTGATCATTTCGGCGTCCTCGGTGTCCATAACGAGGGTCTGCTTGCCGGCGGTGGTGATGGACTGAACCTCAACCTCCAGAACGCCGCTCATATAAGCCTTTGCCTTCTTGCGGGCGAGGAAATACTTGTCGGCGCCGGACTGGCGTGCCATTTCGTAGAGCAGGGGAATTGCTTTTGCTTCGGGGGCAATCAGGTAGTCATAGTCGGGTGCGATCTTCAGCAGCTCGGATGCGCAGTGAACAGTGAGCTCAACATCGCCGAAGATAACGAATGCGCCTATATAAAGGTCATCGGTTACCTTGCAGATGGGAAGCTCGCGCTTAAGACCCGCTATGTCTATCTCGTATTTCATTTTTGTTCCTCCTAAAAATATGTGGAAAAATTATTTTTTTATAAATTTCAAGATTATTATACAGACTATTGCCGTAAAATCAAGGGATTTAGGGAATTTTTGTAAATGGTGAGAAAGGGCATCGCGCCACATAATCAGCGCCAGGAGGCCACAATTTCCTTGCCGCAAAGGGCGCGGCGGAGCATATCAAAGGCATAATTTGCGCTTACGGTGCGGATACGGCTGCGGTCACTGCGGACGCCAAGGTGAAGATGATGGACGAAGCTGCCCTCCTGGCAGGCGAGAGCCACGAATACAGTGCCCACATCGTGGACACCGTCACCGTCGGGGCCTGCGATGCCAGTGACGCCTATGCCGAAATCGGCAGACAGAGTTTTGCGGACATTTTCCGCAAGGGCGGCGGCAACCTCGGGTGAGTAGACGCTCTTTTCCTCAATGAGCTCATAGGGCACGCCGAGGAGAATATTCTTGGCATCGTTGGTGTATACTGTGCAGCCTCCGCGAAATACGGCGCTGGAGCCGGGAAGGTCGGTTATGCGCTTGGCTATAAGTCCGCCGGTGCAGCTTTCGGCGGCGGCAAAGGTCTTGCCCTGCTCTTTCAGCAGCTGCAAAAGGGTGTTCTCAAGACTCTCGCTGTCTATGCCGTAGATATACTCACCAAAGGTCTCGCGGCAGAGGGCGATGACGGGAGCCATCATATCTTCGGCGGCCTCGGCGGAGGGGGCTTTGGCGGTTACGCGAAGGCGCACCTCTCCTTCCTTGGCGTAGGGGGCGAGAGTGGGGTTTGTGAGAGAATTCATCTCCTCCCGGAGTATGCTCTCCACATAGCTTTCGCCCAAGCCGAAAATATGGATGTTGTGGGAAAAAATAGGCTCTGAGCTGACTTTTCGCAGAAATTCAAGGCCGCCATGCTCCATCATGCCCTTCAATTCCTTGGGAGGGCCGGGGAGAATGAGGACGGTTTTGCCTTCGGGGGATACAAAGCCGCAGCCGGGAGCTGTGCCGCAGGTGTTAT
>JAZQVC010000003.1:0-19151 GCA_045631645.1 Oscillospiraceae bacterium
CTAAGACCGCTTGGCCTCCGACTTCTGAGCATCGGGACTTTTTTATTTATTTTCTGACTTTTTTCAGTATCCAATCCGCAAGCTCGGCGATGCCTTCGCCGGTTTTGGCGGAGATGGGGATGATCTCTATGTTGGGATTGCGCATAAGGGCATATTCCCTCAGCTTATCCATGTCGAAGTCGAAGAAGGGGAGAACATCGGTCTTGTTAATCACAAGAAGACCGCATGTTTCGTACATAAGGGGATATTTGAGGGGCTTATCGTGTCCCTCGGGCACGGAGAGAATGGTCATGTTCAGGTGAGCGCCGGTGTCAAACTCGGCGGGGCAGACGAGATTGCCCACATTTTCAAGAATTACAAGGTCAAATTCCTCATAGCCCAATTCCAGCAGACCCTGACGGCACATATCCGCGTCCAGATGGCACATTCCGCCCGTGTGAAGCTGAATGGCCTTTACGCCGCACTTGGCAATGGTCTCCGCATCCACGGAGGAATCGATGTCTGCCTCCATAACCGCCACGGAAAGGCTCTTGGTGAGCAGGGGCAAAAGGGCACGGAGGGTGCTTGTCTTGCCGGAGCCGGGGGCGGACATAAGGTTTATAAGAAAGCTGCCTTTTTCGGAAAGCTCACGGCGCAGCTTGGCAGCGTCCGCGTTATTATCTTCAAACACGCTCTCGCGCAGGGCGATTACTTTGATATCCTCCATTATTTGTCCTCCCAGATTTTCAAATCCACATTAAAGTCTTTCAGGAAATATTCGTGCAAATCTGCTCTCATGGGCATAGTCTGCTTGATTTTTATAACACCCGGTTTGCAGTGAGCCTTGCATATTCCGCAGCCCACGCATTTTTCCTGATCTATGACAACCTTGCCGTCCTCGCCGAAGGAGATTGCCTCAACGGGGCAGCCGTGGGGGGTGGAAACGCAGGCGCGGCAGCCTATGCAGGCGTTGCGGTCGGGCACAGCTGTCCAGCCTGCGGGGTGGAAGCGGTGGCGCTCATTCTCGGTTGCGTTGCGGGCAAGGCGCACAGCAATGCAGCAGCAAGGGCAGCAGAAGCAGATTTCGAGGAATTTATCCAGCTGGTCGTTGCGTATGCCCCAAAGGAGCTGCTCAACCTCAACCCAGACGGCCTGACCCATAAGTCCGGCCTGCGCGGCTATGTTGACCCTCTCCATGGCCTCTTCATAAGTAAACTCCCGTCCCAGATTATGCTTGACTATGATTCTGCCTGCATCGCCCAGGAAAAGACAGCCTATATTGTGGGAAAAATCCTTGCAGTCATTGGCTTCGCGGCAGAGGCAGGTGTCCATGCCGCCGATGAAGTCCGCATTTTTGAGGCTTGCCTTGATAACATCCAAAGGCAATACCACCTTTTCTCCCTCGCGGGAGATATCCAGATTCAGGGGGAGGGTAGTCTCCTCCTCTTCAAGGTCAACATTCAGGGGCATGACAACGGTGGAGGTATGGGTCTCCATGTCGGGATAGAGCATAATGCCCTTTTTATAAATTTTTGCCTTCAGTCCGCCCTCTTTCATCCATACGGAAAAGCGGATGAACATTTTATAAAGCTTCAGCGCCAAAGGCCAGCGCTTATCGGACATATATATCACATGCTCCTTGAGCCAGTTATATATGCCAAGCCCGTTGGGCTTATTCTTATAGGGAGGGAAGCCCACTTCCTTGCGGGCAAGTCTCTCCTCGTCCAGATAAAGCACTTTTCCGCTTTCGGTGATGTTGCTGGCTTGTCTTTTTTCTTCCATATGCTTAAACCTTTCAGTATGCTATCTCTTTTATAAAAAGTCCGCGTCCGGGGATCATGTCCATTTTAAGTTCCGCAAGCTTTGTGGACGGGAAGAGTTCCCTTGCTGCAGGGAAGAGTTTCTCAAAATAAGCGGGGACATAGCTGCTAGAAAGCCCCACCTCTAGAGTGATGGATTTAACCGCGGATATTTTGTTTTCCTCTGCCGCCCGCTGCACCCTTTCAAGGGCGCGGGTCAAAACACCAAGTTCGTGCATCGGCGATACCTTCCCACGTATTTTTACAGGATAATTATATCGTTAAGATGTTATTAAGGCGTGAAACAAATTGCATCTTTTGTTTCATTATGATATAATTGAGCAAAATTGTATTGCATGTTGAGAGGGGGAAATATATGGTAAGCCGCACACTTCAGGCCATAATAGACGGCTTCAACAGACTCATAGATAAGATGGATTTTCATAAAATATCCGTGGAAATGATAATGCAGGAAGCCAAGGTCAGCCGCTCCACATTCTATCGTTACTTCAAGGATAAATATGATGTCATGAATGCCAACTACAAGATGGCTCTTGATTACTATATCGATCCCCAACGCAGCAAGAACTATAGGGATTTATGCTACCATCTTTTTGATTTCGGCCAGCGGCATCTTAAGATTTTTCGCAGGGCGTTGGAGAGCACAGGCTTTAACTCTCTCAGCAATTTCATCTATGAGTATTCCTACGAAACCGCTTTGAAAATAACCCGACTCAACCGCGCGGGAGCGGGCTTTACCCCCGTTGAGGAGCTGCAGGTTGATGTTTTCTGCAACGGCATCTGCGCCGTTTACCGCAATATGATCTGCCAGCGCTACAAGATAGATCCCTCCGCAGCCGCGGACGCCCTCTATGAGATGATGCCCGAATCTTTGAAGCACTATTGGTGGAAATGAAATAAAAAAACTCCCGATGCGTTTGCATCGGGAGTTTTTTATCTTAGTCAAGCAGACTTTTGTCGATAATCTTGAAGTTTGCACGGTGAATATACAAAGCCTTTCCGTCAATCATCAACTTAGTGGTCTTAGGAAGGTCTTCGCAAACTTCCCAATACACATCGTTGCCGGAATATGCACAAATAGGCACACCGAGCTGAGACTGGATAACTACGACCATAGGCTTACCAAAGGCATTCTTGTAGTTATTAACGAAACGAGCAATACTGGTATATTCGCCCAGTTCATCACTACTTTCACTATTGATTTCGCCGATATCTTCCAGGCCGAAATCAACTTCCTTTTTCATGCCCTCTTCAGCAAAGATAACAGTGTCGCCACAAGTCACCATTTGCCTGCCGTCAATAGTAATGGTAATTACGGAAGACAGAGAGTATGTAGTAATGGAATAACCATCGCTGTCATAACCGCGCTCAGCAATCTTGTTGCCGGTAATGCTGATTCGCTCACCGGTGGTAACCATGTTCAGATTACCGCTGTTGTCGTAAAACTCGGCGCGATAGGAGACACCGGCGAGGTCGCCACGCAGGTCATTTACTTCGCTCTTAAACATAGCGCAACCAGTCAAAGACATGGTCAGGATTGCGATTGCAATTATCAGTACAATCATACGGATGATGTTGTTATTTCTCTTCATTCGTGCTATCCCTCAATTTTCTTTCTGTAATGTCAGATGCAATAGCAAAGAGCTTGCCTCGGGGAGGGCTCTTTGCTGTTGCATGCAGAATGTTTTTATTTGATTTTAATATCCCATGCGCTGATAAGCTCGCCTTCGCCTTCTGCGGCGGAGAGGCTTATGATGTCGCCGGGATTGAGTATGACGGCAACGGGAGCGTCTGCTACGCTTACAACGTAATATGCGCTCTTACCTTCAAGGCGGATGAAGACATGGGTGTTTCCGTCGATAACGGCGGAGCGGATTTCCTCAACCTTGCCTCTTACGGAGCTAGTAGTGGGGACTTCTTCTATAACAAGGTCTGCGTTGCCCAGCAGACGAACGTAGTTAGCTTCGCACTCGGCAACGGTTGCGCCTGTGGCAACTATCTGATACTGCTGAACATTGACCATGGCGTACATTTTAACGAGCTGTGCATCGTCCTTGAGTGCCATGAAGTAGGTGGGCTGGCCGGAGATGTTCAGGAGCAGGGGGAAGGTGGAAATATACTCATACTGCTGAACAACACCCTCGGCGCTGGCGCGGGCGGAATATTCCTCGGCGCCTGCAACGGGATAGAACTTAGTGTCCTTGGTGCGCTGGTTGGTGAGGATGAAGCCAATGTTGCTCTCGTCGCTCATGACGGAGGTTATACCGGTGTACATATAAACGTCATCGCCGTTGACGATGTAGTTATAGCCTCTGGTGGTCTGGGTCACGTTTTTCTGGCCGAAGATGGAGTTGAGCCAGCCGCTCTGGTACTTGCCGTGGAAATCATACTGCTGGATGATGATATCGGCAGTGTAAACGCGGTCCACCCATTCGGGAACTTCTTCATAATAGGTGCTCTCGCCGGTCAGGGCGTTGGTGAGAACTGCGCCATCAATGTCGGTGCCGGAGAAAAGGCCTATTCTCTTGACTATGCGAGGGCTGACCCAGTAGGGAACGCCCTCTTCGTCGATTTCGAAGTTAGCCTCGTCAAACATAAAGGTGGGGAACTGGAAGCGGATGTGGCGGGCGAGATTGCGTCCGAAATGCTCGGCGGTGGTGTACTTGATGCCAACGCCCTGCTCATCCAGACGGACGACCTCAACATTCTGGGTCACCATGTCGATTATAAGATAGGCGGGGAGACCCTCGCTGCGGTTTGTAGCCCATTTGATAATATCGCCGTAAACAAGGGGGGTGACGCGGACGGGGCGACCTTTATAGTTAATCTGGGTGTAATCTTCAGCAACCTCGAACTGGCTGACATATTCGCTGAGTTCGCCCAGCTTGCGGTTGCCGAGACGCTTGGCGCTGTCTTCGTCCAGCATGGGGATCTGGTCATAGCTTATCTCGTCAACCTCTTCAACAAAGTTGCCGTCGGAAAGCTCAAGAAGGTTTGCATATGCGTCGGCGCGGAAAATGGGAAGACCGATAACGCTGCCGATGACGAGGATGAGGATGAAGAATGCGCAGATGACAACGGGAACGATGCAGTGGGTTTTCAGACCGCGCCAAAGCTCGCCGCCGTTGGTTACCTTGTGAAGACCAACGCTGACGGCGCTGAGAGCGCAGTATACAAGAGCCAGCAGGAAGAAAAAGCTGTAAAAGCTCTGGTTATGCAGGTTGATTGCGGGGAGCTTGAAATAGAAATAAACAGCTCCGAAGAGAATGGTTATTATCAGGCTGATAATAATGCTTTTTGCGGTTCTGGATTTCATAATGGTCCTCCTTGGACTTCCGAAATTTTCGGATGTAGCTGTATTATATCATTTTTATCCATATTATCAATATTTTTTGCTTGACATTCATAATAATTTAATTTATAATGGCAAAGCTGACAAGAAAATATGTTTTTTGTTCGACGCAAATTACGTGGAGAAGTCGCGTAGCCCGGTCGAGCGCGCACGATTGGAAATCGTGTAACGGCAAAAAACCGTTCGAGGGTTCGAATCCCTCCTTCTCCGCCAAAACTCCAAGTCATTGACTTGGAGTTTTTCTTTTCTTTCGGGAAATTGCCGGATTTACTCAAAAACGCGGATATAATATAGTTGAAATGAAAGAAGGAGCAGCCAATGCAATATATCATAGCCTTCCTTGAGGGCATCATCACCTTTATTTCTCCCTGTCTGCTGCCTATGCTGCCCATCTATATCTCCTATTTCGCAGGCGGCGGAGAACGCTCAAGTGCCAAAACTCTGCGTGGCGCACTTGGCTTTGTGGCGGGCTTTGCAATAATTTTTATGCTTATGGGTGCCCTTGCAGGCACTGTGGGCAGCTTCCTCAAGACCTATCAGACCGCCGTAAACATTGTAAGCGGCGCAATAGTAATTTTCTTCGGACTGAGCTATCTTGGGGTTTTCAAACTGAATATTTTCAAAGGCGGAAGAAGAATGACTCCCGTTTCCTCGGGCTTTTTCCCCAGTCTCCTTTTCGGAATGATATTTTCTGTGGGCTGGACTCCCTGCGTGGGGGCGTGTCTCGGTTCAGCGCTTATGCTTGCGTCTCAGCAGGGACATGTGCTTGAAGGCGTGATTATGCTTTTGGTCCATTCTCTGGGTCTTGGAATACCCTTTGTTATAAGCGCGGTGCTTATAGATTATCTCAAGGGCGCATTTGACTTCATCAAGAAAAACTACAAGGTGATAAACACCGTCTGCGGATGTCTGCTGATTAGTATCGGACTTATGATGGCAACGGGTACTTTGGGTCATCTTATCAATCTTCTGGCGAGGTAAAAGAGTATGAATAAAAAGAAAGCTTTGCTTATAGTTGTTATTTTGCTGATTGTTGTGCTGGTGGGAGCATCCGTGCTTTATAAAAATCTGGGCGAAACCGCTGCACCCGAGCAGCTTGCCGTTTCCGAAACTCCTGTGCCCGCTGCCTCTGCGGAGGGAGGAGAGAGCGAAAGCGCCGCTTCCAAAAAGGAGACTGTTCCCGATTTCATCGTATATGATGCCGAGGGCAACGCAGTCCGTCTCAGCGACTTTTTCGGAAAGCCCATAGTGCTGAATTTCTGGGCAAGCTGGTGCGGACCCTGCAAAATGGAGATGCCCGATTTCAACGAAAAGTATCTTGAGCTTGGGGACGATGTCCATTTCCTGATGGTTAATATGACCGATGGCGCACAGGAGACCCTCGCTTCCGCCACGGCATTTGTGGAGCAAAGCGGTTACGCCTTCCCTGTGTACTATGATACGGAGCAAATCGCCGCTTATACCTACGGGGTTTACTCTCTGCCCACCACATATTTCATCGATGCGGAGGGCTATGCCGTTGCCTATGGAATGGGTGCGCTGAGCATGGAAGACCTTCAGCGCGGTCTGGATATGATAATGGAATAAAAAAAGCCGCCCATTGGGCGTCTTTTTTTATATATGCAGAATTTCTTTTGCCTCTTTAAGTCTTCTTCGGGGAACATAAACTGTGTAGATGAACACATAGTGCTGGGGGTTGTCAATATAATGCTGATTAACGCGGGCATAGGCGCTCACATCCATCCATACCCCAACATTACCGCGGGGACGCTTGGTTTGGCGCTCATAGGGTATTCCTGCTTTTTTCAGGGATTCGACAACCTTTGCCGCAGCCATTGGATCGCTGTCCACAAAAAGCTTTGCTCTGTTGAAAATGTTGACGGAGAAAAATCCCATGCAAAAACTTCCTTTCCGCTTTTATGATTTTAATATATACCATCCACAAAGGGGAGTGTCAAGCTTTTTTTAGCCTGACCGACATAGTCCAAACACGGCTTTGAGGTCATATCCGTTGCCATTGCTGCGTTGTTGGGTTTTGATAGGGACAAAGCCTATCCGCTAGCCGCCGCCTTCCACTGTCTTAGCATATGACCTCAAAAATCTTCGACTCCCCGAGAGCGGATTTTAGTGTCAGGCAAAATTGAGTGATGAAGGTGGGTGGTAACCCACCAAAGAATGAAATGAAGTCCGGCGCTAAAATCCGCCTCGCGGAGCGTGTTCGGATTATATCGGTCAGGCTGAGGGGTATACTAATTTCAAATTTGAAAAAGGAGAAAATTTTATGTCCGAAATTTTGAAAGAGGCTTTTGCCCTCGGTGACTATATTAAAACCTGCCGCCGCAGACTCCACTGCGCCGCAGAGACGGGCTTTGAACTTTCGGAGACCTTGGCTTTCGTGGAAGACGAGCTGAGGGCAATGGGGATTGAGAGCCGGCGCTGCGGACGGGCAGGGATCAGCGCCATTATCGGGAAAGGAGAGGGGGAGTGTTTTCTCCTGAGGGCGGATATGGATGCCCTCCCCATAAGGGAGGAGACCGATTTGACCTTTGCTTCCTCCCGAGGTTTTCATGGCTGTGGCCACGATATGCACACCGCAATGCTCCTTGGAGCGGCAAAACTGCTGAAAAAGCGTGAGGGGGAGCTTTCGGGACAGGTGAAGCTGATGTTCCAGCCAGCGGAGGAGATTTTGGAGGGGGCGAAGGATATGATAGATGCGGGGATATTGGAAAAGCCCAATGTTGGCGGCGCTATGATGCTCCATGTCATGACCGCCTCGGCGTTGCCCACGGGAAGCATTGTTGTGCCCTCTGCAGGAAAGTGCGCTCCCTCCGCCGACTTTTTCTCGGTTGAATTTCTGGGCAAGGGTTGCCACGGAGCTTCCCCCGACAGCGGAATAGACCCCATTGGCGCGGCGGTGGCCTTTGCGGCGCTTTTTTGGAGGATAAGAGCAGCGGAACTGGGAATGAACGAAAAAGCCGCCCTCAGCCTCGGCAGCATAAATTGCGGCAGCGCGGCAAATGTTATCCCCGATAAAGTTATTCTTAAAGGGAGCATAAGGGCGATGGAGGATTCGACCAGGGAGAGCATAAGACGGCGTATAGCCGAGATTGCAAATGGCGTTGCCTTAGCCACGGGCACGAAAGTTATCACCAAATTCGAAAGAGGCTGTCCTGCATTTATCGAAGACGAAGATCTTGCCGCCCTGCTGGAAGAGAGGACAAGAAAGCTTTTGGGGGAAGACAGGGTTTTCAATGCCGGAGATTTTACCGATGGCGGCAAAAGCGCTGGAAGTGAGGATTTTGCCTATGTGAGCCGCCGCAAACCCTCGGCAATGCTTATTCTTGCGGCGGGAGAGAAGGAAAAGGGCTTTAGCTATCCTCTCCATCATCCAAAGGTGGATTTTGACGAGGAAGCGCTGCCCATAGGCGCAGCAGTGCTGGCAAACTCGGCAATACAATGGCTGCAGCAGCGGATGTGAGAACCATATACAAAAATCCTCCCCGTGATTTTCACGGGGAGGATTTGGTTTTTATTTGGCTTTGGATTAATACATACCGCCCATGCCGCCCATGCCGGCTGCAGCTGCAGCTGCGGCGTCGTTGGCTTCGGGGAGGTCGGCAACGAGGCTCTCGGTGGTGAGAACAACGCTGGCGATGGAAGAAGCATTTTCAAGAGCGCTGCGGCAGACCTTGGTGGGGTCAACAATGCCGGCGGCGATCATGTCGCAATATTCCTCGCTTGCGGCGTTGAAGCCGAAGTGAGCGCAGTCGGAGGAGCTGACTCTGTCATAAACAACAGCGCCTTCAACACCTGCGTTGGCTGCGATCTGGCGGATGGGAGCCTGCAGAGCGAGAGCAACGATCTCTGCGCCGGTGCGCTCGTCGCCGCTGAGGGTCTTTGCGGTTTCGGCTGCTGCCTTGCCTGCGGTGACATATGCGGTGCCGCCGCCGGCTACGATGCCTTCCTCAACTGCTGCGCGGGTTGCGTTGAGAGCGTCCTCAATGCGGAGCTTCTTTTCCTTCATCTCAACTTCGGTGGCTGCGCCGACCTTGATAACGGCAACGCCGCCGGCCAGCTTTGCAAGACGCTCCTGAAGCTTCTCGCGGTCATAGTCACTCTTGGTGGTGGCGATGAGGTGCTTGATGGAGGTAACGCGGTCTGCGATAGCCTGCTTGTCGCCCATGCCGTCAACGATGGTGGTGTCGTCGCGGGTGACCTTTACCTGATGTGCGAAACCGCACAGCTCAAGGGAAGCGTTGGAGAGCTGGAGACCCTTTTCCTCGCTGATGACGGTACCGCCGGTGAGGATGGCGATATCCTGCATCATATCTGCGCGGCGATCGCCGAAGCCGGGAGCCTTGACGCAGACGCAGCTGAAGGTGCCGCGGAGCTTGTTGAGAACCAGAGTTGCAAGAGCGTCGCCTTCAACATCTTCTGCGATGATGAGGAGCTTTGCGCCCTGCTTTACGATGCTCTCCAGGAGGGGGAGCATATCCTGAATGGAGGTGATTTTCTTTTCATAGAGAAGGATGTAGCAATCGTCCAGAATTGCTTCCATCTTGTCGGGGTCGGTGACCATGTAGGGGCTGAGGTAGCCGCGGTCAAACTGCATGCCTTCAACAACCTCGGTGTAGGTCTCTGCGGTCTTGGCTTCTTCGATGGTGATAACACCGGCCTGACCAACCTTTTCCATAGCCTCAGCAATGAGATTGCCGATAACCTCGTCGCCGGAGGAAACAGTGCCAACGCGGGCAATGTCGCTGGTGCCGGAAACGGGCTGGCTTGCTGCGCGGATGGCCTCAACAGCTGCGTTGGTGGCCTTCTGGATGCCGCGGCGCATAACCATGGGGTTTGCACCTGCAGCAAGGTTCTTGACGCCTTCGCCGATCATGGCCTGAGCCAGAACGGTTGCGGTGGTGGTGCCGTCACCGGCAACATCATTGGTCTTGGTGGAAACTTCGCGGATGAGCTGTGCACCCATGTTCTCGAATGCGTCCTCAAGCTCGATCTCCTTTGCGATGGTAACACCGTCATTGGTGATCAGGGGAGCGCCGAACTTCTTGCCCAGAACTACGTTGCGGCCCTTGGGTCCGAGGGTTATTTTAACGGTATCGGCCAGCTTGTCGACACCGGTCTGAAGGCTTTTGCGAGCCTGTTCGCCGAAAATAATCTGCTTTGCCATATTGAAATTCTCCTTTAATTACTCCACTATTGCCAGAATGTCGTTCTGACGGATGATGATGTATTCCTCGCCGTCCAGCTTGACATTGGTGCCGGAATACTTGCCCATAATAACCTTATCGCCGGCCTTGACTTCCATCTTGACTTCCTTGCCGTCAACCATTCCGCCGGGGCCTACAACCAGAACTTCATAAATTTCGGGTTTCTCCTGTGCGGCGCTGGTGAGGATAATGCCGCCCTTGGTCTTCTCTTCAGCCTCAATCTGCTTGACAACAACTCTGTCAGCCAAAGGTTTAAGATTCATGTTTCTTCCTCCTATATGCAATAATTATTTTATTTATATTTTTAGCGTGTTAGCACTCTTTATACTGGAGTGCTAACACGCTTATTATAATAGTCCAGATATCGGATTTTTGCAAGCGTTATTTTGATAAAAATCGGTGAATTTCAGTACTTAAAGGGGCAAGATTTTAATTTACCCTTTGTTTTTATCCCGAAATCTCTTCCGCGCTTCAGTTTACGGCTGCTTTCTCCTTTTCGTTGGCGAAAAACTCCATGCCTGCGGGGAAAATGAAGTTTACGCCGCCGGGGATAACCTTCATGCTGATCTTCTTGTCGCGGATAATCTCACCGTCAACATTGACAACCAATTCGTCCTGACTGTCTATTTCAATGGAGGTGGAACGGACATGGTTTATGTACTTGGGGAAGTCGGCATATTTGCCCTTGGCGTAGCTGCCAACCAACTTCAGGAAGGTGAGACGGGAGACGCCCTTGATAATAAGGAAATCAAGAAGACCGTCATCAAGCTGGGCATCGGGAACGGGGTTGAAGCCGCCGCCATAGAAGCGTCCGTTGCAGGCGCAGATGAGAGTCATCTCGCCGTAATAGAGCTTGCCGTCACAGATGACGCGGAGGGGACCGGTGATGCCCTTAAGGAGGTTTGCAACAAGGCTTGTGACATAGCCGGTGGCACCGCCGATTACGGGGATTTTGCTGTATTTATGAACATCGGCTGCGATGCGGGCGTCAATGCCCACAGAGCAGATGTTGACGGAGTATCTTCCGTTGCAGTCGATAAGATCGATGGGGCGAACTTCGCCGTTGATGAGAGCTTCCAGCTGGAAAAAGAGCTTGCTGTCATCTCCGAAAGTTTTGATGAAGTCATTGCCCGTGCCTGTGGGGAAGTGGGTGACGGAAACGTGCTCCCAACCTGCAGCGCCGCAGATGCACTCGTTGAGAGTTCCGTCGCCTCCGCAGGCGTAAACACGAAGCTCATCGCAGAGGTCGGCTTCGTATTTTATCTTTTTCGCTGCATCCAGAGGTGCCTTAGTGGTGTATATTTCAAAGTCACCTTCCTTGCCGGAGAAGAACTGGGCAACTTTTGCAGACACAAAGTCTGTGCTGTCCTTTCCGCCGGCGGTAGGGTTGACTATAAACAGGTGCTTCATAAGTTTACCTCACAAATTTGTTTCTTATTCCTCTTTGTGAAAGGGGAGGTATCAGAGATACATGAAAAGATCACATTTAATCATACCGTTGTAGAGCTTTCTCTTTTTGTCGGCGGTTTTGCCGAAGGTGCGCTCAAACTCGGTATGGGAAGAAAGAAGATAGAGCTTCCAGTTCTCGGTGGCAAAATATGCTTTGCCGAAGCCGGCATAAAGTCCTTCTGCCTCGCGGCGCTCCATGATGCGCTCGCCGTAAGGGGGGTTGGTGACGATGATGCCTCTTTCGGTCTTGCGGCTGAAGCTCATAGCGTCTGCCACTTCGAATTTCACAACATCGGCAACTCCTGCGCGAAGAGCGTTTTCCTTTGCTATCTCGATGGCGTGGGGGTCAATGTCGGAGGCGAAGATGCGGTAATCGCCGCTGAACTCCTTTGCTCTTGCCTCGTCGCGGACTCTTGCCCACATAACCTTATCAAAACCGGGCCAGTTCATTGCGGTGAAGTCTCTTTTAAGACCGGGGGCGCGGTTTTTGGCGATGAGTGCAGCCTCGATTGCGATAGTTCCGCTGCCGCAGAAGGGGTCGGCAAAATCTTCTCTGCCTCTGTAACGGGAGAGGTTCACCATTGCCGCTGCCATGGTTTCCTTCAGGGGGGCGGCATTATGGGCGGGACGATAGCCGCGCTTATGCAGACCAAAGCCGGAGGTGTCGATGCAGAGGCTGGCGCGATCCTTCATAATGGAAAACTGCACCTGATAGAGAGGGCCGCTTTCATCGAACCACTCGATGCGGTAGACCTTTTTAAGGCGTTCCACGATTGCCTTTTTGATTATCTTCTGGCAGTCGGAAACGGAGAAGAGCTTAGAGTTGAGGCTATAGCCCTTCACGGGGAAGGCACCGTTTTTGGGGATGAGCATTTCCCAAGGGAGAGCCTTGGTGCCTTCAAAAAGCTGGTCGAAGGTGAAAGCGTCAAAAGAGCCCACCTCGATAAGAACGCGCTCGCCAATGCGCAGATTTATATTGGCTCTTGCAATGTCTTCTTCGTTGCCTGTGAAAAACACACGTCCGTTTTCGGCGGCAACATCTCTCATTTTCATGCGGCGCAGCTCATCTGCGATAGGTCCTTCAAGACCCAGAAGACAGGGCACACAAAGTTTATAATCCATAATAATTTCTCCGAAATAACATTTGTTCCAACCATTATACACCAATAAAATTGGCTATGTAAATAAACAATCTGTAAATAAAAGGGCGCTGAAGGAAAATTTCAGCGCCCTTTCAGCTTATTTTTCTGTCATTTCCGCCACAATGCGGTTGCAATTTTCATAAATTGTCTCAGGACTGTCGGGGAGGAAGAACTCGCCGTTTTCATAGAGTACCTTGCCTGCTATCATGGTGAGTTTAACGCAGGCGGGGCTGCCGGAATAAACAATATTCTTTGCTATGTTGTTTATAGGCTGCATGGAGGGGCGGCTGAGATCTATCACTATCATGTCTGCCTGCTTGCCTTCGGCAATGCAGTCGCAGTCATTAAGTCCCATTGCAAGAGCGGAGCCGCTGCATGCCATCTTCAAAACCTTGAGAGCATCCATGGCTGCGGCATCGCTGAGGGAGAGCTTTTGAAGCACGCAGGCCAGATACATCTCGCGGAACATATCGAGACTATTGTTGCTGCTGGGACCGTCGGTGCCGATTGCAAGGTTCATACCGGCTTCGTCAAACTTCACCAGAGGGGCAATGCCGCTTGCCAGCTTTGCGTTGCTGGCGGGGCAGGTGACAGCCCAAAGTCCGCGCTTTTTGAAAATCTCAATGTCGTTGTCGCTGAGATATACGCAGTGGTAACCGCCTCCGCCGTAGTCGAAGAGACCGAGGGAGTCGAAAAGTTCGGTGGGGGTCATGCCGTGGCGGCCGATGCACTCGTTGTGCTCTGTTGCGGTTTCGGAAATATGGGTGAAGAAGGGGAGCTTTCTGTCGTGGCAGAAGCGGGAAACTTCCTTCATGGTCTCAATGGAGGTGGTGTATTCCGCGTGGATGGAGGGGAGCATGCTCACAAGGGGATGCATATTGTTCACCTTGTCGCACTCCTCGGCAATGGTTTCATAGGTCTCATTCATGGAGCAGAAAACATTGCGGAAGCCGTATTCGGCGCAGGTCTCCGCGGCCTTGGGTCTGAAGAAATACATATCGAAGCCTGCGGTTATGCCGCTTGCGAGATATTCCATAATGGCCAGCTTGAAAAGCCAGCTGACTCTTTCGGGGGTGAGTTTTGCTTCCAGAGGGAAGATGCGGTCGAAAAGCCAGGGCTGAAGGGGCATGTCGTCGGCAATGGAGCGGCCGAAGGTCATTGCGGAATGGGTGTGGGCATTTTTGAAGCCGGGCATAAGGAGATTTCCCTGCAGGTCGATTTCCCTGTCAAAGGCAGGGGCGTCGGATCTTTCGGAGCCCACATATATAATCTTGTCATTATCCACCCATACTTCCTGGGCGGTGACATCGAAATTTCCGTTCAGGGCAAGGAGCTTGCCGTTATAAAAGCGTATCATATCATTTTTCCTTTCATTCTTCAGTGAAGAAGCAGTCTTTTTCCCACGTGGCGGGGTTAGTGTCGATGTAGTTCCAAATCCGCAGATAATCTTCTTTATCTCGGATTATGTGGTCGTGGAAGGATTTTTGCCATACTTTCAAATCCGGCTCAATCTTATGGATGTCCTTTGAAATACCGGATTTATACTGCCCGATGATCGTAGACAGCGTAGGGAACGGTTTTGACCGTTCCGTATCATCGCAGCCAATTGCCACGATGATGTGTATATGATTGGGCATAACTACGCATTTGTCAACCTTAACTCCCTCAAAATGGGAGGATATATTTGAAAAATGGCATTCAGCAATTTCGCGGTATTTGTTGAAAATATGTCGCTTTTCAAATGAGCATATGGTAACAAAATAATACTTTTCGGTGGAATAATCATATCCCTTAAGTCTGGTTCGTTTTCGCTGCGGAAAATCCATCGGATGCTCCTTTCGCTGCGGTCAAAACCGTTCCCTACATAAAGGGGACGCATATCGGAACGGGCAAAAATACGGAGACAAAAGCGATCTCCGACTTCATTCAAAGAGCTTTTTCAGGCTTTCGCTGTAGGGAGGGCGGCAGATGCCCTTTTCCGTGATTATACCGCTTATCAGCTCATGGTCGGTGACATCAAAGGCAGGGTTATAGCACTTCACGCCCTCGGGAGCCATGGGCTCGCAGTACCATTTTTCTTTTATCTCGCTTCCTTCACGAAGCTCAATTTCTATATGATCGCCGTCGGGACAGTTCATATCAATGGTGCTGGTAGGGCCGAGAACATAGAAAGGTATGCCATAATGCTTTGCCAGAATGGCAACGCCCGAAGTTCCTATTTTGTTGGCGGCATCGCCGTTTGCGGCAACACGGTCGCAGCCCACGAAGCAATACTGCACCCAACCGTTTTTCATAACGATGGATGCCATGTTGTCGCAGATAAGGGTAACATCAACTCCTGCTTTCTGCAGCTCATAGCTGGTGAGACGGGCGCCCTGAAGCAATGGGCGGGTCTCGTCGGCAAAGGCGCGGAGGGCAATGCCCTTTTCGGCGGCAAGAATGAGAGGACCAATTGCGGTGCCGTAGCGGCTGGTGGCAATGGGACCTGCGTTGCAATGGGTCAGCACGCCGTCACCTTCCTTGAGAAGGCTGAGGCCGTATTCGCTGATGGCCTTGCACATGGCTATGTCCTCGTCCAATATGGCCTGAGCTTCTGCCTTAAGGAGGGGGAGAAGTTCGGTGGGGGCTTTTTCGGGATTTGCGCTGAGGACGCCCTCCATTCGCTTCAATGCCCAGCTCAGATTAACTGCGGTGGGGCGGGAGGAATTGAGATAAGCGCTTTTTTCAAAAAACTCCTTATCGAAGGTGGCGCGGCTTTCTGTGTCCATGCGCTGAGCGAGGACATACATGGCAAAGCCTGCGAAAATGCCTATTGCGGGTGCGCCTCTCACACGAAGGGACTTGATAGCCTCATACATGGCCTCGGCGGAGGCCAGAACTATGTATTCGCTGTGGTTAGGCAGGCGGCTCTGGTCGAGAATTATAAGACTTTTTCCGTCGCGGCTGAGACGGACATGATCAACAGTCTGGGGCATATTTTTCACCTCAATACTTTTCCCAATGTATTTTTTCGGGGTCAAAGCGGTCGTCAAAGCGCTTTTCATACTGCTTGTAGCCTATTGCAATAACTGCGTAGGGGATAACATGGTCGGGGATGGAGAGGGCGTTTTTAACGTGAGCCATTCTCTCGGGATAGGGCCAGTTGGCAATCCAGCAGGCGCCAAGTCCCTCTTCCTCAACCTGCAGGAGTATGGTCTGGCAAACGGCGCCCATGTTGCTGGGCCAAGTGCCGCCGTGCCAAGCCTTTTCCTGATTGGCGCAGACAACAATCTGCAGGGGGGCTTCTGCGGCAAAGCCGGAGTAAGGGCCAAGCTCGCTTATATTTTTAAGCATTTCCTTTTCGGTGACAACGATGAACTCCCAATCCTGAGCATTGTGACCTGTGGGAGACTGCATGGCGGCGCGGAGTATGCGCTCTATCTTGTCGGCCTCAACCGCCTTGTCCAGATATTTTCTTATGCTGCGGCGCGTCATAATGCTGTTCATAGCTCTTGCTCCTTTGTTTTGATGGCTTCTGCCAGAATTATTTCCAAAGCCTTTGCCATATCTTCAATGTTCATTGATGGGGGTGGAGGAGATTTTTTCTCCGCCTGAGCGGGGCAAAGGGGCAGATGGATAAAGCCTGCGGCAGTTTTTGTGCCTTGGGTATGGCGGAGAAGGGTATATAAAATGTCGTTGCAGACGAAGCTGCCGGCGCTGAGGCTCAGCTCAGCGGCTATGCCCGCCTCCTTTAAGGCAGCAAGCAGGGCTTTTACGGGCAAGGTGACAAAATATGCGGTCTCGCCTTCGGCAAAAACGGGTTCGTCCATAGGGGTGAAGCCGCAGTTATCTGCGATGGAGGCATCGCGGAGGTTTATCGCCACGCGCTCAATGCTTACGGCGGCTCTTCCCGCAGCCTGTCCAGTGCAGAGAATAATGGAGGGGGAGGCACTCTCTATGGCGGAGAGGAGCTCCTTTTCCCCTGCGATAAATTCTGTGGGGAGCAGCTTTTTTATTATTTTTGCCCCTGCAATCTCGTCGGGAAGCATTTTCACAGCCTCCCATGAGGGGTTGATAGCTTCGCCGCCAAAGGGATTGAAGCCCGTTACAAGCACATTCATATCAAAGCTCCATTTTATTGTATCTCTTGAAACCGTCACCCAAAACCTGATGGGCATCGCTGAGGATTATGAAAGCATCGGGGTCAATCTCGCTTACAAGAGCCTTCAGCTCCGCGGACTGACGCTTTTTCATGGCAGAGAGAAGTACGTTTTTCTCATTGCCTGTGTAGAAACCGCGACCTTCCAAAACAGTTACACCGCGTTCGAGACGGATGTTTATTGCTTTGCCTATCTCCTCGTATTTCTCCGAGACGATGATGACCATGGTGGAGTAGTCCAATCCATAGATGATGGAGTCAATGACTATGGAGCTGACATAAAGGCAGACGGCGGAATAAAGCGCACGGCTTATATCGCCGAAGACGATACCAGTGAGGGCAACGATTACGATATCTATTATCAGCATAAGTCTGCCGATGGGAAGCTCGGGGAGCACGGGGCGGAGAAGTCTTGCGGCAATATCGCTGCCGCCGGTGCTTGCGCCTGCGATAAACACAAGACCAAGACCTGCGCCTATGCCTGCGCCGCCGAAAACGGCCCGCATCAAAGGTTCAAGCTCGGGGACGGGGATGTTCTCCGAAAGGCTCAGGAAAAGGCTGCTGAGGAGCATGCCCGCCAAAGAGCCGATGAAGAAGTTTCTGCCTATACTCTTGAGACCAAGCAGGAAGAGGGGAATGTTCAGAATGAAAGACCATAAAGCCACGCTGCCGAAGCCGCTGAGGTGGCTTATAAGCTGGCCGATACCGCTGACTCCGCCTGCGTTAATGTGAGCGGGCTGCAAAAATAGATTGAAGCTGAAAGCGAAAAGCGCACTGCCCACAAGTATCAAGGCGGCAGAGCGGAAAAAGGTTTTTAAGCTTATGTTCTTTATGGCTCATTACCTCCGAAAAAAATTCTTATATTACAGAATATCATTTAAATCAACGCTAATCAAGAATCAGCGCCTCTTTCGGCGATAAATAAAGAAACAAAGGGGTATGCTCAGGGCAAGAGCCCCCAGAACGTCCAGGGCGCTGTGCTGTTTGATGAACATTGTGGAAAGGCAGACCGCAATGGCGAGAGAAATCCATATATATCGCAGTCTTACCATGGAGGGACTTATCAGCGCAGCCCCTGCTGCGGCAATTGAACCAAGGACATGCATGCTTGGGAAAACGTTGGTGGGGGTGTCAGCGCGGTAAAGTGCGCCAACAAGCGCCGTAAGGAGGTTTTTGCGGGGGAAGATGGCGGGGCGTAGGGACTGACCGTTGGGTATTATGAGGCAGATAAGCAATGCCGCGCCGAAGCTCAGGGACAGGAAAAGCATATATTTTTCGAATGTCTCCGCGTCACGAAAAAGTAGAATCAGCCCCGTTGAGAGAAGGAGCGGATACCAGAGACAGTAGGGGATCACGAAAATTTCCGCAAAGGGAATGGCGGCATCCAAAGGGGTGAAAACCCACCAGCGCACCTTTTCGGGGGGGATGAATTTTTCAAGAGCGAAGAAGCTTATGAGATAAGCGGGGAGGAAAAGAAAATAGAAAATATGGGGATTTTTCCTCAGAAAGGATTTTAGTTTTGCCATAGCACACCTCCAAAAGTGTACTAAGATTTTATCCGCGAAAGAGGAAAATATTTCATATTAAGGGATTTCTCCTGCGGCGCACCATTCGTAGCACCGCGATGAGCTCAGCCGCGCCGTAAACAATCCCTCCGCCTCACATTCGTTCGGCACCTCCCTTTACACAAGGGAGGCTTTTGGTGCTGAAAATCATTGACAAAAATCACCCACTTGACAAATAAAAACTCCCGTGATATGTTAACTGTACTAATACAGCTAATACAGTTAGCGCAGAGAGGTGAAGTCTGTGATAACAATAAATTACAGAGACCCCCGTCCCATATATGTTCAGGTTATGGATGCTCTTCAGAAGCTCATCGTTTCGGGCGTAATAGCCCCTGATGAAAAGATGCCTTCTGTGAGAGAGCTTGCCCAGTCTTTGGCTATCAATCCCAACACCATTCAGCGTGCCTACAGGGAGCTTGAAGGCCGTGGCTATATCTACTCCATAGCCGGCAAGGGCAGTTTTGCCGCCCACAAAATGGAT
>JAZQVC010000004.1:0-70607 GCA_045631645.1 Oscillospiraceae bacterium
CGCAAGCTGGAACTTCAGCGCACCGAGCTTGAAAAAACGGCTAAAAGGGATGAAAAACGCCGCTGGGCAGACCTTATAACCGCAAATCTTTATAGAGCAAAGGGCGGCAGCAGCATAACTGTGGAGGATTTCTACGAGGAAGATTACCCCTCCGTTACCATTCCCCTCGATCCCCTGAAAACTCCCCAGCAGAATGCGGCGGCTTACTATAAGGAATATACCAAGGCCAAGACGGCTGAGCGCTATCTCACGGAGCTTATTGCCCAAAACAGCCGCGATGAGGAATATCTCAGCAGCGTTATTGATGAGATAGACAGAGTGAAAAGCGAGAGCGATATTGCAGATATACGCCGCGAGCTTACGGAAACGGGCTATCTTCGTCCTCAGAAAAATGCTTCCAGACAGAAGCTTAAGGAGTCCGCTCCTCTCAGCTATGTTTCCACAGGCGGGTTTGAAATTCTTGTTGGTCGATCCAACACTCAAAATGACAGACTCACACTGAAAATTGCCCATAAAGGCGATATATGGCTTCATACGCAGAAAATACACGGAAGCCATGTGCTTATTCGCTGCGCAGGTGAAGATGTGGATGATGCAACTCTTGCGGAGGCGGCAAGCCTTGCGGCGCTGCATTCTCAGGCATCCGAAGGCGGCAAAGTGAGCGTGGATTATACTCGCGCCAAGTTTGTCAAAAAGCCGCAGGGCTCCCTTCCCGGAATGGTGATTTATACCGATTACAACACCATTATTGCCGAAGCGGATGAAGCATTGGCTGAAAAACTGAAAAAGAGCTGACTTTTAAAGTCAGCTCTTTTTGCTTATCCTCTGTTTTCTGCAAGAGACATTGCTCTGCATATCATTTCTGCGCCCTCGCTTCGGGATACGCTCTCATCCAGAAGTGAGAGAGAATCGGGGACTATCTCGCAGGCGGAAAGATTGGCGGCGGACTGAACAGCCCATTCGGGCAGGAACTGGTCAAAGCTGAACCATACTGCAACAACATCGGTTATGGAAGCGACATTGTCAAGAATATAGGCAGCCTCCATGGCGCTTATAAGCTCGTCCCCTGCGAAAACGGTGCCTGCCTCGCTCTCGCTGCCTCTTACATACCTCATGCAGAAGGCTGTTCCTGCATAAGGCTTGAGCCAAGCGGGAATGGACTCATCGTCGGCAAAGCCGGTGTCCTCAATGTCCCACATAAGCTCGCTGCCTGCGGCTTTCATGCACATGGTGAGAAACTGGCTTCTTGTAAGTTGGTCATCGGGGCGGAAAACATATTCCCCCGCGATATTTTCACCAACAAAAATGCCTTCCTCGGCAAGGGTGACGGCAGCCCATGCGGAGGGATTTCCCTCCATGTCGGAATAGGTGACACGGGTTTTCTGCTTCTTGATGCTGATGATAACGGTGGCTTCCTGAGAATATTTGCCTTCGGCGTCGATGGCCTTATAGCCGAAATAGTCCTTGCCACGCTTGCCCTCGTCGGGGGTATAAACAAAGCATCCGTCCTCGCTGAGCTCAATTTCTCCCTTGGTGGGCTTGGTGGTGATTTCAAATCCAATAACCTCGGCGCCCACATCGGCAACAGAAAGTCTGCCTCCTACTGCAACTCCGCGATAGGTGCTTATCTCAAGGTTCTCGGCAATGAGACTGTCGCCGTCGGCAAAAGCGCATACCACTGTTGCAAAACACAGGGCTGCGGCGATGCAAAGTAAAAATAACTGTCGGAATTTCTTCATCTTCCTGACCTCCCAAAAGTGGATTTATGCTCATATTTTTCCTCCAAGGAAGGGAAAATATTCATTTTTTATGGGAGAGGGATGTAAAAGATACTGGCTTTTTTTCGCAATCGTGCTAAAATGGCATATAATTACTGGGAAAGGTAAGTTTGACCTTGAATTCACTTTTCAGAAAAGGATTATATCACGGCATACCCATAGCCCTCGGTTATCTCTCGGTATCCTTCGGCTTTGGAATAATGTCTGTCCGTCTGGGACTCGGCGTTCTTGATACGGTTATTATATCCCTCACCAATCTGACCAGCGCGGGTCAGGCGGCAGGTGTGGGTATAATTGCCGCGTGCGGAGGATTAGTGGAGATGATAATGACCCAGCTTGTTATCAACCTTCGCTACGCCCTTATGGCGCTTTCTCTTTCGCAAAAACTGGACGATAAATTTAATACTCTCCGCCGGATGATAGTTGCCTTCGGCATAACTGATGAAATTTTCGCCGTAGCCTCGGTTCAAAAGGGGAAAATCCAGCCGATATACATGTATGGGCTTATTCTGATTTCCGCTCTCGGTTGGACTTTGGGAACATTTTTGGGAGCTGCGGCAGGCAGCATACTGCCGTCAATGATAACCGATGCCATGGGCTTGGTGCTTTACGGAATGTTCCTCGCTATTATCATTCCACCGGCAAGAGAGAGCAAAAGCGTTCTTTTTGTTGTTTTGGTCGCAGCCATAATCAGCGTTCTCTTTTATTATGTATTTACCTTTGTGTCCAGCGGCTTTGCCATAATCATAAGCGCTGTTGGAGCGGCGTTGCTTGGTGCATGGCTTTTCCCCGTTCCCGATGAGGAGGTGGAAAAGGCATGAGTATAGCTATTTATATCGCGGTGATGGCGGTGGTGACCTATCTTATCCGTATGCTGCCCTTCACCCTTTTCCGCAGAAAGATAAATTCTCGCTTTATAAGATCTTTCCTTTACTACATACCCTATGCGGTGCTTGCCGCAATGACTATACCTGCAATTTTCTATGCAACGGGTAATGTTGCAACCTCCGTTATCGGCGCGGTGGTGGCGGTTGTTCTGGCCTATTTCAAGCTGCCTCTTATTATCGTGGCTCTGGCTGCTTCTGCAGCCGCTCTGCTTGCAGGCTTCATATTCTGAATATAATAAAAAGCGCGGAGACTCAAAAAAGAGTCTCCTCAAATTTTTTTCTGCAAGCATATAAAAAGGCAGCCTTCGCCCGAGAGATACTTCAGGAGTGACGGATGAAAGGAAATACGCGGGGTATGTATGTCTCCCGACTGCCTGATGATATGTTAGCAAAAAGCCAAAGTAAAATCAAATGTAAATAATGGAAAAAGAAAAAAGCCGCTTTCTTTCGAAAGCGGCTTTGCTCTGGTGCGAGAGAGGAGACTTGAACTCCCACGTCGGCTGACACACGCCCCTCAAACGTGCCTGTCTACCTGTTCCAGCACTCTCGCGTTTGCAGTGCAATTTGCAGTGCAAGAGTGATTATAACAGAATATCAGAATTTGTCAACACCCTTTTTTAATTTTTTTTTGAAGGTTTTGCTAAAAGGGAAAATAGCAGGATGATTAGGGCGATTAAAAGTGCTGCTGCGCCATAGTTCATGGTAAGGAGAAAACGCAGCTTCAGATAGGCATGATAGCCGAGCAATGAGGCGAAGCTGACAAGCAAGGGAACAATGGTGAGGGCAGGAAGAACAAAAGCAACAGCAACGCTGAGAACATCGGAAATATAAAAATAGCGGTCGTGCATATGGGGGAGAAGATAGGGAACAGCCAAAACAATAATCATGGAGCAAATAAGCAGCGTGCGGTTATCAAGGCTACCTCTCCTTATATAACAATATACGAAAAGCAGGAAAAGGAAAAGGAAGGCCACAACGATTCCCATCTCGGTAAGCACGGCTTCGTTTACCTCTGCGCCCCAGGGAATGAAAGCAAATACGGAAGGGGAGTTATAGTTCAGTCCGTTACCAACTGTTTCTGCCTGATTGAAATAAAGAAGTATGGCGTCCTTGAAAGGTCTGCCGCATAAAACGGCGGGAAGCGCGGTGACAACGTATGTGGCTGGAAAAGCCAGAAGGTGGCGCCAGCGTATCTTTTTTGCAAATATATAGATAAGGAATACCGGCATAAGAAAAACGGCCTGCAGCTTGAATGCGAAAGAGAGAGCTATACTTATAACAGAAAGAATGGGGCGGTCAGAAAGCGCGAACACGATACTCCATATTGCAAAGGCGGCGTAAATGCTGTCGCACTGTCCCCACAAAGCGCCGTTGAGATAAACGGTGGGGAGGAAGAGGGTAACGAAGAAAGCGGACAGTATGGCGTTTTTGTTCTTTTTGAATATGTATACGAGCCGTGCAATGCCCCATGCCAAAATAAGATCAAAGAAAACGCTGAGAAGCTTTATAAGGTAAAGATCGGGAACATCAAGATAAGAAAATGCGGCAAGGAAATAAAGATAGGGGAGGTTATAGTTGCCAAGGCTCTGGGAAAGAGCACTGAAGCCGCCGCTCTGGCGGTAAAACTCCACCCAACGGGAAAGGAAGTCGTTGTAATCTCCTGTGCGGTAATAAAATACATAGCCTCGCAGTCCCATTGCCAAAACAAAAAGCAGGGCGCAAATTATAATTCGCTTCGGTGTGTTGGCAAGTCCCTCGCAGTATAAAATTATAAGTCCCAATGCCGAAATAAGGATGAGACCCAATATGGTAGCTGTCATATATGAAACCTCGCAAGTGTTGTTAGCCTGATTATAAATCCAAAAGCATGGATTGTACAGTGAGAATTAAAAAAGCGGCATATAAAAAACTGCCGCCTGATGTTAAAAAAGATCCTTATAAAAAACAAAAAAGCCCTTGACAACTCAAGAGCCCAATGATAAAATGACTTGCTATGTTTGTAGACTGGAGCCAATATTGCCCCAATTTCATCTACACCTGTATTGTACCACAACGCAGGGAAAAATCAATAGCGCTTAGCAAATAATCAACAACCCACCCGGGCGTTCCAAAATACTATTCTAAGGAGTGAAGGCCACAATGCCAAAGGACGTTTACTATGGCAAGACCCTGAGAAAGAGCTTTGCTCGCACTCAGGAGATTCAGGACATGCCTCATCTGCTGGAAGTTCAGAAGAATTCCTATAAGTGGTTCCTCGAGCAGGGACTTAAGGAAGTCTTTGATGACGTTGACTCTGTCAGCGATTATTCCGGCAACCTGGAGCTCAGCTTCGTCAGCTATTCCATGAACGAGAAGCCCAAGTATTCCGAGCAGGAATGCAAGGCTCGCAACGCCACCTATGCCGCACCCCTCAAGGTCGGTGTAAGACTGCGCAACAAGACCACCGAGGAGATCAAAGAGCAGGAGATCTTCATGGGTGATTTCCCCATCATGACCGCAGGCGGCACCTTCATCATCAACGGTGCAGAGCGTGTCATCGTCTCCCAGATCGTTCGCTCTCCCGGCATCTATTTCGACAAGACCACCGATAAGGCCCTCATCTCTGTTTATGCCACCACCATCATTCCTTACCACGGTGCATGGCTTGAGTTCGAGACCGACGCCAACGATGTGTTCTATGTCCGCATCGACAAGAACCGCAAGATTCCTGTCACCTGGCTGCTGAAGGCCATGGGCCGCTACGATGTTGATGAGCCCAGCACCTGGCTCAGCTGCTGCGACACCACTGCCGGCTGCGTCACCAATGAGATGATCAAGGATATCTTCGGTGACGATATCCGTCTTGCTGCTACCTTCGATAAGGATACCTGCGCTACCCGCGAAGAGTGCCTCATCGAAATCTATAAGAAGCTCCGTCCCGGCGATCCCCCCACTGTGGATAGCGCTGAGAGCCTTCTCAATGGTCTTTTCTATGACCATCGCCGCTATGACATCTCCAATGTCGGCCGTTATAAGTTCAACAAGAAGCTGGCTCTCGCACCCCGCATCAGCGGTCGTGTTCTGGCTATGCCCGTTGCTGATCCCATGACCGGCGAAATCATTGCTGAAGCAGGCGAGCTCCTCACCCGTGCAAAGGCTGACGCCATTGCCGATGCAGGTGTAAACGATGTTTGGCTCGATGTTGAAGGCAAGAGCGTACGCGTATTCTCCAACGGCATGGTTGACCTCGCCAAGTATGTGGACTTCGATCCCGCTGAGCTGGGCATCAAGGAGAAGGTTCGCAACATCATCCTCCAGAACCTGCTGGAGAACTATTCCGGCGAAGAGCTGAAGGAAGCTATTGTTGACAATATCGACAAGCTCATTCCCAAGCATGTCATCCTTGATGATATCTTTGCTTCCGTCAACTACCTCAACTGCCTTGCAAACGGCATCGGTGAGGCTGACGATATCGACCATCTGGGCAACCGCCGCATGAGAAGTGTTGGCGAACTGCTCCAGAACCAGTTCCGCATCGGCTTCAGCCGTATGGAGCGCGTTATCCGCGAGCGCATGACTCTGCAGGATCTTGACATTGTCACTCCCCAGAGCCTTATCAACATCCGCCCCGTAACCGCTGCTATCAAGGAGTTCTTCGGCTCCAGCCCCCTGAGCCAGTTCATGGATCAGACCAACCCCCTGGCTGAGCTGACCCACAAGCGCCGTCTTTCTGCTCTGGGCCCCGGTGGTCTGAGCCGTGAGCGCGCATCCTTCGACGTCCGCGACGTTCACTACAGCCACTATGGCCGTATGTGCCCCATCGAGACTCCCGAAGGTCCCAACATCGGTCTTATCAACTATCTTGCAAGCTTTGCCCGCGTAAACGAGTACGGCTTCATGATTACTCCTTACCGCCGCATAGAGCACATCACCGATGAAAACGGCAAGGTCATCGCAAGCCGCCTCACTGATGAGGTCGAGTACATGACCGCCGACATCGAGGACCGCTACACCGTCTGCCAGGCAACCGAGCCTGTTGACGAGAACGGCTACCTCATCAACGAGCGTATTGCTTGCCGTCACCGCGACGAAATCATCGCACTTGACCGCGAGAAGATCGACTACATGGATGTCAGCCCTCGCATGATGTTCTCTATCGCAACCTCCATGATTCCCTTCCTGGAGAACGACGACGCTAACCGCGCTCTGATGGGTGCTAACATGCAGCGTCAGGCAGTTCCCCTTCTGACCACTCAGGCTCCCATTGTTGCCACCGGTATTGAGCACAAGTGCGCTGTTGACTCCGGCGTTGTTGTTCTTGCTGAGGGCGACGGTGTGGTCACCAAGGTTTCCGCCACCAACATTACCGTCAAGTACGATAACGGCGAAATCAAGGATCATGAGCTCATCAAGTTCGCAAGAAGCAACCAGGGCACCTGCTTCAACCAGCGTCCCATTGTTTCTGTTGGCGAAAGAGTTTCCTATAACACTGTTCTGGCTGACGGTCCTTCCACCGCACAGGGCGAGCTTTCTCTGGGTAAGAACATCCTGGTCGGCTTCATGACCTGGGAAGGCTACAACTACGAGGACGCTATCCTCCTCAACGAGCGCCTTGTTATGGAAGACGTCTTCACCTCCATCCACGTGGAGGAATATGAGTGCGATGCCCGCGATACCAAGCTTGGACCCGAGGAAATCACCCGTGATATCCCCGGCGTAGGCGAGGATGCACTCAAGTATCTGGACGAGCGCGGAATTATCATGGTCGGCGCAGAAGTCCATTCCGGCGATATCCTTGTCGGTAAGGTCACTCCCAAGGGCGAGACCGATCTGACTGCTGAGGAGCGTCTGCTCCGCGCCATCTTCGGCGAAAAGGCACGCGAAGTCCGCGATACCTCTCTGAAGGTTCCCCACGGCGAGAGCGGCATCATTGTTGACGTTAAGCGTTTCACCCGCGAAAACGGCGATGAGATGGGCCCCGGCGTAAACGAGGTCGTCAGAGTTTACATTGCTCAGAAGCGTAAGATCTCCGTCGGCGATAAGATGGCAGGACGTCACGGTAACAAGGGTGTTGTTTCCCGCATCATGCCCAAGGAAGACATGCCTTATCTGCCCGACGGCACTCCCCTGGACATCGTCCTCAACCCCCTGGGCGTTCCTTCCCGTATGAATATCGGTCAGGTTCTCGAAGTTCATCTGGGCTATGCAGCTCAGGCTCTGGGCTGGAAGGTTGCCACCCCCGTATTCAACGGCGCAAACGAAGCCGCCATCCGCGAAACTCTCAGCCTGGCCGGCCTCCGCGAGGACGGCAAGAGCGCCCTCTATGACGGACGCACCGGCGAGAAGTTTGATAACGACGTAACTGTCGGTTGGGTTTACTTCCTTAAGCTCCATCATCTGGTTGATGATAAGATGCATGCCCGTTCCACCGGCCCCTACAGCCTTGTTACCCAGCAGCCCCTTGGTGGTAAGGCTCAGTTCGGCGGCCAGCGTTTCGGTGAAATGGAAGTTTGGGCTCTTGAAGCATACGGCGCTGCCTATACCCTTCAGGAGATCCTCACCGTTAAGTCCGACGATGTTAACGGCCGTGTCCGCACTTACGAGAGCATCGTAAAGGGACACAATATCCCCGAGCCCGGTATCCCCGAGTCCTTCAAGGTTCTTGTTAAGGAACTTCAGTCTCTCTGCCTTGATGTCCGCGTTCTTGATAAGGACGGCGCTGAAATCGAGCTGAAGGAAGATGATGAGGATGATTACATCCCCTCTTTCAAGGACGAGGAATATCGTGCCGATGAAAGCACTATCGAAGCTGCAGGCTTCGCCATCGAGGATGTAGAATCCGATGACGACTATGCTGCAGATGACACTGATTTTGAGGAGGAGGAATAAGATATGAGCTACACTCCCTTTGATGCTATTAAAATAGGCATAGCCTCCCCTGAAATGATTCTTGAATGGTCCTACGGTGAGGTTAAGAAGCCTGAGACCATCAACTATCGTACCCTCAAGCCCGAGCGCGACGGTCTTTACTGCGAGCGCATTTTCGGACCCACCAAGGACTGGGAATGCCACTGCGGAAAGTACAAGAAGATTCGCTATAAGGGCAAAGTTTGCGACCGCTGCGGCGTTGAAGTTACCAAGAGCAAGGTTCGCCGTGAGCGCATGGGTCATATTGAGCTTGCTGCTCCCGTGTCCCACATCTGGTATTTCAAGGGCATTCCCTCCCGTATGGGTCTGATCCTTGACCTTACCCCCCGCATTCTTGAAAAGGTTCTCTATTTCGGTTCCTATATTGTTATTGACCCCGGCTTCACTCCTCTTCAGAAGTGCCAGATTCTCTCTGAAAAAGAGTATCGCGATATGCGCGAGAAGTATGAGGACGATTTCGATGCAGGAATGGGCGCAGAGGCCATTAAGAAGCTCCTTCAGGACATCAATTGCGAGCAGCTGAGCGTTCAGCTCCGCAACGAGCTGAAGACCGCTTCTGGCCAGAAAAAGGCAAAGCTTGTCAAGCGCCTTGAGGTCGTTGATGCATTCCTTGCTTCCGGCAACAAGCCCGAGTGGATGATCATCGATGTCCTTCCCGTAATTCCCCCTGAGATTCGTCCCATGGTTCAGCTGGATGGCGGCCGTTTCGCCACCAGTGACCTGAACGATCTCTATCGCCGCGTTATCAACCGCAACAACCGTCTTAAGAGACTGATGCAGCTCAACGCTCCCGACATCATTGTCCGCAATGAGAAGCGTATGCTTCAGGAAGCTGTTGACTCCCTCATTGATAACGGCCGCCGCGGCCGCGCTGTAACCGGCGCAAACTCCCGCGCACTCAAGTCCCTCAGCGATATGCTCAAGGGTAAGCAGGGTCGTTTCCGTCAGAACCTTCTTGGTAAGCGTGTTGACTACTCCGGCCGAAGCGTTATCGTTGTCGGTCCTGAGATGAAGCTCTATCAGTGCGGTGTTCCCAAGGAAATGGCTATCGAGCTGTTCCGTCCCTTCGTTATGAAGAAGCTGGTTGAGGACGGCGTTGCAAACAACATCAAGTCTGCAAAGAAGATGGTTGATAAGCAGCGCACCGAGGTTTGGGACGCTCTTGATGTTGTCATCAAGGAGCATCCTGTTCTCCTCAACCGTGCACCTACCCTCCACCGTCTGGGTATTCAGGCATTCGAGCCCGTTCTTGTTGAAGGCCGCGCTCTGAAGCTGCACCCCCTGTGCTGCACTGCATTTAACGCCGACTTCGACGGCGACCAGATGGCTATCCACGTTCCCCTGAGCGCAGAGGCACAGGCTGAAGCCCGTCTGCTGATGCTCTCCGCAAATAACCTTCTCCGTCCTCAGGATGGTAGCCCTGTTACCACTCCCACTCAGGATATGGTTCTCGGTTCTTACTACCTCACTTATGTACGCCTCGGCAAGGCTGAGAAGGGTGCAGAGGAAGTTTTCGTCACCGATGCCGGTGAGACCGAGCTGCCCAACGGCCAGATCGTTGATGCTGACGAGTTCGTTGCAGCCAACGAAAAGGCAAAGGCAGAGGGTAAGAAGCAGGCTCAGTATAAGCCCACCAAGATGTATACCAGCGTTAACGAGGCTCTCATGAGCTATGCCGGCGGCAACATCGGCCTCCATGCCCCCATTCTTGTTCGTGTTACCAAGACCTTCGACGGAGTTCCCCAGAGCAAGGTTATCGAGACCACCGTTGGTCGTATCATCTATAACGAGCCCATTCCTCAGGATCTTGGATTCGTTGACAGAAATGACCCCGAGGCACGCTTCGACTTCGAAGTTGGCGGCGGCCACAGCTCCATCGGCAAGGTCGGCAAGAAGCAGCTTGGAAAGATCGTTGATCGCTGCATCGAGAAGTATGGCTTTACCATTGCAACCGAAGTTCTTGACAACATCAAGGCTCTCGGCTATAAGTTCTCCACTGTTGGCGCTATCACCATCTCCATCGCTGATATGACCGTTCCCGCTGCAAAGTACACCCTCATCGGTGAGACCGAGCAGAAGGTAGTTGCCATTGAGCGCCAGTTCAAGCGCGGCTTCATCACCGATGATGAGCGTTATCGCCTCATCGTTGCTGAATGGGAAAAGACCATCAAGGATGTTACCGATGCTCTGCAGCACGGTCTTGACGAGTTCAACCCCATCTTCATGATGGCAGACTCCGGCGCTCGTGGTTCTATGAACCAGATCCGTCAGCTGGCCGGTATGCGCGGTCTGATGGCTAATACCTCCGGTAAGACCATCGAAATCCCCATCAAGTCCAACTTCCGTGAAGGCCTTAGTGTTCTGGAGTACTTCATCTCCTCCAGAGGTGCACGTAAGGGTCTGACCGATACCGCTCTTCGTACCGCTGACTCCGGTTATCTTACCCGTCGTCTGGTTGACGTTTCTCAGGAAGTCATTGTTCGCGAGCATGATTGCGGAACCGATGACGGTATCTGGGCAACCACCGTTTACGATAAGGGTCAGGTTGTTGAGTCCTTCGGCGAGAGCATCCACGGTCGTTTCCCCGTATTCGACGTTGTATCTCCCGAAACCGGCGAGGTCCTCTTCGATACCAACCATATGTTCATGAAGGGCGACGAGAAGATTCTCGAAGCTCATGGTATGAACCGCGTACGCGTTCGCAGCGTTCTCAGCTGCAATGCCAAGAGCGGCATCTGCGCAAAGTGCTACGGTATGAACCTTGCTACCGGCAAGTTCGTCAATGCCGGTGAAGCTGTCGGTGTTATCGCTGCACAGTCCATCGGTGAACCCGGTACCCAGCTTACCATGCGTACCTTCCATACCGGCGGTGTCGCTGGTGACGATATTACCCAGGGTCTTCCCAGAGTTGAAGAGCTCTTCGAGGCACGCAAGCCCAAGAAGATGGCTGTTCTCTCCGAAATCGGTGGTACCGTCTCCATGGAAGCAACCAAGCACAATGCTATCTGCGCTCTCACTGTCACTAACGAGGCTGACGGCGAGACCAAGGTTTACCAGATACCCTATTCCGCAGGCATTCTTGTTAATGCAGGTGATCATGTTGATAAGGGTCAGGAACTGAGCGCCGGTGCTCTCAGTCCCCACGATGTCCTCCGCATCCGCGGTGTTGACGATGACGAGTTCGGCCGCGCAGGTGTCCGCACCTACCTTATCCAGGAAGTTCTCAAGGTTTATCGTCAGCAGGGCGTTGATATCAACGATAAGCATATCGAAGTTATCGTTCGCCAGATGATGCGTAAGGTCAGAGTTGAAGAGGCCGGTGACACCGAGCTTCTCAGCGGCTCTGTTGTGGACGTATTTGAGTTCCGCGCTGCAAATGCTGCCCTTCAGGCACGCATTGAAGCAGGTGAGCTCAACGAACTGGGCGAGCCCCTCCGTCCCGCAACCTTCACCCATATCCTTATGGGTATCACCAAGGCCTCTCTGGCCACCGAGTCCTTCCTTTCCGCAGCATCCTTCCAGGAGACCACCAAGGTTCTCACCGATGCAGCTATCAAGGGCAAGGTTGACCACCTCGTAGGTCTTAAGGAAAACGTTATCATCGGTAAGCTGATCCCTGCTGGCTCCGGTCTGGAGTGCTATCGTCAGGTTGAAGCAAAAGCTGATGAAAGCGTTGATGTTGACTCTGCAGACTATGTTGACCTTTCTGTTCTTGTAGGACGCAGCAACGCCATCTGATAAATGAAAAAGGAGCAGCGAAAGCTGCTCCTTTTTTTCTGTAAAAAACAGGCAAGAAGTGCGTAAAAAAACGCAAAATTTTTCTCTCCAAAGTGTAAAAATATATTGACTAATTTTGTTAATTATGCTAAAATTCGAAATTGTGTGGGCTCATAGGCCTATACGGTAATTTTTTGCGGATTTTTTTCGTAAAAAAGGATTTTTTTGGAAAGGAGGAAAACAATGCCTACTTTTAACCAGCTGGTAAGAAAGGGAAGACAGCAGGCTACCTACAAGAGCAATTCTCCTGCAATGCAGAAGGGTCTGAACACTCTTAAGAACAAGGAAACCGATCTGCCCTCTCCCCAGAAGCGTGGCGTCTGCACCGCAGTTCGTACTTCTACCCCTAAGAAGCCTAACTCCGCACTTCGTAAGATCGCCCGTGTTCGCCTGACCAATGGCTACGAAGTCACCGCTTACATTCCCGGTATCGGTCACAACCTGCAGGAGCACTCTGTAGTTATGATCCGTGGCGGTCGTGTTAAGGACCTTCCTGGTGTACGTTACCACATCATCCGTGGTACTCTCGATGCACAGGGCGTCTCCGGACGTATGCAGGCCCGCTCCAAGTACGGTGCAAAGCGTCCCAAGGCCGGCAAGAAGAAGTAAGATTCAAAATTCCTGAAGCATTTTCCAACAGCAAATCAATTTATTTGCCCTGTTGTTAATATATTTAACCCAGGGCGCAAACGGACACACACGAAAAGCGTGTTCGAGTACCGTTGAAATCATTTCATAATGAAGGAGGGAAGTACAAGTGCCCAGAAGAGGTAATGTTCCCAAGAGAGAAATTCTGCCCGATCCTGTTTATAACAGCGTTCTGGTATCTAAGCTGATCAACAGCGTTATGCTCGATGGCAAGAAGGGTGTAGCCCAGAAGGTCGTTTACGACGCATTTGCAATCATCGAGGAGAAGACCGGCAAGAACGGTCTTGAAGCTTTCACCGAGGCTATGAACAACATCATGCCTGCTCTTGAAGTTAAGGCTCGCCGTGTTGGTGGTGCTACCTATCAGGTTCCCATCGAGGTTCGTCCCGAGCGTCGTCAGACCCTTGGCCTTCGTTGGATTACCGCTTACAGCCGTAAGCGCAGCGAGAAGACCATGAAGGAGCGCCTTGCAGGTGAAATCATGGATGCATGCAACAATACCGGTGCATCTGTCAAGAAGCGTGAAGATATGCACAAGATGGCCGAGTCCAACAAGGCTTTCGCACACTTCCGTTGGTAATCCCATTAGGGAGATTTTTAGGAGACTTAAAAAATGCCCAGAGAGTATTCACTTGAAAAAACCAGAAATATCGGCATAATGGCCCACATCGACGCAGGTAAGACTACCACCACTGAGCGTATTCTTTATTACACCGGCGTCACCTACAAGATTGGTGAGACCCATGAGGGTACCGCCACCATGGACTGGATGGAGCAGGAGCAGGAGCGAGGCATCACCATCACTTCCGCTGCTACCACTTGCCATTGGAAGAACCACCGCATCAACATCATCGACACCCCGGGTCACGTTGACTTCACTGTTGAAGTTGAGCGTTCTCTCCGTGTTCTCGACGGATGCGTCACCGTTCTTTGCGCAAAGGGCGGTGTTGAGCCCCAGTCCGAAACCGTTTGGCGTCAGGCCGACCATTACAGCGTCCCCAGAATGATATACGTCAACAAGATGGATATCACGGGCGCAAACTTCTATAACGTCCTGCAGATGGTGCATGACAGACTGAAGTGCAACGCTGTTCCTATCCAGCTTCCCATCGGTTCCGAAAGCACCTTCCGCGGCATCATCGACCTCGTCGAAATGAACGCCCGTGTTTTCTACGATGAGCTTGGTAAGGACATGCGTACCGAGGAGATCCCCGAGGATATGCGTGATCTGGCTGAAGAGTATCGTGAAAAGCTTCTCGAGGCCGTCTCGGATTTTGATGATGATATCATGATGATGTACCTCGAAGGCGAGGAAATCCCCACTGATATGATCAAGGCAGCCATTCGTAAGGCTACCGTTTCTGTCAGCATGATCCCCGTGGTCTGCGGCACCTCTTATAAGAACAAGGGTGTTCAGAAGCTGCTTGACGCTATCGTTGACTACATGCCCGCTCCCACTGACATCGCAGCGATGACCGGTATCGATCCCGATACCGATGAGGAGCTTGTACGTAAGCCCAGCGACGACGAGCCTTTCTCCGCTCTTGCATTCAAGATCATGACCGACCCCTATGTTGGACGCCTCAGCTTCTTCCGCGTTTACTCCGGAACTCTGGAGACCGGTAAGACTGTTTATAACTCCACCAAGGGTCAGCGTGAGAGAATAAGCCGTATCCTGCTGATGCATGCTAACCACCGTGAAGACCTGGCTCAGGTCTATTCCGGCGACATCGCAGCAGCTGTCGGTCTTAAAAACACCACCACCGGTGACACTCTTTGCGACGAAAAGAATAGAATTATTCTTGAGTCCATGGAGTTCCCCGAGCCTGTTATCCGTGTTGCTATTGAACCCAAGACCAAGGCTGGTCAGGAGAAGATGATCATCGCTCTCCAGAAGCTGGCTGAAGAGGATCCCACCTTCAAGAGCTACACCGATCAGGAAACCGGCCAGACCATCATTGCCGGTATGGGTGAGCTTCACCTTGAAATCATCGTTGACAGACTTCTGCGCGAGTTCAAGGTTGAGGCAAATGTTGGTAAACCCCAGGTTTCTTACAAAGAGACCATCACTAAGAGCGCAACTGTTGATACCCGCTATGCCCGTCAGAGCGGCGGTAAGGGACAGTTTGCTCATGTTAAGCTCATTGTCGAGCCCAACGAGTCCGGTAAGGGCTACGAGTTCGTGGACAAGATCACTGGCGGCGCAATTCCCCGCGAGTATATTCCTGCTGTTGACCAGGGTATTCAGGGTGCAATGGAAGCTGGTATTCTGGCAGGCTATCAGGTTGTTGACGTTAAGGTCACCCTCATTGATGGCTCCTTCCACGAAGTTGACTCTTCCGAAATGGCATTCAAGATTTGCGGTTCTATGGCATTCAAAGAGGCTTGCCACAAGGCTGGTCCCACTCTGCTTGAGCCCATCATGAAGGTCGTTGTTACCGCTCCCGATGAGTATATGGGTGACGTTATGGGCGATGTCAACTCTCGCCGCGGACTTATCAGCGGCACCGATATCCGTAACGGAGCTGCAGAAATCACCGCAAACGTTCCCCTTTCCTCCATGTTCGGTTATGCAACCGACCTCAGAAGCAAGACTCAGGGTCGTGCAAACTACTCCATGGAGCCCAGCCACTATGTCGAACTGCCCAAGAATCTGCAGGAGAGCATTGTTGGCGCACGCAGCAAGTAATTTTTAAAAAATTACTGTTGCAAATACAGTAAAAATACTGTAAAATCAATTCGTTGAGTTGAAAAACAAAAATTATTATTTACTTTATTATTAGGAGGATGTTCCACAATGGCAAAACAGATGTTCAACAGAACTAAGCCCCATGTAAACATCGGCACCATCGGTCACATCGACCATGGTAAGACCACCACCACCGCTGCTATCACCAAGTTCCTCGCTATGCAGGGCAAGGCTGAGTACACCGACTACAGCTCCATCGATAAGGCTCCCGAAGAGCGCGAGCGTGGTATCACCATCAACACCGCTCACGTTGAGTACGAGACCGAGAACCGTCACTACGCTCACGTTGACTGCCCCGGCCACGCCGACTATATCAAGAACATGATCACCGGCGCAGCTCAGATGGACGGCGCTATCCTTGTTATCGCTGCTTCTGACGGCCCCATGGCTCAGACCCGCGAGCACCTTCTTCTCGCTCGTCAGGTTAACGTTCCCTCCATCCTTGTCTTCCTGAACAAGTGCGACCAGGTTGACGACGAAGAGCTCCTCGAGCTCGTCGAGATGGAAGTTCGCGAGCTTCTCGACTTCTACGGCTTCCCCGGAGATGACACCCCCATCGTTCGCGGTTCCGCTCTGAACGCTCTCGTTTGCGAGTCCAACGATCCTTCTGCTGCTGACTATGCTTGCATCAAGGAGCTCATGGACGCTGTTGACGCTTGGATCCCCACTCCCGATCGTAAGGCTGACCTGCCCTTCCTCATGCCCGTTGAAGACGTTTTCACCATCTCCGGCCGTGGTACCGTTGTTACCGGTCGTGTAGAGCGTGGTCTCGTTAAGGTTGGCGATAAGGTTGAGATCGTTGGTCTGAAGGAAGAGACCACCGAGACCACCGTTACCGGCACTGAGATGTTCCACAAGACCCTCGAGTACGCTGAGGCTGGCGACAACGTTGGCTGCCTGCTCCGTGGTATTGCTAAGAAGGACGTCGAGCGCGGCCAGGTTCTCGCTGCTCCCAAGACCATTCACCCCCTCACCAAGTTCGTTGGCCAGGTTTACGTTCTGTCCAAGGAAGAGGGCGGCCGTCACACTCCTTTCTTCAACAACTATCGTCCCCAGTTCTACTTCCGTACCACCGACGTTACCGGTGTTATCAACCTCCCCGAAGGCACTGAAATGTGCATGCCCGGCGACAACGTCGACATGAAGGTTGAGCTCATCACCCCCATCGCTATCGAGAAGGGTCTCCGCTTCGCTATCCGCGAAGGCGGCCGTACCGTTGGTTCCGGCGTTGTTATCGCTGTCGAGGACTAATTCTTATTAACAATAAGATAAACTCTTTGAGTTAAAAATTAAAAGCGGCTTGCTTCGGCAAGCCACTTTTTTTATTTTTCTCCTTTTTTAAGTCCGCACATAAAGCCGTCAATGGATGAGGAGTGGATATCTCCTCCGATAACCTTGTTTTTATAAACATATAGCTGCGCATATACTGTGTCTGTGCTTTCATGATTTGTAACCTTATATGTATATAGGTCAACTTCCTTGCCTGCGTAGTTTTGAAGGTCATAGCCCTGACTTTGCTGAAGGGCGTTATATTTATTAAATACATCTGTGAATTTTTTCGGTATAAGTACAGTTTCTTTTTTCATTGCCGGAGTTTCAACTTTCCAGCCCAGGGATGCTAGGTAATTTGCCCCCTTTTCATCGGATGAAATACTTGTACTTTTATTGTCGCTTTTTGGGGGATAATCGATTGACGCCAGCATTATTATGCCAAACAGAATCAGGAAAGCCATAATTACAATAAAAATTGCTTTTTTCCTATCAAATTTAACTGTGTATATAAACATTTTTGTCCCTCCTTTGTATTAGGGTATTCAAACCGCGGACAAAACATGCTATTATATAAAAAGAAGATTTAATCTATGAGGTGATTGTATGGCGCTTGTAAGACTTGATAAGCTTATTGCCGATTCTGGAAGAGCATCCAGAAGAGAGGCAAAGGAACTGGTTAAAGCGGGAAGAGTCAGAGTTGATAATATGATAGCTTCTTCCGCTGAGATGAAGGTTGATGGTGATGTATCCACTGTTTATATAGACGGAGAAAGTCTCGACTATAGAAAAAATCGTTATATTATGATGAATAAGCCAAACGGTGTTTTGTCTGCAACGGAGGATAGTCAGCAGAAAACTGTTATAGACCTCCTTCCTGAAAGTCTTCGCAAGCAGGAGCTTTTTCCCGTTGGCCGTTTGGATAAGGACACTACAGGCTTGCTGCTTTTAACCAATGACGGAGTATTTTCCCACAACATAATTTCACCCAAGCACCATATAGCCAAGGTCTATCGGGCAGCTGTTACTGGTGTTTTGGATGATGACGATATTGCCGCATTTGAGAAGGGAATAGTCCTTTCTGATGGCACCGAATGTATGAGTGCAAAGCTGGAAATTGAACGACCCAGCGTTGGACTTGCCACAGTTTACGAGGGAAAATATCATCAGGTGAAGCGTATGTTTGCCTCTCGTGGCAAGCATGTGACAGCACTCCATCGCCTAAGTATTGGTGGACTCAGCCTTGATCAGAAGCTTAGAAGCGGTGAGTTCAGAGAGCTTAGCGAAGAAGAGATCAGTAAAATATTTGAATAAATTTTTGGTTTCCCCGAGGTTGAAATTAACCTCGGGGAAATAATTACATTTTTCATGATATTATGTAAATTATGTAAAATGACGGACTCGGCAAAATAACCAATATGGTGTTTTCAATGAAAATGGTATGGTTTTTTTGGACTTACTGATAAAAAGCACAAAACTAATAGCCTGAATTTAACGCAACTCACAATTATTTTGCACTTTTATTGAAAAATTACACAAATTATATTGAAATTCTTTGAACATTATTGTATTATGTGGTTTAGTGTAAATTGTATATAAATTTTGCCAGCTTTAAGTTCTTTGGCATGATGTAAAACATATAGGAGGGCATGTTATGTCTAACAGAATTTTCCAGAGCGTTATTGTTCAGATGAAGGATGCTGCTGACCGCACCTTTGGCGTTGTCAATAATCAGGGCTATGTTGTTGCATGCAACGAACTCAGCCTCATCGGTTCTCTTCTCGATGATGTTCAGAGCATAAGCGGAGAAGCTCCTGACCAGATCTACGTCACCCCTGCCCGTACATATAAGATCTTCGGCAGCGTTGATTCCCAGTTTGATTATGCTGTATTTGTCAACGGTCATGATGCTATTGCAAAATGCATTTGCGTTCTTGCAGCCGTCGCAATGGCTGAGGCAAAAACCAACTATGAAGAGAAGCATGATAAGGCAACATTCATCAAGAATATTATTTCCGATAATATTCTCCCCGGTGATGTGTATGTCCGCGCAAAGGAACTTCATTTCGCCGCTGATATTTATCGCGTTGTTTTCCTCATCCGTCAGGTAGGTAAGAGCGATGTTTCCGCCATTGAACTTCTTCAGAATCTTTTCCCCGACAGACAGCGTGATTTTGTCCTTTCTATCTCCGAAAGTGACCTTGTTCTTATAAAGGAAATGTCTCCCTCCTACGATAATTCCGAGCTTTTTGCAATCGCACAGAACATTGAGAACGCAATGCAGAAGGAGTTTGGCATTAAAACTGTCATTGGTATCGGCACCACCGCTCATCATCTTCGCGAGCTTGCTGACCGCTATAAGGAAGCCCAGGTGGCTATCGAAGTCGGCAAGGTATTCGATGATGATAACAGCATCATCCATTACGAAAATCTCGGCCTGGGACGCATTATCTATCAGCTGCCCACCACCCTTTGTGAAATGTTCCTTTCCGAAGTTTTCAAGAAGAACCCCATTGAAAGCCTTGATCAGGAAACTCTCTTCACCATTAACAAGTTCTTTGAGAACAATCTGAACGTTTCCGAGACCAGCCGCAAGCTTTTTGTACATAGAAACACCCTTGTATATCGCCTTGAGAAGATTAAGAAGCTTACCGGTCTTGATCTGCGCGAGTTTGACCATGCAATCATCTTCAAAGTTGCTCTGATGGTTAAAAAATATCTCAGCTCTCAGGTAAAGCAGTATTAATTTTAACATTAAAATCAGGAAGCAAATTTGATGCTTTTTTAATGTAGATTGAATCCAACAAAATGGAGGAATGTGATTTATGATTTCAATTAACGATGTTTCAATGGTTTATAAAACCAGCGGAACCGTCGCTGCAAATCACCTTAATATCAATATCGAAGAGGGCGAGTTTGTATTTCTTGTCGGTCCTTCCGGAAGCGGTAAGACCACTATCATCAAGCTCCTCACCGGTGAGATAAAGGCAAGCGAAGGTGAAATCAGCGTCAACGGATACGACCTTAGCACTATTCGCCGCCGCATGCTGCCCAAGTTCCGCCGCACTCTCGGCGTAATTTTCCAGGATTTCCGTCTTATCGAGGATAAGACTGTTTATGACAATGTTGCTTTTGCTATGCATGTTGTAGGCGCATCCAAGAAGGAAATTCAGGAGCGCGTGCCCTATGTTCTGGCTCTCGTCGGCCTTGAGGGACGCGAGAAGCGTTATCCTCAGGAGCTTTCCGGCGGTGAGCAGCAGCGTGTTGCTATCGCAAGAGCTCTTGTAAACCGTCCCCGCGTTATCATCGCGGACGAGCCCACCGGCAACCTTGACCCCGCAAAGAGCCTTGAGCTCATGCTTTTGCTTCAGAAGATCAACGAACTGGGTACCACCGTTCTGGTTGTTACCCACGAAAAGGAACTGGTAAACGCCTTTGCCAAGCGAGTAATTTCAATCGAGGCAGGCAGTGTAGTCAGTGACGGAATGGATGGGTATTACGCATATGAAGCTTAACAGACTCTTTCACCTCATAAAAGAGGGTATTAAAAGCATATTCACTCACGGATTTATGTCTTTCGCATCCGTGACCATTATTGTGGCCTGCCTGCTTATCATGGGCAGCTTCTCCCTTCTCAGCTTTAACATCAACGAGATGATCGGTGAGATGGAGCGCGATAACGAAATTCTTGCTTTCGTTGATGAAGAACTCAGCGACGAAGAGGCAATGGATATTCAGCATCGCATTGAGGCAATCAGCAACGTCAGCTCTGTTCGATTTGTTTCCCGCGAGGAAGCTTTTGAGAATTTCAAGGCTGAGTATGACGATGACTCCAGATTTGAAGATCTCCCCGACACAACCCTTCGCCATAGATACGCTATCCACATGGAAGATCTGGCTCTTATGGAGAGCACTGCAGCAGACATCAAGGCTGTGAACGGCATTGCTGATGTTGGCGCTGAGCTTGAAATAGGCAAGGCAATTATTGTTGTACGCAATGTTATCAGTGTTGTTTCTCTTATCATCATTGCAATTCTCTTTGTCGTCAGCGTGTTTATCATGAACAACACCATTAAGCTCGCTACATATAGCCGCAGAGAAGAGATTGCTATAATGAAGATGGTTGGAGCAAGCAATTCCTTCATTCGCTTCCCCTTTGTTGTTGAAGGTCTTATCCTCGGCCTTCTGGGCGGCGCTATTGCATTCTTTGTCCAGTGGGGTCTTTATAGTCTCGTAACCGAGAAGATGATGACCAGCCTTATCGGCACTCTTGTCAGCGTTGTTGCCTTTGATGTTCTTCTTTGGCCCATGCTGGCAGTGTTCCTCGGAATTGGACTTATTGTCGGCGTTTTCGGCAGCAGTGTTGCAATCAGAAACTATTTGAAGGTCTGATAAGATCCCGACAGAGCTTTATTTATTCCCCTCAAAGGAGGACTTTATGTCTAACAAAAAATTTGTACGCATTGTCTGCCTCGTTCTTGCGGCAGTAATGCTTATCGGCCTTGTGTTTGTGGGCGTTGGCAGCTTTTCTGCCGGAGCAGTAAGCCAGGCTGATATTGATGCTCTTGAAGATGAGCGTCAGGCTATTCGCGACCAGCAGGACCTTGTTATCGAACAGATGTCGGCGCTTGAGGATGAAAAAGCCTCCGTTATTGCCCGCAAGGAAGCTCTGGATAAGCAGAATGAGCTCAACCGTCAGGAAATTGAGATAATCAATGAGCAGATTGAGCTTTATGATGAGATGATCTCCAATAAGGAGATTGAGCTTGCCGAAGCCGTTGCAGCCGAGGAGAAGCAGTTTGAAGTTTACCGCGGCCGCGTAAGAGCAATGGAGGAAAACAGCTCCTGGTCTTATCTTTCCTTCATCCTCAAAGCCGGTAGCATTTCCGAAATGCTTGGTCGTCTGGATGATATTCTGGACATTATGAAGTATGACCAGGCTCTTGAGGAAGAGTATGTTGCCGCACGCGAGTTCGTTGAAGAAGTCAAGGCCGAATATGAGCTTATCCAGGAACAGCAGGAGGAGAAGAAAGAAGAACTCACTGCCGAAAAGGAAAAGCTTGAAAAGGAAATCGAGAAGGCCTTTGTCATGATCCAGGAACTGGAGGATGATATTGCGGCTTATACCGAGGCCTATAATGAGAACCAGCTTCTCGAGGTTGAGGTAAATAACAAGATCGAGCAGAAACAGAAGGAACTTGCAGCCCAGCAGGCCGCACAGCAGCGTCCCAGTTATAGCGGTGGCGGCGTCGGCGGTGCAGGCAGCACCGTGCCCTCCATCGGTACCAACACCGGCGGCGGTTATTATTGGCCCGTAAGCTCCACTTACATAACCAGCGCTTTCGGAGATCGCGTGCATCCCATATTCGGAACTGTTAAGTTCCACGCAGGTGTTGACGTTGCTGCAAACGCAGGGGCTACCATCGGCGCTGCTCAGGCAGGCACCGTAGGTATTGCCGAATACAGCTCTTCTTACGGAAACTATGTTGTTGTCTATCATGCAGATGGCAACTCCACCCTTTATGCTCATATGAGCTCAATGGCTGTCACCGCAGGTCAGTATGTAAGCCGCGGACAGACCCTTGGTTATGTCGGTTCTACCGGCTGGTCCACAGGTCCCCACCTCCATTATGAGGTTCGTATGGGCGGCTGTGTTGACCCCCTCAGCTTCTATAACATAGGATTTTCTTTCTCTCCCACTGCCTGATTGGGGAGATAATATAAGTAACTGCCGGACTGTTTTTCCAGTCGGGCAGTTACTTTTAGTTATATAAGCCATACTATTACAGTATTTTTCATCAAAGTGGTGATATAGTTGAACAGAAAATATGGATTTTGGTCTACGCTGGTATTGTGTTTTGGTTCTGCAGTGCTTACCCTTGCAATTATTACAGCCTTATTTGTTAACTTTGCAGGTGGCAGGGAAGGCCTCGCATTTCTGAGCAAAATCAATACTGTCCGCAGCGTTGTTGATGAGTTTTATGTTGCCGATGTGGACTGGAACGCTGCCGCGGATGAGGTCTCCGCTGCAATCGTTAACGCATCGGGCGACCGCTGGAGCTATTATATGTCTGCAGAGCAATGTGCAGCATATATGGATAGAACTCAAAACTCCACCAAGGGAATAGGCGTAAGCGTCACCCTTGATGAGCAGGGAAGAGGAGCCTATGTTGTAAGCGTTGTACCCGGATATCCTGCTGAAAGAGCGGGCATAAGAGCAGGCTGCGTGCTCACCGTTGTCAACGGTAAAAGCCTGGCAGGCTTTGATATAAGCGAGATGAGCGCTCTTATCAAATCCCAGAGCGGAGAGTATGAGATTCTTTTCCTTAACCCCGAGGGTGTGACCGAAACAGCTCTCATTACAAACGAGATTATCTATAATAGCCCCGTTTCCCACCGAATGGAGGAAAACAATATAGGCTATATCCGCATAGATAATTTCGAAAAAGGCGCCTGCGATGATTCCATAGCTGCCATTGAGGTGCTGAGGGAGCAGGGAGCAAAAGCCCTTGTTTTTGACGTTCGCTCAAATCCGGGTGGACAGCTTGGTGAACTGACAAGGCTTCTGGACTATCTTCTCCCTGCTGGCGAGATATTCGTCAGCGTAAGCGCTGATGGCGAGGAAAATATTTTTTATTCCGAAGAGGGCAGCATAAGCATGCCAATGGTGGTTCTCATTAATGAGCACAGCTATTCCGCTGCGGAGTTTTTCGCTGCTGCGCTTCGGGAATACGAGGTGGCAACTGTTGTGGGAATGCCCAGCACCGGCAAGGCAAGAAGCCAGCAGACTTTTATCCTCGATGACGGCAGTGCCGTTCATATTTCCACACACAATTATCTTACCCCCAATAGAGTGAGCCTTGCAGAGCAGGGCGGATTAATCCCCGATATTCAGGTGGAGATTATTGGCAGTGTGGATAGCCAGCTTATGAAAGCTTTGGAATATCTTTCTTGACATAAAGCGAACTTGCACTTATAATACAAGATTGGTATTTAGCGTACTTTATTAATAAAAAATAATTACAATATATCGGAAGGAAGACAGTAATGGGTAACGAAAACAGATTCAAAATGAGTCAGGAGCGCCTTGACGAGCTTAAGCAGGAACTGGAATATCTCCAGACCGTCAGGGAAAAGGAAGTAGCCGAGCAGATCAAGGAAGCAAGAAGCTTCGGTGACCTTTCCGAAAACAGCGAATATGACGAGGCAAAAACCGAACAGGGCAAGCTCTATTCCAGAATCGCAGAGGTCAAGAACCTCATCGAAAATGCTGAAATCATCGAAGTAACCCATCTTGCAGGCAAGGTCGGCCACGGCAGCCGCGTTAAGGTTAAGGACCTTGAGGAGAACATCGTTGAAGAGTATCAGATCGTTGGTTCTCAGGAAGCCAACCCCATGATCGGCCGCATCTCCAGCGACAGCCCCTTCGGCCGTGGACTTCTCGGTCACGTTGTTGGCGAGATCGTCACCATTGATGCTCCCGCAGGCCAGCTCCAGTTCGAAATACTGGAAATCAATAACTGATTGGAGTGCTTATAATGAGCGAAGAGATAAAGAACGTCCCTCAGGAGGAGAATCTCAGCGAGCTTCTGCAGATTCGCCGCGATAAGCTCAAGAACCTTCAGGATGAAGGCCGCGATCCTTTTGTGATCACCAAGTTTGATCGCAGCGCATTTTCCGCAGACATCAAGGCTGACTATGAAGCCTTTGAGGGCAAGACCGTTTCCGTTGCAGGACGCATTATGTCCAAGCGCGGAATGGGTAAGGCCATTTTCTGCCATATTAAGGATGACCGCGGACAGATTCAGCTTTACATCAAGAAAGACTCCGTTTCCGAAACTGAGTTTGCAGATTTCCGCAAGTATGATATCGGCGATATCATCGGTATTACCGGTTTCGTCTTCAAGACCAAGACCGAGGAAATTTCCGTTCACGCAGAGAAGGTTAGCCTCCTCAGCAAGAGTCTGCGTCCTCTCCCCGAAAAGTTCCACGGTATGACCAACACGGAGCTTAAGTATCGCCAGCGCTACGTTGACCTTATTATGTCCGACGCAAGCCGCCGCAACTTCGATATTCGCTCCAAGTTCATCCGTTTCCTCCGCAGCTATCTGGATAACAGAGGCTATATGGAGGTTGAAACCCCCGTCCTCAACACCATCGCAGGCGGTGCAGCTGCCCGTCCCTTCATTACTCACCATAACACTCTGGATATCGATATGTATATGCGTATCGCAACCGAGCTGCCCCTCAAGCGCCTCATTGTTGGCGGCATTGAGCGTGTTTATGAAATCGGACGCATCTTCCGCAACGAAGGTATGGACACCAAGCATAACCCCGAGTTCACCACTGTTGAGCTTTATGAGGCTTATGCCGATTTCCACGATATGATGGATATCGCAGAGGGCGTTATTGCAGGTGCTGCAAACGAGATTCTCGGTTCTTATCAGGTAGAGTGGATGGGCGAGACCATCGACCTCACTCCCGGTTGGAGAAGACTCAGCATGGTTGATGCTGTTAAGGAATATGTTGGTATCGACTTCGGCGCAATCAGCGATGACGCTGAGGCTGTTGCTGCCGCAAAGGCAATCGGCGTTGAACTTGCCGATGCAGCAGAGAAGACATGGGGCAACGCTCTTTACGCATGCTTCGATCAGCGGGGTGAAGAGAAGCTTATCCAGCCCACCTTCATCACCATGTATCCCGTTGAGGTCAGCCCCCTGACCAAGCGCAGCCCCGCTGACCCCCGCCTCACCGAGCGCTTTGAGCTTTTCATTTGCCACAGTGAGCTGGCAAATGCTTATTCCGAGCTCAATGACCCCATCGACCAGCGCTATCGTTTCGAGAAGCAGGTTGAGCAGCGCGAGCGTGGCGACCATGAAACCGAGATGCTGGACGAGGACTTCCTCCTGGCTCTGGAGTATGGCATGCCTCCCACCGGCGGCATGGGTATGGGCATTGACCGCTGCGTCATGCTTCTTACCGGCTGCGACTCCATCCGCGATGTCCTCCTGTTCCCCACCATGAAGCCCCTGGCAGAATAACAAGTTATAAAAAACAGCCGCACGTAGTTAAAAATATGTGCAGCTGTTTTTTTGTTGATTTTGTGTAAAAATATGGTAAAGTTGTTGTCACTCCCAACTATGTATTCTGCAAGAGACGTGGATATATGTTCAGCCATGATGAAATAGTATAGGCATACAGACATACTCATACAACCTCCTTACTCCTCATTCCTATCAAAACAGTCGACTCTGTTTATATTGCAACCAAAAACATGAAGCCCACTCAGGTTGCATCTATGGGTAAGGACAAGCATGGCGAAATCAAGAACATTCTTATTGATATTTATAATCATAATAATAACTGCCTCATCGGTTACACCGATGAAGACAAGGCAAAGTATAACGCCCTCAAAAGCAGATAAAAGCTTACGAGTGGCAACAAGCCCAAGCATAATAACGAGCTTCGAAAAAAGCGGCGCAGCCATATAGGCTGCACCGCTTTTCTTTATTTCAAAATTTCACTCAAAAATTCCCCGTTATAATTTTCACCAAAGCCGTTTGAGGCCACCAAAGACCAGGAATAGCCCTCATAGCTTATAATGATCTTGGCTGAGCTGTGCTCTGCGGAGGAATATTCGCTTATTTTGGCGCCATCTGCGCTTGTTTCGTTGATTATCTCATAATTCGTGTAATCGCCGGATATGTCCTGTCCTTCGCCCAGCTGTTTTCTTACGCAGACTTCCATCTCGTCTTTTTGATAATTAAGCTCCAAAAGCACGTCGTTCATTGTGCGGAACGATACTGCGCTGAAGCCCTCGATATTCGCAGAAAGGCCCAAGGGGAAGCCTACGGCGTTTTCTGCGTCTTTCAGATTGGCGTGGCTTTTCCATGGGTTGGCTATCATGGTGTTTCCCGTTTCTTCCGGTGTGGCATACTCTTTGCCGCAGCCGAAAAGGAAGAAGGGAAGGGCGAGACACAAAATTATAATTACTGCAAATTTTCTCATGGGCACAAGTCTCCTTTGATCTATGTGTTGGATTATATCATAAAAAATGAAAACATCAATATTTGTGCGCCGATGTGACCGAGCGTCACTTTTATTCCTTGCGAAATTAGGCTAAAATTAGCCTCGAAAGGGGAGAGGACAATGAACTTATCCGAAAAAATCCAGACTCTCCGCAAGGAGAAAGGCTTGACTCAGGAGCAGTTTGCGGACATGCTTTATGTTTCACGCACCGCTGTTTCAAAATGGGAAAACGGCAGAGGAATGCCGGGGATGGACTCCCTGAAAATGATAGCAAAGGTGTTCGAGATTTCCATCGATGAGCTTCTTTGTGCGGAGGAGATAATCACAGCCGCCGAAAATGAAAATAATAGGAATATAAATAGCTTCGCTTTGAAAATTGATGCCATTTTTAATCTTACTGCGGTGCTGAGCTTTTTCCTGCCCTTATATAAAGCGGAAGCGGAGGGGATTTTTTACTGTGTTCCTCTCTATAGTTTTTCGGGCAGTTTTTACGCCCTTTATTGGATAATACCTATCCTTATGTTTGCCTGTGGTATTGCTCAGCTGTTTCTTTGCAAATTCGATAAGCTTAAACAAGGGGAATGCGCTTCATGGCTTGGTATAGCCTTGAATATAGCGGAAGTGTTTTTGCTTATCCTGAGCGCTCAGCCTTATCCGGCAATGGGATTTTTTGCCCTTTTACTAATTAAGAGCTATGTGGTGCTGATAAGGAGAGAAAAATGAGAAGCTTAGTCAAAAGAAAATTTATACCTGCCGTGGTGCTTTTTGCCCTTTTTGTTCTCTTCACCATTTCTCTTCGCTACGTAGACGTTCGCCCGGTTGGACCGCTGGGCTCATTAGTGGGCTACGGGGGTCTTAATAAGGCTTTTCACGAATTTTTCGGTGTGAACATGGCTCTTTATGTGATAAGCGACTGGGCGGGTGTTGCTGCAATTGCGCTGGCCTTTTGCTTCGCCGTGGTGGGCTTGGTGCAGTGGCTCAAAAGAAAGAGCATAAAAAAGGTTGACCAATGTATTCTCGCTTTGGGCGGGTTTTATATCCTCGTTTTTGCGGCGTACGCCTTCTTTGAGTTTTGCGTGGTGAATTACCGTCCTGTACTCATAAACAGCATTTTGGAGGCGTCTTATCCATCCTCAACCACTATGCTTGCCTTATGTGTATTTCCAAGTGCCATGATGATTTTCCACCGTGTTATTGGGCGGATAAAAACCCGCTTTTTCATAAACTTCCTCTGTCTTCTTTTGACGGTGTTTATGCTCATCCTTCGCATCTTAAGCGGAGTGCATTGGATAACAGATATATTTGGAGGAATACTTTTCAGCGTGTCCGCGCTTTTGCTTTTATCTTTTGCTTTGAATGCAATCAGCCGCAATAAAGAATAAAAATTATCCCCAATGAACGGGCTGTGCCTTTGCACAGTCCGTTTTTTGCATTAAAACGACGGTATATACATTTAAATAGCGATTGACAACTCAACGGGGGCTGGTGTAGTATAATCCATGATTTTACTATTATAATGTATAATTGCTATTGCTATGTTCAAATTTGGAGGAAAAATGGAAAAGCTCAGCTCAAGACAAAATAAAATAATTGCTCATGTCCGTAAGCTGGGCAGCGACAAGGCTTACCGTTATCAGCAGGGCGAAGCGGTATGCGACGGTATCAAGCTTCTTCGCGAAGCGCTTATGTGGGGCGTTGAGATAACTGCCGTACTGTGGGCGGAGGAGGCAGCCATGTCTCTTCCCGATGGCATCCGCCAGTACATTGTGTCTCAGGAGCTTATAGACTACGCCTCTCCCCTTAAAAACAGTCAGGGAGCGCTTTTCACTTTCCGTATGCCCCAATGGAGCATGGCAGAGCCGGGAAGAAGCCTTGTTCTTGAAACTGTTCAGGATCCCGGCAATCTGGGCACTATCCTGCGCACAGCAAATGCCCTTAATATGGACAGCGTTATTCTCACAGGAGATTGCGCAGATATATATAACCCCAAGACAATCCGCGCTGCCATGGGCGCCGTTTTCCGCCAGAAGGTTCTTCGCATGGAGCGCAGGGAAATGAAAGATTATCTTTCCAAATGGGGAATAAGCCTTTATGGCGCCGCTCTTTCCGATTCTTCAAAGGATATACGCAGCATAGGTCTTGAGAAGGCTGCTGTTGCTATCGGAAGCGAGGGTAAGGGGCTTTCCGATGAGCTTCTCGCTCTTTGCGATGGTCAGGTTATCATCCCCATGAACGAACAGTGCGAATCTCTCAACGCGGGAGTTGCGGCTGCAATAGTGATGTGGGAACTCACCCGCTGAAAGGGGAGGAGCTTATGAGTCTTGTTCATTGGATTTGGTTCGCTGAAAAGCGCCTGAGCTATAAGACGGAGAAGCTGTTGCTGGAAAGCAAAACCGACCCTGCCAATATTTTCTATTCTCAAAGTGATGAGCTGGAGAAAATGGGAATAGCGGGAGAAGAACTTCAAAAGCTTCTCGATAAGGAGCTCAGTCACGCTGATAATATAATCGGACGCTGCGCCGAGAAAAATGTCAGCATAATCACCATTCAGGATGCGGTCTATCCTCAGCGCCTTAAAAACATCGCAGACCCTCCCTTGGTTCTTTATGTGAAGGGACATCTGCCCAGCGTGGACACAGAGCCTGTGATAGCCGTTGTGGGCACAAGAAAATGCACTTTCTACGGCGAGAAAATCACAAGGGATATTTCCTATGAGATGGCGGCAAGAGGAGCTACCATCTGTACAGGACTTGCAGAAGGAATAGATTCCCGCGCTGCGGAAGCGGCCTTGATGGCAGGGGGACAGGTTATCGGCGTTCTCGGAACTGCCATCGACGAGGTGTTTCCAAAGTTCAACCGCGGCCTTTTTGATGATGTTGCAGCAAGAGGCGCTCTTATAAGCGAGTATGCTCCTGGCTATCCCGGCAGCAAGCTGGCCTTTCCCCGAAGAAACCGCATTATTGCGGGTCTTTCTTTGGCGGTTGTTGTTCCCGAAGCTCCCGAGCGCAGCGGCGCGCTTATAACTGTGCGCCATGCCCTTGAAAACGGACGGGATGTTTTTGCCGTTCCTTCCAATGCCGATTCCAAAGAAGGCAAGGGCAGCAACACTCTTATTCAGGAGGGCGCAGGCCTTGTTATGCGGGGCTGGGATGTTTTGAGAGAATATAAGGAGCTTTTCCCGGATAAGATTTCCGAGAAAGGACCTGAGAAAATCCCTGATCAGCGCTATGTTCCCGAAGCAAAGCAAGAAATTCCCCAAGAGGCAAAGCCTTTGAAGGAAGAACCGGGAAAGGGATTTTTCAAGTTCCGCGTTCCTGTGAGAAAAGCAAAAAACGAAAATCTGGCTTCTCAGCTTTCTTCCCTCAGCGAAAATCAGCTTAAAATAGTAGCAGTGATGACAAAACCGTCCATGCATGTGGACGATATAATTGATCTTTCCGCAATGCCGGCATCATTGGTTCTCAGCGAACTTACCATGCTCCAGATAAAGGGCTATGTAAGTCAGGAATCCGGCAAGCGTTTTACATTGAACATAACAAAGTGAGGAATTCAAAATGGCAAAAGCAAAGACGAATCTTGTGATCGTCGAATCTCCTGCCAAGGCAAGGACCATAGAGAAATATTTGGGCAGTGATTATAAGGTTATCGCATCCATGGGTCATCTTCGTGACCTGCCCAAGAGCACTCTGGGTGTGGATATTGAAAACGATTTCGAGCCTCTTTATCAGAGCGTTGCAGGCCGCGAGGCAACTATTGCCGAGCTGCGCAAAAGCTCAAAGAGCGCTGAAAGAGTTTATCTCGCAACCGACCCTGACCGTGAAGGCGAAGCCATATCCTGGCATCTCAAGGAGCTTCTTGAGCTCAGCGATGAGAAGGCACGCCGCGTAACCTTTAACGAGATCACCAAAAAGGTTGTAACCGAGAGCATAGCCTCTCCCCGTGATATAGACATCAATCTTGTTGACGCACAGCAGGCAAGACGAATTCTTGACCGCCTTGTGGGCTATAAGCTTTCTCCGCTGCTCTGGCGCAAGCTTGGCAGACCCCGCCTCAGCGCAGGTCGTGTTCAGTCTGTTGCAACCCGTATGGTTGTGGACAGAGAAAACGAGATAAGAGAGTTCGTTGCCGAGGAATATTGGCTGCTGGACGCTCATCTCGAGCGCATTGCTCCCAATGAAGGCTCTTTCGTTGCCCGTTATCACGGCACAGCGGATAAGAAGCTGGAGCTCACTTCCGAGGAAGAAGTAAACAAAGTTTTGAGTGACGTTGAGGGCAAGAATTTCGAAATCAACTCCGTAAAGCGCGGAGAGAAACAGCGCTCTCCCTCTCCTCCCTTTATAACCTCCACTCTGCAGCAGGAGGCTTCCCGCCGTCTTGGCATGACCCCTGTGCGCACCATGAGTGTGGCTCAGCAGCTTTATGAAGGAATTGATATTGACGGCTACGGCACCGTGGGTCTTATTACCTATATGCGTACCGACTCTCTGCGCATTTCCGATGAGGCTCTTGCAAGCGCTAAAAGCTATATACTGGAGCATTACGGTCCCCAGTATTACCCCTCCAAGACCCGCGTTTTCAAGACCAAGGCAGGCGCTCAGGATGCCCATGAAGCAATCCGCCCCTCCAATATCAATCTTTCTCCCGAACTTATAAAGAAAAATCTCACCGGCGATCAGTATCGCCTTTACCGCCTCATTTGGGGTCGTTTCACCGCAAGCCAGATGGCAAATGCGGTTTATGACAATGTTGTCATCGATGCTGAGGCTGCGGGACATGTTTTCCGCGCCAATCATTCCGAGGTGAAGTTCCCCGGCTACACCGCTCTTTACGAGGAAAGCCGCGACGAGGAAACTGCTGAAATCAGAAAGCCTCTGCCCAACCTTAACGAGGGCGAGAAGGTTTCCGCTTCCAAATTTGCTAAGGAGCAGCGCTTCACCCAGCCTCCTTCCCGCTATACCGAGGCAACCCTTATCAGAGCTCTTGAGGAAAAAGGCATTGGCCGTCCTTCCACCTATGCACCCACAATCGGCACTATTACAAGCCGCGAGTATGTTGTAAAAGAAGGCCGCTATCTTAAACCCACTCCTTTGGGCGAAGTCGTAAACACTCTTATGAGCGACTATTTTAAGGACATTGTTGACCTTAAGTTCACCGCCCGTATGGAAGAGAGCCTTGATGAAATCGAGTCCGGTGATAAGAACTGGAAGGGCGTACTCCGAGAGTTCTACGGCAGCTTTGATGAAGAACTGGAGAGCGCCGAAAAGGCTCTTGAAGGCAAGCATCTTAAAGTTCCCGACGAAGTAAGCGAAGAGCTTTGCGATGTCTGCGGAAAGCAGATGGTTGTCAAAAACGGACGTTTCGGACGTTTCCTTGCCTGCCCTGGTTTCCCCGAATGCACCTTCACAAAGCCCATAGTTGTTGAGATGCCCGGTAAATGCCCCAAGTGCGGCGGAAGAATCCTCAAGCGTACCAGCAAGAAGGGTTATACCTATTATGCCTGCGAAAAGGGCGCCGATTGCGGATTCATGACATGGAGCGTTCCTGTTAAGGAGTTTTGCCCCGAATGCGGTAAAACCCTTTTCAAGCTGGCAGGAAAGGGAAAGAAAAAGCCCTTCTGCATAAATGAAGAATGCTCCGCCTTCCTTCCCGAGGATCAGAGAGGCTATAAGAAAAAGCCTGCCGAGACCGAGGGAGAAGCTTCTGAGAGCAAGAAAAGCACAGCAAAGAAAGCGCCTGCCAAAAAGCCCGCTGCAAAGCGCGGAAGAAAAAGCAGCGCAGCCAAGGAGTAAGCCATGGAATATCAAGTAACTGTTATAGGTGCGGGACTTGCCGGCTGCGAATGCGCATGGCAGATGGCTCAAAGAGGAATAAAGGTTCGTCTTTTTGAGATGAAGCCCAACAAAAAAACTCCCGCCCATGTTTCAAATGATTTTGCGGAGCTGGTATGCTCTAACTCTTTCAGAGGCGATGACCTTTCCAATGCGGTGGGTCTTCTTAAGGAAGAGCTGAGAAGACTGGACAGCCTCATTATGAAGTGCGCCGATGCTAACCGCGTTCCTGCCGGCGGCGCTCTTGCCGTTGACCGCGAGGGCTATGCGCGAATGGTCACCGAGCATATAAAAAAACACCCCAACATAAGTCTTGTTGAGGAGGAGATCACAGAGATACCCGAGGGTGAGGTTGTAATTGCTTCCGGTCCTCTCACCAGTGACGCATTGGCAGAAAAAATTGCCGAGCTTTGCCCTGATAGTGACCTCCATTTTTATGATGCCGCAGCCCCCATCGTTATGCTGGATAGCATAGATATGGAAAGCGCCTTTTATGCCTCCCGTTATGACAAGGGAACTGCCGACTATATCAACTGCCCCATGGACAAGGAAGAATATCTTGCCTTCTGGAGAGAGCTTTGCTCTGCCGAGGAGGCCGCTGTCCACGGCTTTGATGACGGCGGAGTTTTCGAAGGCTGCATGCCTGTTGAGGTAATGGCGAGAAGAGGAGAGGATACCCTCCGCTTCGGTCCTTTGAAGCCTGTGGGTCTCATTGATCCCAGAAACGGAAAGGAAAACTATGCTGTTGTTCAGCTGCGCAGAGATAATGCGGAAGGAACGATTTATAACATAGTTGGTTTCCAGACCCATCTCAGATTCCCCGAGCAGAAGAGAGTTTTCTCTATGATACCTGCTCTCAAAAATGCTGAATTTGTTCGATATGGCGTTATGCACCGCAACACATATCTCAACTCTCCAACACTTCTGGACCGCTACTACAGGCTTAAAAACCAGCCGAGAATTTCCTTTGCCGGACAGATGACAGGTGTTGAGGGTTATGTGGAATCCTGCGCCAGCGGTATGCTTGTGGGCATTGAAACCGCAAGACGTATTCTCGGCAAGGAAGCCGTTGACTTCCCTCAGGAAACTGCTGTGGGCGCTCTCGGACTTTATGTTTCCGGCGGCAGCGTAAGCGGAAATTTCCAGCCTATGAACATAAACTTCGGCATAATAACTCCCCTTGGTTACAGAGTTAAGGGTAAGCGCAACAAGAATGCCGAAATAAGCAAAAGAGGCCTTGAGATATTGGATAAGCTCAAGGAAGAGAAAGAGATATAAACCCATCTTCCGAAACAGATAATAAAGAAAGTGGGAAAGTAAATGAAAATTATAATTGATGCAATGGGCGGAGATAACGCCCCTTCCGAAATCGTCAAAGGCGCAGTTGAAGCCCAGAAGGAATTCGGAGTTGACATAACTCTTGTGGGCGTTGAGGAACAGGTTCGTCAGTGCCTCGCTGAGTGCGGTGGTGCGGATAATGAACATATCTGCGTTGTCAACGCAACCGAGGTAGTTGATATGCATGATGAACCCTCCATGGCCTGCCGCAGAAAAAAGGATAGCTCCATGACTGTGGGTCTCAATCTTCTCAGCAAGGGTGAGGGCGATGCCTTCATTTCCGCCGGAAGCACCGGAGCACTGCTCACCGGCGCAACGCTGATAGTAAAGCGTATTCGCGGAATTCGCCGCGCCTGCTTCTGCCCTGTAATCCCCAATGGAAACAAGGGCGTTGTGCTTATCGACTGCGGCGCAAATGTGGACTGCACATCCGAATATCTTCTCCAGTTTGCCTATATGGGATCTTTCTATGCCTCTGCAATCAGCGGAGTTGAAAATCCCCGCGTGGGACTTCTCAATAACGGCAGCGAGGACACCAAGGGTACCGAGCTTTGCAAGGAGACCTATGCACTCCTCCGCGAAGCCCATGAAGAGGGAAGAATCAATTTCATCGGCAACATTGAAGGCGGCGATGTTTTCAACGGCAAGGTTGATGTAATTGTCACCGATGGTTTCACCGGCAATATCCTTATGAAGAGCATTGAGGGCACTGCCAAGTTCCTCATGAAGAAGATAAAGGGTGTTATGCTTGGCAGCCTGAAAAACAAGCTTGCCGCTCTTGTCATCAAGAAGGATATGGGTGCAATAAAGAGCCTTCTTGACCCCAATGAGGTTGGCGGAACTCCCTTCCTCGGCATCACCAAGCCTGTTATCAAGGCTCACGGCAGCTCCAATGCAAGAGCTATCCGTTCCGCCGTTATGCAGGCAATCAATATTGTTGAAAATGATATCAGCGGAAAGATTGCTGATAACATTGAATATATGAAACTTCGCAGTGAATAAATTTTTGCTATGAAAGGAAAATGATCATGATTTTTGAAACTATCAGAGCAATTATTGCAGAACAGTTCGGTATTTCTGCCGACGAAATCACTATGGACACCAATATTCTCGAAGACCTCGGCGCTGACTCTCTTGACATCGTTGAGCTTTCCATGGCTATGGAAGGTGAGTTTGCTCTCGATGAGATGAAGGAAGAGGATCTCAAGGGCATTCAGACTGTTGGAGATCTTGTAGATTTCGTTGCTCACAACGCAAAGTAAGAAAGACGGTTAAAAACCGATATTCCGTTTTCGGGAAAAGGGGGAAAAGTTCGTGAAGGAACTTCAGAAAAAACTGAATTACAGCTTCAGTGATAAGGAGCTTATTGCAACAGCCCTTACGCACTCCTCTTATGCCAATGAGCATCGTTGCCAGAGCAATGAGCGTCTTGAGTTTATTGGCGACAGTGTTCTTGGAATGGTTGTGGCTATGCATCTTTACAGAACTTTTCCCACGCTGCCCGAGGGAAAAATGACCCGTATGAGAGCAGAGCTTGTCTGCGAGCAAAGCCTTTGGGAAGTTGCGGATAAGCTTGGTTTCGGCGCTTATCTCCGCCTCGGTAAGGGCGAGGCTCTCACGGGAGGCAGAGAGCGCCATAGCATCCTTGCAGACTGCGTGGAGGCGGTTATTGCCGCGCTTTACATAGACGGCGGATTTGAAGTGGCCAAAAAATTTGTGGATGACCATATTCTTTCCAAGCTTGAAAGCTTGGGCACAACCCCTGTCGGAGACTATAAAACACGCTTGCAGGAACTTGTTCAGAGATTCCATGGACAGAGCCTGAGCTATGAAATGCTCAGCGAAAGCGGTCCGGACCATATGAAAGTTTTCTGCGCCGCCGTTTATCTCAACGGAGAGATGATAGGTCAGGGAGAGGGACGCACCAAGAAGGAAGCAGAGCAAAATGCTGCTTCAAAAGCCTTGGAAGAACTTAAGGAAGAGTAATGAGAAAGAGCATTATACCTGTGTTCATACCTCATCTGGGCTGCCCCCACGACTGCGTTTTCTGCAATCAGAAGCGCATTTCGGGCAGCCTTTTGCCTGCTTCTCCCGAGGATGTCGTTAAAGCCATCGATACGGCTCTTGAAAAGTGCGAAAGTGCCGAACTTGCCTTCTACGGCGGTTCATTCACAGCCATTGACAAAGATGAGCAGCTTTTGCTGCTTTCTGCCGCTGCACCCTATCTTGCTGCGGGCAGAATAACATCGATAAGAGTTTCCACACGCCCCGATGCCATAAGCGAGGATATACTTTCTCTGCTTTGGGATAAGGGCGTAAGAACGATAGAACTGGGCAGCCAGTCCATGGTGGACTGCGTTCTTTCTGCGTCATGGCGCGGACATACCGCTTCTGATACAGAAAAAGCTGCCAAAATGATTAAAAGCAGGGGATTTTTCCTTGTGCTGCAGATGATGACGGGGCTTCCCGGCTCTGATATGGATAAGGATATTATAACTGCGGAAAAAATTGCCGCATTAAAGCCTGATGGAGTCAGAATATATCCAACCGTCATTATTCGCGATACCGCCCTTGCGGATATGTGGGCGGAGGGAAAATATGAAGAGCATAGTGTTGAAGCCGCGGCAGAGGTATGCTCGGAAATTCTTCCCATATTTGAAAAGGCGGGGATAAAAGTAATCCGCCTCGGACTGAACCCGAGCGATGAGCTCAGTGGGGGAGATGCTCTTGGAGGAGCATATCATCCTGCTTTGGGAGAGATAGTCAAAAGCCGTGTGTTTTTGAAAAAGGCACGGGAGAGACTTCGCGGCGTGAAAAAAGGCGAAAGCGTTGTGCTGCGTGTAAATTCTGCCTGCCTTTCCCAGATGATAGGCCAAAAGCGCAGCAATATAATAAAATTATGCGAGGAATTTTCTCTTGAGTCGCTGGCGGTAAAAAGCGCAGATGTCGAAATCGGGGAAATTATCGTTGAATTCGTTGCAAAAGAAGAAGTTTTGTAATATACTCTACTTTGTATAATTGTGGGCTTATGCCCACAACAAGGAGTGCAGAAATTGTATTTAAAGGCTATAGAGATTCAGGGTTTTAAGTCCTTTGCGGATAAAACCGTGATTAATTTTGAAAAAGACATAACGGCCATCGTTGGACCCAACGGCAGCGGCAAAAGTAATATTTCCGATGCAATGCTTTGGGTTATGGGCGAGCAGCGCAGCAAAACCCTGCGCGGCGGCAAAATGGAGGACGTTATTTTTGGAGGCACCGAAAAGCGCAGCCCTCTGGGTTTTGCTCAGGTCAGCCTCATTCTTGATAACTCAGGCGGCACTTTTGAGATAGATGCTCCCGAAGTTACCATTTCACGCCGTTATTACAGAAACGGTGAAAGTGAATATTATATCAACCGTGAGTCCGTAAGATTAAAGGACATCACGGCTCTTCTCATGGATACGGGTCTGGGACGCGATGGTTACAGCGTTATCGGACAGGGACGTATTGCTGAAATCGTTTCCGCAAAAAGTACCGATAGACGAGAGATATTTGAGGAAGCCGCAGGCATTTCCCGTTATCGTTACCGCAAGGAGGAGGCGGAGCGCAAACTCGCACGCACCGATGAAAATCTTGTCCGTATCAACGATAAAATAGACGAACTGGAGATGCAGGTGACTCCCCTCAAAAAGCAGGCAGAAACCGCAAAGAAATATCTTGTTCTCAGGGACGAACAGCGCGAGCTGGAGATAAATGTCTGGATGGAAGAACTGGATAGCTGCCGCGAAAAGAGCGAGAGAGCTGCCAAGGATCTTGAGGAAGCCAATGTTGAGCTTGCCCGCGCCAAGCGCGAGCTGGACGAGCTTTACGCAGCCAACGATAATTTCAGCAGCAAGATGCGCGAATGCGATATGGACGCTGAGCGTGAGCGCCAGCGCCTTTCCGAAGAAGAAGCCTCTGCGGCTGAATGCGAAAACGCAATCGCTGTTTTGAAGACAAATCTCCGTCATAATGAAGAGACTATTGACCGTCTTCATAGTGAGATTGACGAGCAGTCCGAAAGAGCGGAGAGCATTCGCTCTCAGGTTCAGCTTCATAAGGACAGAATTTCCGGCATCGATGAAGAACTTGCTGAAAAGCAGCTGAGCATCCGCGCCGCAGAGCGTGATGCGGAGGCTCTTGCCGCGGAAAGTGATATTAATCAGCAGGAGCTTTCCCGTCTTATTTCTGCTGAGAATGAAGCCAATGAAGCCCTTGCAGCTCATAGAGCAACAATTGCTCAGCTTTGCGACAGAGCCGCAGAGATAAGCGAGCGCTTCACCACCATAGCTTCCGACATCGAAGATGCCGAAGAGCGCTATGATGAGGTTTCCAAAAACTATCATGAAGCTCGCAGAGAAGCCGAGAAGGCTGAAGAGCGCTATAATGAGATCAATAATGTTATTAACGGCCACCGCATGCTCATGGGCGGCCGAGAGAAAAAGGTTCAGGAACTCACTGAAAAGCTCAATAAGCTTAGCGTTGAAAAACGCAGCACCGAAGGTCGCATAAAGCTGCTTACTGAGCTTGAGCAGGAGTTTGAAGGACTGGGCAAGGCCGTTAAAAATGTTATGCGCGCTTGTTCCCATGGAACCCTCAAGGGTATTCACGGACCTGTTGCAGGTCTTATAAGTGTTGCCGATAAATACACCGTTGCAATTGAAACTGCCCTTGGCGCTGCCATGCAGAATGTGGTTGTAGATAGTCAGGATGTGGGTAAAGCCGCCATTGAGATGCTCAAACGCAGCGATGGCGGACGCACAACTTTCCTGCCTCTTGATACCGTTAAGCCCAATAGCCTCAGCAAAGTTCCCTCCGGTGAGGAGGGCTTCGTGGCTGTCGCCAGCCAGCTTGTAAAAAGCGATGATAAATACACTGCATTGGTGGCCAACCTTCTGGGACGCACCATTGTAGTTGAAACCCTCTCTGATGCGGTCAGAATTTCCCGTAAAAACGGAAACAGCCTGAGAATAGTCACCCTTGACGGACAGATGATAAATGCCGGCGGTTCTATGACAGGCGGCTCTTCCGCGAAGAATGTGGGCATACTTTCGAGAGCAAATGAACTTAAGTCTCTCAAGGAAAAGCTTGTGCGTCTCGCAAAGGAAGAGGAAAAGCAGGCAGAGGAGCTTACTGCAGCAAGCCGAGAGCTTGAAAAAGCGAGATATGAGCTTCAGGTGGCTTCCTCCGAACTTAACGGAGCTGCAGAGGAGTTCCGCCGCACGGATAGCAACGCCGAGCGTCTTAAGATGATGCAAAGCGCTCTTGATGAGAGCATTGAGGCTCTTGAAACCGAGAGAGCGGGTCTTTCCGGAAGAAGGAAAGAAAATGAGCAGAAGCAGGAGAGCGAGAAGGCCGCTCTTGCTATGCAGGAAAAACGCCTTGAGCAGCTTAAATCGGAGATTAAAACTTTCAGCGCAGGTCACGAAGATTTCGAACTTAAGCGTGAGAAAATTTCCGAGAAAATTTCCGTCCTTCGTGCAGAAAGCGCTTCTCTCAGCGCAGAGCGTGAAGCCACTGTCCGCTCTGCAGAAAGTCTTGAAGAGCTTATTGCCGCCATGTCCGGCGATAGCGAAAGCCGACTTGTTTCCATCGAGGCAATTAAGTTCCGCATTGAGGATATAAAATCTGAGATAAGCGCAAAGGAAGAGCGCCTTAAAGATCTCCGCGCTAAGTGCGACGGTCATAAGGCTGCTATTGAACAGTTTAATAATCTCCGTATGGAGCTTGAAGGCAAGCGCACCAGAAGTGAAAAGGCATCCCAGGACAAAAACCGCGATATTAACGATATGCAGCTTCGCTCTTCCCGCTACGAAAACAGACGCGACGCAGCTGAAATGGAAGAAAAGCAAATTCTTGATAAGCTTTGGGATAGTTATCAGCTCAGCCGAAGCGCTGCAGCCCAGCTTCGCAAGGCCGTTGAGGATATGCCTGCGGCAACCAAGCGTATTACCGAGCTTAAGCGCGAGATAAGCCGCCTGGGAACAGTCAACATTGGAGCCATTGAAGAATATGAGCGCGTAAGCGAGCGTTATGAGTTCCTTGTCTCCCAGCGTGATGACGTTGAAAAGGCAAAGAAGGAGCTTCAGAAGATAATCGGTGATATCACCGGCGAGATGAAGGAAATTTTCCTTCGTGAGTTCAAGGCCATCGAAGAAAAGTTCCGCACAGTATTTCTTGAGCTTTTCGGCGGCGGCAAAGCGGCTTTGGAGCTGGAGGATCCTGAGGATCCTCTTGGATGCGGAATAGGAATTAAGGTACAGCCTCCCGGAAAAGCGGTAACAAACATAAGCCTTCTTTCCGGTGGCGAAAAGAGCTTTGTGGCAATTGCGCTCTATTTCGCAATCATGAAAGTTCGTCCCACGCCCTTCTGCGTTATGGACGAAATTGACGCCGCTCTTGACGAGGCGAACGTTGCCCGCTATGCAGACTATATGCGCTCCATGGCAGAAAAAATTCAGTTCATAGTTATCACCCACCACCGTGCAACGATGGAAGAGGCCGATATGCTTTACGGCGTAACCATGCAGGAAAAGGGTGTCACCAGTATTCTTGCGGTAGACCTTGAAGAGGCAGAAAAGACTATTGCAAGCTGAAAGGAGATTTCATAATGGGATTTCTTGAAAAAATAAAAAGCGGTCTGATGCGTACCAAGCAGAATATGGCCATTTCCATGAACAACATGTTCGCCGAATTCACCCGTGAAAACGAGGAGTTCTATGAAGAGCTTGAAGAGACCATGATAATGGCTGACGCAGGTGTTGATACCTCCGTAAAAGCTGTTGAGAAACTTCGCAATGTGGTTCATGAGCGTGGACTTCGTGGCGGAGAAGAGGTCAGAAAGGCTTTTGGCGAGATTCTTTGCGAAGTTCTCAATGTGGGCGAGCGTGAGCTTAAGCTTTCCACCAAGCCTTCCGTAATCCTTATGGTGGGTGTAAATGGCGTTGGCAAGACCACCACAATCGGCAAACTTTCCAGCCGTTTCAAGGCCGAGGGCAAAAAGGTTCTCCTCTGCGCAGGTGACACATTCCGTGCCGCAGCCGCAGAACAGCTCACCGTTTGGGCACAGCGCTCCGGTGCAGACATAGTCCGACATGAGGAGGGCAGCGATCCTGCCAGCGTTGTGTTTGACGGCATTGCAGCAGCAAAAGCCCGCGGAGCGGATGTAATCATCATCGATACCGCAGGCAGACTTCATAACAAGCAGAACCTTATGAATGAGCTGAGTAAGATTCGCCGCATAATCGGAAGAGAGCTTCCAGAGGCAGATATTGAAACTCTGCTTGTTCTGGATGCCACCACCGGTCAGAACGGACTTATTCAGGCAAAAAGCTTCAAGGAAAGCGCCGATATAAGCGGCATTGTTCTTACAAAGCTGGACGGCACTGCAAGGGGCGGCATAGTCTTTGCTATTGCGGACGAGCTTAAGCTTCCCGTTAAGTTTATAGGCGTCGGTGAAAGCGCCGATGACCTTATGCCCTTTGAAGCAGATGTTTTTGCGGAGGAGATACTCAAGTGATGAAGATAATACTTGCTTCAAACAATAAAGGAAAGCTCCGCGAGATGCGTGAGCTTCTGGCAGATTTGGGTATAGAGGTTCTTTCTCAGCGAGAGGCGGGCTTCGATATCGAGGTTGAGGAAACAGGCACTACCTTTGAGGAAAATTCTTATCTGAAGGCCAGCGCTATCACCGCCCTCAGCGGACTTCCCGCTGTTGCCGATGACAGCGGCCTGATGGTGGATTATCTTGGTGGCGAGCCGGGAGTTTATTCTGCAAGATATACAGGCAATCACGAGGATAGCGATGTTGACCGCTATATGTACCTCCTTAAGAAGTTGGAGGGCGTTACTGACCGCCGCGCCAAGTTCGTTTCCGCAGTTTGCTGCACCTTCCCCAACGGCGACGTTATCCGCACAAGAGGCGAGTGCCACGGAAACATACTTTTTGCTCCCGTAGGAGAGCATGGCTTTGGCTATGACCCCATCTTCGGACCTGAATGTTCCGAAGGCAGCATGGCCCAGCTTACCGATGAAGAAAAAAATGCCATTTCCCACAGAGGAAAGGCAGTCAGAGAATTTATAGAGAAATTGAGGGAATATTATGCTGACAAGTAAACAGCGCGCATATCTCCGCTCTCTTGCCATGAATGAAGATACCATTGTCATCATCGGCAAAGGCGGCATCACCGAAAATGTAATCACTCAGGTTAGAGATGCTCTCAAGGCCAGAGAGCTTGTAAAGGGCAAGGTTCTTGAAAACAGCCTTCTCTCCTCCCGCGAAGCCTGTGAGGCTCTTGCAGAGGCATGCAAGGCACAGTCCGTTCAGTCCATCGGCAGCAAGTTTGTGCTTTATAAGCGCAACGAAACCGACCCCAAGATTGAGTTGCCTAAGAGCAAGAAAAAGTAAATGAGTATCGCTGTATATGGCGGTAGTTTTAACCCGCCCCACATTGGTCATCGCCATGTGGCCGAAGCCGTTATAAAGCATTTCAAGCCCCGTCGCTTTTTCATAATACCCGCAGGCGTAGCTCCCCATAAGAATATGGCGGAGGGTAGTCCGACGAATGATGAGCGCATGGAGCTTTGTCGTCGCGCCTTCGGAGAACTGGAAACCGTCGCCGTCAGTGATATGGAAATTCTTCGGGAGGGCAAAAGCTATACGGCCGATACCCTTCGCGCTCTTATGGAGCGCTTCCCCGGTGAGGAGATTATTCTTGTCATGGGAACGGATATGTATCTTAGCCTTGAAAGCTGGTATGACGCGGAGTTCATACTTAAAAGTGTCCATATCTGCGTGGTGCGCAGAGACGAGGATAAGATTGTCCTTCGCAGCAAGGCTCTTGAATACGCAAAAAAATATCGCACACGAAGCACCATAGTGGCGCTTAAGCCCGTTGAGGCTTCTTCAAGCGATGTGAGAGAGCTTCTTCCCAAAAGGGAAGGAGTGGAGATGCTTCAGGGAGCGGTTTATGAACATATAATAAGCCGCAGACTTTATGGAGCAAAGCCCGGCTGGAATTGGCTGAGAGAAAAAGCGTATTCCATGCTTAAGACAAAACGCATACCTCATGTCAAGGGCTGTGAGGAAGAAGCTGTGCGTCTTGCCCTGCATTGGGGCGCAGACGCAGAGGAAGCCGCTGAAGCTGCAATTCTCCATGATATCACCAAAAAACTGAATCTTCGGGAGCAGTTGATATTGTGCGAGAAATATGGTATCATACCGGATACCCTTGAGGCGGCAAGTGAGAAATTGCTCCATGCCAAAACAGGCGCAGCCATTGCAAAAGAGAGATTTGGCGTTTCTGAAAACGTGTACGATGCCATTAAATGGCATACCACCGGAAGAGCGGATATGTCTCTTTTGGAAAAAATAATTTATATGGCGGATTATATAGAGCCCACCCGCGATTTTGAAGGAGTGGAGACCCTCCGTCAGCTGGCTTACACCGACCTTGACGCAGCGATGAAGCTTGGTTATGAGATGAGCCTTGGTGATTTGGCGCGCTATGGTGTTGCACCCCATCCCAACACGGTGGAAGCTCTTGAGCAGTACGAAAGGTAAAGAGTGGAATGAAGCTGTTTGGCAGCAGGAAAACCCCGAGTCGTCCGCAGGAAGAAAAAATCAGAACTGCAATGGACGAAACGAGAGTTATTCCGCAAATTAAAAACAAAATAACGGCTTCATTTATTCGAATAAAGTCGGACAAAAAAAGAGCAGCGCTCATAAGTACTTACGCGGCCGCCGCCTTGATTTTGATTGTTCTTTTTGTAACCGTCGGAGGCAGAATATGGGAGCCGGATGCGAAAAACGCCGATAAAAACACCCAAACCTCTGACAGTGTTTCCCAGGAAAAAGGGGAAGTTTTGCAAAATGTGATATTGCCCCTTAACCCCTCCGATCCCGCTGCGGATGAAATGGTGGCGGTTAATCAGGGTGAAACCGAGGAAGGAAATAAACGCATTGAATCTTACCGCAATTTCCTTCTTGCAGTCTACGATAATAAGAACGTATATTTAGATACGCTTATTGTTGGCAGATTGGATACAGATAGTAAAAAGCTGAATCTTGTTACTGTTCCCCGCGATGCTCTTTTGAATATAAGCGGAAACACGAAGCGGCTGAGCAACATAATGTTGAACGAAGACGGAGATATTCAGCGATTTGCAAATGAAATAAGCAGCATTACGGGCTTTTCTTTTGATTATTACGCAGTGCTTACCCCACAGGCGGTAGAAAAAATCGTGGATGCTGTCGGCGGAATTTATTATGTTGTACCAATACCCATGTATAGCAACGCTGAAGGCATAAATGTTTCGGCTGGTCTTCAGTGGCTCAACGGCGATAAGGCTCAGCATATGCTCAAATTCACAAGCGGATACCCAAACGGAGATATTGGCAGACTTGAAACTGTTCATGACTTCCTGCTGGAGTTCCTTTCAATGTACATATCCGGCAGTGAAGGTCCTGAAATTGACAAGATTATTGAAATCCTTGTGGAGAATTCTGAGGGCAATCTAAATGAAGAGGCGTTGAAGGCTTTCGCCGATATTCTTTATGATATGGACGGCAGCAATATTCGCTTTGTTACCATGCCCGGTAAGAATGTGAAAATCAGGAACAATGTTTATTATGAAATCGCCGCAGTTGAGTGGGCTGAGATGATAAATGAGCATCTTAACCCTTATGAACAGGAAGTTCTTTTGCATAATCTGGATATACTTATGTATGATGACTCTGCAAAAACAGTAATGTCCACTTGCGGAGAAATGATAGATTACAATTCATTTAATTGATAAATATTTTTAAGGATAGTGATAAATATGATGACACCCAAAGAGATAGCTGAAATCATTGTTGCCACTCTTGATGGCAAGAAGGCAGAGGACATTAAGCTTCTGCGCACCACCGATGTCACCGTGCTCGCAGACTATTTTGTTATCTGCACTGCAAACTCCACCACCCAGATCAAGACCATGGCCGATGAGGTTGAGGCTGTTCTGGAGGCAAAGGGCGAAAATCCCCTCCATCGCGAAGGCTACCGCTCCGGCGGCTGGGTACTTATAGACTTCGGCTGCGTTGTTGTCCATCTCTTTATGGACGAGGCCAGACAGTTCTATAACCTTGAGCGCCTTTGGTCCAACGCTGAGGAAATCGATATTTCCTCCATCGTAACCCCCAACTGAGCAAAATTTTCCAAACGGATATCCATAAAGAAAGAAGACGTGACATGAAGTACGATTTTACCGCAATCGAGAAAAAATGGCAGAAGCATTGGCTGGAAAACAAGAGCTATGCAGCCGTAACCGGCAGCGATAAGCCCAAGTTCTATGCCCTTGTTGAGTTCCCTTATCCCTCCGCCGCAGGCCTCCATGTTGGACATCCCCGTCCTTACACCGCTATGGACATCGTTGCCAGAAAGCGCCGTATGGATGGCTACAATGTTCTTTTCCCCATTGGTTATGATGCTTTCGGTCTGCCCACCGAGAACTATGCAATAAAGAACCATCTCCATCCCGCAGATGTTACCCGTGATAACATTGCAAACTTCACAAAGCAGCTCCAGATGCTGGGCTTCAGCTTTGACTGGGATCGCTGCGTGGATACCACTGATCCCGCTTACTTCAAGTGGACCCAGTGGATCTTCCTCCAGCTTTTCAAGAAAGGACTTGCTTATAAGAGCCAGATGCCCGTTAACTGGTGCACCAGCTGCAAGTGCGTTCTTGCAAACGAAGAGGTTGTAAACGGCGTTTGCGAGCGTTGCGGCGCTCCCGTTGTCCGCAAGGAAAAGAGCCAGTGGATGCTCAAGATCACCGAGTATGCCCAGCGCCTCATTGATGATCTGGACGAGCTGGACTTCATCGAGCGCGTCAAGACCCAGCAGCGCAACTGGATAGGCCGCTCCACCGGCGCGGAGCTTGATTTTGCAACCACCAACGGCGACACTGTCACCGTCTTCACCACCCGCCCCGATACTCTCTTCGGTGCAACCTATATGGTTATGAGCCCCGAGCATGCCCTCATCGAGAAGTGGGCATCTCAGCTTGCCAATCTGGACGCAGTCCGCGAATATCAGGCTGCAGCAGCACGCAAGTCCGATTTCGAACGCACTGAGATGGCTAAAGAAAAGACCGGCGTAAAGCTTGCCGGTGTTGCTGCTATCAACCCCGTTAACGGCAAAGAAATTCCCATCTTCATCTCCGACTATGTTCTTGCCACTTACGGCACCGGCGCAATTATGGCAGTTCCCGGTCATGATGACCGCGACTGGGATTTCGCAAAGGAATTCGGCTGCGAAATCATCGAAGTTGTTGCAGGCGGCGATGTTGAAAAGGAAGCTTACACCGTTAAGGATGAAAGCGGCATAATGGTCAACTCCGGTTTCCTGAACGGTCTCACTGTTAAGGATGCTATCCCCACCATGATCAAGTATCTGGAAGAGCAGGGCATCGGTCACGAGAAGGTTAACTACAAGCTCCGTGACTGGGTCTTCTCTCGCCAGCGTTATTGGGGCGAACCCATTCCTCTGGTTTATTGCGAGCATTGCGGCGGTTGGGTTCCCCTGCCCGAGGAGCAGCTGCCCCTCACTCTGCCTCAGGTTGAGAGCTATGAGCCCACCGATGACGGCGAAAGCCCCCTGAGCAAGATGACCGATTGGGTCACCACCACCTGCCCCGTCTGCGGCGGTCCCGCAAAGCGCGAGACCGACACTATGCCCCAGTGGGCAGGCTCCAGCTGGTACTTCCTCCGTTACATGGATCCTCATAATGCCGATGCTCTTGTTGGCGAAGAGGCAATGAAGTATTGGCATCAGGTTGACTGGTATAACGGCGGTATGGAGCATACCACTCTCCACCTGCTGTATTCCCGCTTCTGGCACAAGGTTCTCTATGATATCGGCGTAGTACCTACCGCCGAGCCTTATGCAAAGCGCACCAGCCACGGTATGATTCTTGGTATGAATCCCCGCTGCTTCGATAACCTCCCCGAGGAGGAGCAGGCAGCTCTTGTTGCAGAGCACGGCAGCGAGAAGGCTGCAAAGAAGGCTCTCGTTGAGAAGTATGGCGAGATGGCATCTCACCCCATCGTCAAGATGAGCAAGAGCCTGGGCAATGTTGTCAACCCCGATGATGTTGTTAAGGCCTTCGGCGCAGATACCCTCCGCACCTATATAATGTTCCTTGGCGACTTTGAAAAGGCAGCTCCCTGGCAGGAGAGCGCCGTCAAGGGTTGCAAGCGTGTCCTTGACCGTATCTGGAACTTTGCCGAAACCCGCCTCGAAGGCGGCGAAGGATATTCCAAGGCAAACGAGAAGGAAATCCACCGCACCATCAAGAAGGTCACCGAGGATATCGAGAATATGAAGTTTAATACCGCAATTGCCGCTCTGATGGCTCTTGTAAACCAGTTCAGCGACAATGCTCCCACCCGCGGTGATATCAAGGCAATGCTTCTCATGCTCAGCCCCTTCGCTCCTCACATTGCAGAAGAGCTTTGGGAGATCCAGGGCTTCGGCGGCCAGTGCTGCCTCCACGCATGGCCCAAGTTTGACGAAAGCAAGCTTGTGGACAGCGAAAAGGAGATTGCAGTTCAGGTGGGCGGCAAGCTTAAGAGCACCATCATCGTTCCCGTTAACGCTGATAACGATGCCGTTCTCGCAATTGCCTATGCCAACGAAAAGATAGCAAAGCTTATGGAAGGCATGGAAGTTGTAAAGAGCATTGTTGTCCGTAAGGGCGATGATATCAAGCTTGTAAATCTTATTCTCAAACCTAAAAACTAATTGTTGACAAGCGGAATTAAAACCTTTATAATAAGTCCGTTAAGCCATGATCTTATGGCCCTTGAAACGCCGCAAGGCGTATTTGGAGGGAGGGAAATAAATGTCTGAAATCTACGTCAAGGAGAACGAATCTCTGGACAATGCGCTGAAGAGATTTAAGCGCAGCTGCGCCAAGGCAGGTGTTATGGCCGATCTCCGCAAGAAGGAGTTCTACCAGAGCCCCAGCGTCAAGCGCCGCAAGAAGAGCGAAGCCGCTCGTAAGAACAAGAACAAGCGTTATTATTAATGCTCAAAAAAAGGACCGACATTGTGTCGGTCCTTTTTTTTATTCGGCTTCCCATGGAAGAGAAACTTCTTTATGCTCTCTGCTTAAAGCAGGGAGTATTTTTTCAAATATGTTCGAAGTGTCAAAAGCAAGGGTTGAAGAGTTTATGCAGGGGTGGCAGGCAAATCGCGTATCATCCAAAAGCTCTCTATCAAAAACAAGCTGAACCTTTTTCTCTGTGTCATTCATAAGACCTAGCAGGGAAGCGGAGCCGCTTTTAACCCCAAGAAGAGCTTCAAGATGCTCCTCCGATGCGAAGCTGAGACGGGAACAGCCAAGCTGCGCGGAAAGATATTTTGTCTTGAAGGGCTTGTTGCCGGGCATTATCAAAAGATAAAAATCCGTCTGTTGGCGGTTGGTGAGGAAAAGATTCTTGGCAATTGAGCAGGCCAGAACTTTTTCCGCGGCGGCAAGGTCTTCCATAGTCATGGCAATGTCGTGGTCAACGCGGGTGAAGGGGATGGAAAGACTTTCAAGAAGGTCATAGCTTCTCTCTTCCGCCTCCGTGCGGCTTCCTTTTTCGGGGCGGCCGTTGAAAAGAATTGATTCATGCATCTTTGTTCTTCTCCTTTCTTCCCACATTGTAGGCGCAGATTATAAGTATAAGAGTAAGAGCGGCAAAAACAGAAAGCGCATAGTAGGTGTGCACATAGCTTCCGCTGTGGTCGGCGATAATTCCAGGCAATGGTCCTGTTACAAAAGAGCCAACCATGTAACTGAACTGAAAATTACTAAGGGAGGAAGGATAGTGTCCGGGGGTGGAAAGGTCTGCCGCCATGCTGGAAAAGCCAACTGTGGAAATGGGAAGTCCCATACCCATAAACAGCATGGATGCGCAGGCAATGGGCATGGAGAGCTTCGGCGCAAAGCAGGCCAGCACTTCGCCCAGAATGAGAATGGAACAGAAGAAAAAGGCGGTGCGCCTGCCGCCAATACGGTCGGCAATTTCTCCGAAAAGCACCTTGCCCATGGTAAGGGCAAGACCCACGAGAGAGATAAGGCGGGAAACGGTGCGAAGGTCGGCGCCCTCGGTGGAATATAGAACGCTCAGATGATTCCAACCTGTGTTGCCCATTGCGCCAATGAGGAAGGCTGCGCAAAGCACAAGGATAAAGCGTTTCTTTTCGTTTTTAGAGCGTGGAGCATTTATATCGGACTGTTTAAGCTCTGCGGGACGAACATTGATTTGAGGTCCAACAAGGCTAAGAGCAATAAGGGTTGCTGCAACAAGGAAGAGCGCCTCAAACCAAAGAGCGGCTCGCAGTGAGAAATTGGAGATAAAAAAGGTGGCGATGGGTGGCCATACTATTGTGGCAAGACCTGTACCTGCCGAGCAAATTCCGAGAGCCAGAGTCTTGTGGGAAGTGAAGCTGCGCTTGATAGCGATGGAAACGCTGACGGTGCCGCCAAGACCGTAGCAAAAACCCAGCATTGAGGCGGCAAGGCAGCAGCTTATAAAGCTGTTGGCAAAACCAAAACCAAAGAAACTGAGGGCAGCAAGCACAGTCATAAGAATTAGACTTCTGCGAAGTCCGCAAAGCTTTATGTACTTTTGAACAAAGGGGATTGCAAGCAGGGAGCAAAGGGTCCGTATGGTAATAACCGTGGATGCCTGCGTGTTGCTCAAACCGATAATCTTAATGAGATAAGGCTGATAAACGGAAAAAGAGCTTGTTGTGAGACCCACGTTGCAAAATAGCAGCAAGGTACAGCCGATGCATATAAGCCAAGGATTATTTTTGTTTTTCACAGCATTTACACTTTCTATTTTCTTGAATTGAGTCGAGGGAAGTAATATAATGTATTTATTATATTACTTGGGAGAGCCGTATGCAAGTTTCTGAAAAAATATATCTTGGAAGTCTGCGGGAAATAGATCCCGTTAAAACCTTTGAATGCGGACAGTGTTTCCGTTGGAATGCCGATGAAAATGGAGACTATTGGGGCGTGGCTTTCGGAAAAGCTGCAAAGATAGTCACAGAGGGAGAAGAAGTTTACATAATATGCAATTCTGAAGATTTTAACAGCATATGGCGGAGCTATTTTGATCTTGAAAGAGACTATGAGTCCATAAGACTCAGCTTCGATGGGGGAGAATATCTTGCCAGATGCGCCGAGTTCGGAGCGGGAATAAGAATTTTGCAGCAGGAAAGATGGGAGGCGCTATGTTCTTTCATCATTTCTCAGTGCAACAATATTCCCCGCATTAAGGGAATAGTTGAAAAGCTTTGTCGCTCTTACGGAGAAAAGATTGAGTTTGAAGGAAGGGAATTCTATTCATTCCCCTCTGCGGAAGCTCTTGCTTTTCTTACATCGGAAAGCCTTGCCCATATACGCAGCGGCTATAGAGCGGCTTATATCGTTGATGCCGCAAAGGCAATTTTCGAAGGAAGCATAGATTTGGATGCGCTTGCCCGAGCAGACTGCGACACCGCGTTGAAAGGCCTTCTCTCAATGAACGGAGTGGGGAAGAAGGTGGCAAGCTGCGCACTGCTTTTCGGCCTCGGACATATGGAAGCTTTCCCTATTGACGTATGGATGAAAAGGGCGCTGAAGGAACATTTTGCCCCTGATTTTGACCCTGCAGTGCTTGGAGAATATGCCGGTCTTGCCCAGCAATATATCTTTTATTATGCACGCAGCGGAATGGAAAAATAAGTAAATATTTTATTTTATATATCTGACCGAAAACTATTGACTTTCCCATTTTTCGTGCTAAAATAAGTAAAATCTTTAAATTGGGGTGATATCATTTGTCTTACGAATCTTATGCACATCGTTTCATTGGTGAGGGTCTGACTTATGATGACGTTCTTCTCGTTCCTGCCGAGAGTAACGTTCTTCCTTCTCAGATTGACCTCTCCACCAGACTGACCAAGAACCTTAAGCTCAACATTCCCATCATGAGCGCAGCTATGGATACCGTTACCGAGTCCCGCATGGCAATCGCTATGGCACGTGAAGGCGGTATTGGCGTTATCCATAAGAACATGACCATTGAAGCTCAGGCTGAGCAGGTAGATCTCGTAAAGCGCAGCGAGAATGGCGTTATCTCCAACCCCTTCTCTCTCACCGCAGAGTGCACTCTTGCCGAAGCAGAAGCTCTTATGGCCAAGTTCCGCATCTCCGGCGTTCCCGTTGTTGATGCAAACGGCAAGCTTATCGGTATCATCACCAACCGCGATATGAAGTTCGAAACCGATTATAGCCGTCTTATCGGTGATGTTATGACCAAGAATAACCTTGTCACCGGCAAGGAAGGCACTACTCTTGAAGAGGCAAAGGCAATTCTCGGTAAGCATAAGATTGAGAAGCTCCCCATTGTTGACGCTGATTACCGTCTCAAGGGACTTATCACCATCAAGGATATTGAGAAAGCTCTCACTTATCCCAACGCAGCCAAGGATAGCCGCGGCCGTCTTCTCTGCGCCGCTGCACTGGGCGTAACCAATGACCTTCTCGAGCGCGCCAAGGAACTTGCTGACGCAGGCGTTGACGCTTTCGTTCTTGACTCCGCTCATGGCCACAGCGCAAACATCATGCGCAATGTAGGCATTGTTAAGAATGCATTCCCCGACATCCAGCTCATCGCAGGTAACGTTGCACCCGCTGAGGCCACCGAGGCTCTCATCAAAGCCGGCGCAGACTGCGTCAAGGTCGGTATCGGCCCCGGCTCCATCTGCACCACCCGCGTTGTTGCAGGTATCGGCGTTCCCCAGCTGAGCGCTGTTCTTGAAAGCGCAGAAGCTGCCGATAAGTACGGCGTTCCCATCATTGCTGACGGCGGTATCAAGTATTCCGGCGATGTTGTCAAGGCTCTTGCAGCCGGCGGCAGCGTTGTCATGCTCGGTTCTCTCCTTGCAGGTTGCGAGGAAAGCCCCGGCGAGAATGAGATGTTCCAGGGTCGTCAGTTCAAGGTATACCGCGGCATGGGCTCTCTCGCTGCTATGGCAAACGGTTCCAAGGACCGTTACTTCCAGGAAGGCAACAAGAAGCTTGTTCCTGAAGGCGTCGAAGGCCGCGTACCTTATCGCGGACCTGTTTCCGACACCATCTTCCAGATGCTGGGCGGTATCCGCTCCGGTATGGGCTACTGCGGCGCTCCCAATATGGAAGCTCTCCGCACCAAGAGCAAGTTCGTCCGCATCACCTCTGCTGGTCTCCGTGAGAGCCATCCCCACGATATCTATATCACCAAGGAAGCTCCCAACTACACCACCAGCCAGGGCTGATAAATCAAGTAAAAATCAAAAGGCCGCGATTTATAAATCGCGGTCTTTTTTTATGTGTCAGCAGTGTGGATTTCCACACCCTTTATTCTTTGCCCCATGCCATTTCAACTTCGTCCAAAAGGGGAAGTCCGGTCCGAATTGCATTAAGCTCCTTTCGGCAGGCATTTATGGCAATTGCGAGATACTCATCCGCCATTTGTGGGGTGAAGTAGTGGTATTCCCCCTCGCTGCTGCATTCGAAATCTCCCTTAAGCTCACGGAGAAAGCCTGCCATGTCAAACTCAAAGCGTTGGTTTATATCCTCCTCCGAAAAATCCGAGGGGAGAATAATACCGTTTTCCAGTCTGTGATTTTCAATTATATAGCGGTTTATCTTCCTGTAGTCGCTGTGGAGTTTGATCACATTTTCCCATATTCTTGCATCCCAGTGGGGGAGGGCATACATATATCTTCTGTAGAAAATATCCTGAATAAGATGGAGGTAGTAGCCAAGATATAGGCTGTCGCCTTGCATCCGCTCTCCATAGAGGGAGAGAAACTCCCTGAGCTTATAGGTCGTAAGACCGTTTGGAAGCGCCGTCTGAAAATGGGGAGCAGCGCGAAGAAGGGAGTCTATTTTGGCGTCGGGCAGAATGGAGCCTAGGCGAAAACGGTTGCGATCGGGAATTTTAAATTCATTGACCAGCGCATCGGCAACAGCGAGATGGAGTATCCTTGATGCCATTTTCCAAACCCTCCCTTTTACAGTTTTTCTCTATTTTACCATAGGCTGTTTTTGTTGGAAAGCGCCCATTTATAGGGGAAAATAACCAAAAAAAGCACTTGATTTTTTATATGTAGGATGATATACTATCAGCGTTGGATAGGAAATTTGACTGAGTGGGCGCCCCCCACTCTTTTTTGCAAGCAAAAATAAGATGTAAGAAATTAGGAAACGGTGTAAACTATGAATAAAATTGCACAGCGCGTATACGATTTGGCTCTTCCCGTTGCCGAAAAAATGGGTCTTGATATCTGGGATGTTGAGTACCTGAAGGAAGCCGGAGACTGGTATCTGAGAGTTTATATTGATAAGCTTGAGGGCGGTATTTTCATCAGCGACTGCGAGAATTTCAGCCGCGAGATGGACCCCATTCTCGATGAAGCAGACCCCATTGAAGGAAGCTATGTTTTCGAGGTCAGCTCCGCAGGCGCCGAGCGTCAGCTCAAGCGTCCCTCCGACTTTGAGCGCTTTATGGGCAGCAATGTTGAAGTAAAGCTCTATAAGGCTGTTGACGGCCGCAAAAGTTATCAGGGCATTCTTTCCGCTTATGAAGACGGAAAGGTAAGCGTTGATGTGAGCGGAATTGTGATGAGCTTCGAGAAGGAAGTTGTCGCTTCTGTTCGTCTTCGTGTTGTAATATAACAAAGGATATAAGTATTAAGGAGAATATATAAATGAACGCAGAATTTTTTGTTGCCATCGAAGCTCTTGAGAAGGAAAAGGGCATTTCCAGACAGTATATGTATGACAAAATCCATCAGGCAATGATGGCTGCTTTTCGCAAGGATAACCCCGAAGCCGCCGACAACATTGTCATCGATATGAACGAAGAGAAGAAAAAGATCGATATGTATATCGAGATGGAAGTTGTTGAAGAAGTTGAAAACCCCGCAACCCAGCTGAATCTTGATGCTGCCAAGGCAGTTTCCAAGCGCGCTAAGGTTGGCGGAATTGTCAAGATTCCCGTTGACACCAAGAAGTTCGGCCGCATTGCCGCTCAGGCAGCAAAGCAGGTTATCATTCAGGGTATCCGTGAGGCAGAGCGCGGCATCGTTTATGAGGAGTTCAATAACAAAGAGCATGAGATCCTCACCGGCGTTGTCTCCCGCATCGATCCCAAGAACGGCAGCCTCTCCATCAAAATCAGCTCCAACAGCGAGTATACCGAGGCTGTTATGCCCGCAAACGAGCAGATCAAGGGCGAGGAACTGAAGGAAGGCAGCAGAGTTAAGGTCTATGTTGTTGAAGTTCGCAACTCCACCCGTGGTCCCCAGGTTCTCGTTTCCCGCACCCATCCCGGTCTTGTAAAGCGTCTTTTCGAGCTTGAAGTTCCCGAAATCTTTGACGGAACTGTTGAGATCAAGTCCATCGCTCGCGAAGCCGGCAGCCGCACCAAGATGGCTGTTTGGTCCAATGCTGAAGAAGTTGATCCTATCGGTTCCTGCGTAGGACCCAAGGGCGGTCGTGTTGCAAGCATCGTTGATGAGCTCTGCGGCGAGAAAATCGATATCGTAAAGTACAGCGAGTATATCGAGGAATATGTTGCAGCCGCACTGGCTCCCTCTGAGGTCATTTCTGTTACCCAGCTTGAGGAAGGCAAGAGCTGCCGTGTAATCGTTCCCGATTCTCAGCTTTCTCTTGCAATCGGCAAGGAAGGCCAGAATGCACGCCTTGCAGCAAAGCTCACCGGCTATAAGATTGACATTAAGCCCGAGAGCGAGGCATAAGAATTAATTTCTGAAAAGGAGGCAGTCAAAGTGCAGAAAAAAATACCTATGCGGCAGTGTCTTGGCTGCCGTGAGATGAAGCCCAAAAGGGAACTTATCCGTGTGGTAAGATCTCCCGAGGGCACTATAAGCCTTGATTTTAAGGGCAAGGCAAACGGACGCGGAGCTTATGTCTGCCCCGAAATGACCTGCCTTAAAAAGGCAATGAAGAGCAAAGCCATCGAGCGGGCTTTTGAAACCGCAATTCCCGAAGAAATATATGCTCTCCTTACGGAGCAGATGGAGGCGGGAGATGAGTAAGGCTCTTAATTATCTTGGAATCGCGAGAAAAAGCGGCGGTATGGAAACAGGCGAGGATAATTCCGCAGGACTTGTTAAGGCGGGAAAAGCCAGATTGCTTATCGTTGCAAGCGATACCTCCGACGGTGCAAAGCGCCGCGCGGAAGGATATGTTTTTGAAACAAACACCGTTTTGGTGGAAGTTCCCTTCACCAAAGATGAAATATCATCCATTAGCGGAAAAAGCGGCTGCAGTATGGCCGCAATAACAGACCTTGGACTGGCAGCGGCTTTCCTGAAGGCGCTTGCTCAGGAACAGGGAGAAAAGTATTCCGAAGCTTATGAGCACATTGAAGCTTTGAAGCAGAGGATTGAAAAGCGCAAGACGAGTAAATCTCCTGCGCTTAGCAGCAAAACGGGTATTAGGAGGAAGAAAAGCGTATGAGCAGTTTTGAAAAATACAGAATTCACGAGGTGGCCAAGGATTTTAATATCACCAGCAAGGTCGTCTCTGAGATATTGACGGAGTATGCCTCCGCACCCAAAAACCATATGCAGGTTCTTGAGCAGGGCGAGCTCGACCTCATTTTTGAGTATCTCACCCAGCATAATCAGATGGAGTCCATTGCCGAGGTGTTTGCAGTTCCCGCAGCGCCCAAGGCAGCAGAGCAGAAGGCTCCCCAGCAGGGCAAGCCTCAGCAGGCTAAGGCTCCTCAGAACCAGCAGGCAAAACCCCAGCAGGGCAAGGCTCCTCAGAGCCAGCAGGCAAAGCCCCAGCAGAGCGCTCCCCAGCCCAAGGCTGAGCAGAAGCCCCATGTCCCCAGACAGGTGGCTGAAAAGCGCATTGTTGATACCCGCGGCAATACCAACACCAACCTGAGCAAGTATGACGAGAAGTTCGATAATCTTGCAGGTGAGCGCGGTGAAAAGCAGCGCGGCGGCAAGGAGAAGTTCACCAACCGCAATAAGCAGCGTCAGGCACAGGCTCCTTCCAACAAGCGCCGTCAGGAAGAGAAGGACAAGATGCAGCGTCTGCAGCTTGAAATTGCCAAGAAACAGCCTACCAAGGTCTCCATTCCCGATGAAATCGCCGTTGGCGAACTGGCATCCCGTATGAAGAAGACCGCTGCTGAGGTTATCAAGCAGCTTATCAAGCTTGGCGTTTTTGCCTCCGTTTCCGAAATTATCGACTATGACACCGCAGCTCTCGTTGCTATGGAACTTGGCTGCGTTGTTGAGAAAGAAGTTATCGTAACCGTTGAAGAGCGTCTTATTGACGACCGCGAGGATGCACCCGAAGAGCTCATCTCCCGCGCTCCCGTTGTTGTCGTTATGGGTCACGTTGACCACGGTAAGACCTCTCTTCTGGACTGCATCCGCCATGCAAATGTTGCTTCCGGCGAGGCAGGCGGTATAACCCAGCATATCGGCGCTTACACCGTTGAAATCAACGGCAGCCCCATTACTTTCCTTGATACCCCCGGCCACGAGGCATTCACCTCTATGCGTGCCCGCGGCGCTATGATTACCGATATTGCAATTCTGGTTGTTGCAGCCGATGACGGTATCATGCCCCAGACCATCGAGTCCATCAACCACGCAAAGGCAGCAGGTATCCCCATTGTTGTTGCTATCAATAAGATAGACACTGTCGGCGCAAACCCCGACCGTATCAAGCAGCAGCTCACCCAGTATGACATCGTACCCGAAGAGTGGGGCGGCGACACCATTGTTTGCCCCATCTCCGCAAAGAAGAAGATCGGTATCGAAGACCTTCTTGAAAACCTTGTTGTTCTGGCTGAGGTTCAGGAGCTTAAGGCTAACCCCAACCGTGCAGCAAAAGGTACTGTTATCGAGGCTCGTCTCGATAAGGGCCGTGGCCCCATCATGACTGTTCTGGTTCAGAACGGCACTCTCCGCTCCGGAGACATCATCATCGCCGGCACTGCTGTTGGCCGCGTTCGTACTATGACCAATGATAAGGGTCAGCGCGTAACCTCTGCAGGTCCTTCCGTTCCCGTTGAGATTACCGGTATGAGCGAAGTTCCCAACGCAGGCGATATTTTCAACGCAGTTGCAGACGAGCGTATGGCTCGCGAACTGGTTGAAGAGCGCAAGGAGCAGGCAAAGAATCAGGCTCTCGGCGGTAACCGCAAGGTAAGCCTGGATGACCTCTTTGCTCAGATCAAGCAGGGCGATCTTAAGGACTTCAACATCATTGTCAAGGCTGACGTTCAGGGTTCTGCCGAGGCTGTTAAGGCATCTCTTGAGAAGATGACCAATGAAGAAGTCCGCGTCAAGGTTATCCACAGTGCAGTCGGCGCAATCAATGAGTCCGACGTTATGCTTGCAGCAACCTCCGGCGCAGTTATCGTAGGCTTCAATGTCCGTCCCGATAACGCTGCCCGTGACAGCGCAGCAAGAAGCGGCGTTGATCTCCGTATGTACCGCGTCATTTATGACTGCATCAACGAGATTGAAGCTGCTATGAAGGGTATGCTGGCTCCCAAGTTCCATGAAGTTATCATCGGCCACGCCGAGGTTCGTGAAACCTATAAGGTCAGCAAGGTTGGCACTGTCTGCGGCTGCTATGTTACCGACGGTAAGATTCAGCGCGGCTGCTCTGTCCGTGTTCTCCGTGATAACATCGTTATCCACGAGGGCGAACTGGCATCTCTCCGCCGCTTCAAGGATGACGTTAAGGAAGTTGCCACTAACTTTGAATGCGGTATGCAGGTTGAAAAGTTCAACGATATCAAAGTTGGCGACGTTATCGAGTGCTTCGTAATGGAAGAGATCAAGCAGTAAAGCATATAAAAGCTAAAATAACGGGCGGCTCCTCGGCTGCCCGTTATTTTGAGGTAATACACATTTGATTATTAATATCCTTTTTGAAGGAGGAAAAATAAATGGCAAGCAACAAGCTTCAGAGAACAAACGATGATATTCAGTTTGTCCTTTCCCGACTTCTCCCTCAGGTGAAAGATCCCCGTGTTAACCAGGGCAGCCTTATTTCCATCACCAGAGTGGACACCACCGGCGACCTTCGCTACTGCAAGGTGTATGTAAGCATCCTTGGCGAGGTCAATGAAAAGGAATTCAAAAAAGGCGTGAAGAGTGCTTCTCCCTGGCTCCGCCGTGAGCTTGGAATCGCTCTCAACCTTCGCTATACCCCCGAGCTTATTTTTGAACTGGATAAGAGCATAGAATACGGCGCCCATATCCATTCCGTTATGGAGAGCCTCAATATTTCCGGTGACGAAAATGATGAAGATATGTGATTGCGCATCTCTTCTTAGGGATAAGGATAATTTCCTTATCCTTACTCATACACGCCCCGATGGAGACACTCTCTGCTCCGCGGCGGCTCTTTGCTCTGCCTTGAGAAGATTGGGCAAGACTGCGTATTTGTATAATAATCCCGAGATAACCGAAACATATTCTTCTTTTGTTAAGGATTATATCTGCTCTTTCGCTATGGAAAAGCCCTATGTTGTTAGTGTAGATACCGCGGATTTGCGCATGCTGCCTCTCGGATTTGAAGGCAATGTTGATCTTGCAATTGACCATCATGCCTCCAATAGCGGCTATGCAAAGGAAAACCTTGTCATGGGTGGAAAAGCTGCCTGCGGCGAGATAATCCTTGAACTTATCGAGGAACTTTGCGGTGGCCTCACCACTGAGGAAGCAAACTTAGTGTATGCCGCCATTAGCACTGATACGGGATGCTTCTGCTATGGAAACACCAATCCCGATACTCTTCGTGCCGCAGCGAAAGTGATTGAGTATGGCGCAGAAAACGGCTGGCTCAATAAGCTCCTTTTCCGCAGCATGTCTTTCTCCCGTCTTAAGCTGGAGGGACTTTTGTATGCAAATTTGCGCTCTTACAGGGATAACACCATCAACATCGCCGTTGTAACTCAGGATATGATGCGCGAATCTGGCGCTACCGAGGATGACTGCGATGACCTTGCCTCTCTTGCGGGAAAGGTGAGGGGAAGCATTGTGTCCATAACAGTGCGAGAGCTTCCCGAGGGGCGCAGCAAGGCCTCTGTCCGCACCAACGATCAGGTAAACGCAAGCGCAATATGTGCCCACTTTGGCGGCGGTGGTCATGCAATGGCTGCCGGCTGCAATGCGGATATGGAACCTTATGAGCTGGCAGATGCCCTGCTTAAAGTTGTTTACGAGGTTATGGGATGAACGGCATTTTGCTTATAGATAAACCCACGGACTGGACAAGCATGGATGTTTGCGCCAAGCTTCGCGGAGTTTTCCATGAAAAACGCATAGGTCATAGCGGAACTCTTGATCCCATGGCAACGGGTCTTCTTGTTGTGTTTCTCGGAAAAGCCACCAAGGCTGTGGAGTTTGCGGAAGCGGACAGCAAGGAGTATATAGCCCGCCTTCGTCTTGGTATCACAACGGATACTCAGGATACGAGCGGCAATGTTATCTCGGAAAAGAAGTGCGAAGTAAGTGATGAGCAGCTTTTGTCCGCTCTTGAAAAGTTCAAGGGAGAAATTGACCAGATTCCTCCCATGTATTCCGCAATCAAGATTGGCGGAAAAAAGCTTTATGAAATTGCCCGCAAGGGTGAGAGCGTTGAGAGGAAAAGCAGAAGAATCACCATCCATAGCCTTGAATTTCTTGGCTGGGAGGATGGAGATGCTCTTTTGCGTGTTAGCTGTAGCAAGGGCACATATATACGCACTCTCTGCAATGATATTGGCGAAGCACTGGGATGCGGAGGATGCATGTCTTCGCTGCGCCGCAGCGCTGCTGGTATATTCACTATTTCTGAGGCTCATAGCCTTGAGGAAGTGATTGCAGCAGGCGAAAATGCGGAAAAATTCCTTTTACCTGTGGAAAGCCTTTTTGCATCTCTGCCTTCTGTTACGCTTAATGCAAAACAGGAGAAGCTTTTCAAAAACGGTGTGAGATTCACTTTTGCCGCCGCGTTCGATAAATTTCGCGTTTATTCCGAAAAGGGAGAATTTCTTGCCCTTGCCGCCATTGAAAATGGCAAAATTGTTTGTGTAAAGAGTTTTTATGAGGTGAACTGATGAATAAGCCCAGCGCAAAAGTAATGGCCCTCGGTTTTTTCGATGGCATTCATATAGGCCATGGGGCTCTTATGGAGCGCAGCAAAGCTGTTGCGGAGAGCCTTGGGGCAGAGTGTGCTGTGCTCACCTTTGACAGCCATCCCGACACCTATGTGAAAGGCGTGGAGGTTGAGCTTATCAACTCCGCCGCTGACCGCCGATATATTCTTAAACGCTATTTCGATATTGATAATGTCTATTTCATCCGTTTCAACGAGTGCACCATGCGCATGAACTGGAAGGATTTTATAGACAGCGTAATTGAGAGCTATAATGCCGTTCACTTTGTTGTGGGTCATGATTTCTGCTTTGGATATAAGGGTGAGGGCAAGGCTGATGTGCTGAAAGCTTATTGCGAGAGCATTGGTGTGGGCTGTGATATAATAAGCCCTGTAATGCGTGACGGCGAGATTGTAAGCTCCACTCTTATCCGCAATCTCCTTTCCGAAGGCGAGACGGAAAAAGCCAATGAGTATCTGGGACATCCCCATATTCTAACAGACACAGTTCGCTCCGGCTTTAAGATAGGCGGCAGCACCCTTGGCGCCCCAACAATCAATATGGTTTTCGGTGAGGGAGTGCTGGTGCCTCGCTGCGGAGTTTATGCCACCAGAACAATCCTGACTGAGGGAGAATATTCCTCCGTCACCAATATTGGCGTTCGCCCCACTTTTGGCGGAAACGAAGTAACCGTTGAGACCAATATTTTCGATTTCAGCGGCTATCTTTACGGCACCAATGTCTGTGTGGAGTTCCATAGTTTTATTCGCCCTGAGCGCAAATTTTCCTCTCCTGAGGAGCTTATGGCGCAAATACAGAAAGATTGCAAAAGTGCAAAAGATTTTTTCGATAAATAAAAAAGATGAGTTCCTTTATGAGAGGAACTCATCTTTTTATCTTTATGCGTTTGTGCTTTTCTTTCTCTTGCGGACGCGCTTACGGTTCTGGATAGACTTCTGCTTATAGTATGCCTCCATCTCCTCGTCAGCTTTATAGATGATGCGGTTAGCGGTCCAAGTTTCCTCCTCGGTGTGACGGAACTTCACGCGGGTGAGGAACTTGCCGTGTTCGGGACATTCAGCAAGGGTCATATATCGTTTGTCTCCCTGATTGACCCAGCGCTGGTTGCTCATCTCCTTGCAGCATTCGGGGCAGGGAATGAGGGAAAGGCGCTCGTCGGCAAAAGCCTCGCTTCTGGTGGCATAGCCGCCGAAGGTGAGATGCTCAAGGGGCTCAGGACCTTCATCACTGTCTTCGGAAGCTTTTTTGCGACGCAAGGAGAGCTGGTGCATGGTTTCGTCATAGCCTGCCAGTCCCTCCATAAGATCAAGATGGGAACAAACAAGGGCGGTGTTGTAGGCGTCTCCGAGGGCATCGTGAGCAACTCTGGTCTGCTCAATGCCGAAGTGCTCCATGGCGGTGGAAAGGGATTTCTGGTTTCTGTCGCCATCGGTCTGCATATTGTAGATAATCTGGAGATTTACCCAACCTGCAATCCAGTCCCAGTCAAGGTCATGGACTATTATGTTCTGCTCCATAATACCCTTGTCATCATAGCCCCAGGTGAGGAATGTGCAGCCGTCGCCGCAGAATTCGCGGAACTGGCGCATAGCCTCTTTGAAGCCGCAGGCATCATTGAGGCGCTCGGAGTCAATTCCTGTAAGCTTTTTAACCTTATAATGCATCTTGCGGAAGTATACGGGCTTAACGTCTATCTGGAACTCTTCGCCGGGGGTGAAATCCTCGTTGAGCTTGCATGCGCCAATCTGGATAATCTCGCCGCGAAGATGAATGGGGAGACGGTTGTATATGGGAGATTTGGAGCTCATTGCCTGGTTCCATTCCAGGTCAAGAACTACATACTGCATTAATATCACCACTTTCAATTGATAGAGGGCATTATATCACATTTCAAAGGCATATAACAACAGTTTTTTCATTGTTTAAGCCGGATAAGTGTGATATAATGACCCCTCAGTGGCATAATGTCATATTTGTAATTATTTAGGAGGAACTAATCCTATGAATATAGTTGTTCTTTGCGGAGGACTTTCCAACGAGCGCGATGTTTCCATCTCCAGCGGCACAGGCGTTGCCAGAGCTTTGAGAGAAAAGGGACACAATGCGGTGCTTATAGACCTCTATCTTGGATATACCGAGAGCTTTGATGATCCTGTTGAGGTTTTTGCCCGCGGCGGCAGCATAGCGGATTTCTCAGTTGCCGAGGCGGCTCCCGACCTTGACGCTGTCCGCGCAATGGGCGGCGCCTGCGCAATCGGCCCCAACGTTCTGAAGATATGCGAAAAGGCAGATATAACCTTCCTTGCCCTCCACGGTGAAGAGGGAGAAAACGGCAAGCTTCAGGCAACTCTTGATCTCCACGGAATCAAGTATACAGGCTCCGGCTATCTGGGCAGCGCCCTTGCTATGAACAAGAGCCTTACCAAGACCGTTCTTGCCTCCAAGGGCATTCCCGTGCCCTCAGGCATCACCCTTGAAAAAGGTCAGGAGAGCTATGAAAACGTGGGCTTCCCCTGCGTTGTTAAGCCCTGCTCAGGCGGCAGCAGTGTTGGCACCAGCGTTGTTTATGAGGAAAAGGATTATCTCCCTGCACTTATGCTGGCTTTCAAGTATGAAAAGGCTGTCCTTGTTGAGCGCTACATAAAGGGCAGAGAGCTTACTGTCGGCGTTATGAACGGCAAGGCAATGCCCGCCATCGAGATTATTCCCAAAACAGGCTTCTATGACTATAAGAACAAATATCAGGCAGGCGCAACCGAGGAAATCTGCCCCGCACCCATAGGCGAGGAGGCAACAAAGAAAGTTCAGCGCCTTGCTGAAAAGGTGCACGAGGCTTTGATGGTTGATGCCTATTGCCGCGTTGACTTCCTCTGGAATGCCGCAGACGGAGAGATGTACTGCCTCGAGGCAAACACCCTCCCCGGCATGACCCCTACAAGCCTTATTCCCCAGATGGCAAGGGAAGAGGGTATGGATTACGGCAGCCTTTGCGAAAAGATAATTGAAGTTTCTCTGGAGAAGTACAGATGAGAGGTCTCAGTCTTGAAAACATAATAGCCGCCTGCCACGGAGATTATTTCGGCGATATGGAGCTGCTCCGCAGAGAGGTCAGCGCCATAACCACCGATAGCCGCAAGGTTGAAAGGGATTGCCTTTTCGCCGCCATAGCAGGCGAGAGAGTGGACGGACACGATTTCATCCCTGCCGTAATGAATGCAGGTGCCCTTTGCGCCATTGGCGAGAAGCTTCCAGAGGAGAATGTTCGCCCCTTCATTAGGGTCAGAAACACCGTTGAAGCCCTGCAGCTTATCGCGGAGTTTTATCGCACCCGCTTTGATATTCCCTTCATCGGCATAAGCGGCTCTGTCGGAAAGACAACCGCCAAGGAAATGGTTGCAAGCGTGCTTTCTCAGCACTTTAATGTCCATAAAACCGCAGGTAACTTCAATAATGAACTTGGCGTTCCTCTCACTTTGTTCGGTCTTCGTGATGAGCATAGTGCTGCGGTTATCGAGATGGGTATTTCCCATTTCGGTGGGATGAGCCTGCTTACAAGAATTGTGAAGCCCGACCACGGTCTTCTCACAGTAATCGGCCATGCCCACCTTGAATTTTTGGGTGACAGAGCTGGCGTGCTGAAAGCCAAGGGCGAAATGATTGAGGGCATTCCCAACAAGGGAAAGGTCTTCTGCTGCGGCGATGACGATATGCTTGCTGCTGCGGATCTCGGAAGAGAAAAGGTCTGCTACGGACTTGGTGAAAACTGCGCCGTACGCGCCGAGGATGTGAAAACCCTTCCTGACGGCAGCACCTGCTGCACCGTTGCCGCCGGAGAGAGAAGATTTCCCATTGTCATCAATGCCTACGGCGAGCATATGATAGCTGCCGCTCTTGCAGGCGCTGCAATCGGTATGGAGCTTGGACTCAGCGATGAAGAGATCGCAGCGGGTATTGCCGCTTATGAGCCTGTTGGCAGCCGTGCAAGACTTATAAAAACCGATAAAATAAGCATAATCGACGATTGTTATAACTCCAACCCCACATCCCTTGCATCCTCCCTCCGTTCTCTTTCAAAGGCAGAGGGCAGAAAAATTGCCATAATAGGTGATATGCTGGAGCTGGGAGAAAAGGAGATAGAACTTCACTTTGAGTCCGGCTCTTATGCCGCTTCTCTGGGTGTTGACGCTGTGCTTTGCTGCGGAAAGCTTTCTGCGGCCGCCGCCGAAGGTGCAGGAGAAGCCGGTCGCCATTTTGAGAGCAAGGAAGAGCTTATTGCCGAGCTTCCTGCCCTTATACGCGAGGGTGATACAGTCCTTGTAAAAGCCTCAAGAGGCATGAAATTTGAGGATATATCCGCTGCTCTGAATCAACTGTAATAAAAAAGTCCTGAACGAAAGTTCAGGACTTTTTTATGTATAAAACTATCAGCCGGTAAGGGTGTTGGTAACGGTGAGTATGCAGGCGATGAAGCCCATTATTATGCCGCCGAAATCCGTCTTGAAAATCGCGGCGCCCACAGAACTGATAAAACAGATGATAAGAGCTATGCAAACTATCAACATCAAACGCTGTTCGGGATAATAATATATAAAAAGCTAAATCCAAGAAACGGGGTTCGCCTTTTGACGAACCCCGTTTCTTGGATTTTACACCAGTTTTCTAAGTATTGGTATTTTTCTGAATAATAAGCAAATCAGCAGGCATACAAGCAAAACCAAAACCGCGTATACGATGTTGGCAGGGAGTGTGCAAAATATATCATGCGATATTATAAGGGGGCGTGTTAATCTAAGTATTAAGCCGTGCATGAAGTAAATTCCAAGGGTATTAGCGGATATATGGTGAATCAATCCGGAGTTTTTGGTATATGAAAGGCACAATACATAAATTGCCAGAACATTTAAAAATGTCGGAACAGTATCGTAACCATTCCATACCACATCCCAAATTATTTCACTGTTGCTGCAATTAACTCCGATTACAAACAGAGCAACGCAGGAGATAAGTATAACTGCGATGGATATGATATTTCTTTTGATTTTTTTGATTTCGAGGATTTTTTCTTCGTAAGAGTATATAAGACCGCCGCAGCAAAAATAGACGAATGAATATCCGTAAGAGCCTCTGAAAGGATTAAACATAGTGAATATCGGGTGCTCCAAATGCCCCATATCATGCTTCAGCAGGATGCCTAAAAAAGCCAAAACCTGATTGCCCAGAATGAATCCAAAACTCAGCAGGGCACACATAATTGTTAAGGCAACAAAAGCCTTTTTATTTGTGTCAAAAAGAGCCTTTAGAGCCGGGAACAATACGTATATACATACGAGTGCACCCAAAAACCAGAACAAATTCATGCCTGATTCGATATCCAGACTGAGAATGTTTGATATAATCAGGTTAATGTCAACGGGCTCGCCTGCGATAATCAGATATGTGGGCATGAGCAAAAAAGCCCATATAAAAATCAGCAATATAATCTTGATAATTTTCTTGATGTGCTTTTTCAGGTCAAAGGGCTTATTTAAAAGCAAGTAGCCATTTGCGAAGAAAAACAGAGGAACGCAGGTGGAGAGAATCGTTCTTCCAAAGTATAATAAATAAGTGGATGCAGAGCCGTTATGTACAAAATCAAAGGTATATGTTGTGCTGTGATATATAATTACAAATAAAATTGCGATGCTTTCCAATAAATCAATATGTGAAAGTCTGCTTTTTCCTGCTTTCATAGATGAAATTTCCTTTAGAAATAATTTTTGATAAAACCAATGAACCTTGCCTTTTCTTGATGTTCCGTTTTGAATTAGAAGTCAGACAAATTGGAATTTGTTGAATTTTTAGGATGTATTATATGTTGTTATGAAAATAATATAGGATTTGGGTCTGGGTGTCGAATAAATAAACATTGTAGTTTACAAGCGAAGTGTGGCCATCACTCCATGTGCGTTCCTCGGAATCAATATAGAAATAGTCTTCCGAGTCGATGATACCTCGGTCAAAATCATAATTTACAACCACTTCACTTGATGGCTCAGAGCGCTTAATGGTTTCAATCCATCCCTCAAAATCATCCAAATGGGTGTTAATTTCTTTCAGGTCAGTTTCTTGGATTTTCCTAAAATACGTATTCTGTGTCAATTTGGCAGAGGAATAATAGTATTTTGCATAATCAGTATAATCCTGAAATCCTCCCGAAGTGAAGAATTCACGATTTTCGTATTTTCCCAAGGAGGCAAGCACTTTATCTTCTAAGGAGTCAAGCACTTTATCTTTTATAGTAGCACAAGCAGTAAAGGATAGCACAAATATACAAAGGCTAATTACCGCAATTATCTTCTTGGCTTTAAGCGAAAATGTTTTCATGCAATCACGCTCCTTCATTAAACACAAGTTTATCGGGTTAATTGTACCATATATGAACTCATATTTCCATCATTAAGAAATAAAAATCCCTATGGAACCATTATTCCATAGGGATATTGTTAGAGGGGCTGAAGCTTTAAGAAGCTTACTCAACCTCAATCAGTTCGATGTGGAAGTTCAGCTCCTTATCAGCCATTTCGTGGTTGGCATCAAAGGTGATGGTGGAATCGTCGCGGGCGCTTACTTTTACGGGCATGGGCTGGCCTGCGCTGGTATAAAGCACAACGCTTTCACCCACACTGAGCTCCTCGCTACCGGGCAGCTGAGCAATTTCCAGAGTGAAGATAGCGCGGGGATCAGAATATCCGTAAGCCTGATCGGGAGTGAGATGAATATCAATGCTCTGGCCAACTTCCATGTTTGCAACGGCAGCATCGTATCCGTGGATCATCATGCCCATACCGCAGATGAACTCAAGGGGTTCACCGCGTTCGTAGGAAGAATCAAAAACGGTGCCGTCATTCAGTGTGCCGCGGTAATGGGTTCTGCAGAGCTTGCCAACATTGGGACCTTCAATGCTGGGCATGGAATGGCATCCGCCGTGGCATCCACCGCAGCCTCCGCCGCAGTGACCGCCGCAGCCGCCTTCTTCGCCATGGTCGTGGTGATGGTCGCAGTTAGTTCCGGCAGACTCCAGTTCGCCGCTCATATATGCGATGACTGCTGCATCTGCATCGCCCTGTGCGCCGGAGCAAACCTCAATGCCGACGCCGGCGAGAGCGGACTGAGCGCCGCTTCCAATGCCGCCGCACAAAACAACATCTACGGAAAGATCGGAGAGAAAGGCGGCGAGAGCTTCGTGACCGCTGCCGTTGGTATCTAAAATTTCGCAGGAGGCAATACGGCCTGCCTCAATTTCATACAATTTGAAGTTTTCGCTGTGACCAAAATGCTGGAAAACTTCGCCGTCAGCAAAAGGGACTGCAATTTTCATGGGTAACTTCCTCCATTGTTTTTTATCAAAAAGGATTGTACTACCGCAAAGGGCAGATGGCAAGCTTTAAAAAGAAATAGCTTATTACTTTGTGATTTATTCGGTCTTAATATTCGGCGGAATTAATATTGCCATATCCTGACGCCCGACTCTCCCTTACAAAGCAATAAAAAAGACAGAGCCCACCTTTTCAGGTGGACTCTGTTTTTTGGTCGGAGTGGCGGGAGTCGAACCCACGGCCTCATGGACCCGAACCATGCACGCTACCAACTGCGCTACACCCCGACAAATGCCAATTTATTATATTGATAATTCATGAGACTGTCAAGAACTTTCAAAGGCTTGTTCTTATTCTCTTTTGGGTAGAATAACTATATTAAGAACCCAAAATCTTAAAGGAATTATGCTATGAAAAGAACAAAGCTTGTTATTGCGAGAAAAAGTCTGAAGATGTTGATATGTCTTGATTTTGCATCTTTATTATAACATATTTATAGGCATTTGGCAAATCACATAAGCCTATAAAAGTGTATTCTATTACAACTAAGCGTATTCCATTTTATCAACCTTTGTTAATGCCTGTGTGCACTTTTTGTGCACCGAATTTAGACAAGCATTTTATGTTGTTTGGCGAAAGTAACTTGTCACATATAGTAAAAAATTCTTTGGCGTATGTGTAATATTAACCTTGCAATTTATGAGCTACATAGCGGTTATTTTTAGTGTTACTTGTATGCGTCTTTTTTATATCATCTTAAGATATTTATTTAATTTTATATAAAATTCTAGACTTTATTCGCTGAAGTGATATGATGTATTTTAACGAAATATAAAAAGGAGATAATTGATATGGCTGATAATAGAAAAGAGCAAGAAAGAGCTGAACTGCATCGTGCTATCTGGGCGATTGCTGATGATTTGCGTGGTGCTGTTGATGGTTGGGATTTCAAGAACTATGTTCTTGGTGCTATGTTCTACCGCTACATCTCCGAAAACTTTACCGCTTACATCAATGCAGGTGAAATCGAAGCAGGTAATACTTCTTTTGACTACGCCAAAATGTCTGATGCCGATGTAGAAGAAGCAAGAGCAGGTTTGATTGAAGAAAAGGGTTACTTTATCCTTCCGAGCGAACTGTTTTGCAATATAAGAGCAAAAGCAGCATCCGATGAAAATCTGAACGAAACCCTTGAGCGTGTCTTTACCCATATTGAAGATAGTGCGAAGGGTAGCGAAGCAGAGGATAACTTTGCAGGTCTCTTTGACGACTTTGATGTGAATAGCAACAAGCTCGGCGGCACTGTTGCCAAGCGAAACGAAAGACTTGTCAAAATTCTCAACGGCGTTGCTGACATGAAGCTCGAATACAAGGATAATGCCATTGATGCCTTTGGTGATGCATATGAGTATCTTATGTCTATGTATGCATCTAATGCCGGTAAATCTGGGGGTGAGTTTTATACTCCTTCTGATGTTTCCGAACTGCTTACCAGACTTGGAACTGTCGGCAAAACCGAAGTAAACAAAGTCTACGACCCTGCCTGTGGCTCTGGTTCTCTGCTGCTCAAGGCTCAAAATGTTCTGGGTAAAGACGGCGTTCGTCAAGGTTTCTACGGACAGGAAATCAATATCACTACTTACAACCTCTGCCGAATCAATATGTTCCTGCACGATGTAGGTTTTGATAAGTTCGATATTGCTTGTGAAGATACGCTGCTGAATCCGCAGCATTGGGACGATGAGCCTTTTGAACTGATTGTTTCTAATCCCCCTTATTCTATCAAGTGGGTGGGTGATGATAACCCTCTGCTTATCAATGACCCTCGTTTCGCCCCTGCTGGCGTGCTCGCTCCAAAGAGCAAAGCCGACCTTGCTTTCATTATGCACAGCCTTTCTTGGCTTGCCCCAAATGGTAGTGCTGCCATCGTCTGTTTCCCTGGCATTATGTATCGTGGCGGTGCGGAGCAGAAAATCAGAAAGTATCTGGTAGATAATAACTTCGTTGATTGCGTTATTCAGTTGCCGAGCAACCTGTTCTTCGGAACAACCATTGCAACCTGTATTCTGGTGTTGAAAAAGGGCAAGAAAGATAGCAACACCCTTTTCATTGATGCTACCAACGAATGCATTAAGATAACCAATAACAATAAATTGACCCCAGAGAATCTTGATAACATCGTGGCTGAATATACAAGCCGTGAAGAAAAGGCACACTTCGCACATCTGGCTACCTATGACGAAATCAAGGAGAACGATTATAACCTGTCTGTCAGCACTTATGTTGAAGCAGAGGATACCAGACCTGTTATTGACATTGTGGCTCTGAATGCAGAGATTGAAGAAATCGTGGCTCGTGAAAATGTGCTTCGTAAAGAAATCAGCAAGATTATTGCGGAAATCGAGGTGCAGTAATGGGCAAACTAAACGAACTGATTACGATGTTGTGTCCGAATGGCGTTGAGTATAAGAAACTTGACGATTGTTTGGATTACGAACAGCCAACCAAATATATAGTTAATAGCACAAATTACGATGATAGTTTCGATACACCTGTGCTAACCGCAGGGCAATCCTTTATTTTAGGATATACAAACGAAACTAACGGTATCTATAAAGCAGACAAAGAGAATCCTGTTATTATTTTTGACGATTTTACAACAGGCTTTCATTGGGTTGATTTTGAGTTCAAAGTCAAATCCTCTGCAATGAAGATGCTAAAACCTAAAGCAGAAGTAAATTTCAGATTTATTTATTATGCTATGTGCTGCATCAAATTTCAGCCAAGC
>JAZQVC010000005.1:0-177283 GCA_045631645.1 Oscillospiraceae bacterium
TGCATGAACCTTTCGATTTACAATCCTGACGAGGAAATGCAAGAATTACTGGAACAAATCGCATGGTCTGAAGGAATGTTCTTCCGGGAGACGACTAAATAATCAGATAATTCGTTTTGAGTTAAATGAACAAAAGCCGCTGTAGTTTACACCCTGCATGGATGAAAACTACAGCGGTTTTTCTTACTGCAATGAAACTATTCTTATCACAATGAAACTTTTATGGTCACGCTGAAACTATTCCTCGGAGCAAAGTTTCAGCGTGGCTTTTTGTATGGATCACAAAGGGTGTCCGGCACGGGGAAAAATATCTGCATAAAGACCACAATGAAACTAACCCCAAAATGGAAAAAGCCGAAAACCCCTGTCCTGCAAGGATTTTCGGCAAAAGAAAAAGTTCGATAGTTTCAGATACTCTCGTATCAAAACTATCGAACTTATTTGGTGGAGGTGAGGGGAGTTGAACCCCTGTCCGAAAGCGCTTCCTCAGGACCTTCTCCGGGCGCAGACATTTATTTGTATTCCCTAACCCGCCCGTGAAATGTCACACTGACGGGGTCGGTAGCTTCATTATGCGTGGTAAGCTCAAAGCTTTGCATACTCACGTTCACCACTCGTCGACGCCCACATCCAAGCCGTGGTCCTCTCGGTGCAGACGGCCGCTAGTTAAGCAGCGGCAAGAACAGTTCTATTGTTGTTCTTTAATTTATAATTGCCCGTTTTTAAGATGTCAGGCGCATCTGCCCGCTTATCCTGCCTCTACACCCCCGTCGAAACCGGTACACCCCCATATAAAAGGGAGCAGAAGCTCCCTTGAGGAGTCTGATGTTTGGCAGACTATATTGATTATATCATGTTTTTGCGAATTTTACCATAAGTGATTGGGGCAAAATTTTAGCGAGAATACGGTAGAACTTAAAAAATGCTCTGGGAGTATAAACTGCGCGTCCTTTTTTAACAGCCTTATAAGCGCCTCTGGCCACTTTTGAGGGATTGCAATAGGGGAGAAGTTCAAAGGTTTTTGAGTTTCCCCGAATTCCGGCAACATCAAGAAATCCTGTGCTCATAGGACCGGAGCAAACTGCGGTAACCTTAATTCCTCTGGGTTTGAGTTCTTCCAAAAGACCTCTGCTGAACGCTGAAACATAAAACTTACTGGCGCTATAAACCGTCATTCTAGGATTAGGACAAAATGAGGCAATTGAGCTCATGTTAATAATATGTCCTCCGCGAATAACATGGGGCAATGTGATGTTTGTAACGGCAGTTAAAGCACGAACATTTAAATCAACCATTGCACACTGAACACGGTAATCGGTATCCCCAACATTTGCAAGATATCCGCAGCATGCGTTATTTATAAGCAATGAAACATCAGGTCTTTCTGCGTTAATTAGCTTTGAAAACTTCTCAATATCTCCGTCGCAGCATAAATCCAAAGGCAAAATTTTTGCTTTGGTATGCTTTAACAGTGCGGCTGCTTTTTCAAGCTTATCCTCGGATCTGGATATGAGCCATACTTCATCTAACCCCGGGAAATGCTCCTCAAGATGCGATATAAACTCGAGGCCAAGCCCTGCAGATGCACCCGTAATTATGGCGGTATTCATGGATTAGGCTTTCTTGGGTTCGGGATACTCTACATCAAAGGTCTTAACAGTGACTTTTGCCATTCTCTGAGGCTGAATGGGCTTATCGGAGAAGTTGCGGTTGGCGCGTGCGATACGGTCAACAACATCCATGCCTTCGATTACCTTACCAAAAGCGGCATACTGACCGTCAAGATAGGGAGCTGCTTCATGCATGATAAAGAACTGGCTGCCAGCGGAGTTGGGGTCCATTGCGCGAGCCATAGAGAGAACACCTGCGGTGTGCTTCAGGTCGTTCTTGAAGCCGTTGGAAGCAAATTCACCCTTGATATGGTAGCCGGGACCACCCATGCCGTTGCCGTTGGGACAACCGCCTTGGATCATGAATCCGGGAATTACACGATGAAAAATTTTATCGTTGTAAAAACCCTTGTTAATGAGGGAGATGAAGTTATTAACGGTATTGGGCGCAATTTCGGGATAAAGCTCAGCCTTAATTATTGCACCGTTTTCCATTTTGATAGTTACGATGGGATTCATAGTTTTCCTCCTGATTTATCTAAAGTTTTTTAATGTTCTGTCAATGTCTCTGTCCGCCTGGCGCTTTGCTTCAGACTCACGTTTATCATAGAGTTTTTTACCTTTGCAAAGTCCAACTTCAACTTTTACTCGACTATCCTTGAAATATACAGAAAGGGGAACAAGAGCAAGTCCATCCTGCATAACCTTTGAGTTGAGCTTCAATATTTGCTTTTTGTGCATAAGCAGGCGGCGAGAGCGCATCGGGTCGCGGTTAAAAATATTGCCCTGCTCATATGGGCTGATATGCATTCCGCGGATAAATATCTCTCCGTCTTTTATGGTGCAGAAGGAATCCTTTAGGTTTAATGTTCCTGCGCGGATGGATTTAACTTCAGTGCCGAAAAGCTCAATACCTGCTTCATACCGTTCAAGCACAAAATAGTCATGGAAAGCCTTTCTGTTTGCAGCAGCCTGCTTAACACCTTGTGCCTTTGGAGACATAATATTCCTCCTTTACCAATAATTAACTTAGTCATTATAACACTAATCAATTGATAAAAAAAGTCTAATCTGTAAAATATTCTTTTAAAAACGGTAATGCATAGTCAGCAAGATATATTTTCGGTTCATCTGGATATATGAAATATAGGTTTTCTTTGCAGCAGCAATATATCTCCGCGCAAATGTTTTCCCATGGTGTCATTGAACTTTCTTTTTGAATCTTATGTACAAGCTTATTAAGCGCTTTCCCGTTAATCAATTCATCAGCGGGTGAGGTAAATATCATATATTCATTACATATTACATGCACTTCCATATTAATCTCCTTTAATTTCGATATATTGCATTATATTATTTGAAAATGCCGCATTAAATGCAAAAAATATGGAAAACTTATCGAGTTTATGTTAAAATCAAATCATAATACGAGGAGCGTGAATAGTTTGGAATATATTGAAAAGAAAATAATCAGCAATGATATTTTTGAGGGAAGAATTGTGCGTCTTCATGTTGATGAAGTAGAACTTGTTGATGGAAGCAGAGCAATCCGCGAAGTTATTGAGCACGATGGAGGAGTAACCGTTATTCCCGTTGACAGTAATGGCGATGTTTACTGCGTCAGACAGTTCAGATACGCATTTGGAAAAAGCATCATTGAAACACCTGCAGGCAAGCTTGAAAAAGGGGAGGATCCCCTTCAGTGCGCCATAAGAGAGCTTTCTGAGGAAACCGGTTTTACCGCCGATGAATACATCTATCTTGGAGAATTTTATCCTTCTCCCGGATATTGCCATGAAAAGCTTTATGCCTATCTTGCCCTTGGGTTAAAAAAGGGCAACGCTCATCTTGATGATGGTGAGTTTCTCGATGTTCTCAAATTTCCTCTCGAAAAACTTATGGAAATGGTTATGAACAACGAGCTTTACGACGCTAAAACCATTATTGCTATATTAAAGGCCAAAACTTATCTTGATAGCTTAAAATGATGCTACCTCCTTAACTATAATATAAACTTGCATTTTTCCCTTTGTTATGTTAATATTTGAAATTGGGTTATAGCGTGATAACCTTTTAATTGATTATTACCTATTAGGTTGGTGTTATTTTGGATAAATATGTAGTCAAGGGCGGCAAAAAGCTCTTTGGACAAGTAGATATATCAGGCGCAAAAAACGCAGCAGTAGCAATCATACCTGCCGCACTTATGGTAGATGGTGTTTGCCGCATTGAGAACATTCCTCATATAAGCGACACTGTCAAGCTTTTGGAAATGCTTTCTCTCATGGGTGCTAAAATCACCTATGTTTGCAATGGCACCTATGATATTGACTGCACTGATGTTTATCTTTCCGATGAAATATATGATCTTACCCGTCAGATTCGCGCATCCTATTATCTTATTGGTTCTATGCTCGGACGTTTCGGCAAGGCAAGTACCACTATGCCCGGTGGCTGCAATTTCGGTGTCAGACCAATTGACCAGCACATCAAGGGTATGAAGGCTCTTGGCGCTGTTATGGATATCAGCCGTGGTTTCATCAAGGCCGAAGCAAAGGGTGGACGTCTTAAAGGCGCCAGAATATATCTCGATAAAGTTTCAGTTGGTGCAACTATCAACGTTATGATAGCTGCAACCATGGCTTCCGGTGTAACCGTTATCGAAAACGTTGCCCGCGAGCCCCACATTGTTGACCTTGCTAACTTCCTCAACTCCATGGGTGCAGATATTCGCGGTGCAGGAACTGATGTTATCAAAGTTCGCGGTGTCGATAAGCTTCACGGAGGTACATATTGCCTTATTCCTGACCAGATAGAGGCAGGCACTTATATGGCAGCTGTCGCCGGAACAGGCGGTGAAGTTACTCTCACCAATGTCATTCCCAAGCATCTTGACTGCATCAGCGCAAAGCTCCTTGAAATGGGTGTTGAAATTGAAGAGGGTGAAGACTTCGTTACTGTCAGAAGCAGTGGTGAACTCACTCATACAAACATCAAAACTTTGCCTTACCCCGGATTTCCCACCGATATGCAGCCTCAGGTAAGCACCGTTCTTGCAATCGCAAATGGCACAAGCGTTGTTACTGAAGGCGTTTGGGATAACCGATATAAATACGTTAATGAGCTCCGTAAAATGGGCGCCGAAATTCAGGTTGACGGAAAAACCGCTGTTATTCAGGGCGTTGACAAGCTTTATGGTGCTCCCGTTGCTGCATGCGATCTTCGCGCAGGTGCAGCTATGGTTATTGCCGGTCTTTGCGCAGAGGGCACAACCACCATTGAGGATATTATCTATATAGAACGCGGATATCAGGACTTTGTCGGCAAACTGAGAAATCTCGGCGCAGACATTATGAAGATCTCCACTTCTGATACTAAATCCGATGATGGCATCAATGCCTAAATCGTTTAATTAAATGAAAATTTGTTGTTTTGCCAGCGGTAGCCGCGGCAATTGCACCTTTATTTCCATTGATGGTAAGAACTTTCTTATAGATGCCGGCATTTCAATGCGCCGCATATGTTCTTGCCTTGCAAGCAATTCTCTTACCCCCAATGATATAGACGCACTTCTAATTACTCATCAGCATTCTGACCATATAAACGGACTCAGAATGCTGACTAAGCATTACCCCATAAAAGTTATATGTCCAAGAGCCACAGCAGCATACTTAATCAATTCTGCTTCATGTTCCGCCGATTTGATAGAAGTTATGCCCGTTGGGTCTAAAATTGAATTTGGAGATGTAACAGTCAGATCTTTTTCTACTAGCCACGACACGGAAGATAGTGTAGGATATAGAATAGAAGGAAAGAAAACTTTTTCCTTCGCCACCGATACAGGATATGTCTCAGACGATGTGTTTGCCGGTCTTTCGGGCGCTGATGCAGTTGTTGTTGAGGCGAACCATGATGTTGATATGCTACGCTATGGTGATTATCCATATCATTTGAAAAAAAGAATCCTATCTGCGAAGGGTCATCTTTCAAATGATGATTGCGCTGCACTAGTATCACGCCTTTGCGCTGATGGTACGAAACTCTTTATATTGGCTCATCTAAGCAAAGAGAATAACACTCCTTCCAAAGCACTATCCGCTGTTAAAGCGGGATTAAGCGGCTTGGATGCTCAGATTTATGTTGCAATCGAGTCTGAATTACTTAACATAGAGATAGGCGGTGAGGATAAATGCTGAGCGTTAAGCTGATTTGTGTCGGCAAAATGAAAGAAAAGCATTATATCAGCGCCTTTGATGAATACAAGAAAAGACTTGGAGCTTATTGCAAGTTTGAGCTTGTTGAACTCACTGAGCAACGGCTTTCCGATTCACCCTCAGATAAAGAAATTTCTGCAGCACTTGATAAGGAGGCAACTGAGATTGAAAAACAAATTCCCACAGGTGCCGCTGTGTGCGCAATGTGCATTGAAGGGGATATGAAAAGCAGCACAGATCTTGCCGCAGTCTTTGAAAAATGGACTAATTCCGGTAAAAGCAAAATTTGTTTCATAATCGGTGGCAGCTGCGGTCTGTCCGATCGAATCAAACGGCAAGCTGACCTTCGACTTTCAATGTCCAGAATGACCTTTCCCCATCATCTTGCAAGAGTAATGGTGGGAGAACAGATATATCGCGCCTTCACAATTATCGAGGGCAGCAAATATCATAAATAAATCGGGAAAGGATAGATTATTATGTCTGATATTTACGGACGCAGACCAAAACCCGGTGAACTTTACAAAAAATGGCCAAAAGATGATACAGGTGAGCCTGTTTCACCTAAATTGTTGGCTCACCTTGCAAGTCTTGACTTGGCGGATGTAATGCTCGTCAGTATGCTCGAGTCCTTTGGCATTCCTGCGATGCTTACCCATCCTGGTGACGGAGATTTCGGTAATCTTATACTTGGAATGTCCGGAACCGGAAGTTATATTTTTGTTCCCGAAACTATGTATGAGCAAGCAAAAGAATTAATGGAGGCTGAACCGGATGAACTATAAAGTTGAATATGAAAAATGGCTTGATAGCCCCTCTCTCAGCGAACGCGAATGGAAAGAACTTAATGACATCAAAAATGATGAAAAAGAGATAGAAAATCGCTTTTTTGCTCCCCTTGATTTTGGCACTGCCGGTCTTCGTGGAACAATGAAAGTTGGTTTGCATCAGATGAACATCCATATTATTCGCCATGCAACTCAGGCTTTTGCAAACGTAATAGCCGCTGAGGGCGAAGAGGCAAAAGCAAAGGGTGTTGTCGTTTGCTATGACTGCCGCATCAACAGCGATGTATTTGCTCGTGAGGCCGCATGTGTTATGGCCGCAAACGGCATTCACGTCCGCATTTTCGATGCTCTTCGTCCCACCCCTGAGCTTAGTTTTGCAATCAGATATTACGGAGCTGCAGCAGGACTTAACATCACCGCCAGCCATAACCCCAAGGAATATAACGGTTATAAGGTATACTGGTCCGATGGCGCTCAGCTGCCTCCCAGACAGGCTTCTGAAATTGCAAAGCAGATGTCCGAGATTGATATTTTCACCGGCTTTAAGACTGTTGACTTTGACGAGGCTGTCGCTGCCGGCAATATTGAAATTCTTGGCGCAGAGACCGACGAGGCCTTCCTTGCTCGCGTTCTTGGTCAGGCAATTGATAAAGACGTTGTTAAGCGCGTTGCAGACAAGTTCCACATTGTTTATACACCTTTCCACGGCACAGGCTATAAGCTCGTGCCCGAGGCACTTACCAGACTCGGCATAAAGCATATCAACTGTGTCAGCGAGCAGATGGTTATTGACGGTGCGTTCCCCACTGTTGAAAGTCCTAACCCTGAAAATCCTGAAGGCTTCTATCTTGCTATTGACCTTGCAAAGGAAGTTAACAGCGATATAATTATCGGAACTGACCCTGATGCTGACAGAATCGGTGTAATGGTTCGCCAGAGCGAAACCGGCGAATATATTGGAATCAGCGGCAATCAGCTTGGCGTTCTGCTTCTTGACTATGTAATCAATGCAAAGCTTCGCACTGGTACTATGCCTGTAAATCCCGCAGCTCTTAAGACCATAGTTACCACCGAGATGGTTAAAGAGGTCTGCCAGCGCAACGGTATTTATACTGTTGACACCTTCACCGGCTTTAAGTTCATGGCTGAGAAGATAGCTGAGTGGGAAGCCGAAGGAAGCTATAACTGCATTTTTGCATATGAAGAAAGCTATGGCTACATGATGGGAGATTACGTCCGCGATAAGGATGCAGTTACTGCCTCTATGATGGTAGCTGAAATGGCTGCATACTATTATGAGAAGGGTATGAGCCTTAAGGACGCTCTCGATAGCCTTTACGAAAAGTACGGCAACTTTGCTGAGAAAACTCTTAATCTTGTTATGCCCGGTCTTGACGGTCTCCAGAAGATGGCCGCCCTTATGGCTAGACTTCGCGCTGAGCCTCTTGCCGAAATTTCCGGCGTTCCCGTTGTAAAGATGCGCGACTATCAGAGCGGTGATCTTTCCGTAAGCGGACTGGGTGTTGTTGGTAAGACTCATATTTCCGGCAGCAACGTACTTTATTTCGAACTTGCAGACGGAAGCAGCTTTATTGTCCGTCCTTCCGGCACCGAGCCCAAGGTAAAAGTATATCTGCTTGTTCGCGATGAATCTCAGGAGAAATGCGCTGAAAAAATAGCAAAATATACAGAATTTGCCGAGACTCTCAAAAACTAATTATTAACTTAAAAACTCCCGAATCAGATGATTCGGGAGTTTTTTTATCAGCCTTTGGGCTTAAATATTGAGATAATTTTGTCAACGAAGGTTCTTACTTCTTCGACAACAACTTTAATTTTCTGGGTTATGCCGCTGATTTTTTCTGAAGTTTCTGCAAGCTTCTTTGCGGTGTTCTGAACATACTCAACTTTTTCTCTAAGTTCGTCACTGTTCATTTTCTCGAAGGATCTGCAAAGGGAAATAAGCTGATTATACTGAGTTTCAGTGAGAGCAACATTATACTGCTGGGCTATGGACTTGATCTGCTCGCGAAGCTGGTCATCGCTCATGTTCTTGGTTTCATCAAGGATAAGCTTAAGCTGGGTAACGATTTCTGTTGCGTCGTAGTTTCCGATTTCTTCAGCAAGCTCACCGGTAATAACAAGTTCCTGAGTACCCATAAGCTTAACTGCTTCGTCAATCTTTTTGCCGGTGATATCTTCGTATGCTTTGTAAATGCCTGTCATTGCAGCAGTGCCGGAAACAGGGAAGGGGGAAGCAACAATGATTCGAGCATCATATATGCCTGCAGTAACAAGTGCGTTTACGAACATTTCCTGGGTGCACCAAGTGATATTTTGAGTTGCAATCTGAAGGCCTTCGCCCTCGGCAAGAACCTCAATATAAACGCAGGATATGGAGTTTGTGCCTATAAGGGCACTATCAACAAAGCCTTCAAGATAGCTGCGTTCTTCAGTGTTTGTAACAGTTAACTCAATTACATCACCGCGCTCAACTCCAAACATGGAATATACGGAGTTTATTTGCTCATCAGTGAGGTTTGCGCCAATTACAGCTCTTGTTTCGCCTGCATCAACTTTATCAGCAAAGGCGATTCCAAAAGAGCAAAGAATAGAAAGGCACAAAACTATCGAAATTATTTTTTTCATTTATAGTATTCCTTTCAGATAAATGATTTAATTTACGAGTGGATAGTATACCTTAATTCCATACTTTTTGTAAACAAAAAAATTAAGAATACAACAAAAGAGATTCGCTATTCTATGCGAATCTCTTTTGATCATTTTATTATATTCATTCAGTGGTTTGAAACATCAATTTCACCGGAAACAATCTTTTTATAGTCTTCGTAGTTTTCTTTCAGAAGTTTGGGAGTATCAAGACGGTAGGGACATTTTTTCAGACACTGACCGCAATCTATGCAGTTTTCGATTTTAGCCATTTCATTCTGCCATTGGTCGGTAAGAAACTGCTCGTGTGGAGAGCGGCGAATCATAAGACTCATTCTTGCAGCTTGTCTAATATTAATATCAGCAGGGCAGGGCATACAATAGCCACAGCTTCTGCAAAAACCTCCCTTAAGTTGTTCTTTGTCCAATAACATCTGTGCGCGCATGGATTCTGTTATCTCCGGTTGTTTAATCATATAACTGAGAAATTCGTCCAGCTCATGTTCATGCTGTACGCCCCAGATAGGTATTACATTATCAAAATCCTGCATAAAGGAAAACGCTGCAGCGGAGTTGGTTATAAGTCCGCCTGCAAGCCCCTTCATTGCTATATAACCCATATTTGCGTTTGCACATTTTAGAACAAGTGCGGCTTCCTCATCACCGGTAAGATATGAAAGAGGAAACTGAAGCGTTTCATATAATCCTGAATCCACGCATTCATGCGCTACATGGAGAAGATGACTTGTAAGTCCTATATGTCTTATTTTGCCCTGAGCCTTTGCCTCAAGCATGCACTCATACATTCCTGTTCCATCTCCTGGAAGAAAGCACTGGGGAGGATTATGGAACTGATATATATCAATATAATCGGTTTTCATAAGAGTCAAAGAAGTTTCAAGGTCGTTCCAGAATTCATCGGGAGTTAGGGCGGGTGTCTTGGTTGCTATATAAATTTTGTCACGGATGCCCATATCTCCAAAGGCAATACCGATTTTTTCTTCACTGTCAGTATACAGTCTTGCGGTGTCAAAAAATATAATTCCGCCTTCATAAGCTTTTCTAAGAAGTTTTACTGCCACTTCAGTGGTATCCCTCTGAATAGGTAATGCTCCAAATCCGTTTTGCGGTGTTATAATTCCTGTGCTTCCAAGGGTGATGGTTTTCATTTCTGACACTCCTTTGTTTTTATAATTTGATTAAAACATCAAAATTCATCTATGTCAAATCCAGATAGAGCTGAAACAAAAAACTGCCCGATTATTTCGGGCAGTTTTTAATTAAAATATGCTTAAATATCTTTCACCGGTATCGGGAAGAAGGACGACAATGGTTTTGCCTTTGTTTTCAGGCCGCTTTCCAAGCTCAATAGCAGCCCAAAGAGCCGCGCCGGATGAAATACCGCACAGCAATCCATCGGTTTTTGCAAGAGTTTTCATTGTCTTAGAAGCGTCAACATCGGAGCAACAAATTATCTCATCGTAAATATGAGTATCAAGGACGTCGGGAATAAAATTTGCGCCGATGCCTTGAATTGCATGGGGGGCTGCTTTTCCCTGAGAAAGAAGGGGAGAGGACGCAGGTTCAACAGCAACGACCTTAATGTCGGGCTTTTTTTCTTTAAGAAATCTGCCGGTTCCGCTAATAGTTCCTCCTGTGCCGACCGTGGATACAAAGATATCAATTTCGCTCCCGCAGTCTTCCCAGATTTCAGGGCCTGTACCGCAATAATGAGCAAGGGGATTATTTTCGTTTGAAAATTGACCGGCTATAATACTTCCGGGATTTTCAGATTTGATCTCTTCAGCTTTAGCGATGCATCCGCTCATACCATCGGCTCCGGGGGTGAGTATAACCTCTGCTCCATAAGCAGAAATGAGACTGATTCTTTCACGGCTCATACTATCAGGCATAACGATGCAGCAGCGATATCCCAAAACCGCAGCGCATGCAGCAAGTCCAATTCCCGTGTTGCCGCTGGTGGGCTCAATTATCAAACCTCCAGGGGAGAGCGTGCCATCTGCCTCAGCGGCGCGTATCATCGAGATTGCAACTCTGTCTTTGGCGCTTCCGGCAGGATTAAATCTTTCAAGCTTTGCATAAATGCGAGCATCGCATCCGTAATGCTTTTCTATTCCACCAAGTTTGACAATGGGAGTGTTTCCTATGAGTTTTGTAATATCCGAATAAATCATAGTTTTCAGGCCTTATAAGAGAGTACGTAAAAGTTAATATAGCTCCAAATAAGAAGTGCCACTGCAATCGCAATGTAGTTTAAAAGAACAAGAACTGTACCAAGAATGACAAGCATAATTATTCCATAGATAGCTGTGAACTTAATTGCTGCTTTATTCTCAAGAGCACATTTTTTAATTCTGAATCGATATACAAAAACAGGTACTGTGTATATGAGAATTGCAATTATTGCAATAAGGAAAAACTGCTCACCATATGTGAGTTTCTGAGTATTTTCGGTATTAACGATAAGAGAGTAATCTTTTTCTGTTTCGTCAACATTCGCTTCGGAGGAAACAGGAACTTCCTCTGTAGTTATTATTATGTCAAAAATATCTTCGAGCTTAAGATTTTCAAACTTCTCGGTATAAATAATTTCTGCTTGTGAAAGATCATTGGTAAACTTTGTATCAAAATTACCGGAGGCAGTCAAAAATCTGAATGACATGCCCTGCTCATAAATATCATCAGGCTGAATGGGAAGACGGAGAATTATATGATAACCATAAGGAGATTCAATTACATCGGAAACCTCATAATCAGCAAGAGCCTTGGTTCCGTTTTCGAACTCAGCTACCATCTCGTTGGGAGCAAAATAATAGCCATTGGGGTTGGTTGCAAGACCGGTATCCTCACTAAGTTCATTCATAAGAACATCAAATCTTGCAAGTCTCTGTTCGATATCTGCAATGGATTTAAGTTCATTAAGTGCACTTTCGGCGGCTGCAAGCTTTTCGGATTTTGCTGCATCGTCAAGCGGAAGGTTCTGATTATCAAGAGTGAGGAACAGGATATGCTTTGCATGGAGAATCTGATTAGCGTCGATGAATTCCATAACCTCTTCATCGCTAATATTAGCTCCATCTTCGCCATATTCATTTACAAAAAGATTTCTGTAATAATACTGAGCTGCAATAATATAACGATAATATTCCTCATCCATAAAAGTTTCTTTCAGGAAATCTTCAAAGTTTGCAACTCCATTGGATGTGTAGTATTCGGCGTCGGCCTTATATGCAGCGTCTATACCGGCTAAATCCTCTTCGCTGAGCTCAACTCCAAGACGAGCAGCCTCAGAAGTGACAAATGCATATCTTAAGCTGATCAATTCTGCATAGGCTTTGAAGCTTGCCTCCATAGTGCCGTAGCTATCGTCAGAAGGAGCATCCCAAATATCCTGAGCACCGTAATACATTTCATATTGCATTACGATGTTATAAATCCAACTGAAATAGTCCTGCCATCTTACTTCGGTTCCATTAACGGTAAATACAATATCATCGGGAGAAAACTTTTCATATGCTCCCTGATAATCAAAGGTTTTGTGTTCAACAATCTGGACTTCCTGAGAAGATGCCATTGCTCCAACAGAAAGGGAAAGCGCTATAATTAAGACCAGTATAAATGATATAATTTTTTTGTTCATTATGAGTCTCCTTGTGCTAAATGGTTATGATAAGCTGTATGATAACATCAAATTTATTTACAGGCAAGAGTTATTATCCTAGTAAGGGTAAGTTAACAGTTTAGATACAAATAGTGCACAAAATCTTAACACATTATATACTTGAGGAATTAAAATAACGATAGTATAATAAACGGCAATATAACGAATGCAAATTGGAGGTGATATTCTGTGGCAAAGAAAATGATGCTTATTGTTAATCCCAATGCAGGCAAAGGGCAGTATAAATCCGTTCTTGCCGAAATTCTTAATGAATTTTCTGCCGCGGATATTATTCCAACCGTATTTTTCAGCAGACAACAGGGACATATTCGAGAGCTTGTCACAGAGCACGCTCTTGAATTCGATATGGTTGCTTGTATTGGTGGCGACGGTACTTTAAGCGAAACCGCATTTGGAATGATGAATTTGCCCGAGCAGCGTCCCATTGGTTATATACCCATGGGAACAGCAAATGATATTGCACGCACATTAGGTCTTGACCCCAAACAACCCCTTGATTCTGCAAAGAAAATTATTGAAGGGACACCTATGTCTCTTGATATCGGTCAGTTTGGAACGGATAATTACTTTGCATATATTGCTGCTTTTGGGGCTTTTACCGATGTCAGCTATGCAACAACGCAGGAAGCGAAGCAAGCCCTCGGCCTTCTTGCATACACACTGGAAGGTATAAAGCAAATCCCCAAGCTCAGCGGACATCATGCGATAATAGAATATGACGACGGCGTAATCAGCGATAATTTTATTTTCGGTGCTATAACAAACTCCACCTCCGTTGCTGGATTTCTCAAAATTGACAGCAGCAAGGTTTCCTTATCTGACGGGTTATTTGAAGTATTGCTTATCAAAACTCCTCAGGCTATCAAAGATCTTAATGATATTATCACAAGCATACTGAGCAACAATTTCAATTCAAATAGTGTTATATTCCTGAGAAGTAAAGAAATACGAATAATGTTCGACGAACCTGTTGCGTGGACAAGAGACGGGGAAGACGGCGGTGCCCATCAGGATGTGTTCATTTATAATTGCAACCCCGGAATTTCAATATTGATATAAAGATATAAAAAAAAGACCGACTTGTTGTCGGTCTTTTTTTAGAAAAGAATGGAGGGATAGACACCTTTAAGATGACGGTTTTTTAATTCCTCTGCCGCATCGCGGAGATCCTCGCGATAAGTAATTCCAAACCAGTTTTCTCCGGTTGAAAGGGCGGAAACATTCAAGTTTCCAGAAGCCATCAGGTCACCAACCATTATCGGAAGAATGCATTCGCTTTTATTATCATCGGGAGCAAGATTTTTAAGAAAATCTTTAAGGTAAGCAATCATACAAGGAACAGTTTCTTTGCTGAATCCCCACATATTCATTGAGACGGGCGTTTCGGGATGCAAAGCATTCAAACCGTCATTTACTGTTTCGTAAATAACTCCGTCATCACCCATCTTTATTTTATATGACTCGTAAATACCTTTGAGCATTTCGTTTTCGACTTTGCAAACGCCCCTGGTGACAGTACCGTTTTTGCTTAATGTTTTATTGAGGGAATAGGTTATAAGGCTTGAGTTTATTTTATCGTCAAAGCTGTCTATGGCGCTACTGAGGGCCTTAAACGCATCTGCGCCATAAAAATCGTCCGCATTTATAACACCAAAATCAGAATCAATCATATCCTTTGCGCTTAGAAGTGCGTGAACTGTGCCGAGAGGCTTGGTTCTGTCTTTGGAGATTTGAACTCCATCAAAAGGTTTTGTAGAATCCTGATATGCGATGCAAAACTCAATTGCAGGATAGGCGGACTTCATCTTATCCACTATAGGCATAACTATATTTTCAAGCCCATTTTTGATAATAATTATTACCTTATCAAAACCGCTTTTTATAGCATCATAAACAGAATATTCAAGAAGTATTTCATTTGATGGTCCAACACCAACAACCTGTTTATCTCCGCCGTATCTTGATCCAAGTCCGGCGGCCATTATAACCATTATTTTAGACACTAACAATCACCTCATTAGTTTTTTAATATTATAAAATATATTGTAATTTAATGCAATAAAATAATTTATCTTTGACAAGCACTGCCTAATATATTTATATAAAACCATATTGGGAGGTAAGCAATGCTTTCAACCGCATTTATGATTCTTTTCGGCAATGCACTTTTTGCGCTTCATCTTGGTAACGGAAATTCATTTCCCCGGCCTCTTAAAAATGAAGAAGAAAAAATATATGTGGAACAGTGGATTAATAATAATGACATGAATGCGAGAAATAAACTAATCGAACATAATTTACGATTGGTTGCTCACATAATAAAAAAATATTACGCTCTCGGTTCTGAAACGGATGATTTGATTTCCATTGGAACAATAGGGCTGATAAAAGGCATCAGCAGCTATAAACCCGACAAAAAAGTTAAATTAACAACCTATTGCAGCAGATGCATCGAAAATGAAATACTTATGCATTTCCGAAGTCTAAAAAAAACAGCGGGAGAGCTAAGCTTATCCGATGCTATCGACTCGGACGGTGACGGCAACGGAATATCGCTTATAGATGTTTTAGCAAGCGATGATGATTTATTTGAAAATCTAAGCTCAACTGAGTCTGGCAGACAGCTTGTCGAATATATTGACACCATTCTTGATTCACGAGAGGCTGAAATAATCAAGTTGCGTTATGGGTTTACTTATGGAGAACCGAAAACTCAGCGTGAGGTTGCTGCATTATGCAATATAAGCAGAAGCTATGTTTCAAGAATAGAGAAAAAAGCCATTGAAAAGCTAAGAAACATAGTTGAATATTGATCGAGTTCTTTATATGTTCATAAATATATGGTATGATACAATGTAGATACATGAACATCGCATTATACTTTTGGAGTGATGTATATGATTAAAATTCTTATTGTCGATGATGAAAAACCCATAAACGATCTAATCGAAATGAATCTCAGCGAGGCAGGGTATAACTGCACCTGCGTTTATGACGGCATTGCTGCATGCGATTGCATAGAAAAAGAAAGATTTGACCTTGTGCTTCTTGATATTATGCTTCCGGGTGCGGACGGTTATGAGGTGCTTGATTATATCAAACCCCTCAACATTCCCGTGATATTCCTTACGGCAAAAGGCAGCACAGAAGATAAAGTTAAGGGGCTCAAACTCGGCGCTGATGATTATCTTACAAAACCTTTTGAAATTGTTGAGTTGCTGGCTAGAGTTGAAAGTATTCTCAGACGCGCAGGAAAAACCCAGAACGAAATTGAAGTTGGGGATATTATAATTGACACCCGCTCACGCTCTGTTCGCAGGGGAAGCAAAGAAATCCCGCTCACAATGAAGGAATTTGAGCTTCTTCTCTTGTTCGCTCGCAATAAAAACATTGCCTTGTTCCGAGAAACTCTTTATGAAAATGTATGGGGCAGTGACTTCATGGGTGACAGCAGAACCGTTGACCTTCATGTTCAAAGGCTGAGAAAAAAACTACATTGGGAAGAAAAGATAAAGGCCATCTACAAAGTTGGCTACCGCCTGGAGGTATAAGGCAGTAATGAAAAAATCCTTAAAAACATTTTTCTCTGCCGCTATTGTTATCATGGCAGTTCTTTGCATTGGAGCATGTATTGTTGTCAATACATGCCCCAATGCGCTGAATTTTTATGGTATATACATAGTTTTCCTTATTGTATCCACAGCCATAGGAAGTCTTATAGTTACATTCCTTGTCTGGTATTTTTCTGATAAGGATTATAACGAAATCCGCATGAGCAGAGCGCGCATAAGGGAATTGGAGCAATCTATAAGTAATCTTGAAGATGTTGCCAACCGAAGAGAAGAGTTTATTGCCAGTTTTGCTCATGAACTTAAAACACCTCTCACCGCTATCATCGGATATGCTGACATGCTTCGAAGCAAGGAAATGACACCAAAAACAAGGTTCACTGCGGCCGGCTATATTTTTTCCGAGGGAAAGCGCCTGGAGGCTCTCTCCCTAAAACTTATGGATATAATCGTTGCTGGAAAACAGGGATTCGAACTTAAAAAATATGAAATAGGATATTTTATTCGTTCCATTGCCGCAGTTACGGTTCCATCCTTATCCTCCGACGGCATGACCTTGGATCTGCGTTGGGAGCCCGGTGAAATTAATGTTGAACCTGATTTGTTTAAGACGCTCATGATCAACCTTGTTGATAATGCTAGAAAGGCAAGCAAGAAAAATGATACCATAGAACTATTTGGTAAGGTTGAAAATGGCGGCTATGCCCTTTATGTCAAAGACCACGGTCGTGGGATGAAAAAAGAGGAATTGAGCAAAATCACAGAACCCTTTTACATGATTGATAAGTCAAGATCCCGTGCTCAAAACGGTGCAGGGCTTGGCCTTGCTCTTTGTCAGCGAATTGCGGAGCTTCATGGTACAAAGCTTGAATATGACAGTGCACCGGGAGCAGGCACAACAGTGCGTATTTTTCTTAAAGGAGAGAATTGAGAAATGATCACAAAGCTAAAACAATTCAGAGATTCTCTTTCTGAAAATACAAAAAAATATGTGTACATTGGAACTGCGCTCCTTGTTTTTTTGATAAGTTGCTTTTTGCCCCTTGCTTTCAGCGACGGTACCGATATGGAGGCCGAAAGAGATAGCGAAAACGCTGCTCTTTTTGTTAAATTTATAAATAATGAAAAATATGTCCGCACTAAGATAGACAAGAAACCCAGCAACAGCAAGGTCAATGCCTGTGAAGAGATATTTAACGATATTCTCGCCGAGTATATCATAGACGATTCCTCAAGAAAGACTATAAATGAGGGAGCAGAATTTATAACTGTTTCTTTCGAGGGAAAGAGCATAGATCTTTGCAGAATGTGGCTTCAGGACCAGGGAGACTGGACCAACTGGGTGGATGTGTATATGGATGCAAATACAGGCTTCATTTATCATCTTTATGTAAGCAGCATTTGTGTTTACAACAACGATAAATACACAAACGCTCTTGAAGTCCATCCTGATTGCAAAACTATTGCTTCACGTATTGCAGATGAATATGGTTATAATTTGGAAATTGTAAACTGGTCCGGAAAAAGCGAAGACAGTGCAAAAATATTTACCAGACTTGGGGGAGACGCTCTTGTCTGGAACGTAAGTTGTTCATATCATCCTGCGTCTTTGATTGATATAAAAATATCTGTAGCATAATTTACTCGAAAAGTGGGATTTTTCGCTATGAAATTCGCGCATTTCCACGCCTTTGTGGAGAAAAGCTTGCATTTCGAAAGTGTTTATGATATTATATCGGGCGTTGGAATTTTAGCATTATAATTTAATCAAATTAATTAATAAATTTTTCGAGAGGAGGTACTGAATATGAAGAAACATAAGTGGCGCATTTTGCTTCTTGTGCTTGTTGTCGTATTGCTTTCTATTATAAGCTCCAGAGTATCTCCGTCTCTTCCCGAACCCGGCGATACATCGATCAGCGCTCCGGACAATATTAATAATCCGTCTGCTTCGCCCTCAGTTCCTGATGATGTTCAACTCCCCGAGGTAAGTCCTTCCGATGCTCCTCAGGAATCTGAACCACCTAAACTTAACTTGCCTGATATTTCCATTCATGAATGGAACCTTAAGCTTGTTAATAACAAAAATATTCTGCCTGAATCTTTTACCCCTGATGTCAGTGCAATTATGAACGGGCAGTATTTTGATTCCAGAGCTGTTGATGCGCTTAACGCAATGCTTGATGGCGCAACTAAAAACGGATATAATTCCTATGTAAGCACTGCCTACAGACCCTACTCTACTCAAGCATATATTTTCTTCGGAAAAGCAAGCCAGATCGCTTGGGGCGGTGAAGTGGAATACTCAGAAGCGGAAATTATGGCAAGAGAACTTGTCGCCTATCCCGGCACCAGTGAGCATCAGCTGGGTCTTGCCGTTGACATTGTTGACTCTTCTGAAACTTATCTCGTTGCCGAAGATGTTGAGAATATGCCTTTGCTCCTCTGGCTCAAGAGCCATTGTCATGAGTATGGTTTTATTCTGCGTTATCCCAAGGATAAACAGGATATAACCGGTTGGTATGAACCTTGGCACTTCCGCTATGTGGGATTGGATGCCGCCAAATTTATGGTGGAGAACAACCTTTGCCTTGAAGAGTTTGTTGACCTTTACACTGCTAATTGATTATATCTATTCAGGCGCACATTGTGCGCCTGAAATCATAAGAAGGCTTTATTATGAAAAAACAATCTTTAGTTCTGATAATACTTGTTATCATTCTTGCTGCCGTCACAGTTATTCATCACACAGCAAAAGAACCTGTTGAGGACATTTCTATCTCCACTCCGGATACTCCCGGTGCGAGTACTCCCGAGATTAGTGATGTGCCGCTCACTCCCAATGTTGATATTCAGATGCCTGAATCAACTCCTACTCCTACGCCTGAACCTACACCGACTCCCACTCCCGAACCTTACGCTGATAAACCCGATATTGATATCACCAGCTGGGAATATGTTCTTGTAAACTCCGAAAACAACATATCCGACTATATTCCTGAGCTTTCTGTTATAGAAGGAGTCCAATCTTTTGACTCTCGCGCAGTTAAATATCTTGAAGATTTTATTGCTGCTGCAAGAAGCGAAGGACTTTCCGTATATCTTAGTTCCACATACAGAAGTTATAACGAACAGAGTTATCTTTACGACAGAAAGGTAAGTCAATACGGAGACCCTGCCATTGCTGCAACAATCGTTGCACCTCCCGGAACAAGCGAGCACCAAACCGGACTTTGCGCAGATATAACCGACATATACTATGCCTCCAAGGACAGAAGCCTTGAGAATACAGCACTGTTCAAATGGATGAAAGCTCACTGCCATGAATACGGTTTCATTCTGCGTTATCCGGACGGAAAACAGGATATAACCGGTATAATTTATGAACCCTGGCATTTCCGCTATGTTGGACACGAAGTTGCAACATATATCATGGAAAATGATCTCACTCTTGAACAATTCCACGAGCTTTATAAATAATATAATGCCCCGATGAAGCCATCGGGGCATTATATTATTTATGTTGAAATTGAGATGCTAAAGATGTATAATTTATAAGTGATATTTTGGGGAGGGTATGCAATTTGAATAATGATATTGCTAAACTCAAAAATATCATCGATGATAGCGATAATATTGTATTTTTTGGAGGCGCAGGTGTAAGTACCGAAAGCGGAATTGCTGATTTTCGCAGTGTAGACGGCTTATATAATCAAAAGTACCGTTTCCCTCCGGAAGAGATATTAAGCCATAGCTTCTTTACAAATTTTCCTGAGGAATATTATCGATTTCATCACGAAAAACTTCGCATTGGAGATGCCAAGCCTAATCCTGCTCATATTAAGCTGGCCGAATTAGAGAGGCTTGGAAAGCTTAAAGCTGTCATCACGCAAAATATTGATGGTCTTCATCAGGCTGCAGGCAGCAAAAATGTTATAGAGCTTCATGGATCCTTATTGCGCGCATATTGCTCAAAATGCGGTAAGCCTCATCACTATGAAAAAATAAATTCCGTAAACGATGTGCCCATTTGCGAATGCGGAGGCATAATTCGTCCTGATATAGTATTTTATGAAGAACCGCTTGACCAGGATGTTATATCTGCAGCTGTACATTATATTCGTAATGCCGATGTTCTTATTATTGGCGGAACGAGTTTGGTTGTTTATCCTGCTGCATCATTGATACATTATTTTCGAGGCAGCAAGCTTGTTCTTATAAATCGTGATCGTACAAGTCAGGATCATTATGCCGACTTGGTTATCAGAGATAAAATCGGAGAGGTGTTTTCTCAAATATGATTAACAAAGAAAAACGCGTTGATATACTGGGGGTTGGCTTTGATAATATCTCCAAAGCAAACGCCCTTGAATACATTCTCTCTTTAATGAAAGATCGCAATGCCGAATATATTGTCACGCCCAACCCCGAAATTGTTATGATGGCAGAAAAAAATGCTTCTCTTGCTTCCGCCATAGAGAATGCATGTCTCGTAATTCCGGATGGCATTGGCATAATGTACGGAGCTAAAATATTGCGTCGACCTATCAAAGAAAGAATCCCAGGCATAGACTTTACCTCTGCGCTTTTTGAGCTTATGGCAATGGAAGGTAAGAGTGCCTTTCTGTTTGGAGCTAAGCCCGGAATTGCCGAAAAAGCTGCAGAAAATATTTCAGTGCAGTTTCCCGGAATAATCATTTCCGGAACCTGCGACGGATATTTTAGCGACGATACCCCAATCATTGAAAAAATCAATGCTGCAAAGCCTGATTTTCTTTTGGTTTGTCTCGGATGTCCCAAGCAGGAGCTTTGGATGAAAGCCAATGCACCCAAGCTGGATGTCGGTGTTATGATTGGCGCGGGCGGCAGTCTTGATGTGTTCTCCGGAGAAGTAGAGCGCGCCCCCTTGGCTTGGAGAAAGCTCGGACTTGAGTGGCTTCACCGACTTCTCAGTGACCCGAAGCGTATCAAGAGAATGTTAGTTTTGCCTAAATTTTTATTCGCTGTTATTTTCAGCAGATTCAGAGGTTAAAATGATGCAAGGAAAGCTTATAGTCATAGAAGGAATTGACGGAAGCGGAAAATCAACCCAATATAAAAAGCTTTGTCAGCGTCTTGAGGATGAAACTATTGACTTCAGAAAAATTGTTTTTCCTCGTTATGACAAAGATAGCTCCGCCTTGATAAGAGAATATCTTCGCGGAGATTACGGAACAAAGCCCGATGATGTTAACGCATATGCGTCATCTACATTTTTTGCTGTCGACAGATTTGCCTCTTTTAAGACAGATTGGGGCGAGTATTATAACAATGGGGGAGTGATTCTCTCCGACCGTTATACAACTTCAAACGCTTGTCATCAGGGCAGCAAGCTCCCCGCTGATGAGCGCGCAGATTTTCTCAATTGGCTATATGATTTTGAATTCAGACTCCTTGGTCTTCCTGCGCCGAACCTTGTAATCTATCTCAACATCGATATTGATGTTTCTAGAAGACAGATGGATGCAAGGCAAAATGCTACCAACACAGAGGCTGACATTCACGAAAAAGACTTTGAATATCTTTCAAATTCCCTTGAAGCCGGACGTTTTGCTGCTCAGTTATATGGCTGGAAGGTAATCAACTGTGTTATTGATGGAAAAATGAGAAGTATCGAAGATATTCACGAAGAAATCTATAATACAGTCATCGATTCAATCAAAAACTAATAGAAAAGGGCCCCTTGCGGAGCCCCTATATATAATTTATATTTTTAAGTTTCAGCAGCCGCAACCGCAGCCGCCATCATTGCGTCCGTAGGTTCCAGATCCACCGCAGTAGAAGAGGACAATGAGAATGAGGATTATCCAAAGGCAGCAGTTGCCATTACCATTATTGAAGCACATATTATATACCTTTCTCTGCACAAAAATATTCGCAGCCAATTCACCGTGCAGCTGTGATTGCTGGCCCGAACTTTTCTTTGATGACGGAGCCGGCGCCAACTCCATCTGCAATATATTATGTTTGCAGCCTCGCTGCTGTTACATCTCTTCTTCAAGAAAGGAGATATCATGATAGAACCTAACACCAACGATAATATTAATGAAACTTCGGAGCCCATCGAGGAAGCTTCTGAAAACATTGATAATATCACACCACAGGAAACCGAAAACGCTACCGACATTACAGAGGGAAAAAGTCTTGTTGATATTTTTGCTGAAGCTGATGCTGCCGCAGATAATCCGCCACAGGATGAACCCATCTATAATCCCGATATAGGCTATTACGAAGATGAGCTTGAGGAAAGAGATTATCGTCCCATTCGTTTCAGTCGAAGCGGAAGACTCGGATGCCTGGGTGGAATTATGTATGCAACATTCATCCTTTGTCTTTCAGTAGCTCTTGCTTGTTTTGCATGGATGGCAGCATGCGATATTCTCGCCCTTAACAAGGGTGATACAAAAATGTCGCTTGTAATTAGCGATGAATATTTTAGCGAAGAAGAAGTTGATATCTTCGATGACGAGGGAAATAAAACAGGCACAGAAACCATACTTCTTGCCGATATTTCTGCAATATCTCAGCTTTTGAGAGATAGCGGAATTATTGAGTATCCCTGGCTTTTCAAAATTTTTGCTCAGGTATCCAATGCTGACAAGAAAATTGATCCGGGAACATACGAGCTCTCCACACGATATGATTATCGCGCCCTTGTTAAAAACCTTCAGCAAACTGCCGGAACAAAGGAAATCAAATCCGGTGTTACATTCCCGGAAGGATATACAATGGCTCAGATTTTCAGCAAGCTTGAGTCCGAAGGCATTTGTTCCGCCGCCGATCTCTATGATGCAGCAGCGAACTACCACTATGACTTCAGCTTCCTTGATGACAGCACGCTTGGTGATGCAAAAAGACTTGAAGGATTTATTTTCCCGAACACCTACGACTTTTATATCGGAGAATCTGCAAGCTCTGTAATCAGTAAGTTCCTTAACACCTTCCACAGACAGCTCTATGCAGATATGTATCAGCTCTGCGATAACCTAGGAATTTCGTTTTATGAGGCCGTTATAATTGCTTCTATGATTGAAAAGGAAGCTGCTAATGACGATGAGCGCCCCATTATCGCTTCTGTTATATACAATAGAATGAGAGCCGGTATCGCTCTCGGTATAGATGCATCTATCCTTTATGAGCATCCCGAGCACGTCGGTGTTCAGATTCCTGTTGAAATTCTGCAGGAAGATAGCCCCTATAACACTCATATAAATACCGGGCTTCCTCCCACACCTATATGCAATCCCGGACTTGCTTCGCTTGAAGCAGCGCTTCACCCCTCCGCAACAGCTTATTACTACTATGCGCTTGATACCGCAACCGGTACCCACAGATTTTTCCATAATTATAATGACTTTGTAAACTTTACAAACACACAAGACTATGATAACTATACGCCCTGAACTTTTATCACCCGCGGGTGACCGCGAAAGACTTGAAATGGCGCTGCACTATGGTGCTGATGCCGTATATCTTGCCGGCAAGGAATTCGGCTTGCGTGCGAGCGCAGGAAACTTTGATCCCGATGAAATGCGAAAGGCTGTTTCCCTTTGCCACAGCCTTGGCAGGAAAGTATATGTAACAGTCAATGTTCTACCTCACGAGCATCACCTCCTGTCTCTTCCTGCATATTTGGAAGAGACAGCCGATGCAGGCGTTGACGGTTTTATAATTGCCGATCTTGGCGTACTTTCCCTTGCTAAGAAACATGCGCCCAATGTGCCAATTCACATCAGCACCCAGCTAGGAGTTGTCAACTCTGAAACTGCGAAAATGCTCTATGACCTTGGTGCTAAAAGAGTGGTGCTTGCACGCGAAATGAGTATGGAAAATATACGCACTTTCAGATCCAGAATACCAAAGGATCTTGAAATTGAGGCTTTTGTTCACGGCGCAATGTGCGTAAGCTTTTCCGGACGTTGCCTGCTTTCCAATTACATCACTCACAGAGATGCAAACGGCGGTGCCTGCTCCCAGCCTTGCCGCTGGAAATACCACCTTGTTGAGGAGAAGCGTCCCGATGATTACTTTGAAATCAGCGAGGACGGAGGAACTTTCATTATGAACAGTTCCGATATGTGCATGATAGAGCATATTGATGACTTAGTGGAAGCCGGCGTAAGCTCCTTTAAGATTGAAGGCAGAATGAAGAGCTCTTATTATGCAGCCGTTACAACCAATGCCTATCGCCACGCAATAGATGACTATCTTGCAGGCAAAAGCTTTAATCCACTTTGGTTGGATGAATGCATGAAGGTCAGCCACAGAAAATATTCCACCGGCTTCTATTACGGTGAGCCGGGACAGTATTATGCTGACGCCCATTATTTCACCGATGCAGATGTCTGCGGAATAGTAAGTTCCTGCGACGATGAGCGCAATGCAGTTATATCACAGCGCAATAAATTCTGCGTAGGCGATAAGCTTGAGCTTGTCAGTCCCGACAGTGAGCCCGTTTCCTTTGTTCTTAAAGAAATGTTCAACGCAGAAGGGGAGTCCATTCAGGCTGCGCCACATCCCATGATGGATGTACATATGGTTTTGCCTGAAAAATGCGGCAAGCTTTCTCTGCTCAGGAAAATAAGATAATATCAGGGCTCCGAATCGGAGCCCTAATTTTTAATATTATGAAATACTCTAACATCAAAAAAGGAATATTCTTATCCCGCCCCAACAGATTTATAGCTCACATTATGATTGACGGCAGGCAAGAAGTTGTCCACGTTAAAAACACAGGACGCTGCAAAGAGCTTTTGCCCACCGGCGCAGAGGTTTACTGCGTGCACGACGATAAACCTTCAAGAAAAACAGCTTATGACCTTGTCACCGTCAAAAAAGGCAGCAGACTAATTAATATGGACTCTCAGGCACCGAATGCCGCATTCAAGGAATGGGCTTTGAGCGGTAAATTTATTGGCGAAACTGACTTTATTAAGCCGGAATATAGATGGGGTAACTCCCGTTTTGATTTTATGCTTCGCCAGGGAGATAAGAAAATTCTTGCCGAAATAAAGGGTGTCACTCTTGAAATCGACGGCGCCTGCTATTTCCCCGATGCCCCCACTGAGCGAGGCATCAAACATATCAATGAGCTTATTGCAGCGATAGAAGATGGATATGAGGTATATATAGTATTTGTCATTCAGATGAAGGATGTTTCTTTCTTTTCTCCGAATAAAGCAACTCATCCCGAGTTTTGTGAAGCGTTAAGAAGGGCAGAGGAGAGGGGAGTTAAAATTCTCGCTTATGATTGCCTAGTCACAGAAAATTCTATGGAAATTCACGACAAAGTACCTGTAATTCTTTGAAATTTCCGGTTGACAAGTTTATTAAATGTGCTAAAATGTTTAAGAAATATTTGTAGGCTATGACGAAACGAGCTTTTTATTAAAGTTCTACAGAGAGGGAAGCGTTTGCTGAAAGCTCCCGTACTTTGTAAAAGGCAGCCACTTCCGAGCCTGCGGACGAGGAGTCCGCCGATTTATTCCCGTTATAGAATTTCTGAGATGCCGCAATATGCGGATAATCAGGGTGGTACCGTGAAGTAATTTAACTTCGCCCCTGTTTTTTTGGGGCGGAGTTTATTTTTTTGCAATAAAATAAAAAGATATATATGGAGGTCAATTAACTATGGCTCACAGAAACATCGGTCTTAACGAACTTCGCGAAATGTTCCTGAAGTTCTTCGAGACCAAGGATCACCTCAGACTCCCCAGCTTTTCTCTTATTCCTCAGAACGACGCTTCTCTGCTTCTTATCAACTCCGGTATGGCTCCCATGAAGCCTTATTTCACCGGTGAAGTTGAGCCTCCCAGACGCAGAGTTTGCACCTGCCAGAAGTGCATCAGAACCGGTGATATTGAAAACATCGGTAAAACCGCTCGCCACGGCACCTATTTTGAGATGCTTGGCAACTTCTCCTTCGGTGACTATTTCAAGAGCGAGTCTCTTGCATGGAGCTGGGAATTCCTGACCTCTCCCGAATGGGTTGGTCTCGAGCCCGACAGACTTTATCCCAGCATTTATCTCGATGACGACGAAGCCTTTGATGTTTGGACTAAAGAAATCGGCGTTCCCGCTGACCATATTGTCCGCATGGGCAAGGCCGATAACTTCTGGGAGCACGGCTCCGGTCCCTGCGGCCCTTGCTCCGAAATCTACTATGACCGCGGAATTGAAAACGGCTGCGGCAAGCCCGATTGCAAGCCCGGCTGCGACTGCGACCGCTTCATGGAAGTTTGGAACAACGTTTTTTCTCAGTTCAATAATGACGGCGAAGGAAATTATACCGAACTTGCTCAGAAGAACATTGACACCGGTATGGGTCTTGAGCGTCTTGCATGCGTATGCCAGAATGTTGCTAGCCTTTTCGATGTTGATACCGTTATGAACATCACCAACCGCGTCAGCGAGATCACCGGCGCTCATTACAACGAGAGCTATAAGAAGGACGTTTCTCTCCGTATAATCACCGACCATATCCGTTCTTCCACCTTTATGATTTGCGACGGCGTTCTGCCTTCCAACGAGGGTCGCGGCTATGTTCTCCGCCGTCTTCTCCGCCGCGCTGCACGCCATGGCAAGCTCCTCGGCGTCAACGAACCCTTCCTCTATGATGTAGTTGAAACCGTAATTCACGAAAATGAGGGTCATTATCCCGATCTTCGCGAAAAAGCCGACTATATTACCCGCGTAATCAAGACCGAGGAAGAAAATTTTGCCCGCACCATCGATGCAGGTATGCACATCTTCAGCGAAATTCTCAATCAGCATAAGTCCAAGAATGAAAAGATCTTCTCCGGTGCAGACGCTTTCAAGCTTTATGACACCTACGGATTCCCCATTGACCTCACCGCTGAAATGGTTGAGGAAGAGGGAATGACCATTAATATGGACGAGTTCACCACCCTTATGAACGAGCAGCGCCAGCGCGCAAGAGCTGCACGCGGCGACATGTCCGATGCATGGGCAGGTCTCGATCTTGGCCTCGACAGCACCCCCACTCAGTTTGTTGGATACACTTATGATAAGTGCAGCGCCAAGGTTCTCGCTCTTGTTGAATCCGGCGAAACCTGCGGTGTTCTTGCTGAGGGCAGAAAGGGTATTGTTGTTCTCGATTCCACAACTATGTACGCAGAAATGGGCGGTCAGGTTGCTGACCACGGTCGCATTATCTGCGGTGATGCTGTTTTTGCTGTAACTGATGTTCAGAAGGATAAGGGCGGAAAATATCTGCACCACGGCGAAATGATCTGCGGCAGTCTGAATGTCGGCGACGAAGTAAGAGCTGACATTGATACCGAGCGCCGCCGTGCAATCATGCGTGCACACTCTGCAACCCATCTTCTCCAGAGAGCTCTTAAGGATGTTCTCGGCGACCACGTCCATCAGGCAGGCTCTCTTGTTGAACCCGATCATCTCCGTTTTGACTTTACCCATTTCTCCGCTCTTACTACAGATGAGATTCTTTCTATCAACAAGCGCGTAGGCAACATGATCCTTGACGGTCTGGATATTTCTGTTTGTGAAATGCCCATTGACGAGGCAAAGAAGATGGGCGCAACCGCTCTCTTCGGCGAAAAGTATGGTGATGTTGTACGTGTTGTATCCATGGGCGAGGAATCTGTCGAGCTTTGCGGCGGTACCCATCTTTCCAACACCGCTCTTGTCGGTCCCTTCCATATCGTCAGTGAAGGTTCTGTTGCTTCCGGTGTACGCCGTATCGAAGCTCTCACCGGTAAAGCATTTATGCAGCGCGTAGACAGCGTTAACCGCACTATTTCCGAAGCTGCAGCCGTTCTTAAAACCCAGCCCGCAGAGCTGATTTCCCGCCTTGAAAGCAATCTCAATGAAATGCGCGAAATGCGCCAGAACATTGATAAGCTCAAGGATAAAATCCTCGCCGGTGATGTTGAGCGTTTCCTCTTTGCTGCAAAGAAAATTGGTGATTTCAACGTTATTACAACCACCCGTCCTGATCTTGACGTTGCTGACATCCGTAAGATGGGCGACTTCCTCAGAGATAAAGATCCCAACGTTGTAGCCGTTATTGCAAGCTTTAAGGAAAGCAAAGTAAGTCTTGCTGCTTTCTGCGGTAAGAACGCTGTTTCCGCAGGTATTAAAGCCGGTGATATCATCAAGACCATCGCTCCCATCGTTGGCGGTAAGGGCGGCGGTAAGCCCGATAGCGCTATGGGTGGCGGCAGTGATGTTCTCAAAATTGACGACGCTCTTGCACTTGTCGATAACTTTGTTGCAAGCAAGCTCGGCTAAGGAGTAAACAATATGGAAAATTGCCTTTTCTGCAAAATCGCAGCCGGAATCATACCTTCCAATAAAGTTTACGAGAATGAATACGTGCTCGCTTTTCATGACATCGCTCCTCAGGCACCTGTGCATATTCTTGTAATCCCCAAGGTTCATTTGGATTCCATGAACGACGTTACTCCCGAAAACTCCGTTCATGCCGTTAAATGCCTTGAAGCAATTGCTGAAATTGCTAAAATGGCAGGTCTTGAAAATGGATACCGCGTTATAAATAACTGCGGTGAAGATGGCGGTCAGACCGTGAAACATCTTCACTTCCATATTCTCGGTGGAAAAAAACTCAGCGAACAAATGGTATAAATAAAATGACAGCGGCTCATACGTGGCCGCTGTCATTTTATTTGACTGAGAAATAATATAGTGTTAAAATTTTTAGAAAAGAGGGGAGGAATTTATTATGCGTAAACTAATGCTTGCCGCCATCGGCTACACTTCGGCAATCATTATCAGCATATTTCTTCCTTCGAAATTAAATCAATATTATTTTTCTATTGCAGCATTTGTGTTAGTGTTTTCCGCCTTTATATTTAAAAACAAAGTTAGAAAAGCTTTGATAATTATGCTCATATCCGCCTCTTTAGGTTTTTTGTGGAACAGCGTATATGACTCTATTTTTATCAAACCTGCAGAAGAGCTTATAGATACCGAATGCACAGTTGAAGCAAGGGTGTTGGATTATCCCTCCATAAGTGACAATTATTCCACTGTTTTACTTAGAATTACAGACACTGACTATCCATCGTCCAAAGTGCTTGTGACAGACTATAATAATCAAATATCTCAGCTAAAAATAGGAGACATCGTTGACATTGACTTAAAATTCCGCTCCGCCAGAATTCGTTATAATACAGAAGATGACTATTATTTCTCCTCGGGAATATTTCTTCGCGCATATACAAACGGTGAATGCAAGATTATCTCTCATAGAACTGCCGCAATACTTGATTTGCCGAAGCTTCTTTCTTTCAAGCTAAAGGAACACATTATGAATTTATTCCCCGATGATGTTGCGCCTTTGATGAAGGCTCTTCTTACCGGAGATAAATCTAACCTTTATGATAACGATAAGCTATACATTTCAATGAAAAAAGCCGGACTCAGCCATATAATTGCGGTTTCCGGAATGCACGTTTCATTTATTATATCGCTGATTGCTCTAATCTGTGGCCGAAAACGCATTACTACATTTATTGGAATTCCTCTTGTGTGGTTTTTTGCCGCTATGATGGGGTTTACTCCATCTGTAACACGAGCATCACTGATGATCACATTGCTGCTTATAGCCCCGATTTTAGGGCGAGAGAACGATTCTCCAACAAGCCTGTCTTTGGCACTTTTGATTTTCCTTATTATAAATCCTAAAGCTATAGCTAATCTCAGTTTGCAGCTGAGTTTTGCTGCTATGGCAGGCATCATTTTGATAACACCCCGAATCTACGGTGCAATTTTATTGCACATTTCAAATAATAACTTGATTGCAAGACTTATAAAAGGCTTAGCAATGGTATTTTCCGCATCTGTAGGTTCGCTTATATTTACAACCCCGATAGCCGCATTAAACTTTGGATATGTTCCGCTTTACTCAATTATTGCGAATATTCTCTGTTTATGGGCAATGTCGTTAGCATTTACTCTTGCTTATCCCATATGCATTATAGGCGCACTTTGTTTCCCTTTGGGAAAATTCCTGGCTCTTATAATTTCTATACTTCCCAGATGCACGCAGCTTATTGTTTCGTTTATCGGACGTTTGCCTTACTCTTTAATCTATACTTCAAACAATCTGCTTGCATTGTGGATCGTTTTTGTGTACGCGGTAATTTTAATTTCCTATAAGCTAAAAGGGAACAGAGCATACCGTCCCACCATACCAATTTGCTGCTGCATCATATCTCTTATAACAGTATGCTTTATAAGCAAATATTCGTTGCAAACAGAGCCTTCCGTTTCTTCTGTTGATGTTGGGCAAGGTCAATGCATCGTTGCAAACACAGACGATTCAACCGTAATGATAGATTGCGGCGGAAAAGGTTCTGCCGAAAATGCCGGAGACAGCGCAGCTGAATTTCTCTTATCGTCAGGCAGGGAAGAAGTGGATCTTTTAATTCTTACGCATCTGCACGACGATCATGCAAACGGCGTTGTTCGCCTTATGAGCTACTTGAATGTTAATATGGTCGCAATACCCGAAGACGGTAAAAACTCGGAAATTGGTGACAAGATTATCAAAGCATGCTATGATAATGATACAGAAGTTTTGTATATCAGCGATAATACAGCGCTGTTTACAGATGGACTTACATTGAATGTATTTGCCCCTATTGGAAGCGAAGATCAAAATGAAAGCGGCCTTATAGTTCTTGGTGACTACGGAGAATTTGAGTTTCTTGTGACAGGCGATGTTGGTTCGGGAACTGAAAATCAGCTTGTTAACATGTATTCTCCCGGCGACATTGAGCTTCTTGTAGTTGGACATCACGGAAGCAAATACTCAACAAGCAACTTGCTACTTGAAAGTACAAACCCGAATTACGCATTTATTTCCGTTGGCACGAACAGTTACGGTCACCCCACCAATGAAGTTCTTGACCGATTGAGAAATTATAATATTGAGGTATTTCGGACGGATATAAACGGCAATCTTACAATAACGGTTGGTAGATAATTATGGCTAAAAAAGAAAAACCCGCATTTAATTATAATCTTGAAATAAGGAAATTAAAGGAATCCGGTCCTGACAGACTTTATTTGCTTTATGGCCAGGAGGATTATCTTCGCGAGCGTTTTATTGACGAGCTAAAGAATATTTGCTCCGCTGATGACTCAGGCTTTAACTGCAAGAGACTTGACGGGCCTGTTATCAATATGAATGAGCTTTCAGAAGCTGTCGATTCTGTTCCTTTTTTCGCCGACCGCAGCTATGTAGAGGTCCGAGGTTTCGATATAAACAAATGCAAAGATACTGATTGCGAAAAGTTTAAGGCCATTATCAGCGATATTCCTGAATACTGCACACTGGCAATTATTATAAATCCCAGCTACGAAATGGACGGAAGACTTGCTTCTGTCAAAGCCTTAAAGAAGTATGCCAACACAATAGAGTTCACAGAACAAAGTCAGGATGCGCTTATCAAGTGGATTACTAACCGTTTCTCTGCCTGCGGAAAAAGCATCTTCCGCTCTGACGCCGAATATCTCAGCTTTGTTAGCGGAACTCTTATGAACCGCCTTATTCCCGAAATAGAGAAAATATCAAGCTATGCAAAAGAGGCAACTATTTCACGCGCTGATATTGATGCTGCCGCTCATAGAATTCCTGAGGCTGATATTTTCGAAATGGTAGATCACCTCAGCAAAGGTAATATAGATGCCGCCGCTCGACTACTCAGTGATCTTATGGCTGATAAGGATAACTCTCCCATTTATATACTCGCCGTATTCTCCCAGCAAATTCGTAAAATTTACGCATATAAGCTCGGTCAAAGCCGTGGATTAGGCAGAGCAGCCCTTATGGAGCTTTGCAACATGCGCTTTGATTTCCAGTTTAATAAATTAAGTATGCAAGCGAAAAATTATTCTCTGAATTCAGCAGCAAAGCTTGTTGAATTGTGCGCGGAATATGATTTTCTTATGAAAAGCGGTGTCGACAGCGAAGATCATATGAAGGATCTTCTTTTGAAAGTTGCGGTGGCAGAAAAATGATCAGTATTAAGGAAGTAATTGTTGTTGAGGGTAAATACGATAAAAATACCCTTAGCCAAATCGTTGATGCCACAATTATTGAAACATCCGGTTTTGGCATTTTTAAAGATAAAAAATCCCAGGACATGCTTCGTTCATTGGCTAAACGAAGAGGTATTATACTTTTTACAGACAGTGATGGAGCAGGATTTCTAATAAGAAATTTCATCAGCGGCATTATTGAGCCTAAATATATCAAGCACGCCTATATACCAGATATAGCAGGTAAAGAACGAAGAAAAAGTGCTCCCTCAAAAGAAGGAAAGCTTGGCGTTGAAGGAATGTCTCCCGACATAATAATCGAGGCCCTGAGTCGCTCCGGAGCAACTATTGACAACAATATAAATCCCAGTTACTCCGAAATTACCAAGTCGGACCTATATTCTCTTGGTCTTTTTGGTAAAGAGGGAAGTGCTGAAAAACGCAAGCAGCTTCAGCAATACTTATCCTTGCCTGAACATCTCAGCTCAAACGGCCTCTTAAAAGTGCTTAACATTATAAGCAGCAAAAAAGAACTTGAAGAGATTCTCAGCAATTATCATAAATAATTGCAAAACCAATCAGCGCTATAAGAAGTAACCCCGACGGAGTTTCAAGCATAAGATTCGCCAGCATCATTCGTTTTCCATAACCGATTACATTTCCGGTATCAATATATAAAATACTTGAAGCAAACAAAATCAAATCGCAAAGAATGAATGTATTTTTAAGAAATATGTAAGCAGGGCGGGGCATAAGTTCTATGCTCCGCTTTATTTTTTTAATCATAAAATTCACGCCTTTTCAAATTTGTTACTATAATTTTATTGTAAAAATGATCATCTGAGCAAGGCACAAAATATGGTATTTTATATCCAAAATAACTCTTGCCATTGTATAAACGCTGTGCTATATTGATATTATGTAAATTGCCTATAATAAAGGAGAGATATAGATGAAGTGTCCTTTTTGCGGTTTTCATGATAGTAAGGTAATCGATTCACGCCCCGCTGACGACGGCGCAACCATCCGCCGCCGCCGCGAATGCCTTGATTGCCAGAAGCGTTTCACCACTTATGAGATAATCGAGCGCATGCCCATCGCCGTTATCAAACGCGACGGTTCCCGTCAGTCTTTTGATAAAATTAAAATTATTAACGGCATGCTCCGCGCCTGCGAAAAGCGTCCTATCACCATGGCTCAGATTGAGTCTATAGCTGATGACATAGAGCAGGAGCTTCGCGGCGCTTTGGAAAGCGAAATTCAGTCCGATCAGATTGGCTCAATGGTTATGGACCGTCTTAAGGGCATGGATGAAGTTGCTTACGTACGCTTTGCCTCTGTATATCGCTCCTTTAAGGATATAAACACCTTTATGGATGAGCTCACCAAGCTCCTTGGTGACAAAAAATAAATAGTCTAAAAAAGCGACCCGTGTACATGGGTCGCTTTTTAAAATATACACTCAAGATATAATTTTTCTGACTTAATTAACCGGGATATCTCATATATTAATTTGTTTTTCATAATAAGCATCTCCGGATTTTTCATACATTCGAAGTAAGCATTTGATATAATATCAAGTCTGCTTTCGTTTATTAGTATGGCCAGATATTTCCTGCTTTCTTCCCACTCTCTGAAACTCTCCTTAATAAATATCTCAGATTGAGCAGGAGGGAGGGATAAGCTTTCAATTATACTTCCTTGCATTTCAGTTAGTCTGTTATTCATAATACGAGAATTAACATTTATTGCGGCTATAATTAGCAACATAAGAAATATGCCCAATAACATTTTCTTCATTATTTATTTGTCCTTTTTTCGAAATATATTTCGTTATCATTATAATAAATCATAGCAAAAACATCCTTATAGCTGCTACATTTATTATCCTTAAGGAAGTTATCTAACCATCGCTTCTTTTTTCCGATATAATCAAGATTTTTATTCAGTAGCACTCCATCTTCAATTATTATTATAGGATAATCCTCCGCATCCGGTTTAATACAAAGGTCTTTAGGGGTAACAGGCTGATATTGAGGAAACAAAATTGTGCTTAAATTCCCGTCTGTCTCCAATATGGCATACTTCACTTGTTTGACATTAAGTATTTCCTTGCTTCTCAACTCTTCCAACAATTCATCAATACTTAATCTCGCCTTTCGCATTTCATTCTCAAGAACTTTTCCGTTTAATATTATAAATTGAGGCTTACCGCACATTATTGTCCTGAATTTTACGCTTGATAATATTCCTCCCGAAATTATCAATTCGAATACAAATAAAACAAATATTGGAAGCAAACCATTCAGCAAAGGAATATTTATATCCTGCAGCGGACTGGCCGCCAAATCTGCCAGAAGCACTGATACAACGAACTCCGATAATTCAAGTTCCCGAAGCTGGCGTTTTCCAAGCAATCGCATAAGAATTATAATTGACAAAAATATTATTATAGTTCGTATGAATATTACACTCATCTTATCACCTCATCTCAGGTAGTTTATCCGCATATGAATTGATTATTATTTCGTACTTAGCACAGGAATAACAATCACATTGACCTTGCACAGATTAAGTGATAAAATACATGGAAGATTTACAAATACGTATTTATATTTTTGGAGGTATATATGTCCAAATATTTCGGTACCGATGGCTTTCGCGGAGAGGCAAATGTAGGCCTCACTGTTGAACATGCTTTTAAAATCGGTCGTTTTCTCGGCTGGTATTATGGCCGCGAGCATAAATGCAATATTGTAATTGGCAAGGACACCAGAAGAAGCAGCTATATGTTCGAGTCTGCACTTTCTGCCGGTATTACCGCTTCCGGTGCTGATGCATATCTTCTTCATGTTACAACCACTCCCAGCGTATCCTATGTTACCCGCTCCGATCAGTTTGATTGCGGCATTATGATCTCTGCCAGTCATAATCCTTTTTATGATAACGGAATCAAGCTCATAAATGGTAATGGAGAGAAAATGGAAGACGCCGTAATCGATGAGATTGAAAAATATCTCGACGGTGAAATGCAGGAGCTTCCTTACGCACTGGGCGGTGATATTGGTCGTACCGTTGACTATGCAGCGGGCAGAAACAGATACATCGGTTATCTTATCAGCCTTGCGAAAAATTCTTATAAGGGCAAAAAAGTTGGTCTTGACTGCTCAAATGGCAGTACATGGATGATTGCAAAAAGTGTTTTTGATGCTCTCGGTGCAACTACATATGTTATCAATAACAGCCCCAACGGAACTAACATAAACGAAAACTGCGGTTCCACACATATTGAGCATCTCCAGAAATTTGTTGTTGAAAATGCTCTGGATGTTGGATTCGCCTTTGACGGTGATGCAGACCGTTGCCTTGCTGTAGACGAAAAGGGCAAGATTGTTGACGGCGATCTTATCCTCTATGTCGTCGCAAAATATATGTTTGAGCGTGGAACTCTTGATAACACCAAGGTTGTAACCACAATTATGTCCAACTTTGGTCTTTATAAAGCACTTGACGAGCTCGGTATCGGCTATGAAAAGACGGCCGTAGGTGATAAATATGTTTACGAAAACATGCGCCAAAACGGTCATTATATCGGAGGAGAACAGTCCGGTCACATAATCTTCTCTAAATATGCCACAACCGGAGACGGTATGCTCACCGCAATCAAACTTATGCAGGTTATTCTCGATAAGAAAACCTCACTTTCCGAACTTACAAGAGATGTTAAGGTATACCCTCAGGTTCTTAAGAATGTTCGTGTTCCAGACAAAGAACTTGTGCTTAATAATCCCGAAGTGAATAAAAGTGTTGCTCAGGTTACAGATGAACTTAAGGGCAACGGTCGCGTTCTCCTTCGCAAGAGCGGCACCGAGCCTCTTATTCGAGTAATGGTTGAAGCTCCCAGCTACGAAATTTGCGAAGAAAAGGTTGATTCCATAATAGAAGTTATTAATCGAATTTCTATATAAACGGTGATTCGAATGATTAAGATTAACAATCTGCTTGATACAAGCAAGACCATTGCCGTTGAGCATTTTGAGGGCAAAATTTATCCTTGGGAGGCTCTTGAAGGAATTCAAGATTTGATATTCAAACTTGGAGCCGAGCTTTCTAAGGATGAATTTGATCATCCTGAAGAAGGAATATGGATTGCCAAGGATGCGACCGTATACCCCTCCGCATATATTAAAGCTCCTTGCATAATAGATAAGGGAGCAGAAATCCGCCACTGCGCCTTTATTCGCGGCAACGCTATAATAGGGAAGGGAGCGGTTGTTGGAAACTCAACAGAATTGAAAAATGTAATTTTGTTCGACGGAGTTCAGGTTCCTCACTATAATTATGTCGGTGACTCTATCCTTGGTTATAAAGCCCATATGGGAGCCGGAAGTATCACCTCCAACGTTAAGGGCGATAAGACAAAGGTCGTTATTAAAAACGGCAGCGAACAAATTGCCAGCGGACGTAAAAAGCTCGGCGCAATTCTGGGGGATTATGCTGAAATAGGATGCGGCAGTGTCCTTAATCCCGGCACTATAATCGGAAGAAACACTCAGATATATCCTTTGTCTTCTGTGCGCGGTGTAATTCCCGAAAATTCTATTTATAAAGCTGATAATAATATCGTTAATAAACAGTAAAAAAGATGCGCTGCAATAAATTGCAGCGCATCTTTTTTACCTTAAATTCCTGTAACATTCATCTTGATTTATAGCATCGGGAGGATAGAATTCCTCAGTAGGGAAGTCCACGCGGCTAAACAAGGTGCAAGGATCTTCATCATTGGAACAAACGCACTCTTTTTCCGGTACAAAATATGAAAAATTATCCAAGGTTAACTGCGTATCCCGCTCAAGCCTAATCATAGAGAACTGACCAAGCGTTACATAAAGCCTCTTATCTGCGCCGTATAGAGCAATATCTTCGCCCATTGCCGCTTTTATGAAATCAGGTATATTCCTTAATTCAGCATCACCGCGCTCGCATGAAGCGTCTGATAACCTCATATTCAGTACAATTGGGTCAACCGCGTCTACAACAGCCGTAGGGGAGTGACTACGTTTACTTCCATCTGAGCAAGTTGAACTGAAGCTTTTTACATCGCCCTCACTTCCAAAAAGAATTACTCTTTTATCAAACACTGCAAGGCCATTTACCTTCGATCCACAGGGGAATACTTCGCCGCTTATCCTATAAAAAAAGCTTACATCTACCGCATAATATCCGCGATTAAAACCCATATCATCAATATTTATATCAACATAAATCAATTCTGCCCCACAAGGTCTTATGCTGAACGCTGATTCAATCAAGGGCTGTGATGCAAGTGTTGGATATACTCTTAAATCTTCAATGCAATCTCTGTCTTTACATGCATCGGTTATCTTCATTGTATGTATATTGATTTTTTGACACGGACAAACCTCGCAACCGTCAACAGGTCCCGGTAACACCATGTCTGCCATAAATATACCTCCTTAGATTTATTGAAGCAAGTTCAATACAGTTTATGCAAAAAAATATCTTCGTGCCAAAAAATATCTGTACTGCATGCAAAAAATGTTGTATAATAATAAAAATATTTTTGCGAGGTGCTGTTATGGGCGAAAGACTCGGCTTTATTAACGATAAATTGGATATAAAATTGCTCATTTTGTTTGTGCTCAGACGATTGCCCGCAGAAATAGATATTGAGAATTTAGCCGATCTCATCCTGATCGATGGGGGAGTGGGTTACTTTGATTATAAAGAATGCCTGGCCGAACTCTTGACCACTGCGCAGGTTGAAGAATCCGCAGGATATGTTAAGATAACCGCAAAAGGAAGCCGTAACGCTGAAATTCTCGAAAATGACCTTCCGTATTCCGTACGTTATAAAGCGGAAAACACTCTCGCGCCTGTAGCCGAAGAGATGCGCAGAAGCGCCATGATTCTCGCGAACCACGAGATTATCGATGGCGGAGTTAACGTTTATTTATCTGTTTCTGACGGTATCGGCACAATTTTTGATCTTAAAATTCTTGCTGGCGACATTAAACAGGCAGAAAAAATTGAAAAGAACTTTAAGCGCAAGGCTGAGGAATACTATAATCGTTTTATTGAGGAACTTACAGAATAATCACCACGGAGTAACGTAATGAAAACTTTCATCCCCGAAAACTACAAAAGCCTCTTGGGAGTTTATGATACTCAGAAGGCAATAGGTCTTCTCAAGCGTCTTTTTGAGGATCATCTTTCATCTGTGCTCAATATACACCGCGTTTCAGCGCCTTTGTTCGTTGTAGAGAATAGCGGTCTGAATGATAACCTCACCGGAGTTGAGCGTCCTGTTTCATTTGAAATTAAGGCTACGGGCACCGAGGCACAGGTTGTTCATTCTCTCGCCAAATGGAAGCGTATGGCGCTTCATAATTACGGATTTTATCCCGGCCGCGGATTATATGCGGACATGAACGCCATTCGAAGAGATGAAGATGAACTTGATAATATCCACTCCGTGTATGTTGACCAGTGGGACTGGGAAAAGGTCATAACAGAAGAGGACAGAACCATAGATTATCTTAAATCTACTGTTATTGACATTATAAAAGCCGTTTGTGATACCCAGACAACAATGCAGGCTCTTTATCCAAAACTTAATCAGGTAACCAAAATCGAGCGATGCGTCAAATTTATCACCACCCAGGAGCTCGAGGACATGTATCCTGATTTGAGCCCCAAAGATCGTGAAAACGCCATCACGAAGGAATATAAAACCGTATTCCTCATCGGAATAGGAGGGAAGCTCCGTTCCGGAAATAAGCATGACGGCAGAAGTCCGGACTATGATGATTGGGATCTTAACGGAGATATTCTTTTATGGAACGATCTGCTTGAGTGTAGCTTTGAAATAAGTTCTATGGGAATAAGAGTTGACCCCGAATCTCTTGATAGGCAGCTTCGCATATCCGACTGCGACCACAGAAGGGAATACCTCTATCATAAAATGCTTCTCGACGGAAAACTTCCTCTTACAATTGGTGGAGGTATTGGTCAGTCAAGACTTTCCATGATCATTCTTGGAAAAGCTCACATAGGCGAGGTGCAGGCATCTGTTTGGAACGAGGAAACTATAAATCTTTGCAACGAAAAGAATGTTATGCTGCTGTAAAACTATATAAAAACACAGGCGGCGGACTAGTACAGTCCGCCGCCTGTGTTTTTTGCAAGGGAAGGAAGAAATACTAAATAATTACTAAATAAATAAAAATACACGCAAAATTAAACAAAATAAAAATTTTGTTGCAGTTGGGGGAGGTGTTTAACCGGTTTTTAATGTATATCCTATCTCAACTATGATATAACGACCGCTCCTCCTATATCAATCAGCTCGCCATCATAAACGCAACAAACTTCGTACTTGTTTTTCAATATAAACTCAGAAATTAATTTACCATCAGGATGTTTATTTATATCTCCTATAAAATAAACTGTGTTATCGCATACAAACGAAGCTCCGCCAATAAAGCCTCTGCTGTAGCCCTCCAGAATTATTCCATCTTCATCAATCAATAGGGTTTCTATATTATTTCTATTGAGCGCTGCAGCAATACCTTTATCAGATGTAATAATGCAATCTCCAAATGTCAAACAGCTACAACGTGCATATCCTTGTTTAACCTCAATGCAGTCAAGTTTGAGATCCAAAATTTTTTTATCTGTATATTTAGAGCAATGTAGTAATTTATCACCGATTAGAGATGCACATAGATTTATATCTTTTGGATATTTTACGCCTTGATTTTCATTACTTAAAATTACATTAAATCCCCTATTGGTTAAAAAATTAACTATTTCTTGACCCATAAGATAATTAGCTAGAATCGCAGTATTTTTATATATAAAAATCGAAAGATCGCTGTGTCCGGATAGTTTTTTATCAATATTCGTATTATTTGGAAGCCAAAACACATCAAATCCCAGCAATTCAAGGTGTTTTTCTAATTTTCCCCTATACTTCTCCCCTATTATTAACGTTTTCATAAAACGGAATCAATAGCCTCTCTTATATTTCGCACGCTAATAAGCTCAAGCCCATCAGGCTTTTTAATTTCACCTCTTATATGCGCAGGAATCACACAGTACTTAAAACCAAGTCTTGCCACCTCAGCAAGGCGCTGATTTATGGAGTTCACTGAGCGAATTTCACCAGTAAGACCAACTTCGCCTATTGCCGCAGTATCATAGCTTATTGGTCTGTCTCTCAAACTCGATGCTATTGCAAGAACAGTTGCCAAGTCTGCGGCAGGCTCGCCAAGATAAAGTCCGCCTATGACATTTATATAGGCATCGCAGCCCGCGACACTCATTCCACCGCGCTTATCAAGAACCGCAAGAAGAAGCATGGCGCGATTATAATCAATTCCGTTGGCATTTCTGCGAGCGCCCCCAAACCCTGCAGGCGCGACGAGAGCCTGAACTTCAGCCAAAACAGGTCTTGTTCCTTCCATGACGCAGCTTACGCATGTTCCCGGTATATTTCTAGGTCTGCCCGAAAGGAGCATTTCAGAGGGATTGGGAACTTCTGCAAGACCGTCTTCAACCATATCAAACACACCGATTTCATTTGTTGAGCCAAAACGATTCTTTGCTGCGCGAAGAATTCGATAACTCATGGATCTGTCGCCTTCAAAATACAAAACGCAATCCACCATATGTTCAAGAACTTTAGGTCCGGCAATGGCGCCTTCTTTATTTACATGTCCGACAACAAAGCAGGTAAAGCCATTGATCTTCGCCTTCTGCATTATTGCCATTGTGCAATCCTTCACCTGGCTGACGCTGCCGGCGCCTGATGAAAGATCTCCATTAAACATAGTCTGAATAGAGTCAATTATAACTATATCAGGATCAATTGAGTCTATTTCGTTCATTATAACGTCCAGATTTGTTTCTGAAAGAACAAAAATGGAGTCCCTTTCAACCCCGAGCCGCTGAGCGCGAAGTTTAAGCTGACGCTGGCTTTCTTCTCCAGTGACATAAAGAATTTTTTCATCGGGCATAAGTCCGCATATCTGAAGCAAAAGCGTTGATTTGCCTATTCCGGGAGCACCGCCAACAAGAACCAAAGAACCGCGTACTGCGCCGCCGCCCAAAACTCTGTCGAATTCACCTATACCAGTTGAAAAACGCAGCTCCTCGCCAATATCCAACTCCGTAATAGGTTTTGACCCACTTCGAGGTAATGCAGAAATTTTTGCCGCACCACTTTTATTTTTTGAATTTATCGCAGACGCGGGAGCCTCTACAAGGCAATTCCACGCGCCACACGCGGGGCACTGACCGTACCACTTCCCTGTTTCATTTCCGCACTCTGTGCAGTAAAATTTAGTTCTTTCCTTCATAAGTGCCTCCGCCTATTAATAAAAGTTCATATATGACGTTAATAATATCGCCGCTATTTTCATTTGATGTGTATCATCGCATAATTTTGAAAGTTCTTCATGATTAGACAAAAATCCGCATTCTATCAAAACACTGTCACAAGATGCATTATTTATCAGGAATATATCTTCCGAAGCCGGAATTGCAACGCGCCTGTTTTCCGGACAGAGATAATAATTCAGCATTTGATGGCACACATTTCCAAATTCCTTGCTTCCCCCAATCTTACCATACAAAACTTGTGGTCCATAAGGCCTTGAATCAGGATATTTGTTTTGGTGTATGCTTATAAACACTGCATTTTGATAAGAATTTATAATTTCGATCCTACGATTTTGATCCCATCGCTTCATCTCTCTGATGGTTTTTGCTGAATCAGGATATGGCAAGACTTCACTTTCACGGGTCATTATTGTATTTATTCCCAATAGATGAGCCAAATCGTCCATTTTAACAGCAATCGAAAGATTAATGCTGCTTTCAAGAGTGCCATCGGACGCAATTGCGCCACCATCAGCACCACCATGTCCCGCATCAATAATCAAAGTTCTTTCAGTATCCAAATCTGCGAACGTAGGCTGAGCGCCCGAATTATCTGTATTGATTATGCCAGTAATATGTAAAAAAAGCAAGGCTGCAGCAAATATCGGGAGTAGTTTTCCATACTTCATTACTAAACTAATTCCCTCCAAAAAAGCGCGGCACTCCGAGGAGGCCGCGCTTTTTTATAAAATAATGCAAATCAATCCTCCGCTTCCCTCGTTAACAATTCTCTGTATTGTTCCGCGAAGCTTTTCCTTTGTTTCGTCTTTCAAGGATTTAATTTTCCCCGCAAGAGACTCTCCTGCTATATCATTAAGTGACTTTCCGAATATATTACTTTCCCATATTCTGCTCATATCTCCGTCAAAACCCTGTATCAGAAAATTAATCATATCTTCCGATGCCCGCTCTCCACCTATTGCCGGAGAAACTTCGGTTTCAACATTCGTCTTTATCATATGAATACTTGGAGCACTCGCTTTCAGTTTTACCCCATATCTTCCTCCTTGTTTAACAACCTGTGGCTCCTCAAGCTTCATATTATCCTGTGACGGCATTAATATTCCATAACCGAAATTATTTACCTCTTCAAGAGCATTATGAAATCTATCATATTCACCCTTCATCGAGCTTAACGTGCTTAACATCCTGATAAGGTCATGATCACATCTTATATCAAAGCCTGACTCTTTGCTCAATGTTTCATAATATAGTGCGTTTGGAAGGGATACTTTGATATTTAAGCATCCATCGGCCATATTCATAGAAGAGATACTTACGTCAGATACATTCTCAATATTTGATATTTCGTTCTTGATTGTATCAATATCAGCTGCCTTATAATTTTTATCACAAGAATGAAGAATTCCTGTAAGCAATGTTTTCTTTATTTCACTGTCTTCAGGCAACGCTTCAAGCCAGGCAGGAACATATATACAGTATTTCTCTATTTGAAAGCACTTCAGACACCTATATAATATATTCCTTGTATCCTCGCTTTCGAGCTGAAGGCAATTGACGGCCATACATTCGCAGTTATATTTAAGGCTTAAACTTTCAGCCATTGATGACGCTTCATCGCTCGCAGGATTGCTCGAGTTTAGCAATAGAACAAAAGGCTTTCCCGCTTCCTTAAGTTCAAATACCGCTCTTTCCTCTGCTCTTATGTAGTTTTCTCTATCAATATCGCAAACACTTCCATCCGTCGTAATTACAATGCCTATATTTGAGTGCTCGGATATAACTCGCCTTGTGCCTTCCTCCGCAGCTTTACTTATGGCAACTTCATGGTCAAACCACGGAGTCATGACCATTCTCTCTCCCCCATCCTCAATGTTGCCAGTTGCACCGTTGACCATATATCCAACGCAGTCAACAAGCCTTACCCTGCATTCAATACCACCTTCAGCAGCAACGCGAATAGCTTCCTCGGGTATAAATTTAGGCTCTGCAGTCATAATCATTCTTCCCGAGCCGCTTTGAGGAAGTTCGTCTCTCGTTCTTTCGATTAAATATGGGTCATCGAGAACAGGAATCACAAGCTTTTCCATAAATTTCTTAATAAATGTTGATTTTCCTGTTCTCACGGGTCCTACAACGCCAATATAAAGTTCTCCTCCGGTTCTTAATGCAATGTCTCTATAAATTCCTGACATACTCATACGCTTCAGCCTCCAGACAAACATTTGATTTTTGTACAAGAGTATGCCACCGGCTTGATTAATATTACCAATGAAAATACCCCCTGTATTAACACAGGGGGTATAAAATTAAATAAATTCAATTGTTTGCCTATGAACCGCAGAAGTTTCAACCTCAAGTTGCGGCCACTTTTCTTTAAGCTTCTCTTTAAGAACAGGAACAATAACATTTTCTGTGCAAAAATGATCTGCGTCTATCAGGTTCATGCCAAGTTCTTTTGCAAGAAGAAAATGATCATATTTAAGATCAGAGGTCACATAAGTATCGCAGCCCATTTCATAGGCCTTCATCATGTCCCCGGCGCCGGCTCCACCGCAGCAGGCAATATTAAAAACATCCTTCCCACCGCTTACATATCTTAGCCCGTTAGATGAAAGATTGTTTTTAATAGCAAGCAAATATTCTTCCAATTTAACAGCTTCATCGAGGCAGCCTATTCGGCTTATACCGTAAGGCGTGCCGTCGGGATGACTTCCGTGAGGGCAAAGAATCTCAGCTTTATTTACACCGAGAGCGCACATAAGAGCATCGTTAACTCCTCCGGCCGCTGAATCCATATTTGTATGCAAACACAAGGCAGATATTCCATTCTGAATCATTTTAATGATTTTTCTTCCCTTTAAATCGTCCACGGTAACTTTTTTCAGAGCTTCGAAAATAATAGGATGATGAGAAACAATCAAATCTGCTCCAATTTTAATAGCCTCATCAATTACATCATCAGTAATATCAAGGGACACAAGAACCTTGTTTACCTCATTATCCGGAAAGCCAACCAAAATTCCGATATTATCGAAATCATATTTCATATAAAAAGGAGCTATACTGTCGTAAAAATCCTTAATTTCGCTGACCTTTACCATTTATGCGTATCCTCCCTTATATTTTTCAATTTGCTAATAAGCTCTTTTTTGTGATCAATTTCAGTCTCGCTTACAATTGCACTCTTTTCCATTCCGTTAAGTATCTTAAGTTCTCTTTTAATAAGCGTCTCGATATAAGAACCAAGAAGAGGATCTCGATTATCAATAAGCTGATAATCCAATACATCGGAAAACTTATCATTGTCCTCTACGCCTTCGCCCACAACCCAGACAAGATATATTCTTCCGGTGTCATACACAAGTTCAGCACTATAAATTTTATATCCGTTACCAAAAAGCCAGCGTCTGAGCTCGGGAAGTTTGGACTGGGGCTGAATGATAAGCCTCTTGCCCTTTGCCCACGGAGCATTCTCAAGTATACTTATTATGGTTTCTCCGCCCATGCCGGCAATTATAGCGGTATCAAATTCATCAGATGTATAGCTATCCAGACCTGCACAAAGCCTGAAGTCTATTTTATCTTCAACGCCGGCATTTTTTGCGGTTCTGACGGCAGTTTGAAGAGGACCATTCTTGATATCTGAGGCTATAACACGAGGGCAAATACCATTTGAAATGAGCCACACGGGAATATATCCATGATCAGTCCCTACATCAGCCACAATCTCACCGTGATTAATTTTCTCCGCCATGCAAAGAAGTCTTTTTGATAGGTTATTAGTCAAATGTAACACCCCATAGGTTAAGCGGCGGAGGCATTACCTCCGCCGCAGCATTTTAATTATAATATCAATCAGAGAGAAGCAATGAACTCATTGAGCTTCTTTACGAAGACATCTGCATCAACGCCGTGCGCTGCACAAGCCTGAGCAACATTCTCACCGGAAGCCATAGCGCAACCCATGCAGTGCATACCGATGCTTCTGAAAAGAGGCTGGGTCTCGGGAGCATTCATCATGATATCAGCAATGATAGTTTCTTTGGTAATCTCAAACATTTGCTTTTACCTCCATATTTATTTACGCTTTTATTATACCTAAAAATCAATAAATTTCAACAAAAATTTATCCGCCAAGGGCTTAGTGGTAGAAAATACAAAAAGGTGCGCTTAACACGCACCTTTTTGTATATAAGACTTCTGACTTACTCAGCAGCCTTCATCTTTGCAAAGCAATCGCTGCAGTAAACAGGACGATCATCTCTGGGCTGGAAAGGCACCTTTGCCTCGCCGCCGCAGGCAGCGCAGGTAGCAGTGAAGAACTCACGGGGAGCGCGAGTAGCGTTCTTGCGAGCGTCACGGCAAGCCTTGCAGCGCTGGGGCTCATTCTGGAAGCCGCGCTCTGCGTAAAATTCCTGTTCGCCGGCGGAGAAAATAAACTCAGCACCGCACTCTTTGCAAACTAAAGTCTTGTCTTCGTACATTTTGAATCCTCTCTTTTAGCTAGTGATTTGCCCTTATGGGCTGATATTTGCGTCAGCATTCAGCTGAGATCGCCAAGGTTAAGGTACCGCGCCAGTTTGTTCCTGATGCGCTGCACGGCATTATCCACGGATTTCTGCGTTTTAGCGCAGCTATCCGCTATCTCTGAATAAGACAGACCGTCGAGATATAGTTCAAGAACCTTTATCTCAAACCGAGATAAATACCGCGAAAAGGTTGAAATAAAATCATTTTTGCTCTCTCTGGCAAGAACCTGTTCCTCAGGTGAACGGCTGAAAGCTTCGATGCCACAAGCCGAAAGGTTTCGGGATTCTTCAGAGAGTATCTCTTCAAGCGATACTCCGTCATTAAGGAAAGCGTGCTTTAGTCGTGATGCGCTTTTAACAGCGCTGAGAAGTCTACGTTTGACACATAATTCCACATAGTTCTTAAAAGAAGAACCAATATCAGAATTATACTCGCGAATTGCAGAGAGCAGCCCCATCATACCTTCTTGAATAAGGTCCTCACTATCCCCTCCCGCCAGAAAATAAGGTCTGGAACAAATTCTAACAAGACGAAGATAACGTATTGCAAGCTCATTTTCAGCAGTCGAGTCACCTTTAACAGCAAGACGCTGAAGCTCAGTATCAGTCAATTCAATATAGTTGTTCAAATGCATACTCCCAGTCATCACAAAGGAATTATAGTCGCAGTTTATAAAAAAGTCAAGAAGAACACCATCATTTATTGTATAAATGTGAAAAAAACAAGCTAAAGTTGGGTGATATTACAGTTCCATTTGACTTTGTCCGAGAAATTCAATATTGAGATGCTCATAAGCTTTCCGAGTTACACATCTTCCTCTCGGTGTGCGCGTAAGAAATCCCTGCTGCAACAGATATGGCTCATAAACATCTTCAAGTGTGATTGCTTCCTCGTTTATAGTAGCGGCAAGTGTTTCAAGACCAACAGGACCTCCGCCATAAAATTCAATAATGCTGCGAAGCATGCGCCTATCCAATGAATCAAGTCCCATATGGTCAACCTCAAGTCTTGTCAGCGCTTCATCGGCTACTTTCTTGGTAATAACGCCTCCAGCTCTAACCTGCGCAAAATCACGAACTCTTCTGAGCATTCTGTTGGCAATACGTGGAGTTCCTCTGCTGCGCTTTGCAATTTCCGCCGCGCCATCAGGTTCAATATCTATGCCAAGAATTCCAGCGCTGCGTTCAACAATAAGCTGAAGCTCATCAGGCGTATAAAGTTCAAGACGAAGAGATACACCGAATCTATCTCTCAATGGAGCGGTAAGTTGTCCGGAACGGGTTGTCGCGCCGATAAGGGTAAACTTAGGCAGATCCAGACGAATTGAGTTTGCGGAAGGACCCTTGCCGATAATAATATCGATTGCATAGTCCTCCATTGCGGGATAAAGAATCTCCTCAACAGCTCTGTTTAAGCGATGAATCTCATCAACAAAAAGAATATCATTTTCCTGAAGATTTGTTAGAAGAGCTGCCAGATCTCCGGCCTTTTCAATGGTTGGCCCTGATGTAATGCGCATGTTAACGCCCATCTCGTTGGCAATTACAGACGCCATGGTGGTTTTGCCCAGTCCCGGAGGGCCGGCAAGAAGAACATGGTCAAGAGGCTCGCCGCGCATCTTTGCAGCTTGGATAAATACGCTTAAATTGTCTTTTGCCTTTTCCTGTCCTATATACTCGTCAAGAAATCTTGGACGGAGGGTTACTTCCCCGTTATCTTCAGGCAAAATAGATGTGGAAGTGAGCGCCTGCTCAAAGCTATCGTCGGAAAAACTTATGCTCATTATTCACATCCACCTTTCACTTTATCATTTGCTTAAGAGCGCCTTTTATAATCTCTTCAAGGCTCAGATTTTCAACATCAACCTTCTTGAGAGCAGCTGATATCTCAGAAGAAGAATAACCCAGAACCATGAGAGCAGCACTTGCGTCACTGATTTTTGTATCACCGGAGGCGGAAACTGCGTTAAATGCGGGAACATCCTGGAATGAAATTTCAGCAGTTTCTTTGGCCAGTTTATCTTTAAGTTCAAGAATAATGCGCTGAGCAATCTTCTTGCCGATACCGGGAGCTGCAGTTAGGGCTTTCTCATTACCGGAAACGATGCTCATAACAAGATTTTCGGGGCTAGTGGTTGACAAAATAGCAACCGCAGCCTTGGGACCGACTCCGGAAATAGATATAAGCATTTCAAAACAATGCTTTTCACTTTTCGTTGAAAAACCGTATATATCCATGCAATCCTCACGAATATATACAAAAGTATAAAGTTTGGCCTTGTCGCCGGCTTTAAGCTGAGATGCAGTATATGTAGAAGTATTTATGGCAAAGCCAACACCGCCGCAATCAATAACAGCAAGATTGGGCATAAGCTCGGCAACAGTACCGTTTATGTAGTGGAACATGGATCAAACCTCGCATTTTGTGATAGTAGTGATGTAGCGCTGCGCGCATGGCAGATCGCAAGAGCAACCGCATCCGCAGCATCATCCGGCTTCGGCGGATTTTTCATATTCAATATTCTCTTTACCATATCAATAACCTGTCTCTTGTCGGCTCTACCATAGCCAACAACAGCTTGCTTGACTTGCAAAGGAGTGTATTCATAAACAGGGATTCCTGCTTTATATGTCGCAAGCAATATAACACCTCTGCCGTGAGCGACAGAAATTCCCGTTGTTATATTTGTGTTAAAAAAAAGTTCTTCAACGCAAACAACATCCGGCTTGAATGTTTCAAAAAGTTGATTAAGATCGTTATATATAAGGTCAAGACGGGATGAAAGAGTTGTTTTGGCTGGGGTGCTTATGATGCCGCAGGATACATAATTTAGTTTGCCTTTTTCCGAATCTACAACTCCAAAACCAACAGTTGCTATACCGGGGTCAATGCCAAGAATCCGCACATCAAACACCTCCCATACTCTTTTTTGTATTTTAACACAGTATATATTTATACGCAATAAAAAAGCCGCTCTTCAGTTTAACGAAGAGCGGCATATTAATTAAATTATGCTCTTGGATGAGCCTTATTATAAACATCCTTAAGCTGCTTCTTAACAAGCTGAGAATAAATCTGAGTAGAGCTTATGTCAGCATGTCCAAGCATTTCCTGTATGGAACGAAGGTCGGCACCATTTTCAAGAAGATGCGCTGCAAAAGAATGGCGCAAGGTATGAGGAGTGATTGTCTTTTCAATTCCGGCCTTAAGCTGATAAGACTTTATAAGCTTCCAAAATCCCTGACGGGACATACGCTCACCACTGACATTTACAAAAAGCGCCAATTCATCGGGTTTTGCAATCATCTGGGGTCTTATAAACTCAACATACTCATTGAGAGCTTTAATAGCGGCAGGATAAAGAGGAATTGCTCTATCATGCTCACGACCGTGGCAAGTTATAATTCCTGCAGCAAGACTCAAATCTGTAATATCAAGGGAAATGAGTTCGCTAACTCTTATGCCTGTAGCATAAAGAAGTTCAAGCATAGCTCTGTCACGATAGCCCTTGGCGTCAATGCACTCAGGCTGTTCGAGAAGAAGTTCAACCTCTCTGCTGGAAAGAATCTGAGGAAGTTTCTGGGTGGTCTTATCGGGAACCAAAACATTTGCAGGGTTAGATTCAACTATATTAGCATTAAGAAGAAAATTATAAAAGCCTTTTATTGAAGCGATAGCACGGGAAACAGTTGCAACAGACTTGCCTTGACCTTTAAGCCAATTAATATATTCACCAAGAACATCCTCGTCAGCGGAATCAAAACCGCAGTCAGAATGAGTTGCAAGGTAATCGCCCAGCTGGCGTATATCCCTGAGATATGAGCTAAGAGTATTAACAGAAGATTTCTTTACATCTGTGAGGTAAGTTTCATATTTTTCAATACAAACATTGTCATTCATCTTGTCATATCCCCCTTTCAGTTTATTTGCGCATCCAACTATAAAAAGGTAAAAAACCTTAAATAATCAAAACCGCATAAAGAAGCAATTTACATAATAACAAGTATAGACAATATAATACAAATTCGTTCAGTAATCAAGTCATTTCAAGAAATTACTTGATTTTTGTTAATTATCACTACATATTATGTTAACGGCATTATGTAAACACAGACAACTCTAACTTGTGCATCGGCTCCTTCTCCCTGCATTTCTGTATATATTTGCCCATATATAGGCAATTCCCCTTGTGTAATCACTATATATTGGTAATCACTCACCGATTATGTCAACCCTATTTCGTGATTACTATTTGTATAGGCTCATTGTCATTTTCTTCGTTTTTTATGCATTTTGCCATATTTCTTTTCCTTAATAAATAATAAGAAGCAACCAATCGAACTTATCAATATACAAATCACAAATCCAGCAACATCAATTTCTCCAGTTCCACAAACCACACCGGTTATTAAAATTAGCAGGCAGAATATAAAATCACCTATAACGCTGTTTATAAACCCTTCTCCCCTCACCCTCCCTTTTATGATTTTGCACACAAGTATTGACATTGCAAAAAGCAGAAGCTTTGATATAAGTCCCATATACTCAATAGGAATAATTTTGTCGACGAACAGGAAATTAATTCCCGCAGCAACAATAAGATATAATATCGCACCCATTATAGGTACTCCAAATACCAGCCCCAATCTTATTGAGCCGTTTTCTTTTTTAACCATAATAAAACCTCCCGGAACAAGCTATGTTAAAGCTTATTCCGGGAGGCTTTATAAAATTATTGATTTACTTGCTTGCCTGCTCATTCTTCTGAATACCATTGGTGGAAATAGCCCACTTGGTAATCTGGAGACGAACGCGATCTTCACCGGTCTCGAAAGTGATGAGGTCACCGTCAATGTGAACGATCTTGCCAACGATGCCGCCGATGGTGGTAATCTTATCACCAACCTCAAGGCCGCTTCTCATTTCCTCAAGCTTTTTCTTCTTCTTGTTTTCGGGACGAATAAGGAAGAAGTAGAAAACAACAATAAGAACAACGATCATGATGATAGAGGAAGCGCCGCCTGCGGTGCCGCCTTCAGCGCCGGCAGCAGGTGCGCAACCCGTAAACATCATGCATGCAAGAGCAACAATAAGGACAATACTCATTATCTTTTTAAAATTTGCGTTCATTTTGAACCCTCCTAAAGTAATACGCTGATTAGTATATATTTAATTGGTGCAAAAAGCAAGCTTTTTATATTCTTCTCGCAAGCAATTCACTATATTGGTTTCGGAACTGAGTGAACTCCCCCGCATCAAGGGCATCACGGATTTTTTCCATAAGCTCATTATAGAAGTGAAGGTTATGAATAACCATAAGTCTGAGCGCAAGAGGTTCCTGAGCTTTAAGCAAATGTCGGATATAAGCTCTGGAATATCTTCTGCATGCAGGACAATCGCACATGGGATCAATCGGAAGGGCGTCACGCTCATACTTTTTATTATTCATATTCATAACACCACTCCAGGTGAAGAGATGTCCGTGTCGTCCGTTTCTGGAAGGCATTACGCAGTCAAAGAAATCCACGCCGCGATATACAGCCTCTATAATATTACTGGGAGTGCCAACACCCATAAGATAGCGGGGCTTATCCTTGGGCATATATTCTTCAACATTCTCGATCGTGTCATACATCTCACGATGAGTCTCACCAACAGCCAGACCGCCAATTGCATAACCGGGAAGGTCAAGCTCCGCAATCTTCAGCATATGATCTCTTCGCAGATCAGGAAAAGTTGTTCCCTGATTGATACCAAACAGCACCTGACCAGGATTCACAGCATCAGATTCGGAGTTATATTGGGCAAGAGCAGTCTTGCAGCGTTCAAGCCAACGATAAGTGCGATCACATGAAGCTTTTACATACTCATAAGGAGAGGGTATTTTGATACACTCATCAAAGGCCATCGCAATATCAGAACCGAGATTAGACTGAATGCGCATACTCTCTTCGGGACCCATAAAGATTTTCGCGCCATCAAGATGGGAGTTGAAGCGAACTCCATCCTCCCCTATCTTCCTGAGCACAGCAAGAGAGAACACCTGAAATCCACCACTATCAGTAAGAATGGGTTTTTCCCATGTCATAAATTTATGAAGGCCACCCATATCTTTTATGAGCTTATCACCGGGACGGACATGAAGATGATAGGTGTTTGAAAGCTCAACCTGGCAGCCAATCTCCTCAAGATCCGCAGCGGATAATCCGCCCTTAATGGCAGCTTGAGTGCCAACATTCATAAACACCGGGGTCTGGATGACTCCATGAGGAGTTGTAAACTCACCGCGTCTGGCACGCCCCTCTGTTTTTAAAAGCTTAAACATCAATTTTCTCCTATTCTATCATCATCGCATCTCCAAAACTGAAGAAGCGGTATCTTTCCATAACAGCCGTTTCATAAGCATTAAGAATATTCTCTCTGCCGGCCAGTGCGGACACCAGCATAACAAGAGTGCTCTCAGGCAAATGGAAGTTAGTAATCAGTGCATCAATACACTTGAACTTATATCCGGGATATATGAATATCTTGGTCCATCCGCTTTTCGCCTCCATGACTCCATCATCGCCGGCAAAACTTTCAAGAGTACGACAAGAGGTTGTTCCAACCGCTACAACTCTTCCACCCGCTGCCTTTGTCTCGTTTATTGCATCAGCAGTCTCCTGGGGAATCATGCAGAACTCTGAGTGCATTTCGTGGTCGAGAATATCATCCTCTTTTACAGGTCTGAATGTGCCGAGACCCACATGGAGGGTAACAAAGCACACCTTAACTCCCATAGCTCTTATTTTATCAAGAAGCTCCTCGGTAAAATGTAGACCAGCAGTAGGCGCAGCCGCAGAACCGATTTCTCGGGAATAGACAGTCTGATAACGCTCTTTGTCTTTCAGTTCCGCTTTGATATAAGGGGGCAGAGGCATTTTGCCGAGTCTGTCGAGAATTTCGAGAAAAATTCCCTCATACTCAAACTGAATTATACGGTTGCCATCCTCGATTACATCTGTAACCGTGGCTTTAAGTTCTCCATCACCGAATATGATTTCAGCACCGGGTCTGGTCTTTTTTCCCGGTCTCGTAAGGCATTCCCATTTGCCGCCGCCAAGGTCACGCAAAAGAACAACCTCAACCGCTGCACCAGTGCTTCTGCTGCCGTAAAGACGGGCAGGCATAACGCGGGAATCATTAAGAACAAGACAATCGCCGGGGCGCAAATGCTCAGTGATATCATAGAAATGCTCGTGACTAATCTCGCCACTGTGTTTATCAAGATGTAGAAGTCTTGAGCTATCACGTTTTTCCAGAGGAGTCTGAGCAATCAATTCCTCAGGTAAGTTAAAATAAAAATCAGATTTTTTCATATCAGTTTGTGCCAAAGCTGAGACCTACATCAGTATAGTAGAATCCCAGAATATCCTTATAAGTTTTATTATAGTGCTTTGCCATACCGTATGCGCCGTACTGACTCATACCAAGACTATGACCCCATCCGCTTCCCTTGAAGACAAAGTTTCCGGCTTCGTCCTTTTCAACAGAGAATCTTATACTGTGAAGACCAAGGGCAGTTCTACAAGAGCCTTTTTCAATAAGCTTTTTGCTTCCATCAGCTGCGGTGATTTCAATTTTAATAACATTGCCCATTTCGGAAAGGCTTGTTGAAATCTCAGTTACAGGATAAGCAAGCTTAAGCATCTCAGAAATTTTATCGGGGGAATATTTGATTATCCAACTGCTCATAGAATTGATGGAATCAGTGGATGCTTCATAAATATCCAAAACACCCTTCAGATAGGGATGGTAATTATTGCCGTTAACATTAAAGTTATCCTCGGTTGCACCACCATCGGAGGAAGAATAGAGAGCATCAACAAATCTGCCGTTATAGCAAAGATACTGATTTGCAGTAGAGTTAACCGCTTCAGTTATACTGCTTCCGACGCTCGCACAGCCTCTATAGGCCTGGCAATAGGTGTCATTTGTAACATCAAATCCACAACGTGTGAAATATATTGTGTTCATCATATTTTTTTGAACATATGTACGGGCAGCAACAGCCTGGGCTTTCAATGCTTCGAGAGGCCATGATTCATTCATTTCCATGGCACAGACGCCCATTACATATTTTTCAATATCAACAACATTGATGACTGTGATGTTACCGGCGCCAAGAACAAGATATTCAAAGCCGCCATAATATTTATTTTGGGCAAACCATGTAACGGCCTCCCCTTCCTGACTCAGAGGCAGAATGCCAAGCATCTTGCCCACATTGGTTACATCTGCTTTATAAATAAGCTCGCCGCTGACTGTATTATAAACTCCGATTCCGCTACTTCCTATTCTTCTCATAGACAAACGTGTTGCATCCGTTCTTGAAAGCTCAACGAAGCTGCGGCTTGAGTCATAATAGCCGAACGCGTATCCGGCGCCGACCGCATTTTCAAGTCTTGACTCTTCAAGAGAACTATCTCTGCTCGAGCTGTAATAGTAGTTAAGACCCACTTTTACGATGTTGCTCTTAACAGAAATCTCTCCATCTGTATAAAGCAAACCATTTGTTTCCTCTTCCGTATCAGGAGTGGGAGTAGGTTCGGGAGTAGGTTCAGGGGTCGGCTCAGGAGTAGGCGTAGGTGTAGATGTGGGTGTAGGTGTAGGCGTAGGTGTAGGTGTAGGCGTAGGTGTAGGCGTAGGTGTAGGCGTAGGTGTAGGCGTAGGTGTAGGCGTAGGCGTAGGCGTGGGTGTAGGCGTAGGTGTAGGCGTGGGCGTAGGCGTGGGTGTAGGCGTAGGTGTAGGCGTGGGAGTGGGCGTAGGTGTGGGTGTAGGCGTGGGCGTAGGCGTGGGTGTAGGCGTAGGTGTAGGCGTGGGAGTGGGCGTAGGTGTGGGTGTAGGTGTAGGTGTAGGTGTAGGCGTGGGTGTGGGCGTAGGTGTGGGTGTAGGAGTAGGCGTGGGTGTGGGTGTAGGCGCATTGTGCTCAATCTCGACTACGCCCTCGGAGGTAAGTGCGCTGATATTATTTGATCCAAGACGGGATACTCCGTTTTCGCCTATGGCAAACAAAGAACTCATCGGTCCGTCATACGCACCCGAAGTACTGTTGATATATATTGTAGACGCTGCATAAACAGCTCCGCACAACAAAGCGGCAGCTGTTATAATAACGGCTATAACAATTAGAATACGTTTATTCATTAAATCACTAAATCCTCATTGAAATTGTCAAATCATGGTGCTATAATACGAAAATAAAATCTATTCATTAGATTATATATTAATTATTGTATATTATCAAGTAATTTGTCGGTTGTAATAATATCATATAACCCAGCATATTATTATAATCCCGAGCTTGGAAAGGATGAGCAAGATGGAAAAATATAAGGTTGGTATTATTGGCGGCACGGGAATGGTAGGTCAGCGTTTTGTGTCTCTTATGGATGGTCACCCTTGGTTTGATCTTGTTGTTATTGCCGCAAGCGCAGGCAGCGCCGGAAAAACCTATGAAGAAGCTGCAGGAAAAAGATGGGCAATAGAAACCCCTATGCCTGATCAGTTCAAATCTATCATTGTCAAAAACGCCGTTGACGACATGGAAGAAATCGCTGCAGAGGTTGATTTTGTATTCTGCGCGGTTGATATGAATAAAGACGAAATCAAAAAGTTCGAGGAAGCATACGCTAAGCTTGAGTGCCCTGTTATTTCCAACAATAGCGCTCACCGCTGGACTGACGATGTTCCTATGATAATTCCCGAGGTCAACCCTGAACATCTTGAAGTTATCCATGCCCAGCGCAAACGCCTCGGCACCAAGAGAGGATTTATTGCCGTTAAGAGCAATTGCTCCATCCAGAGCTATGTTCCCGCTCTCAGCCCTCTCCGCGAAAAATACGGACTTACCAAGGTTCTCGCCTGCACATACCAGGCCATTTCCGGAGCTGGCAAAACCTTCGAAACCTGGCCTGAGATGATTGACAATGTAATCCCCTACATAGGCGGCGAAGAGGAAAAGAGCGAACAGGAGCCCCTCAAAGTATGGGGCAAGGTCGAAGACGGTGTTATCAAGAAGGACGAGGGCACCTCCATTACCGCTCAGTGCATTCGAGTACCCGTTACTAACGGTCATCTTGCAGCTGTTTTCGCAAGCTTTGAGAAAAAGCCCGAAAAGGACGAAATCATTAAGCTGTGGAAAGAATTCAAAGGCATTCCTCAGCTCAACAATCTGCCCACCGCACCCAAGCAGTTCCTCAATTACTTCGAAGAGGATAACCGCCCCCAGACAGGCATCGACAGAAATATGGAAGGCGGAATGGCAATCTCTCTCGGCCGTTTGAGAGAAGACAGCCAGTACGATTATAAGTTTGTCTGCCTCAGCCACAACACTCTTCGCGGAGCAGCAGGCGGCGCCGTTCTGCTTGCAGAGCTTCTTTGCGATCAGGGATATATCACCAAAAAGTAATTATCCGAAAGGAGCATTTTCTGAAAACTCCAATATTTGAAGGCGCATGCACTGCCATCATTACCCCCTTCTGCGCAGATGGCATAGATTATCCTACATTAAGCCGACAGATAGATTTTCAAATTGAGAACGGAATCAGCGCGATAACCGTTGCAGGAACAACGGGCGAAAATGCTACATTAGAAATCCACGAGTATGCACAGCTCGTGGATTTTTCTATCCGAAAATGCAAAGGGAAAATTAAAGTCATAGTCGGTATCGGTGGAAACAACACTGCTGCCTGTCTCCAAAAAGGCAGAATGGCAAAAGAATCAGGAGCGGATGCCGTGCTTATGACGCCGCCATACTACAACAAGACCTCCTCAGCTGGATTAAAGACTCATTTTTTGAAAGTTGCTGATAATATTGATATACCGCTTATTTTATATAACGTTCCTTCAAGAACCGTTATCGGTATAGACATTGATTGCTACAAAGCTTTGGCACGCCACCCCAATATTAATGGCACAAAGGAAGCTTCCGGAAATTTATCCCTGATAAACAAAATACTCTGTCAATGCGAGGGTGATATGAATGTCTGGAGCGGAAACGATGATAACACAATTCCGCTGATGAGCATCGGTGCCAAAGGTGTTATTTCCGTTATGTCCAATTTGCTTCCCTTGGAAGTTAAGAAAATATGCGACCATTGCTTAAACCGCGATTATTCTGCAGCTTTTGATTTATATAAAAGATATTCCGCTCTGTGTGATGCATTGTTTATTGACGTAAATCCGATTCCAATCAAAGCAGCCATGAAACTTATCGGCCGAGACAGAGGAGAATTGCGTCTTCCCCTTGTAAATTTAGGAAATTCGAAACTTGAAACACTCAAAAATGAACTGAGACAATTAGGCTTAATATGATCTTAACTTGATTCCATGAAAACATAGGTATATAATCCTCCTTAAAAGGAGGTGCAGCTATGGGAACTATTGTACTTATTCTCATAATTATATTTCTTCCGCGCATAATGGTTTTGTTGAGCGACCACTACAAATTCCTAAATATGCTCGGCCCTGTATTCACCTGCTATTTATGCGGCTTTCTTTTGAGCTTTGTGCTGGAAGACACTTCCATTGCGGTTACAATTTCCGAGCTTTGCATCCCAATCGCGATCCCGCTTGTTCTTTTCTCCGCAAATCTTCAAGCGCTGAAAAAGCTTGCAAAGCCCGCGCTTATATCCTTCATCCTTATGGCTGTCTCTGTATCTGTTATCAGTAGTATCGGCTTCCTCATTTTTAGGAATGTAGTTCCTGATGCAAATAAGATAAGCGGTATGATGATCGGACTTTACACAGGCGGCACACCCAACCTTATGGCAATAGGTCTTGCTCTGGGTGTGCCTCAGAACACCATTATCCATTCCAACACGGCTGATATGATAGTTGGCGGCATTTATTTTATGCTTCTTCTTTCTGTTATGCCACGTCTTTACAGAAAGGTACTGTCCCGATTCGACAGCAGCATCAGCGTTGCTGACAAAGAACTTGAAGCAAAACTGGAAAGCTCTTTCAGAGACGAGAAAATGGTTTTCACTTTCAAGCAGCTCTTGAAACGCCTCCCCGCCATACTTCTTTCCATTGTCTGCGTTTTAATTTCCCTCGGCTTTTCCTGGCTGGTCAGCGGTAACGCAACAAACATAATCTTTGTTATGATTGGCGTAAGCACTCTTGGTCTGGCATTGTCCTTTTCCAAAAGGGTGCGCAACCTTCCCGGCTCATATAACGCCGGACAGTATCTGATCTATGTTTTCTCTGTTGCAATGGGAATGAGCTTCGACCTCTCTTCAATTACAGCCAACACATTATTGCTTCTTCTGATGTTCTTCATTGTTCAGTTCGGCTGTGCAGGCTTCCATATTGTTCTTGCCAAAATATTTAAGATTGATTCCGATACCGCTCTTATCACATCTGTCGCAGGAATTTACGGACCTGCATTCATCCCCTCCGTGGCAAACGCAATGAAAAACAATGAGGTTATTCTCTCCGGTCTTATATGCGGAATTCTCGGTTATGCAATAGGTAATTATCTGGGAATCGGCATTGCAACACTATTGCAATTCATTGCATAAACAAAAATATCCACACAGTTTTGTGTGGATATTTTTTATGAATAATTATTCATCAGACCAATCGGATGCACGTTCAACCGCTCTCTTCCATTCACGAAGATATTTTTGAACTTCATCCTGAGGCATGCGAGGCTCAAAAACTCGCTGAGACTTTCTGATCTTTGTAATATCGTCGATATCATCCCAAACACCGCTCGCCAATCCTGCAAGGAACGCGGCGCCAAAAGCTGTAGTTTCAACCATCTGAGGTCTGTCTATAGGCTTGTTGAGAATATCGGCCTGGAACTGCATCATTACATCACTTACTGAGGCACCGCCGTCAACCTTGAGTACTTTAAGGGACTTGCCAGAGTCGACCTCCATCGCATCAAGGAGATCCTTAACCTGATAGGCAATTCCTTCCAATGTTGCTCTCGCAATATGGGCTCTGGTGGAACCTCTTGTGAGGCCTAATATCGCACCTCTTGCATACATATCCCAGTGAGGTGCGCCAAGACCTGTAAAGGCAGAAACTACATAAACTCCGCCGTTATCTTTCACGGTTTCCGCAAGATCACTGACCTCCTGGCTTGAGCCGATAAGACCAAGTTCATCACGAAGCCACTGAATGCTGCTTCCCGCATTGAAAACGCTGCCTTCTATGCAATAATTTGTTTTCCCGTTAATTGACCATGCAACGGTTGTCAACAGTCCGGAAACAGAGCGGACAGACTTCTCACCGGCATTAAGGAGAGTGAAACAACCGGTTCCGTATGTATTTTTTGCATCACCGGGGTTGATGCAGCCTTGACCAAGAAGAGCCGCCTGCTGGTCACCCGCAATACCGCAAATAGGGGTACCCGCAAGAGCATTCAGTCCGGGTATTCCGGGCTCGATCTCACCGTAAACCATAGAGTTGGGAACAGGCTCCGGCAGCATACACATAGGAATTCCAAGATGTCTGCACAAGGTCTCGTCCCATGTTAGAGAATCAATGTTGAAGAGCATTGTGCGGCTGGCGTTGGTATAGTCCGTAACATGGACTTTTCCACCGGTGAGATTCCAGATAAGCCATGTATCTATCGTGCCGAAAAGTAGGTCTCCCCTCTCGGCTCTTTCTCTTGCGCCGTTAACATTATCGAGGATCCATTTGATTTTTGTACCCGAAAAATAAGCATCAATAAGAAGTCCCGTCTTATCTCTTACATAGGCGCCAAGACCTGCAGAAGAGAGTTTATCGCACATTGCGGCAGTACGTCTGCATTGCCAAACAATTGCATTATATACAGGTTCTCCTGTATATTTATCCCAAACAACTGTTGTCTCGCGCTGGTTTGTTACGCCTATTCCTGCAATATCAGCAGAGGATAATCCACTCTTTTCAAAGGCCGATGCAAGCGCTCTGAACTGAGAAGACAGAATTACCTTCGGATCGTGTTCAACCCAGCCAGGTTTGGGATAAATCTGGGGAAATGGATACTGGACAACAGAATTAATTCCGCCGAACTTATCAAAAATAATGGCTCTGGAGCTGGTTGTGCCCTGATCGAGCGCAATTACATAGTCCTTCATAAGCTTAATCCCCCATATCTGTATTGACGAAGCATTATTTGTAAAATATAATCGATATGTACATAATAACATCACAATGCGCACACTACAAGGAGGTATTTTAATGCCGACACTTAAAGAATTCACTTTTCCTTCAAGCAACGGAAAAACCGATATTTATGTCCGCAGTTTTATCCCCCAGCAGTCTCCCAGAGGCATTGTTCAGATAGCCCACGGAATTGCCGAACATTCCGCAAGATATGACGGATTTGCCACTTTCCTTGCCGAAAACGGCTTTGCCGTTTACACAAATGACCATCTCGGCCACGGTAAAAGTCTCCATGATGAATCCGATCTTGGTTTCTTTGCCGAAAACGGTGGTTGGGAAATGGCTGTTGAAGATATGCGCAAGCTTCATGACATTGCTGCGGAAGAGTTCCCCGGTGTACCCTACTTCCTTTTCGGTCACAGCATGGGCAGCTTCCTTGCCAGAACTTATATCATCTACTTCAGAAGCGGACTCAACGGAGTTATTCTTTCCGGCACAGGTCAGCAGGCAAAAGCTCTTGTTCTGGGCGGCAAGCTTTTAAGCCGCATTGAAATCAAGAAAAACGGCGGGAAATTCAAGAGTGAAATGCTGAATAATATTGCTTTCGGCAAATATAATGACGGCTTTGACACACCCAGAACTATATCCGACTGGATTAGCAGCGATGAAGCCGAAGTTGATAAATATATTGAAGACCCTCTTTGCGGCTATATTCCCTCCGCAGGTCTTTTCTACGATATGATGTGCGGCATTGAATTTATAACAAAAGCTCGAAATGTTCAGCGAATGAACAAGTCTCTTCCCGTCTATTTCATGTCCGGGGATGCAGACCCCGTTGGCGAAAACGGCAAGGGTGTTCTTAGAGCATATAAGAGCTTTCTCGATGCAGGAATGAAGGATGTTGCCGTCAAGCTCTATCACGGAGGCAGACACGAAATGCTTAATGAGCTTAACCGCGATGAGGTATACAGAGATATTCTCAACTGGATTGAAGGCGAAATTATCAAATGAACATCATACTTACAGGTCCGAAGCATTGTGGAAAATCAACTCTCATCAGTAAGGTTATTGAAAGCTATAGGGGAAGCATTTCCGGATTTATAAGCGAATTTGATAATAGATCCTCAGACACAAGAAAACTTCTTATTCGCAGTATCGACAGGGCGGTTAATGCCTGCGCAGTTACCTGGCATAACAGTTCTTATTCCGTAAATTACGACACATTTAACGAATTTGCGCCTGCACTTATAGACCTTAAATCCGATCTGATTGTTTTTGATGAGCTTGGAAAATTTGAGTCTTCATGCAGTAAACTACAGGACGCCGTTGAAGAGGCTTTCTCCTCCGCAACCGATGTGATTGCCGTTTTGAGGCTTGATGCTCCTGCTTGGATCAACGAACTTAAACTGCGTAGCGATGTTATGGTAATAACTGTAAACATCGAAAACAGAGACTCTCTTGTTTTCGAAATTAATGATCTGATTAATGCATGAAAGCTATGTTGAAAATTTATGATATTTTTCACATAGTTTAGCGCAAAAATAGTCGAATTTTCAATTGACACTTTTTGTATCCTTAATTATAATAAAGAAGTAAATATTTATGTGTACAGTGACTGGCGGAAGTGGGTTTTACCACAGGGAGCTGTATGCAAAATTAGCCGACCGCCTGGGCAGACCATCCATAAAAATTATAGTGGATTGGTCTGCTCTTATTGTTTTTTATGGAGGAAAACTGTATGAAAAAAATCGGAATCGTTATGGGCAGCGCAAGCGATCTGCCCGTAGTTGAAAAAGCAATCAAGGTGCTCCAGGAATACTCCGTCCCCTTTGAGGTTCGCGTGCTTTCCGCTCACCGCTGCCCCGACGAAGCAAGAATTTTTGCTTCCACCGCCCGTGAAAACGGCTTCGGTGTTCTTATCGGCGCCGCCGGTATGGCAGCTCATCTTGCAGGCGCCCTTGCCGCTAACTCCACCCTTCCCGTTATCGGCATTCCCTGCAAGTCTTCCGTCCTTGACGGCATGGACGCACTTCTTGCAACTGTTCAGATGCCCTCCGGCATCCCCGTTGCAACCGTTGCTATAGACGGCGCAAAGAACGCCGCAATTCTGGCAATGCAGATTCTTGCAGTTGCCGACGAAGAGCTCTCCGCAAAGCTTGACGCAGCACGCGAGCAGGCAAAGGCAGAGGTTCTTGCTAAAGACGAAGAAATTAATAAAAAATATAAAAACTAATTTGGAGGTAAAAAATATGGAACTCGTTTACACCGGAAAAACCAAGAATGTTTACGCACTTGAGAGTGGCAATTATCTTCTCAAGTTCAAAGACGACTGCACCGGCAAGGACGGCGTTTTTGATCCCGGCGAAAACAGCGTTGGTCTCACCATCGACGGTGTTGGTCTTGTCAACCTGAAGATGAGTGTATATTTCTTTGAGAAGCTCCGCGAAGCAGGTATCAAGACCCACTATGTCAACGCAAACCTTGATGACTGCACCATGGAAGTTCTTCCCGCACGAGTATTCGGCAAGGGCCTTGAGGTTATCTGCCGCCGCCGCGCCGTTGGCAGCTTTATCCGCCGTTACGGTATGTACATCGAATCCGGCGCTCCCCTGCCCGACTATGTTGAAACCACCTTCAAAGATGACGACAAGGGCGATCCTCTGGTTACCAAGGATGCACTCGTTGCTCTCGGCGTTATGAGCGACGCTCAGTATGACTCTCTTAAGGAGCAGACTCAGGTTATCACCCGCATCGTTGCCCAGGAACTGGCTGACCGCGGTATGGAACTTTATGACATTAAGTTCGAATTCGGTTATGTCGGTGAAGAAGTTATTCTCATCGATGAGATTGCATCCGGTAACATGAGAGTTTACAAGGACGGCGAATATATCGATCCCATGACTCTCTCCGAGCTGTTCTTTGCATAATGGGCGGCTTTTTCGGAGCGGTATCTAACCGCGACGTGGTTATGGATGTATTTTTCGGCGTTGACTACCATAGCCACCTTGGAACAAGACGCGCAGGTATGGCAGCATGGAATGACGAAGTTGGATTCCAGCGCAGCATCCACAGCATTGAAAACACCCCTTTTCGCACCAAGTTCGAAAAGGATGTTGAAGAAATGCAAGGCACTGCTTGTATAGCCTGTATAAGCGACCTTGACCCTCAGCCTCTGGTGCTTTTCTCCCGCCACGGAACCTATTCCCTCTGTGTTATAGGTGCTGTTAACAACATGGAACAGCTCAAGGAAGAGTATCTTACCATCTGCAGAGGACATCTTGAGGCTCACTCCAAAGGCCGTGTCAGCATGGTTGAAATCATTGCTTCAATGATAAACAGCCAGCCTACATTTGCCGAAGGTATTAAATTTGTTCAGGACAAGGTAGACGGTTCTGCAACAATTCTCATCATTACTGATGAAGGTAAACTTATAGCTGCAAGAGATAAATTCGGACGCCTTCCCGTTATGGTCGGCAAGAGCGAAGACGGCTATTGCGTTGCATTTGAGTCTTTCTCCTACACCAAAATGGGCTATTCAGACCATAGTTCCCTTGGTCCCGGTGAATGCATCGAAATCAGTTGCGATGGCATTAAGCAGCTTCTCGCACCCGGAAAAACCGAAAAGTTCTGCGCATTTATGTGGACATATTTCGGTTATCCCACAAGCCACTATGAAGGAGACAGTGTTGAGGCCATCCGCACAAGAGGCGGCGCCGAAATGGCAAAGTTTGACCTTGAACACGGCCTTGCCGAGAACATTGATGCAGTTTGCGGTGTTCCCGATTCAGGTATTCCCTACGCAATCGGCTATGCCAACGAGCGTAAGCTTCCCTTCAGCAGACCCTTCATCAAGTATACTCCCACTTGGCCCAGAAGCTTTATGCCCTCCAGCGAAAGAGTTCGTCACCACATTGCCAAGATGAAGATGCTTGCTGTCCACGACCTTATCAAGGACAAGAAGCTTCTCTTCATTGATGATAGTATCGTTCGCGGAACTCAGCTTCAGGAAACCGTTGATTTCCTTTATGACAACGGCGCAAAAGAAGTACATATGAGAAGTGCATGTCCTCCCATTATGTATGGCTGCAAATATCTCAATTTCTCCAGAAGCAACGGAGACCTTGAACTTATTGCACGCCGCGTAATAAGAGAGCTCGAAGGCGAAGAGGGCGACAAGTACATTTCCGAATATTCCGACGGCAGAACTGAGCGAGGCAAAAACCTTCGCTGCTGCATCTGCAATAAGTTCGGATTCAACTCCCTTGAGTACCAGACTCTTGAGGGTCTTATCGAATCCATTGGACTAAACAAAGAAAATATCTGCACCTATTGCTGGACTGGAGAAGAATAAATTATGGACAAATCATTTTCTGCTTCCTACGCTGCTGCCGGCGTTGATATCACCGCAGGTTACAAAGCAGTTGAACTTATGAAAAAACATGTTGCACGCACCAAGATTCAGGGTGTTGCCGATGATATCGGCGGCTTCGGCGGCATGTTCATCCCTTCCATCGCCGGTATGGAAGAACCCGTTCTCGTTTCCGGTACCGACGGTGTCGGCACCAAACTGAAGATTGCAATGCTGCAGGACAAGCACGACACCATCGGCATCGACTGCGTTGCAATGTGCGTTAGTGACATTATCTGCTGCGGCGCAAAACCCATTTTCTTCCTTGACTACATCGCATGCGGCAAAAACTTCCCCGAAAAAATCGCCGAGATCGTTTCCGGTGTTGCTGAAGGCTGTGTTCAGTCCGGCTGTGCTCTTATCGGCGGTGAAACCGCTGAGCATCCCGGTATGATGCCCGAAGACGACTATGACCTGGCAGGTTTCGCTGTGGGCATTGTTGATAAGAAAAAAATCTTCAACACTGCTTCTGTTAAGGCAGGAGACATCATCATCGCTCTCCCCTCCTCCGGTGTTCATTCCAACGGCTTCTCTCTCGTCCGCAAGGTATTCGGCGAGGAAGCTCTAGCCGGTGAGCTTGGCGCAAAGCTTCTCACCCCCACCCGCATTTATGTTAAGGACATTCTTGCAATCAGCGAGCTTGTTTCCATCAAGGCCTGCGCACACATAACCGGCGGCGGCTTCTATGAGAATATTCCCAGAGCACTGCCCGAAGGTGTAGCTGCAAAGATCAAGAAGGACGATGTCCGCATTCATCCCCTGTTCACCGAAATCGCCGAAACCGGCAATATTCCCGAGCGCGATATGTTCAACACCTTCAACATGGGTGTTGGCATGTGCGTAATCGTTGATAAGGCTGACGCAGAGAAAGCCGTCTCCGCCGTTGAGGATGCTTACATCCTTGGCGAATGCGTTGATGGCGAGGGGGTCATCCTGTGGTAAGAGTCGCTGTTCTTGTTTCCGGCGGCGGCACTAATCTTCAGGCACTTATTGATGCTCAGAATCGCGGAGAAATCATAGGCGGCGAAATCGCCGCCGTGATTGCCTCCAAAAGCTCTGCATACGCAATCGAAAGAGCTAAAAATGCTGGCATTCCCGCATATGTTATTGCACGCAAAGACTATGCAGATGCTCGCGAGATGACTATTGCATATGTTGATAAGCTTAAGGAGCTCAATATTGACCTTGTTGTCCTTGCCGGCTTTATGACTATTTTCACAGAGGAACTTATCAAGGCATATCCCAACGCCATTATGAATGTTCATCCCGCTCTTATCCCTTCCTTCTGCGGAAAGGGATTTTACGGACTTCATGTCCACGAGAAAGCTCTTGAATATGGCGTTAAACTCTCAGGCGCTACCTGTCATTTTGTTACCGAAGAGTGCGATGGTGGTCCTATAATTATGCAGAAGGCTGTTGAAGTTAAGCACGACGATACGCCTGAAACTCTGCAGAAAAGAATTATGGAAAATGCTGAGTGGAAAATACTTCCCAAATCTGTTTCCCTCTTCTGCGAGGGAAGACTCAGCGTTGAAGGACGCACCGTGATTATAAAGGAGTAAGAAATATAATGCAGAATTTTCTTGAAATACTGAAAGCACATCCCTATCCCGGCCGCGGAATTATGCTTGGCAAAACCGCAGACGGCAAAAAAAGTGTAGTTGTTTATTTCATCATGGGTCGCAGCGAAAACAGCCGCAACCGCATTTTTGAGCTTACCGAAGACGGCATCCGTACCAAGGCTTTTGACGAGAGCAAGATGACCGATCCTTCCCTCATTATCTATCATCCCGTTCGCAAGGTTGGTGATGAGCTTATCGTTACCAACGGCGACCAGACCGATACTGTACGCGATGGTGTTCTCGCAGGCGAAATCTTCGCACAGAGTCTTCGCAAACGCACTTTTGAGCCCGATGGTCCCAACTGGACTCCTCGCATTTCCGGTATTCTCCACAAAGACGGCAGTTACGCACTCTCCATTCTGAAGAGCGCAAACGGAGATTCCTCTTCCAATCGCCGTTATTTCTTCGGCTATGAGAATCCCATTGCCGGTCAGGGACATTTCATCCACACCTATCAGGAAAACGCAGAGCCTCTTCCCTCCTTCTATGGTGAGCCCCGCGAGGTTATCGTAAACAATACCGATGCAGACACACTGGCAAAGGAAGTATGGAACGCTCTTAACGCTGATAACAAGGTTTCTCTCTTCGTAAGATGCATTGATATTGCATGCGGCGAGAGCGAAACTGTTATCATCAACAAACACCAGGAGGCTTAATCGATGCAGGAACTTGAACTGAAATACGGCTGCAACCCCAATCAGAAGCCCTCTAAGATTTATATGGATAACGGCAAGGAACTTCCTCTGACCGTTCTCAACGGCAAACCCGGTTATATCAACTTTATGGATGCCCTCAACTCCTGGCAGCTTGTAAAGGCTCTCAAGAAGGCAACCGGTCTTCCTGCCGCTGCATCCTTCAAGCATGTTTCTCCTGCTGGCGCTGCTCTCGGCACTCCCCTCACCGATGTAGAAAAGCAGATTTATTTTGCAGATGGTCTGGATACCTCCCCCATCGCATGTGCATACATCAAAGCACGCGGTGCTGACCGTCTCTGCTCCTATGGCGACTGGGCTGCTCTCAGCGATACCTGCGATGAGGCAACTGCTCGTTACCTTCTTAAGGAAGTATCCGACGGTGTTATCGCTCCCGCATACACCGATGAGGCTCTTGCCATCCTTCGTGGAAAGAAAAAGGGCGGCTACAATGTAGTTCAGATCGATCCCGATTATGAACCCGATCCCATTGAAAAGCGTCATATCTTCGGCATCGGCTTCCAGCAGGGCTATAACAACTTCGAAATCAACGAAGAACTTCTTACCAATATCGTTACCGAAAACAAGGAACTTCCCGTTGAGGCAAAGCATGACCTCCTCCTCAGCCTCATCACCCTCAAATACACCCAGTCCAACTCCGTCTGCTATGTCAAGAACGGTCAGACCATCGGCGTCGGTGCAGGTCAGCAGAGCCGTATTCACTGCACCCGTCTGGCAGGCAGCAAGGCTGATAACTGGATGCTCCGTCAGCACCCCAAAGTACTTGGTCTCCAGTTTGTAGACGGTATCCGCCGTGCAAACCGCGATAATGCCATCGATATTTATATCTCCGATGAATACGAAGATGTTCTCGCAGAAGGCGTATGGCAGGAAAACTTCAAGGTTAAGCCCGAAGTTCTCACCCGCGAAGAGAAAAAGGCATGGATCGCCACCATGAGCGGCGTTTCCGTCGGCAGCGACGCATTCTTCCCCTTCGGTGACAACGTTGAACGTGCACGCAAGAGCGGCGTTCAGTATATAGCACAGCCCGGCGGCAGCATTCGTGACGATCATGTTATCGATACCGCCAACAAATACGGCATCGTGATGGCATTCACCGGAATGCGTCTTTTCCATCACTAAAGAAAACGAGGTTTTCAAATGAAAGTAATGGTAATAGGCGGCGGCGGTCGCGAACACGCAATCGTCAAAGTCCTTAAAAAATCTTCTGAAATTGATAAGCTTTACTGCCTTCCCGGCAACGGCGGCATTGCTGAAGATGCAATCTGCGTTTCCGTTGACGCAAAGGATATCCCCGCGATGGTAGCCTTTGCTAAGGAAAATGCTATTGATTTTGCAGTTGTTGCTCCCGATGATCCCCTGGTCCTCGGCGCCGTTGACGCTCTCACTGAAGCCGGTGTCCCCTGCTTCGGACCCGATAAGAAGGCTGCAATCATCGAAGGCAGCAAGGTTTTCTCCAAAAACCTTATGAAGAAGTACGGCATTCCTACCGCCGCTTACGAAACCTTCTCCGACATTGAATCCGCATGCAGCTATATCGACACTCTCACCGCACCTGTTGTTGTCAAGGCTGATGGTCTTGCCCTTGGTAAAGGCGTTATAATTGCCGAAAGCCTTGAGGAAGCAAAGGAAGCTGTTCATGAGATGATGGCTGATAAGAAGTTCGGAGACAGCGGCCTGAATGTTGTTATCGAAGAATTCCTCACCGGTCCCGAAGTTTCCGTTCTCGCATTCACTGATGGTAAGGTAGTTAAGCCCATGGTTTCCTCTATGGACCATAAGCGCGCCCACGACGGCGACGAGGGCCTGAATACCGGCGGTATGGGCACCATTGCTCCCAATCCCTATTATACCGAGGCTGTTGCTCAGCGCTGCATGGATGAAATCTTCCTGCCCACCATCGCTGCAATGAACGCAGAGGGCCGTCCCTTCAAGGGCTGCCTCTACTTTGGTCTTATGATTACCCCCAATGGTCCCAAGGTTATTGAATATAACTGCCGTTTTGGTGACCCCGAAACTCAGGTTGTTCTCCCCCTCCTCGAAAGCGACCTCTTCACTATTATGCGAGCCGTTTCCGAAGAAAAGCTTGAAGAAACCGAGGTTAAATTCTCCAACGGTGCTGCCTGCTGCGTTGTTATGGCTTCCGAAGGCTATCCCCTCTCCTACAAGAAGGGATTTGAGATCAATCGTGACGAAGATATGGATGCCGAGATTTATATTGCCGGTGCAAAGCTCTCCGAAGGTAAGCTTCTCACTAACGGCGGAAGAGTTCTTGGCGTTGTAGCAACTGCCGACACCCTTCCTGAGGCTGTTGAAAAATCCTACAAGAATGTTGCAAAGGTGCATTTCGAAAACGCCTATTACCGTAAGGATATAGGTAAGCGCGCAATGGAGGCATAAGAAATGGTTTATAGAGTATTTGTAGAAAAAAAGCCCGGTCTCGCTCCCGAGGCCGCCGGTCTTCTTGCCGACTGCCGAAACTTTCTCGGCCTTGACGCGCTGAAGGATGTACGCATCCTCAACCGCTACGATGTCTCCGGCATCGATGCTGAGCAGTTCGATTATGCCCGTACCACTGTTTTCTCTGAGCCCCAGCTTGATAATGTCTATGCTCAGGTTGAACTTTCCGATGCACATACCGTGTTCGCAGTGGAGCCCCTGCCCGGTCAGTTTGATCAGCGCGCCGACTCTGCCGCACAGTGCATCCAGCTTCTCAGCCAGGGTGAGCGTCCCACCGTCCGTTCTGCAAAGGTTTACGCTCTCTATGGTGAGCTTACTCAGAAGGATATAGACGCTGTTAAGGCATATGTTATAAACGCCGTTGAGTCTCGCGAGGCAAGCCTTGAAATGCCCGAAACTCTCGAGGCAGAGTATGCAACTCCCGACCGTGTTGAAACTGTAAGCGGTTTTATCGCTCTTGATGACGAAGGTCTCTCCGCTCTTCTCGACAAAATGGGTCTTGCAATGGATCTTGATGACCTCAAGTTCCTCCAGACCTACTTCCGCGATGAAGAAAGCCGTAACCCCAGCGTCACCGAAATCCGCGTTGTTGATACCTACTGGTCCGACCATTGCCGCCACACTACCTTCTCCACCCATATCGACAATGTTAAGATTGATGATAGCGCCATTGCTGATGCATATCAGCGCTATTTGGAAGCACGCATTGAAGTTTACGGTGAAGAAAAGGCTGCAAAACGTCCTCAGACCCTTATGGATCTTGCCACCATCGGTGCCAAGACTCTCAAAAAGCGTGGAATGCTTCCCGAACTTGATGAAAGCGAAGAAATCAACGCTTGCTCAATTCACGTCAATGCTACAGTTGACGGCGAGGAGCAGGATTGGCTTCTCATGTTCAAAAACGAAACACATAACCACCCCACCGAAATTGAGCCTTTCGGCGGCGCAGCAACCTGCATAGGAGGCTGCATTCGTGACCCCCTCTCCGGTCGTGCCTATGTCCATCAGGCAATGCGCGTAACCGGCGGCGGTGATCCCCGTGTTTCAATTGATAAAACTCTCTCCGGCAAGCTTCCCCAGCGCAAGCTTGCTCAGACTGCAGCAGCAGGTTATTCCTCCTACGGTAACCAGATAGGCCTTGCAACCGGTCATGTTGCTGAAATTTATCACGACGGCTTCATTGCTAAGCGTCTTGAGTGCGGTGCAGTTGTTGCTGCAGCTCCTGCTTATAATGTACGCCGCGAGCGCCCTGCCCCCGGTGATGTTATCATCCTTCTCGGCGGACGCACCGGTCGCGACGGTATCGGCGGTGCAACCGGATCCAGCAAGAGCCACAATCTCAAGAGCCTTCAGACTATGGCTTCCGAGGTTCAGAAGGGCAACGCACCCGAAGAGCGCAAGATTCAGCGCCTTTTCAGAAACAGCGAAGTTACCCGTCTTATAAAGCGCTGCAATGACTTCGGCGCAGGCGGTGTTTCTGTTGCTATAGGTGAGTTGGCTGCAGGTCTTAAAATTGACCTTGATGCAGTACGCAAAAAGTATGACGGTCTCGACGGCACCGAGCTTGCAATTTCCGAGTCTCAGGAGCGTATGGCAGTTGTAGTAGAAGCTGCCGACGCTGATAAGTTCATCGCCGCCGCACAGGCAGAAAACCTTGAGGCTTACCGCGTTGCAGTTGTTACCGAAGAAGAACGTATGGTTATGACCTGGAAGGGTCAGACCATCGCAAACCTCAGCCGTGCATTCCTTGATACCAATGGTGCTACCAAGCACACTCAGGTTGAAATTGCAGAAGCTGACCGCAGCTATTTTGATGCTCCTCTCTTTGAATCCCTCCGCGAGATGGCATCTTCTCTCAAGTGCGCAAGCAGACGTGGCCTTGTTGAGCGTTTCGACAGCACCATCGGTGCAGGCAGCGTTCTGATGCCCTTCGGCGGAAAAACTCAGACTTCTCCCTCTCAGGCTATGGCCGCCCTCTTCCCTGTTCTTCCCGGACAGAAAACCGAACAGGCAAGCATCATGGCTTGGGGCTGCGACCCCGACCAGCTCAGCTGCGACCCCTATCTGGGTGCATACAGCGCTGTTTACACCTCTATGGCTAAGCTCGTTGCTGCAGGCGCAGACTATAAGGATGCATACTTCAGCTTCCAGGAATTCTTTGAGAAGCTCCGTAATGAACCTCTCCGTTGGGGTAAGCCCTTCTCTGCCCTTCTCGGCGCTCTTGATGCTCAGCTTGAGCTCAATGCTGCAGCAATAGGCGGCAAGGACTCTATGTCCGGTTCCTTCCTTGACAAGGATGTTCCCCCCACTCTCATCTCCTTCGCAATCGCACCTGTAAAGGCAGACAAGGTTATCAGCACCGAATTTAAGAAGGCCGGTAACCCTGTTTACCTGATCGCAAGCCCCGACCAGACCGCTAACGGTCTCAAGGGCGCATGGGATATTTTCAACATGCTCAACGCAGATGGCAAGGTTGCATCCGCATGGGCAATCGAAAATGGCGCAGGTGAAGCTGTTATGAAGATGAGCTTTGGTAACCGCATCGGCTTTAAGTCCAACGGTGCTCTTGCCGGTCTCTGGCATCAGCCTTTCTACGGCTTTATTATCGCTGAACTTACTGAAGAAGTTGATATTCTCGGCTATATCAAGATCGGTGAAACTTGCGAAGAAGCTGTTATCGACCTTGACGGCGATAGCGCTGGCGTTGAGGAACTCTTCAATATAAATGAAGCTGTTCTCTCCGGTGTTTATCCCACATCCGCACCTGCTTCCGGAAACCTTGAAATGTTCTCCTTCGAGAAAAACGAGCGTCCCTCTCCCATCATCAAGACCGCCCGTCCCAAGGTTCTTATTCCCGTATTCCCCGGCACCAACTGCGAATATGACTCTGCCCGCGCTGTTATGGCCGCAGGTGCAGATGCAGAAATCGCAGTCATCCGCAACCTTACAGCTGATGATGTTGCCCGCAGCATTGAAGATATTGCACGCAAAATGAGCGAAAGCCAGATGATTTTCATCCCTGGCGGCTTCTCCGGCGGCGACGAGCCTGATGGCAGTGCAAAGTTCATCACTGCATTTTTCCGCAATCCCGCAATCAAAGAGCAGGTTGCTGAACTTCTTGACAAGCGTGACGGTCTTATGCTTGGTATCTGCAACGGCTTCCAGGCACTTATTAAGCTGGGTCTTGTTCCCTTCGGCAAAATCATTGACACTGATGAAAATTGCCCCACTCTCAGCTACAACGTGATTGGACGTCATCAGTCTAAGCTTGTCCGCACCCGCGTTTGCTCCAATGCTTCTCCCTGGCTTGCTGCTACCAAGCCCGGCGAAATATACACCGTTCCCATCTCTCACGGTGAGGGTCGTTTCCTTGCTTCTGAAGGGCTTGTCAGAAAGCTTGCAGAAAACGGACAGATTGCAACTCAGTATGTTGATCTGGATGGTGCTGCAACCTTCAACGGTGAATTTAATCCCAATGGTTCTATCTTCGCAATTGAAGGTATAACCTCTCCCGATGGTCGCGTCCTCGGTAAGATGGGTCACAGCGAGCGCGTTGGAAAGAACCTTTATAAGAACGTTATCGGCAACTACGATATGAAGCTCTTCGAGTCCGCAGTTGCATATTTCAAGAAATAAGGAGGAACACCTTTTTTGAAAACTGATATTGAAATTGCTCAGTCTTGCGAAATGAAACCCATCGGTGAAATCGCAGCAGTTGCCGGCGTTAATGAAAAATATCTGGAGCTTTACGGTCGATATAAGGCCAAGGTTGACTATGCTCTTCTCAAAGAGTCTGATCGTTCCAACGGAAAACTCATCCTTGTTACCGCTATCAACCCCACCCCTGCCGGCGAGGGCAAAACCACCACAACTGTTGGTCTTGCCGATGCCATGCGCAAAATCGGAAAGAGCACCCTTGTAGCTCTTCGCGAGCCTTCTCTTGGACCTGTTTTCGGTGTAAAGGGCGGCGCAGCAGGCGGCGGATGGGCACAGGTTGTTCCCATGGAAGATATTAACCTCCACTTCACCGGTGACTTCCACGCGATCGGTGCTGCAAACAATCTGCTTGCAGCAATGCTGGATAACCACATTCAGCAGGGCAACTCTTTGGGTATTGATGTAAAGAAAATCACCTGGAAGCGCTGCGTTGATATGAATGACCGTCAGCTTCGCAACATTGTTAACGGACTCGGCGGCCGTATGCAGGGCGTTCCCCGTGAAGATGGCTTTGACATCACCGTTGCATCCGAAATCATGGCTGTTCTCTGCCTTGCTGCTGATATTCCTGATCTCAAGTCTCGTCTCGGCCGTATGGTTGTTGCATACACCTATGATGGAAAGCCCGTTACCGCTCACGATCTTAAGGCAGAAGGCGCAATGGCTGCCCTTCTCAAGGATGCTCTCAAGCCCAATCTGGTACAGACCCTTGAGGGTACTCCCGCATTTATCCACGGCGGTCCCTTTGCAAACATTGCACACGGCTGCAACTCTGTAATGGCTACCAAGATGGCTATGAAGCTTGCCGACTACACCGTTACCGAAGCAGGCTTCGGTGCTGACCTTGGCGCAGAAAAGTTCCTCGATATCAAGTGCCGTCTTGCCGGTCTTAAGCCCTCTGCAGTTGTTATTGTTGCTACTGTTCGTGCACTCAAAAACCACGGCGGTGTGCCTAAGGCAGAGCTTAATGCAGAAAATCTTGAAGCTCTTGAAAAAGGTCTCCCCAACCTCCTCCAGCATGTTGACAACATCAAGAATGTCTTCCGTCTCCCCTGCGTTGTTGCTATAAACGCATTCCCCACTGACACTGCAGCAGAGCTGAAGCTCGTTGAAGATAAGTGCCGTGAGCTTGGCGTTAATGTTGCTCTGTCCGAGGTTTGGGCAAAGGGCGGCGAAGGCGGTAAGGCTCTTGCTGAAGAGGTTGTACGTCTTTGCGAGCAGCCCAATGAGTTTAGCTTCAGCTATGACACTGAAGACAGCATTGAGAAAAAGCTCAATGACATTGCTACCAAGATTTATCACGCAAACGGCGTTGAGCTTACCGCAGGAGCTAAAAAGCAGGCTAAGGAGCTTGAAGCTCTTGGCTTTGACAAGCTTCCCATTTGCATGGCCAAGACTCAGTATTCTTTCTCTGATGATGCAAAGAAGCTTGGCGCACCCAAGGATTTCACCATCACCGTCAGAAACATCAAGGTTTCCGCAGGCGCAGGTTTCCTTGTTGCCCTCACCGGCGACATTATGACCATGCCCGGACTCCCCAAGGTTCCCGCTGCTGAGAACATTGATGTTGACGAGAACGGCAAAATCACCGGACTTTTCTAAGTCATAGGCTATAATAAAAAAATCCTCCGGAAATCCGGAGGATTTTTTCATTATCCCATCGTTTGAAGCTGTGCGGCACGATACTACTTTCTGTTGGCAAAAAGCCTCTTTATTTTTATATTACTGACTTTAAGGCCTTAACTTTTTCTATATCCGTGACACTGAATTCGTCTTCAGGCATGCCTTCAGCACCAAAATATACATTAGGATTTGCAAGGCAGGAACTATCCTTATGTTTGCTGGCTGCAGATGCGTGAACCTGAGTGCAGCCAGTTATTTCTATAAGACTGCTTACATTATGAGGTCTGATTCCGCCTCCGGGAAGGATTTCAATTCTTCCATCCGCATAAGTTATCATTTCTTTCAGCGTTGCAGCACCATCAATTGAATTGGCTGCCTGTCCGCTGGTGAGAATGCGGTCAAATCCCAGTGCAATAAGTTCTTCCATCGCTTTTTTCCAGTCAGGCACCACATCGAAGGCTCTGTGGAAAACTTTAATCTTATCTCCCGCTGCTTTAATCAGCTGAGCGCATCTATCATAATCAACTGTTCCATCAGAATTCAACACACCAAAAACGAGTCCATCAACACCCAGTTCAACAAAACTAGACATATCGGAAAGCATGCACTTAAACTCTGCTTCGGTATAGCAAAAGCCTCCTTCTCTGGGTCTTACCATTGCCATGATTGGTATGCCAATCTTTATAGCCTCGCGCACAAGACCCACACTCGGCGTAAGACCGCCGAGAAACAAGGCGGAATTGAGTTCAACACGGTCTGCGCCTCCTGCTTTTGCATTAATAACATCATCAAGGCTTCCACAGCAAATTTCAAGTTTAATACTCATAAGGCATCCTCACATATAAACCTTTTATAATAAGATAACATCCATATAGCAAAACATCAACGCAAAATTGCTCGCGGATATTAAAAGAAGCACAGGGTGTTCACCTGTGCTTCTAAATTTATTTACCGCTTATGGTTATTCCGTCAAAGACCATCCAAGGCAGACTTGTACCACCGTCACATTCCTTCTCTGCAGAGATGTTTCGAATGTTCATAAGCATTTCTGCAAGATTACCGTTTATCATTACCTCACTGACCGCCTCGCCTATCTCACCGTTTTCGATGATAAAGCTGTTCTTGGCAACCATAGAAAAATCACCGGAGGAAGATGGTCTGCCGCCCGAAATTCTTCCAAGCAGAAGTCCTCTCTCAATTCCTTTGATAATATCCTCCACAGGCATATCACCGCTAGATACAGAAAGATTTTCCAGAGAATAATTCAAAGAACGCTCAAAACCGGTTTTGTTTGCAAAATACTTATCAATAATAAAGCTCTTGAGAACACCGTTTTTAATAAGATCGAACTTCTCTGTAATATATCCGTCGCTTGTCCAGCGTGATCCGGAAATAATATCATCGCTACAGGGAGAAAGGCAGATATTGAGTCTTTCATCTGCCACCTTTTCTCCCAGTTTATCCTTCCATATACTGGTTCCGCTGTTAACAGCTGCACCGTCTGCAAAAGTACCGAGAGCATGATAAAGGATTTCTCCAAGGCATCCGGGAGGAACAAGCACAGTTCCTTGGAATTTTCCGGGAATAGACTTTGTGTGGATTTGTTTTTCTACACTGGCAAGGTCACGACGCAGGGATGCCTGCTCGATAAATGGAATTGAAAGATCAACAGTTTGAAATCCGCAACCAAAGAAGGATGAGCCCTTGCCGTTTTCGTGGGCGGAGAACATCAGCATAAGATTATAGCTTCCGCTGCGTCTATCAAAAGAAGAACCGTTTGTGTTCATATATACACTTTTGCGTGACTTATGAGCAACGATAAGCTGCTCAATCAGAATTTTAGGATATTCTTTCTTAATAGAAGCAACAAGTTCTCTGCAGCGAGAGAAGAAAAGTTCCATATCGGGCTCAGTAACCCCGTCAACAAATGAAGCATCACCTGCATTGGGTCCAAATTCCCAATCCTTATCCGCTTCGGAGGCTTCAGCTGCTGCTATGCAGTTTTCTGCTGCACCTTTAATGGCCTCATCATCAAAATGATTAATCGCTGCGCTTCCCTTTTTCCCATCCTTAAGGGCGGTGAGAACAAGGGAATTATCGAACATCGTACGAAACAGAGAGAATTCGCCGCCGTCAACGTTGAATTCGCGGGTTTCAACATATGCCGCGCTTACGGATGCGCTGTCTGCACCGCACTCAGCCAAGGCGGAAAGGGCGCCTGCTGCAATATTTTTAAGTTCCTTCATATCAGCGTCCTCCAATCATTACCTTGCATCTGAGAGCCGGGCCACCCATACCAACAGGCATAGGCTGCTTCTTTCCGCAGGTTCCGCTACTGGTCCAATTAATTGTGTCTGAAACCATATCAACGGTTTTTAGCATATCAAAAGCGATACCGCTGATAGTGGTGTCAAGAATAGGACGTCCAAGCTTGCCGTTTTTAATCTCATAGCCGGAGCAAATACCGAACATAAATTCGCCGGTTGTATCTGCCTGTCCGTTATTATAGTCAAGAAGATAGTATCCGTCGTCAACAGAGGAAATTATATCCTCTAACTTATCCTTACCCGGCAAAATGAGGGTGTTTCTCATGCGTATAAGAGGCTCATCGGAGAAAAGCCAGGCACGGGCATTGCCGCAAGGCTTCACGCCAAAGCGCTGTGCGGTCTCGCGACTGTTCATATATCCAACAAGAATACCGTTTTTTATAATCTCGGCGTCCTCAGCAAGAGTTCCTTCATCATCAACATAAATGGGCTGAGGGATCTGCTCGCCGAATGCGGTGTTGGCAAAGTCGGTAAGGTTTACAAGCTCAGATGCAACCTGCTTGCCAAGATAAGGACCTGCAACGCTGCCGCCTACAACCAGATCAGCTTCAACTGTATGTCCAACTGCCTCATGAGCAAGTATACCTGCCATAGTAGAGCCCATTACAACGGTCTTAACTCCCGCTTCGGGATAAACGCCGTTTCTTTTCTGCATAAGACGCTCATAAATCTCATCCACTTTTGCATAAAGAGAAGCCATATCATTGGCTATACTTAGCATTGAGCCATATCCGCCAAATGAGCCCATCAAATCAACGGGATTGCCGCTCGCGCCCATTGCAGTCAGCTTGAACTTAATATGGCTGCGAGTGATATTTGCATGAGTGTCACATCCGTCAGAGCAGATAAGAAGCTTTTCGACGCCGTTGGAAGAGGCAACTAGCATACGGTCAATAAGTTCAGGGCATTTGGTGGATATATAATCATCAAGCATTCTGAGAATATCAACATAGATCTTCTGCTCTGGATCAGGCATATTAACATCCATAAAATGCTTACCCGAAGCAATTGCGGGAAACATCTCACGTTGCTTTTTGATATGGGAATCGAGAAAATCGGCATTTTCAAGAGAAGCCTTCAAGACTTTTTTGACAGCCTCATCACTAAGCTCCGCCATTGAAGCGAAGCCATATACACCGTTTTTATAACTGCGCGCAGATACGCCCGCAATATCTTCCCTATCGTTTTTTATTATATTACCACCCATAAGTCCTACGGTACGATTGCGGTTAACCTGAGCGCGAAGCTCGGTGTGTACACCACAAGGTAGCTCGGATTTATAAGGGGAGAGAATATCTTTTATCATCAGTAACCTCCGTAAACAATGTATAACAACATAATACATCAGTTTAAAACATTAATCAAGCAAAGTTATTTTAAACTCATGATTCGGCTCAATTATCCTTCATTGGATAATTAAGATTATTATTGCATAGATAAAAAACTTTCTGCTCTCTTTCCCATTGCTGTATCAGATCGAAACTTAACTGGTCTAAAAAAACAGCCGCCTTTTGGCGGCTGTTTTTTCAAATATTAGGTCCAGTCTTTCTGAATCATTTCTGCATAATCATCGCGCTTAATTGCAATTATATACAGAACGGTATCGTATGCTATGGTAAGGGTAAATATGCCCATAGCAATTATCATTATAAGATTAAAGGGCCAGAGAGGCATATAAATAACATCGGTTACATAGCCTTTGTTAATGCTGTCAAGAGTCTGCATATATGCGGCCCATGTAGTTGCACCTGCAACAACAACAGAAAAAATACTCATTAGTGAGAAAAGGATATATCTCAATGCTCTGGGTAATTTTGCAATTATAAGAGTCATATTGATGTGTGCTTTCTTACTTTGAGCATAGGCAAAGGAGCAGAAAACAGCACACATAAGAAGCTGCTGTGTAATATCATAAGTTCCGATAATGTTCTTATTGAAAAGCTTATGATAAAGAACATCGGCAACATTCAGCAGCATCATGGCTGCCACGCAGACAAAGCTGATGTATCCAACTATAGTTGTAAATTTTTCAACTTTTGCACTGATATTTTTAACTTTTTCCATAGATGCCACCTCAATTCAGGTTGGGAAGCACCATAACTATATCAGGGAATACTGTTATAAGTGCAACACCGATGAAAATTGTAATAACAAAAGGCAATGCGCCTTTATATATAGTGCTTAGCGGTATATCCTTCGCGACACCCGATATAATAAAGCAGTTGAGTCCAACGGGCGGAGCAATAGCACCGAGTTCCATAACGAGAATGATATAGATACCGAACCAGATAACATCAAAGCCAAGAGCCTGAGCAATAGGCCAGAAGATGGGAACAGTAAGCATTATCATAGGAAGCTCGTCCATTATCATTCCAAGGAAAAGATATACGATTGTCATCAAAAGAATGATAACATACTTGGAGACATCAAGACCGCCAATGAAGTCAGCAAGGACAGTGGGAATGGTGGATATGGTAAGGAATTTGCAGAAAACATCGGCGCCAATAATAATAAGGAATGTCATAGCGAAGGTCTGAATAGAAGTCCACATTGCAGCCTTGAACTTGAGCCAGAAGTTCTTCCATGTAAACTCGCCGCGAATCATCATATTCACGCCCATAATAACCATTGCAAGGAAAGCGCCGATGGCAGATGCCTGGTTGACAGAGAACCAGCCGGAGAACATTCCGCCCAGAACAACACCAAAGAGCACAACAACGCCTATAAGTCCCTTCAAAGAAACAAAGCGCTCTTTCCAAGAATAGTTGGCTCCGCGGGGAGCAAGGGATTTATTGGTAGTAACCAAAATAATTATGGTGGCAATGCACAAAATCGCCATCATAACGCCGGGAATAATGCCGGCAATAAACATATCACCTATAGACGCTTCCGCAATAATGCAATAAATAATCATTGGTGTACTTGGAGGGATCAGAATCCCAAGCGTACCACCCATGGCAACGGAACCTGTGGCAAGACGGTCATTATATCCGTATTTGCGCATTTCGGGAACTGCAATGGTGCCCATAGTTGCGCAAGTTGCCGCATTGGAACCGCAAATTGCGCCAAATCCGGCGCAAGCAGCTATTGTAGCACATGCAAGAGAACCGGGAAGCTTGTTAAACCACTTGTTTGCGCAATCATAAAGACCGCCGGACAAGCCCGCGTGATAGGCAAAGTTGCCCATAAGTATGAAAAGCGGAACAACCATGAAAGAATAGTTGCGCGCGTTGGTTGCAGGGTCAGTGCGCAGAATGGCAATAGCAGCCTTGGGGTTGATTATTACACCATAACCGACAAAGCCTACCATAAGCAGCGCAAGTCCGATATTCATTCCAAGGAATATCAGAATAAGGAATGCGACAATTCCTAAAATGCCGATAGTAATTACATCCATGTTATGTATATATCCTTTCGTAGCTATCATTCATAGAGATAGCTCGATTTAGAGAATCCCACCACGCTAAATGCGTGGTGGGATATTAATGCTTTTAAACTAAGTAGCGCAGTTTAGAATCAACCGCCGTAGGAAGCAGCAAGTTCCTTTGCCTTTGCAAGGAAAGCAGCGGCATCAAAGCCGTCAACAGACTGCTGCTGAGACCACTTTGCAGCGTATTCGTCAGCTGCAACTGCAAACTCAGCCTTAGCCTCATCGGAAACGGTTACGAATTCACCGCCGGCAGCAACGATGTCCTCACGGGCAACGTTAACAGCGTCAGCAAATGCCTGAGCAGCACCAAGGGATGCGTCCTTGCCGGAAATAGCGTCAATAGCATCCTGAAGCTCCTTGGGGAGGCTGTTCCACTGATCCATGTTCATAATGAGTGCGAAGGGACCGTCGTACATGGGCAGGTCGGTGTAGTACTGGGTGACTTCCTCGAGGGAGAAGTTGGTGATTCCGGAGGGCTCGAAAATGTAGCCGGAGATAACGCCCTTTTCGATGGACTCATAAACCTCGGGAGGAGGCATGGGGATGGGGTTTGCGCCCCAAGTGGTGAGCAGATCAGTGATAGCGCCAGCGGGGCAACGCATGGAACGGCCAGCCAGATCAGCAACGGAGGTGATGGGAGCATCAGCGGAAGCGAACATCATGCCGGGGTTACCGTAGAGCATGAGAAGCTTATAATCGCCCCATTCTTCCTGCATCTCAGCATATTCACCATAGAGGTCCCAAAGAACGTTGGTGGAAACAATGGGATCGCCGAATCCCTGGAAAGGCAGGTTGATAACGTCAGCAAGGGGGAACTGTCCAGCATAGTAGGAAGTGTAGAGCCAGCCGATATCAACTGCGCCCTCAGCGACCTTAACACCGATGTCGGTAGCAGCAGAGAGAGTGCTGTTATCGTAAAGGGTTATCTTTACCTTACCGTCGGTTGCCTCATAGACCTTGTCGATCCAGCTCTGCATGTAGATTGCATTGGGAGTGGTCTTGGCATCATGCATAGACAGGGTGAACTCATAGACTTCGGGCTCCTTTGCGCCGCAGCCTGCAAACAGACCAACGACGAGGACGAGTACGAGTGCAAATGCGAGAACCTTTTTCATTTCATTTACCTCCGTTTTTTTGAATTTATCAGTCTTTGTATCGCTTAAAGACACCTTTAATATACTTCTTTACTATGTAAAAGTCAATGTTTATAATCGTTATCATAGTTGTTATTTGATTTCAAAAAAGAGGAAGCGACAAATTCGCTCCCTCTCTCCTGTTTTTTCAGTTACTGCATGCCGTTTTCGTAGGCTTCGATCATCTTCTTGACCATCTGACCGCCAACACTGCCGGCCTGGCGAGAAGTAAGGTCGCCATTATAACCCTGCTTGAGGTTAACGCCAACCTGAGAAGCAGCTTCCATCTTGAAACGATCCATTGCCTCGCGTGCATTGGGATTCATAATGCTGTTAGACTTCTTGGACATAGTTACATCTCCTTTGCAATGTTTATCGGGATTGGTTATCCCGACAATAGCATTTGCAAAGGAGATTTTTATATGCTTTGAAATTTTTACTATTTATGCCTTTGTCATAAGCTTACTTGCGGCTCTGAGCATAAGACGCTTGGTGCCTACCTTGTCAAATGCGATTTCAACAAGGTGATCTCCTCCCATAGGAGTCATGGATACAATCATACCGGTACCAAAAGAACGATGGGAAACCATATCTCCCTTTCTGAAAGCAGGAGGATCTGCCTTCTTGGTTTCCGGAGTGATAATAGGCCGCGCACTCTTTTGATAAGAAGGTTTGGTATAATCTTCAAATCCTCTCGGTTTATCGGAATAGTTGTAACCCTTGGGAATATAACTCTTCTTAATATGTTCAGCTGGAATTTCCTCAACAAATCGTGATACTCTGTTTGAACTTGTTCTGCCGAAAATCATTCGCTGAGTTGCGCAGGAAATATAAAGCTTTTTCATAGCACGGGTAATAGCAACATAGCAAAGACGGCGTTCCTCCTCCATCTCCTCCTGCTCGCCTATAGCGCGAATACCTGGGAAAAGTCCCTCCTCGGCGCCAACAAGGAAAACATTAGGAAACTCGAGACCCTTAGCAGAATGAATTGTCATCATAACAACGCAGTCAGCATCCTTGTCCATATTATCAAGATCGGTATAAAGGGCAACTTCATCCAAAAAGCCGTGGAGTGTAGCATCTCCCGATTCCTTTATATAGCTAAGTATATTAGATTTAAGTTCCTTTACGTTTTCAATACGGGCATCATTTTCAGGAGTGGATTTTTCCTGAAGTGCACGTATGTAACCACTCTTTTCAATAAGCTCATCATAGAGAAGGTCGCTGGGATTGTTGTCAGCCAACAGACGGAGCTCATCAATCATAGCGGCGAACTGACGCAATCTTACCGCACTTCGTTGAAGTTCGGGATAATTATGCGCATTTTTGACTATCTCAAAAATGCTAACGCCCTCATTTGCAGCAATTTGAATTGCCTTTTCCATACTTGATGCGCCAATTCCGCGTGCCGGCACATTTATTATTCTCAAAAGACGCAGGTCATCAGCTGGGTTAGAAATAACATTCATATACGCCAGCATATCCTTGACCTCGCTGCGATCAAAGAACTTTGTACCGCCGAATATGCGGTAAGGTATACCTCGGCGCTTAAGAGCATATTCCAATTGGTTAGATTGTGCGTTCAAACGATAAAGAACCGCGTGCTCACGCCAGTTTATTCCCTGGGAAAAGTTTTCCAAAATACGGTCGGCAACATACTGGGCCTCTTCGTTTTCGTTGGGAGCAACATAAAGGACGGGAGGTTCTCCCATATCCTCAGCAGTCCAAAGCTTTTTACCTTTTCTGCCGCGGTTATTGCTGATAACTGCGTTAGCGGCTTCAAGAATATGTCCTGTACTTCTATAGTTTTGCTCAAGTTTAATAACTCTCGCATTTTTATATTGTTCCTCAAAATCAAGAATATTTTTTATAGTAGCGCCGCGGAATTTGTATATACTCTGGTCATCGTCGCCAACTACGCATATATTCTCATAACCTCCTGCAAGGGTGCTTGCAAGCAGATATTGCAGGTTATTTGTGTCCTGATACTCATCAACAAGAACATATCTGAATTTGCGCTGATAATATTCTCTTACATCATCGTTTTCCTGAAGAAGCTTAACTGTATTGAGAATAAGGTCATCAAAGTCCATGGCGTCTGCGTCGCGCATGCGCTTTGTGTATTCTCTATAGAGTTCACCAACCTTTATTCTGCGGATATCATAACTTTTCTTAGCCTGATCATAATATTCGTCAGGAGTAAGCATTTCATCCTTTGCTTTGCTGATGACGGACAAAACATAACGGAAGGGGAACATTTTCTCATCAAGATCAAAATCCTTGATAATGCGCTTCATAAGGCTCTGACTGTCAGCAGTATCATAGATAGTAAAGGAGCGGCTGAAGCCTATGCGCTCAGCATCACGGCGCAAAATTCTAACGCAAGCTGAATGGAAGGTCTGCGCCCAAATATCATTGGCACCTTCACCCAAAGCCTTTTCAAGACGGCTTTTAAGCTCTCCTGCGGCCTTGTTGGTAAAGGTAATGGCAATAATCCTCCAAGGTTCAACAGGGTCGAGGGCAGCAGCTTTACGGCTTTCCTCGCTTATTCCTGCCTCCATAAGCGCAATATCATCTTCGCTTGCCCAATCGGGAACTTCAAGAGAATCAGAGGCGCTTCCGTAGCGCATAAGATTAACTATTCTGTTGATCAAAACCGTTGTTTTTCCACTTCCGGCGCCTGCAAGAAGCAAAAGAGGTCCTTCGGTGGTCATAACCGCCTTACGCTGCTCAGGATTGAGTTTTGCGAAATCGGCTTCTATAAGCTTTCTTCGTGCCTGTATATATCTATTTTCAAAATTACTGTCCATTATAACTCCTCGAGTGAATTTAATTCTCGGACAGTATATCACATAATCGGGAAAAACTGAATCTAATTTTTTAAATATGTTCTTAGTTGTTCAATCGCTCTTCTTTCCAACCTTGAAACCTGCACCTGACTCACACCAACAGTCCGGCTTGTTCTGTCCTGAGTTAATCCATGAAAATAACGCAGTGAAATTATTATCTGCTCCTTTTCTGGAAGCTTTTTAATTGCCTCATCAAGTGAAAATCTGTCAATAAGCCTTTCTTCCTGACCATAATCACCAAGTATATTTTCGAGAGAAAATCCATCATCACCGCTTTCGAACTGCAGCGAATGTGTTGGTCCTGTTGCTGTTTCAGCTGCAGCTATGTCTTCAGGACATATTCCTGTTTGTTCCGATAATTCGCTTAGACTTGGTTCTCTTCCCAGCTTTTGCTCAAGTTCATGTCTTGCGCTTTTTATTTTTTGTGCTTGCTCTTTTATTCCTCTGCTTACTTTAATCGTGCCGTCATCACGTAAAAATCTTCTTATTTCTCCCGAAATCTTAGGAACAGCATAAGTTGAAAATTGTGTACCGTATTCGACATCAAATCCCTTAATAGCTTTGAGAAATCCTATACATCCAATTTGAAACAGATCCTCCGTTTCAACACCCCTGCCTAAAAAATGTCTTACAACAGACCAAATAAGTCCTGAATTTTCCTCAACAAGTCTTTCGCAAGCGACACCATCTCCCGCTTTGACCTGCTCAATCAAAAGAATCATTTCACTTTGATTCATTTTTTGACCTTATCCTTCGCCGCATGGTAACGATTGTGCCTTTTCCGCATTTTGAACGCACTTTTATGCTGTCCATAAAGCTGTCCATAATCGTAAAACCCATACCACAACGCTCCTCGCCACCGGTGGTATATAAAGGCTGCATAGCTTTTTCTATATTTTCTATTCCCCTCCCCTTGTCCACTACGCAAATTTCCAAGGTATCATCTTCAAAAATTCGAAGCTTCATCCATATTGTTCCCATATTTTCCGGATAAGCATGAACAATGGCGTTTGTAACCGCTTCGCTTACAGCGGTTTTTATATCTCCCAACTCATCTATACATGGGTCAAGCTGAGCAGAAAATGCCGCAACCGCCGTTCTTGCAAAAGCTTCATTGCTACTTTTTGCAGGAAATTCAAGTTTTATGTAATTACACGTTTTCATATCAGATCTCCTTATTCATAGAAATTCCAACTATTCTGTCTATCCCTGAGGCATCTATTACCCTTAAAGGCTGATTATCCGCATTTTCAACGCGGGCTTTCCCTCCCCGAAGAAGCATCATGCGATGTATTCTTAATATAAGTGCTATCCCCGAGGAATCCATAAAACTTAATTTTGAAAGCTCAACAACGCATTCCTTTGGCATAAAATCATCAATGAGCCTCCCAATAAGATCCATTGAATTTTTAACACCGTGATGATCCAACTCCCCATGTAAATATAAGGTCAGTTTTCCATCCTTATAAGCAGAAAATATTTTCATTTTCTTCTTCCTTTCAGTAAGATATTGAAATTTTATAAAATTCCCTTTGAAAAATATGTCAAATTAGGATAAGCGGCTGTTCAAAGGAGTAATTTTCTGGTATATTCTTTTCGGAGGCGATAAATATGAAGAAACTTGGTATTATCGGCGGCATGGGTCCCCTTGCCACCTGTGACCTTTTTAGAAAAATTGTTGAAAACACGGCCGCAGACAGTGACCGCGAGCATATACACATCATAATTGACAATAACTCTGCCATCCCCGACCGCACCGCCGCAATACTCCGTGGCGGAGAAGATCCCCTTCCCAAGATGAAGGAAAGTCTTAATAGACTCACCGAAGCCGGGGCTGATGTTGTCATTATGGGTTGCAATACCGCACATTATTTTTTTGATGCTCTTGGTGAGGACTGCAAGGTTGAACGACTCAATATGCTCTATGAAACAATGTCCTACCTTAAATCACAGGGCATAAAAAAAGCCGGCCTTCTGGCCAGCAGCGGTACGGTTGAAAGCGGTATATATGCCCGTGCAGCCGAAAAATACGACATTGAGCTTGTTTGTCCCGTAGGTGATGAACAAGATGCTGTTATGGGCGTAATCTATGACGGAGTCAAGGCCGGAGTAAGCGATTATAACACTGAAAAATTCTGCAGCACAGTTGATGCGCTTCTCTCAAGGGGAGCAGAAACCCTCATACTCGGATGTACTGAGCTTCCTCTCGCCATGGATATGTATTCCCTGTCCTTTCCCGCAGTTGACCCCACACTTATTCTTGCAAAAGCCGCAATCAAAGCATGCGGATATAAGGTTAAATAAAAAAAGAGCCCGCCCTAGGCGGTCTCTTTTTTTATATTAGCCAAGTCTTGCAAGGCTTTCCTTGAGGTTTTCTATAAGGGCCTCAAGCTTAATTTTCTTTTCACGCTCGGCATTTACAACTGCCTCGGGAGCGCGGGAAACAAAGTTTTCGTTAGCAAGCTTTGCAACCTGACCTGCCAGCTGCTTTTCAGCATTGGCAATTTCCTTGTTTATGCGGGCGCGTTCCTTCTCGAAATCAACAAGGTCTGCCATGGGCATAAACATGCGGGATGCATCGGTAACAACACCAACCATTCCGTCGGTAGACTCGGGAGCGACTGTGGAAACGGTGACCTCGCTTGCATAAGCCAGCTTGCAGATGAATGCTTCACCTGCGGCAAAAGCTTCGGGATTCTCGCTTACAATATAGAGATGGCTCTTTCTGGAGGGAGGTACATTCATCTCGGCACGGCGTGCGCGGATTGCCTTGATTGCATCCATAACCATCTCGAAATTGCTCTCGTCCTGAGCAAAGTTAAGCTCCTCGCTGTACTTGGGATACTCAGCAATGATAAGAGCTTCGCCTTCGTGGGGCAGAGCCTGCCAGATTTCCTCAGTGATGAAAGGCATGAAGGGATGGAGAAGCTTCAGAATCTCGGTAAGGACATAAAGAAGAACCTTCTGTGCGCCAATCTTTGCCTCTTCATTGTCGCCGTTAAGGCGAGGCTTGGTAAGCTCAATATACCAATCGCAGAAGCTGTCCCAAATGAAATCATAGATCTTAGCGGATGCAACACCCAGCTCGTACTTATCCATATTATCGCAGACTTCTTTGATAACGGTGTTGAGCTTGGAGAGGATCCACTTATCCTCAAGCTCAAGCTTTTCGGGAAGTGCATTCTCTTCGATGGTGAGATTCATCATTACGAAGCGGCTGGCATTCCAGATCTTATTGCAGAAGTTGCGCATAGCCTCGGTCTTTTCAACAAAGAAACGGGTATCATTTCCGGGGCTGTTACCGGTGATGAGGTTGAAGCGGAGAGCGTCAGCGCCGTACTTTTCAGCCATCTCCAGAGGATCAATGCCATTGCCAAGGCTCTTGCTCATTTTGCGACCCTTGTTGTCGCGAACAAGACCGTGGATGAATACGGTATCAAAGGGATGCTTGCCCATATGCTCCAGACCTGAGGTGATCATACGGGAAACCCAGAAAGTGATTATATCATAGCCGGTTACGAGAACACTGGTGGGATACCAGTAATCAAGCTCAGGAGTCTTCTCAGGCCATCCCATAGTGGAGAAAGGCCAAAGCGCAGAGGAGAACCAGGTGTCAAGAACGTCTTCATCGCGGGTGATGCTCTTGCTTCCGCAATGTGCGCACTCGGTAGCATCTTCACGGGAAACGGTTATCTTGCCGCAGTCATCGCAGTACCATGCGGGAATCTGGTGACCCCACCAGAGCTGACGGGAAATGCACCAGTCGTGGAGATTTTCCATCCAGTTCATATAATTCTTGGTAAAGCGCTCGGGAACAAACTTAACCTCGCCCTCGCGAACGGAGCGGATTCCTTCCTTGGCAAGGGGACCCATCTTAACGAACCACTGGGGGCTGGTAAGAGGCTCAACAGTAGTGCCGCAGCGGTAGCAGGTGCTTACATTATGCTGATATTCCTCGGTCTTGAGGAGGAAGCCTGCTTCTTCAAGGTCGTTGAGAATGGCTTTTCTTGCCTCGTAACGGTCAAGTCCGTCATATTTACCGCCGTTTATAATCTTGGCATCCTCATCTATAACAAGAATCTGCTCAAGATTATGGCGGAGACCTGCTTCATAGTCGTTGGGGTCATGGCAGGGAGTCAGCTTAACTGCACCGGTACCGAAGCCGAGTTCTACGAAATCATCCGCAACAACGGGAATCTCACGACCGACAAGAGGAAGAACAACGGTTTTACCAACAAGGTGAGTATATCTCTCATCCTCGGGATGAACAGCAACGCCGCTGTCACCAAGCATAGTCTCGGGACGGGTGGTTGCAACAACGAGGTATTCCTCGGAGTCCTTGATGGGATACTTGATATGCCAAAGGTGACCGGGCTCAGCCTTAAACTCAACCTCAGCATCGCTGAGGGCAGTGCGGCAATTGGGGCACCAGTTGATTATACGACTTCCCTTATAGATAAGTCCCTTTTCGTAAAGGGAAACAAAAACCTCGCGAACAGCCTTGGAGCAGCCTTCGTCCATAGTGAAACGCTGACGATCCCAATCGCAGGAAGTGCCGAGAACCTTCTGCTGCTCAACGATGCGGTTGCCGTATTTTTCCTTCCATTCCCATACGCGCTCAAGGAACTTCTCGCGTCCAAGGTCATAACGAGTGAGGCCTTCCTTGGTGCGAAGTTCTTCTTCAACCTTTATCTGGGTTGCAATACCTGCATGGTCAGTGCCGGGAAGCCAAAGAGCGGCGTAACCCTGCATTCTCTTATAGCGAGTGAGAATGTCCTGCAAAGTGCAGTCCATAGCATGACCCATATGGAGCTGACCGGTGACATTGGGAGGGGGCATAACAATGGAGAAAGGCTTTTTGTCGGGATCTACAACGCCCTTGAAATAGCCACCTTCCATCCACATATCATAGATTTTCTTTTCAACTGCCTGAGGTTCATAAATTTTAGGCAATTCTTTCATATGGATATCCTCCTTAAAATGAAAAAGCCCCGAGATAAAAATCTCAGGGCGATAAATTAACCGTGGTACCACCTGAATTCCGTAATAATACGGCACTCAACGCTCTGTAACGGAAGCACCCGCCCTCCCCTACTATAATTCAGGGAGAAAGCTCAAGGCCGACCTTCGGTAGCTCACCCCGGAAACTCGCAGCAACCGTTTCCTCTCTGGAGGGGTAAATACTTCCTACTCCTGCCTTTCATAGCATTTAACTCAAGTATTATACTCATAATTAATATAATTTGTCAAATATATTTATTAAAAAAGCAAACTCAAAAACTTGTAAATACACAAAACTTAGTGTATAATACCAAAGTTAAATTGAATTTTTTCAATGGAGTTGAAAATAAATGGAAGAAATCAGCAGCAACTTTATTCATGAGTTTATTAAAGAAGACCTTGCACCCGGCGGACGCTTCGAAGGACAAACCGTCCATACCCGTTTTCCCCCTGAGCCCAACGGATATCTCCATATCGGCCACTGCAAGGCTCTTTGCATAGACTTCGGCACTGCCGAAAAGTTCGGCGGACTTTGCAATCTCCGCATGGACGATACTAACCCCGCAAAGGAAGACACCGAATATGTTGACGCCATTCAGGAAGATATTCACTGGCTGGGCTTTGACTGGGGTGACCGTTTCTTCTATGGAAGCGACTATTTCGAGAAAGACTACGAATACGCAGTTGAGCTTATCAACAAGGGTCTCGCCTATGTCTGCGAGCTGAGCCCTGAAGAGTTCAAGGCAAATCGTGGCGACATCGGCACTCCTGCCACCTCTCCCTACAGAGACCGTCCCATTGAAGAAAGCCTCGACCTCTTTGCCCGTATGCGCAACGGTGAATTCCCCGAGGGTAAATACACCCTCCGCGCAAAGATTGACCTTGCCAGCGGCAACTTCAACATGCGTGACCCCGTTATCTACCGCATCAAGTATATCGAGCATCACCGTCAGGGTACCAAATGGTGCATCTTCCCCATGTATGACTTCGCTCACCCCATTCAGGACGCTCTTGAGGGTATCACCCACTCTCTCTGCTCCCTCGAGTATGAAGACCATCGTCCTCTCTATGACTGGGTTGTAAACAATGTTTCCGTTCCCTGCAAACCCCGCCAGATAGAATTTGCCCGCCTCGGCATTAACTACACCGTCATGTCCAAGCGTAAGCTTCGCTACCTTGTTGAAAACAGTCTGGTTTCCGGCTGGGATGATCCCCGTATGCCCACTCTCTGCGGTCTTCGTCGCCGTGGCTATACTCCCGCCGCTATTCGCAACTTTTGTGAGCGCATCGGCGTTGCAAAAGTTCCCAGCACTATCGAATTCGGTTTCCTTGAGCACTGCCTCCGCGAGGATCTCAACATTAACGCCCAGCGTGCAATGGCTGTTCTTCGTCCCATCAAGCTCACCATCACCAACTATCCCGAGGGTCAGACTGAAATGCTTGAGGTTGAAAACAACCCCAACGATCCTGAAGCAGGCAACCGCCTCGTCAGTTTCTCCCGCGAGTGCTACATTGAAAGCGAAGATTTCCTCGAGGTTCCCGTACCCAAGTACAAGCGCCTCTATCCCGATGGTCCTGAGTGCCGCCTGAAGGGCGCATACCTTATCAAGTGCACCGGCTGTGTCAAGGATGAAAACGGCAACGTTACCGAAATCCTCTGCACCTACGACCCAGAATCCCGCGGCGGTGACCCCGCTGACGGACGCAAGGTTAAGGGCGCTACCATTCACTGGGTTGACGCAAACAATTGCGCCGACGCCGAAATTCGTCTCTATTCCAACCTTTTTGCCGATGAAAATCCCGACGGTGAAGGCAAGGATTACATTGAGTGCATGAATCCCGGTTCTCTGGAAGTTCTCTCCGGAGCCAAGGTTGAAAATATGCTCCGAGACGCCAAGGCAACTGACCGCTTCCAGTTCCTCCGTATGGGTTACTTCTGCGCAGACAGCAAGGACTCCTCCCCTGAGCACCTTGTTTTCAACCGCGCCGTTGCTCTTAAGGACGGTTTCAAAAAGTAAATTATTAAAAAAGAGAAGTGCATCGCACTTCTCTTTTTTCTTGTAAATATTTTCTGTTGTGTTACAATAATTTCAATATCGACTTCGGGAGATTTGTTATGGAACTAAGATTCAAAGCTCAAATAATGGATGCAGCCGGCGTGGAAAGAACGCTTGTGCGCATTGCTCACCAGATTATTGAAAAAAATCAGGGTGTTGAGAACGTTTGCCTTATCGGTATAAAAACCCGCGGCGTTCCCCTTGCAAAGAGAATTGCGGCAAATATTAAGAACATCGAAAATGTTGATGTGCCTGTTGGCGAGCTGGATATCACTCTCTACAGAGATGATCTTAGCCGAATGAGCGACGCTCCCGTTGTCAGCGACACAAACATTCCCTTCTCAATTAAGGATAAAACCGTTATTCTGGTAGACGATGTTATCTATACCTGTCGTACATCCCGCGCCGCTCTTGATGCAATAATGGCAATAAGCCGACCTGCACGCATACAGCTTTGCGCCATGGTTGACCGTGGACACGCCGAACTGCCCATAAAGGCAAACTTTGTTGGAAAAAATATTCCTACATCCCATTCAGAACTTGTGTCCGTCAAACTTGAAGAAATTGACGGAGAAACAGGCATCAGCATTTTTAATAAAATTTAAATAAATGGAGGAAGATCATGAGTAAAGAGAAAATCAAAGTTGGAAGCGAGCCTATTTATGACGCACGGCAGCTGGGCGCACCCAGAATGCTCGTCCTCGGTTTCCAGCACATGTTCGCAATGTTTGGCGCAACAGTTCTGGTCCCCACCCTTACCGGATTGAGCGTTTCCGCGACCCTGCTTTTTGCCGGTATCGGCACACTTCTTTTCCACCTGCTTGCTAAGGGTAAGGTTCCTGCATTCCTCGGCTCTTCCTTTGCTTTCCTTGCAGGCTACTTCGCAATTGCCCCTAACGGCGAAGCTGAGCTTCTCCCCTATGCCTGCTTCGGCGTTGCATGCGCAGGACTTTTGTATATCGTTCTTGCTCTTCTCTTCAAAATTTTCGGAATTAAGAAGGTAATGCGCTTCTTCCCCCCCATTGTCACGGGTCCCATCATTATTGCTATCGGTCTCAGCCTTTCCGGCTCCGCGATAACCAACTGCGCAACCAACTGGTTGATTGCAGCTGTTGCAATAATTGTTGTTATCGCCTTCAATATTTGGGGCAAAGGAATGCTCAAGATTATCCCCATTTTACTTGGCGTTATTATTTCCTATGTTCTCGCCGCGGTTACCGGCAATGTTGATTTTACCGCCGTTAAGGAAGCCGCTTGGATAGGTCTTCCCTTCAAAATGCAAAACACAGTCTTCGGCCTTTTCGCCGGAACAGTTGACAAGGGCCTTCTTATTAGCGCCGTTGTTACCATTGTTCCTCTTGCTATTGCCACCATGGTTGAACATATCGGTGATATGTGCGCAATTTCCTCCACTTGCGAGCGCAATTATCTTGTTGATCCCGGTTTCCATCGCACTTTGCTCGGTGACGGTCTTGCAACCGCGCTTGCTTCCCTCTTCGGCGCTCCCGCAAACACCACTTACGGTGAAAATACCGGCGTTCTTGCCCTTAGCAAGGTTTATGATCCCCGCGTTATCCGTCTCGCTGCTATTATAGCTGTAATATTCTCCTTCAGCCCCAAATTTGCCGCTCTTATTGCCTCTATGCCCGCTGCAACCATCGGCGGCGTTAGTCTCGTTCTTTACGGAATGATTTCTGCTGTCGGCGTGCGAAATATTGTTGAAAATAAGGTTGACTTCACTAATTCCAGAAACGTTATTATTGCCGCCCTTATTCTCGTTCTTGCAATCGGAATTACCTATGCAGGATCTATTATTATTCCCATCGGAAACTTTAGCATCACCCTTTCCGGTCTTGCTGTTGCCGCCATTGCAGGCATTGTTCTCAATGCAATTCTTCCCGGTAAAGACTACGAATTTACGCAGGAAGAACTTGGCTCCAAGAGCGTTAACTTTAAGGTATGATATCCGAAAACAGTTTTCCCTGTCCTTTTTGCGGCCACATTGCTACGGTTGAACAGTTCTATATCGATAACAATGATTGGTTTCAATGTGTATGTATCTCCTGCGGAGAGCCCAGCTTTTTCTTTGAAAAATCCGATGACGCTATTAAAGCGTGGCTTGATGAAGCAAAATTACGCAAAAGCGGATTTATTGGAGATTAAATATGAAAAACAAAAATAATCAATTATGGCAGGCCCTGAAGTTTACCCTGTTTTCAGCTTCTGCCGGAATTATTCAGGTCGCTTCTTTTTCCCTGCTTGAGATTTTTATCAAGGAATATTGGATTCCGTATCTGGTATCATTGATACTCTCCATTATATGGAATTTTACTCTTAACCGCAGATACACCTTCAAGTCTGCCGCAAATGTACCGGTTGCTATGGCAAAGGTCTTTGGTTTTTATCTTGTTTTTACTCCGGTATCGACATATCTCGGCGATTTGGCGGAACACCATGGCACTAATGATTTTATTATCCTTATTGTCACAATGCTTTCCAACTTTGTTTTGGAATTTCTGTTTTGCAAGTTCGTCGTATACCGCGGCAAGGAAAACACACTTAAACATAAAGCTAAAACATAAAAAAGCTGCATCCCTGAGGGATGCAGCTTTTTTATTAAAGTTATCTTATGCCTTGCCGTTGCAGCCGAGAACGTTGATCAGCTTATGAGCAACCATGTCCTTGATAGCAACACGTGCGGGCTTGAGGTACTGGCGGGGATCGAAATGATCAGGATGATCATTGAAATACTCGCGGATGCATGCAGTCATGGCAAGACGAAGGTCGGAGTCGATGTTGATCTTGCAGACAGCCATCTCAGCAGCCTTGCGAAGCTGCTCTTCGGGGATACCGATTGCGCCGGGCATATTGCCGCCGTTGGCATTGATCTTCTGAACAAATTCCTGAGGAACGGAAGAAGAACCGTGGAGAACGATGGGGAAACCGGGCAGGCGGCGGGATACATCCTCAAGGATGTCAAAGCGCAGCTTGGGATCGGTGCCGGGCTTGAACTTATATGCGCCGTGGCTGGTGCCGATAGCGATAGCAAGGGAGTCGCAGCCGGTGCGCTCAACAAACTCCTGAACGTCTTAGGGACGGGTATAGGAAGAATCCTCAGCAGAAACATTGACTTCATCCTCAACGCCGGCGAGGGTTCCAAGCTCAGCTTCAACAACAACACCATGGTCATGAGCATACTGAACAACCTGCTTGGTGAGAGCGATGTTATCCTCAAAGCTCTTGGAAGAAGCATCGATCATAACGGAGGTGAAACCGCCGTCAATGCAGCTCTTGCAGATTTCAAAGCTGTCGCCATGGTCGAGGTGTACGCAGATGGGAAGAGCGAAGCCTGCGCTCTGCTCTGCGTCTTCAACTGCAGCTTCAATAAGCTTCATGAGATAAACATGCTTAGCATAGCTGCGTGCGCCCTTGCTGACCTGAAGAATCAGAGGTGCGCGCTGCTCAATAGCAGCCTCAGTGATACCCTGGATAATCTCCATATTGTTAACATTGAAAGCACCAATAGCGTAGCCGCCGTTATAGGCTTTCTCAAACATTTCTTTGGAAGTTACGATAGGCATTGACAAACATCTCCTAAAATAATATTATTAATTTAAATGTACGAACGTTTGGTATAACGTATTTACAAATGCATTGTAACAGACATCGGAGAAAAAATAAACTATAATTTACACAATTTTAAATATTTTTTGAGATATATTTAATTTGTGATATAATTCAAAATGTTATTTTAATTTTGGAGGAATACTAAATGGAAAACACCAAAGTTCTCAGAGGCGCATGCATTATCGGCCAGTCCGGCGGACCTACCGCTGTTATCAACGCCAGTGCTTACGGTGCAATCAGGGCCGGTCTTGACAGCGATGTTATCACCAATGTCTATGGCGCAGCTCACGGCATCAAGGGCGTCCTCGATGACAAGCTTTACGATATGAGTCAGGAAGATCCTGCAGAGCTGAAGCTTATGCTCAACACTCCTTCTTCCGAACTTGGCTCCTGCCGCTACAAAATCGCAGACCCCGATAAGGATGATACCGATTATAAGCGTATTCTTGAGATATTCAAAAAGTACGATGTTCGCTATTTCTTCTATAATGGCGGCAACGACTCCATGGATACCTGCAACAAGATAAGCAAATACATGCAGCGTGTTGGCTACGACTGCCGTGTAATGGGCATTCCCAAGACCATCGACAACGACCTTTTCGGCACTGACCACTGCCCCGGCTTTGCAAGCGCCGCAAAGTACATCGCAACCTCCTGCATGGAAGTATTTAAGGATGCAACTGTTTATGACAACAGTCAGATCACCGTTATCGAGATAATGGGCCGTCACGCAGGTTGGTTGGCCGCAGCCGCAGGTCTTGCAAGCCACTTTGGCGCAGGCCCCGACCTCATTTATCTGCCCGAAACCGACTTCGACATGGAAAAATTCTATGCCGATGTTGAAAAGGTATATGCTACCAAAAACAAGGTTCTTATCGCAGTTTCCGAAGGCATTCACTATGCAGATGGACGTTTTGTTTCCGAAGCTGAGACCAGCGCCACCGACGGTTTTGGTCATGCCCAGCTTGGTGGCCTCGCAGTTAAGCTTGCTGACGCACTCAAAAAGCGTACCGGCGCTAAGGTTCGCGGCATTGAGCTGAGCCTCCTCCAGCGTTGCGGCGCTCACCTCGCTTCCAAGGTTGACGTTGAAGAAGCTGAGATGGCCGGCCGTGTTGCAGTTGAGTCCGCTGTCAATGGCGAAACCGACAAGATGGTTGCTTTTAAGCGCGTTATGGTTGACGGCGAATACACCTGTGAGCCCATGCTCCTGAACCTCAGCGATGTTGCAAACTTTGAGAAGAAAGTTCCTCTGGAGTGGATCAATGCCGAGGGCAACGGTGTAACCAAGGAGTTCATCGACTACGCTCTGCCCCTCATTCAGGGTACCCCCGAGCGCCCCACCGAGAACTCTCTCCCCCGCTACGCAAAGCTGAAGAAAGTTCTTGCCAAGTAATTAAATATAAAAAAATAAAACCTCTCAATTGAGAGGTTTTATTTTTTTATTTCTTCAGAAGTTTTTCTCCAACTTTGTAAATATCACCTGCACCGACGGTGAGAATAAGATCGCCGGGAGCGGCAGTCCAGCGGAGAGTTTTTTCAATTTCCTCAAAACTGTCAATATACATGCAGTTGGGAATTTCTTTTGCAATATCCTTGCTGGAAATACCAATTGTGTTTATCTCGCGTGCTGCATAAATGTCCGCAAGAATACAGATATCCGGTCTGCGAAGCTGCTCAACAAAATCATCAAAGAGCGCATGGGTTCTTGTGTATGTATGGGGCTGGAAAACAACAATAGTACGCTTATATCCAAGAGGTTCAACTGCATCCATAAGGCACATAAGCTCACCGGGATGATGCGCATAGTCATCATAGACATCAGCTCCGTTGAACTTGCCCTTGAATTCAAATCGTCTGCCTGCTCCGGTAAAAGCAGCCAAACCGTATTTTACTGCAAGAGGACCTGCTCCAAGGCAAATTGCAGCTGCAGTTGCCGCAAGAGCGTTTTTAACAGAATGCATACCGGGCACACGAAGAGATACGTGAGTAAACTTTCTGCCCATATACATAACATCAAAATCTGTCTGAGTTCCAAGGAAGCTTATATTCTTAGCCCAGACATCAGCCTTATCACTAAGTCCAAAGGTCACAAGCTTACGGCCGAGAGGAGCAAGGGCATCCATAGTGTTCTCGTCATCATAGTTTGCAACAATATGACCATTCTCAGGAACATGGGAAGCAAAGATGCGGAAAGATTCTTTAATATCCTCAAGGTCTTTGAAGAAATCCAGATGGTCAGCCTCAATATCGAGAATAACGGCAACGGTGGGATAAAAACTATGGAAAGAATTATAATACTCACAGCTTTCCATTATAATCGTGTTTCCCTTACCCACTCTGTGTCCTGCCTTAAGAAGAGGAAGAGTTCCTCCAATCATAACGGTGGGATCCTGTTCAGCAGCCATCATAATATGGGTGCACATACTGGTTGTAGTTGTCTTTCCATGGGTTCCGGCAATGCAAAGCGCGTTTTCATAATCTTTCATTATAGAGCCCCATGCCTGAGTGCGTTCAAATACAGGAATGCCAAGACGGCGCGCAGCAACAACCTCGGGATTATCGTCACGAACAGCTGCGGTTCTTACGACGAAATCAATGCTATCATCAATATTCTCTTCGCGGTGGCCAATAATAACCTTTATTTCTTTTTCCCGCAGGGACATAACATTTGCCCCTTCGCTCATATCGGAACCACATATATAAAGTCCCATACCGGTGAGAACCTCGGCAAGAGGAGACATGCTTACTCCACCAATGCCAATGAGATAACCGCGTTTTCCGGGCGCAAGATAATTGTCAAAAGATATCATATTTAACTCCTAAAACTTATAATTCAGAGTTGTAATTTCTACAAATTGATATTATACTGTTAAACATCAAAAAATACAAGTGTAATATCCCAAGTAAGCAAAGGATCATGAGGAAATATGAGTATTATAAATATTCCCGAACCTGTTGAAAATGTTATATTGAAGCTTGAACAAGCCGGCTATGAAGCATACGCTGTTGGTGGCTGCGTGCGAGACTGCATCCTTGGCTTGAATCCTTACGATTGGGATGTAACAACTTCTGCCTCCCCTGATAAAACTATGGCCGTATTCGGCGATGATGCAATACCAACAGGTTTGCAATTCGGTACTGTCTCCGTCAAGAGCGATGACTATATAGTTGAGGTTACGACCTTCCGTACCGATGGAGTTTATACAGATAACCGCCGTCCCGATTCTATCGGTTATGCCTCCAGCCTGCCCGAGGATCTCTCCCGAAGAGACTATACCGTAAATGCTATAGCGTATTCCCTTTCAGGCGAAATAATAGATCCCTTTAATGGTATGCGTGATTTGCGCTATAAACTCATCCGCGCAGTTGGTGACCCTCGCGAGCGATATGAAGAAGATGCGCTGAGAATGTTCCGTGGGCTTAGAATTGCTGCACGTCTCGGCTTTTCCATTCACCCGAATACTTTCTCGGCAATATATGAAAAAGCCCACTTGGCCGCATTTCTTTCCGCAGAGCGCATAAGAGATGAGCTCAAGAAATTCCTCCAGTACCCAAACACATATATGATAACCTGCATATTTGAAAGCGGACTTATGAAGTCCTTCGGTATTGGAAATATATGTCCCGACTTCGAAAACCTCTGTGAACTTCCCACTGAAGGTTATAGCCGCTTGTGCGCAATGTGCTATCTTTTGGAATCAAATAATGTAATAAAATCCGCACGATCATTCCTCGAGGATCTTCATTTCGACCGTCATTCTATTAAAATGGCTGAATCTGTTGTAGAGGTTCTCCGGGCGGGTCTGCCAAATGACATTAAAAATTGGAAGCATCTTCTTGCCACTTATGGTCAGGATGTTTGTATAACCGCAGCGCTTGTTGCAAACATCGTCGATGATTTCGATTTTGCCGCTATTCTTCGTCAGGTAATTGAAAGCGGAGAATGCTGGAGCACCAAGAGTTTGGCCATTGACGGCAACGATCTTATCGCTCTTGGATACAGCGGCAAAAGCATTGGTCTTGAGCTTGAAAAGCTCCTCATGTATGTCATTGAAAAACCCGAGGAAAACGAGACTGATAGGCTTCTTGAAATCGCAAGAAATGATCTCAAAACTTTATAAAACTATAAAAAAAGACAGAAAACCGATTGGTTTTCTGTCTTTTGTGTTTTCTCTTAAATTAGAGAGCAGCCTTTGCCTTCTCGCAGAGAGCGGTGAAAGCAGCGGGATCGTGGATAGCGGTCTCGGAGAGCATCTTGCGGTTCATGTCGATACCAGCGAGCTTGAGGCCGTGCATAAAGGTGGAGTAGTTCATACCGTTTGCCTTGGTGGCAGCGCTGATACGGGTGATCCACAGCTGACGGAAGTCTCTCTTCTTCAGCTTGCGGCCAACGTATGCGTAACGGCCGGACTTCATCATGGCCTGGTTAGCCATCTTATAGTGCTTGGACTTTGCGCCCCAATAGCCCTTAGCAAGGCCAAGGATCTTATTTCTGTGCTTGCGCGTCATCATCGCGCCTTTAACTCTTGCCATTTCTCAAAGTCCTCCTCTTATTTATAGGGTATCATGCGCTTGATTGCAGCAGTGTTGGTCACGTCTGCGATGGCACTCTGGCGGAGGCCTCTCTTACGCTTGGTGGTTTTCTTGTTCAGGATGTGGCTCTTGTAAGCATGTGCGCGCTTGACCTTGCCGGTCTTGGTGAGATTGAATCTCTTCTTAGCGCCGCTGTGGGTCTTAAGTTTGGGCATGTTATATTTCTCCTTCCTTGGTTTAACAAAAGTTATTTGGCCTTGGGTGACAGGAACATGGACATATTTCTTCCCTCAAGCTTGGGGTTTTTATCCATGGTTGCCACATCGGCACATTTGGCAGCAAAGTCCTTGAGAAGCTGCTCACCGATATTGGTGTGAGCCATCTCTCTTCCGCGGAAACGGATTGTAACCTTCAGGCGATCTCCGTCAGCAAGGAATTTCTGTCCATTGCGAAGTTTGGTATTGAAGTCATTCTCGCCGATGCCGGGAGACATACGAATTTCCTTAACTTCAATAACACGCTGGTTCTTCTTGGCTTCCTTCTCACGCTTAGCCTGCTCAAAACGGTACTTACCGTAGTCCATGATCTTGCACACGGGAGGCTTTGCGTTGGGAGAAATCAGAACAAGGTCCATTTCGTTTTCATCGGCGATCTTCTGTGCGGCTTCAGCAGACATAATGCCAAGCTGTTCGCCGGTATCGCTTATGAGTCTGACCTCAGGGGCATCAATCTCGTCGTTTATCAGATGGTCCAGGTTTGCGATGTCAGAACACCTCCATAAAAAATAAATGCGAATGCACACAATTCAAGCATCCGCACAAAAACCGCAGTCTCTCCCCCATGGGCAGAAACTTTGATTATTAACCTCTGCTCGCTTATTGCGGCGGGGTGAGGACAGATGCTATCCGTACCTTCTTCATTTTCAGCCTGTTTATTATAACAAGCACCCTATCCAATGTCAACACTTTTTTTAATGTTTTCAAAATATTTTTTACTTGTTATACCATGGGGTCTATTATATCTTCCAAGATAATATAATTCATTTTCATCTCCTGTCAATACATTTATTTCTTCAGTACATGTAAAGGCTGCCGAAAATCCCATATCTTTAATTACATCCACAGTATCGCCGTCAAAAGCCCCATAAGGATATGCAATCGAATATAAAAATTCAATATCCCTTTTTTCAAACTCTGATATAAACTTACTTAAATCCTCTGATAAGTGTTTCCTATATTCCTGAATGCTTTCTCCCCATCTTTTACTACATCCTATTCTCCCTTTATCGGAATGCATATCCCAGCTGTGGCACTGCACTTCAATCACTCCACGCTCCGAAATTTCGCGAGCATCCTCCCAACTCATATAATCCCACTCGCTTGGATATTCAGTATCAGAACTATATTTCTCACATAAAGACCCAACAATTGCGGCCACCGCCTTATACTCATACTCTCTTAAAATAGGTTCAGCATATTTAATTAGGCTCTTAAATCCATCATCAAATGTTATCATCACAGGATTTTCAGGCATTTCAAACTCTCCGCACTGCCATTTCAGCAATTCGCTTAAACCTATGGGCTCCCAACCAAGAGATTTGATATATTCCATATCCGCTCTAAATTCTTCCGGACTGATAACATAGTTATTCCAACTTTTCTCATTTTCCGAAATTTGATGATACATCAGTATAGGGAGCCTTATAATCTCATCATTATAAGCGCAATGGCAGTTTGTTTGAGGCACAATAATTGTTATTAAAAATAAAATCAAAATCTTTCTTACCATAATGATCACCTGATAATATTTTTCCCCTGTTCAAATATTTTCTCATAATAAAATATGCCAAACGGGGTAAGAATAAGTGCAGGTGATTAAAAATGCTTTTTCTGGAATTTTCTTTTATTTTTATAATTGGCGCCATCGGATACGGAAGCATCGAACTTCTTTGGCGCGGGCACACCCACTGGACTATGATTTTATTGGGCGGAGTATGTCTTTATATCATATATCTCATATCGAGCCGCATGAAGGAAGCTGTGCTGAAAAAGGCTATAATGTGTACCTTTTGCATTACCGCCCTTGAATTTGTTACCGGCTGTATTGTAAATATACGTTTAGGTTGGGATGTTTGGGATTATTCATCGATGCCGATGAATCTCCTCGGTCAAATATGTCCCAAATTTTCCTTAATGTGGCTCGCACTGAGTCTCCCCTGCATTCTGCTCTCCAAGCTGATACACAAGTCAGTATTTTTACCAAATTTGAAAAAATAAAAATAGCTTACCATTTATGGTAAGCTATTTTTTATAGTTTAATAAGTTTCACCGGAAACTTCCTGTGACATTGCAATTTTAACAATACGGCTGGTACCAAGGCGCTCGGCGCCAAGTTCAATAAATTTTTCAGCATCTTCAAGAGAGCTGATGCCCCCGGATGCTTTTACCTTAACATGCTGAGCGCTATATGTGCGAAGAAGCTGAACATCATCAAAGGTTGCGCCTCCGGTGGAGAAGCCTGTGGAAGTCTTGATATACTCCGCACCGGAATTATTTACGATTTCGCAAAGCTTTATTTTTTCTTCTTCAGTCAGAAGGCATGTCTCAATGATAACTTTCATTATCTTACCGGGGCAGGCGTTGCGAACTGCCTTAATATCAGCAAGAAGAGCATCCCAGCAACGATCCTTAACCATGCCAAGATTTATTACCATATCAATCTCATCTGCGCCGTGAGCAACCGCATCAGCAGTTTCAGCAGCTTTTACTGCACTTGTCATATATCCGTTTGGGAAACCGATAACGGTGCATATCGCAAGCTTATCACCGACATAACGCTTTGCTCCGGCAACGTGTGCGGGAGGAATGCATACGCTTGCACAGCCATACTTGATGCCCTGATCGCAAAGAGTCATTATCTCTGCAGAAGTGCAATCCTGACGAAGCAGTGTATGATCACATTTTGAAAGAATATCCTTAAGTTCCATAAGATTATCTCCTTCTTAATTCATTATACAAATTAATAATAACAGATTAGCGGGCAAATTTCAATTGCGATAATTCATAAATAACACCCCGTCCGAATATCATCAACTGAAGAGTTAAAAAGAGTAATTTACGAGGTGGTTATATGGACGAAATCAAAGGAAATAACTATTGCCTTCTACGAGGCTGCATGACAGCAATACCCCGTTATTCCCACTCTTCGGGTGGAGAAGACTTTTATTGCTTCCCCCTTGAAGTAAAGCGCCTTTCCGGCACTGCCGATACTATAAACATTATTACCAGAAGCGCTATTCTTGATGATATTGAAGTAAAGGAAAACTCAAAGTTATGCATAGAGGGTTCCCTACGCTCATTCAACAACAAAAGCGGCATTGGACCTAAACTTGTAATAACAGTTTTTGCAAAAGAAATGCGATTTGAAAACGACGAGGACGAAAACATCATCGAACTTAAGGGAACTCTATGCAAAGCGCCATCTTTCAGATCTACACCGATGGGCAGAGAAATATGCGATTTAATGCTGGCAGTAAACCGCCCTTACGGTCGAAGTGATTATCTTCCTTGTATAACATGGGGACTAAAGGCGCGGGAAGCCTCCCAGTGGGATGTTGGTACAAATGTTATACTAAACGGTCGAATACAAAGTAGGAAATATACAAAGATCATTGATGGAGAATATATTGAAAAAACCGCATACGAAGTATCCGTCATTGATATATGGCAAAATACATAATAAGTATACGTACTTTTTAAAATTAAAAACCCCTCTGCAAACGCAGAGGGGTTATATTCATGCTTATTTGCTGTTGAAAATCTTGAAAATGCTGTCAAAGGGGTCTTCATCGCTTGCAGCTTTCTCAGGCTCAGCGTTCTGTGCCATCTGGGTTGCGGCGGTGAAAAGTTCTGCGGGCTGTACAGGCTCAGCAACAGGAACTTCGGGAGCGGCCTCTTTTACAACGGGAGCAGCAGGAGCGGTATCCTTCTTCTCGTCAAAGCCGGTGGCAATGATGGTTACGCGGATGGTATCATCCATGCTGTCATCAAAGGTTGCACCGAAGATAATATTTGCATCGGGATGAGCAGCTTCCTGAACCAGGGTTGCAGCAGCTTCAACATCCTCAAGACCCATATCTGCAGAGCCGGTAATGTTGATGAGAACGCCGCGAGCACCGTCGATGGAAGTTTCCATCAGAGGACTGGAAACGGCAATACGTGCAGCTTCTTCAGCTTTACCCTTACCAACAGCAGTGCCAACACCCATATGAGCATAGCCTGCATCTTTCATGATGGTGGTAACATCGGCGAAGTCAAGGTTGATGAAGCCGGTGTTCTTGATAAGATCAGAAATAGAGATAACAGCCTGCTTAAGAACATCGTCAGCAATCTCGAAAGCATTTGCGAAAGTAACTTTCTGATCAGTTGCGTACTTCAGGCGATCATTAGGAATGATAAGGAGGCTGTCCACCTTACCGAGAAGCTCCTCAATGCCTTTCTTAGCCTGATCCATACGGCGCTTGCCTTCAAAAGTGAAAGGCTTGGTAACAACACCAACAGTGAGCTTTCCTGCTTCTTTTGCAATTTCAGCTACGATGGGAGCTGCACCGGTACCGGTGCCACCACCCATACCAGCAGTGATGAACACCATATCTGCATCTTCAATTGCCTTAGCTATATTATTGCGGCTTTCCTCCGCGGAATTCTTGCCAACAGTGGGATCAGAACCAGCGCCCTGACCGTGGGTAAGCTTCTCACCGATCTGAATCTTCTGATCAGCGGTAGAAACAACAAGAGCCTGCTTATCGGTATTGACAGCAATAAACTCAACGCCCTTGGCAGAGGAACTTACCATACGATTGACGACATTGTTGCCGGCGCCGCCTACACCGATTACTTTGAGATTAACAACGGTCTCGCCGCTATTATCAGGAACATATGACATATCTATTGCCTCCCTAACATATTTTTATCGTTTACGGAGCTTATTCGAGCTTTAAGGGATTTTATCAATTTATTCTAATACATTTTTTCTATAAGGTCAATGCTTTTTAGAAATATTATGTATACCTTTTAACAAATTAATCATAGGTAAGATGTGCGGCGGAATCTATAGAAAGATCAATCGTTCCGCAGTCTCCGCTCTGCAGAGCCTGAACAGTAGCAATCAAAAGCTGGAATTTATATCCAACATCTTCATATCTGCCCATTTTTACATTAAATCTACCGACATAATCAAACTGCGGATTATTGCTGTCTCTCATATCGAGAACCTCTATGCTCTGCCTGAGATTAAGCGCAGAAATCTGCTTGAGCATATCGGAAAGATAGTTAACTGTCTCTTCACTGACCTCGGGAGAAACAAGCATCTCGCCTTCTGCCGGAGAAACTGCGGTTATACCCTTAACGCGGACAAGAGCCTGAGCATCCGCATTGCTTACCTTGGAAAGAAGTTTGCAGCTTCTGTCTATAGCCCACAAGCCGTTATCTGTTTCAACGCAGGCAATAGCCTCACTTTCAACCACACGAAATATAATGCTGTTGGGCATTTTGCGGTCTATCGAAACTTCTTCAACATAAGGAAGCTTGGCAAATATTCTGCTGGCAACGGAAAAGCGGTTAATGAAGAAAAGGTTATCTCCTTCAACCACTCCCGAGGCCACGGAAATTTCATCATCAGTATAAAATTTGTTTCCATTTATCTCGATTGTTTTCACCTGGAAGAAAACACCGAGAACAAATATCAGCGCTGCGCACACCAGGGCAAAGGCCAAAGGCCAGAATACAACGCTATGTCTGTTTCTCTTATTGTTTGAAGGCAATATTATCCCTCTTTCGTAAATTAGTTGTATCTTATTGAACTAAATACCAACAAGAAATATTTAATATTTTTTAATTTCAGCGCCAAGAAGACTCAACACCAGATCAAATTGATCATAGCCACGATCAATATGACCTGAATCATAAATGTGCGTTTCACCCTCGGAAGCAAGTCCTGCAAGCACAAGTCCCGCCCCGCCTCGTAAATCACATGCAGTAACAGGAGCGCCCGAAAGCCTTTTAACTCCGCTTACCATAGCAACTCGCCCTTCGGTGCGAATATCGGCTCCAAGTCTGCACATCTCAGCCACATGTCTATAGCGATTTTCGAAAATATTTTCAACAAAAACGCTTGTGCCCTCCGCTTTAAGGCAAGTTGCCATCATCAGCGCTTGTGCATCCGTTGGAAATCCCGGATAAGGCTTCGTTACTATCGGTCTTCCCGATTTAAGTCTACCTGAACTTTTTATTCTTGTATAATCTACGCCACAGATTATATCACACCCCATGGCTTTTAGGGAAGTAATTACACTATAAAAATGATTCGCAAATGCATCTTCAAGAAGAACGTCTCCTCCACATGATGCAGCTGCGCAAAGATATGTAGATGCCGCAATCCTGTCGGGCATGATACGATGGCTGACATTTTCACATAGATTAAACCCGGAAACTCTTATAATCGAAGTTCCGCCGCCGCTGATGTTCGCGCCTTTACTGCGTAGAAAGCTTTGGAGATCAACAATCTCCGGCTCACAAGCTGCATTGCTGATTATCGTTTCACCTTCCGCGGCACAGGCAGCAATCATTGCGTTTTCAGTCGCTCCAACGCTGGGAAAATCTAGATGAATATGAGCGCCTTTGAGATTTTTTGCCCGGCAAAAAACTTCTCCGCCCTCTTCCTCTATCTCAGCGCCAAGAGCCTTCAGAGCCTTCAAATGCAGATCAATAGGTCTGCTACCAAGCTCGCAGCCTCCGGGTCTTGAAAGCCTTACCTCCCCCATACGGGCCAAAATTGCGCCCATATACATAACTGATGAGCGCATTTTTAACATAAGCTCATGGGGAATATGGCTTGTGCATACATTATCTGAGTCAATAATAATTTCATCGCCCTTGCATACAACGTTGCATCCCAGATGGCGAAGAATTTCCACAGATGCATTTATGTCAGAGAGCTGCGGACAATTTATAAGTCTTGAAGTTCCTCCCCCGAGTATGCATGCCGCCATTATTGGAAGCACTGCATTTTTGGCTCCCTGAACCTTGACTTTTCCGTTGAGCTTCTTCCCGCCCCGAACGATCCAAGTGGGCATATTCTCCCTCCAATAGCACAGTTTTTACGCCATACTATGCAAACACGGAAGTTTATGCCAATATTCCAACATATTTTATTTTACATATCCAAGAATAATATCGCAAATTTTATCAAGAGAATCAGAAAGACCGGCTTTGCTCATTGCCAATCCCATTTCCTCAAGATTATCCGCATCAGTTATCATGGTGCAAATTTCTTCATAGAGGCTTTCAGGAGTAAACTGACCTTCAATATGCACTCTTGCTCCGCCGAGTTCCTCCAAAACGCGTGCGTTCTTTTCCTGATGATTATTTGTTACGTTGGGAGAAGGAACTAAAATCGCAGGTTTGCCCATAGCGGCAAGCTCAGCAAGAGTAGAGGCTCCGCTGCGGCACATTATAAGGTCTGCAGCAGCCATTACCCTTGGCATATCATAGATATACGGACGAACATCTACCCCTGCAGAAAGTCTTTCGGGACAGCTTTGGTCGAGGGATTTTTCAAGCTTTGGATAGCCTCCTTTGCCTGCAGAATGAATAAGAATGAATTCCTTTCTTTCCGCAGCAATTGGAGCAAAGCTTTCCATAACAGTATTCATATGACCACTGCCGAGACTTCCCCAAACTGAAACCACAAGCTTTTTTTCAGTAGAAATTCCAAGTTCTTCCTTGGCTTTTGCCTTGTCGTAGTTGAAAAACTCGCCCCTTACAGGCGTACCGGTATATATAACGTTTGTCCCTGACTTATAATTTTCTTTTGCCTTCTCAAAACCGACCATAACGCAATCTGCAATGCCGGCAAGCATTTTGGTAGTGAGTCCCGGCACAGCATTGGATTCATGAACCAAACAAGGAATATTAAGGGAATGAGCAGCTCTCAACACGGGATAGCAGACATAACCGCCGGTACCTATAACGACATCAGGCGCAAACTCCCGAACAATTTTCTTTGCACGAGAAATACTTGCAAACACATTTTTAACCGTTGCGATATTATGCTTTATTCCGTTCAGGGAAAGACTGCGGCTGAGATTGGAAATTTTAACAGTCTTAATCTCATAGCCTTCTTTGGGTACGAGAGATGTTTCCATCATATTTTCTGCGCCTATAAAAAGTATCTCGCAATCGGGAATAAGCTGTTTAAGTCTGCCGGCAACACCAATGGCCGGATTTATATGACCTGCAGTACCACCGCATGCAAACAAAAATTTCATATATCCTTACTCCCCTTATGTATGAGATGTTATTTTATATCCGGACGCAGTAAAGCATTTTTCGGAAATAGTGCGTGATGCAGAAAGAATGATGCCCATTTCTCCAAGCTGAAGCCACAGCGCCGTTCCTCCGTAGCTGAAAAACGGCAGTGAAATTCCGGTACAAGGAATCAGATTGGTTACCACAGCGACATTCAGAATTACCTGCATAGCCAAAAGCGAACTTATGCCCGCGCATACGAGAAATTGATATCTATCTCGGCAGTGCAAAGCAAGCCAGAAACCTCGAATGATAAGCATTGCAAAAAGGCACAATATTGCCGCAGCGCCTATAAAACCAAGTTCCTCGCACACAACAGCAAAAATAAAGTCATTATGTTCTTCGGGTAAATACAGGTTTTTCTGTCTGCTTTGCCCAAGCCCCAAACCGCTGAGTCCTCCGCTTCCTATTGAATACAGAGATTGCACAATCTGGTATCCCGTATCCGATGAATCAGCAAAAGGATCAAGCCAGGCAGAAATTCTGTCGGAAGAATAATCCATCCCGAAAGCCATTATTCCAATGCCGAGCACTGCGGCACCACCAAGAACAAAAAACCATTTTAAGGATGTACCGCCCATAAACATCATCGAAGCGGTCACACCTAGAATTATTATGGACGCTGAAAGATGCGGTTCAAGAACAAGAAGTCCAACAACAGAAACCGCGACCAAGATAAAAGGAAGCACACCATATCTGAATGAATGCATCTTCCCTTTATATGCGCATATAATGCGAGCTTCAAACAATATAACAGAAATCTTTGCGATTTCCGAGGGTTGAAAGGTTATTCCGCCTATTGAAAACCATCTTTTTGCACCGTTTGCCGCAGTTCCTGCAGCAAGTACAAGAACAAGAAGCGCTATGGATCCAATATAGAATATAAATGAGTAGTGCTTATAAAATTCAAGCGGAACTCTTGAGGCAATAAACATTATCACGCATCCACTCAAGGCGAAAAAACCCTGACGGATAAAATAATATGTTGCTTCCTTATCGGGGTCATAATAGGCTCTTGCAAATGATGCGGAAAGAACCATCATAACGCCAATAAGCAGAAGAAGCAGAGTAAGTATCGTAAAGGGAGCATCAACTCTCCCCCGCTTGGTTCGGTCAGCATTGCTAAAGTTAATAATTTGCCTATCGGAATATTCCATGCTTCCCTCCCCAAAAGCAAATTAGAATCTGGCGCTGACTCCAAGGAAGCTGATAATAGCAAAAACGAGGGAAACTCCGGTGAAGAGCACAAAGAGTTCTCTCTCCTTCCATTTCTTTCCGGTCCATCCACCCATCTCAAGATGATGATGGAAGGGAGCCATCTTAAAGAAACGCTTGCCGTGAGTTGCCTTGAAGTAGATCACCTGAATTATATCGGACATTGTTTCGATAATATAAACAATTCCGAGGGTTATCAAAATAAGAGGCATATCGTATGCGAAAGCGCAGGCTGCAACGGCGCCGCCAAGGAAGAGGCTGCCTGTGTCGCCCATGAAAATTTTCGCAGGATTGAAGTTATAGATGAGGAATCCCATAAGACCGCCGGTGATTGCAGCGGAGAAAATTCCCAGGCCGAGATACTCCTTGCCCCAGTAGAAGCAAAGAAGAGTGTAGAAAACGAAAACTGGTATGCTGCTGCCGCTGGAAAGGCCGTCAACACCGTCGGTGATGTTAACAGCGTTAACGCAACCAACAATGACAAAAGCAGCAAATATTACATAGATAATCTCGTGGATTGCAAATGTCACATTGAAGAAGGGCACATAAAGATCAATGCAGTGAGCCTTGGTGCTGCTTGCTTCAATGATTCCGCAAAGGCGGAGCAGATAAATGAAGGCGATTGCGACAACAAGCTGAAGCAGGAACTTCTGCTTTGCAGTGAGGCCCATATTCTGCTTTTTGCGAAGCTTTTCATAGTCATCGAGGAACCCGATAGCGCCGAAAACAAGAGCGAAAACAAGCACGATAATATGGGTATAATCACCCTCAAGCATATTCTTGAAGCCAACAGTGAGGCAAACAATAATGGCAGCAAGGATGAACATGAGTCCGCCCATTGCGGGAGTGCCCGCCTTGCTGTTATGCCAGGTGGGACCGTCCTCACGGATAAACTGGCCTGCTTTGATTTTTCTGAGGAAAGGCACAAGCCATGCACCAAATGCGGAAGCGACCAAAAATGCTATAACAAAAGCAAGAATTATCTGAAGTGTCATTTTCTTTCTCTCTCCTTTAATATGTCGGCCACGATTTCACGCTCATCCATATGTATCTTATGATGATTTATCTCCTGATAGGTTTCGTGTCCTTTACCCGCAAGAACAATGATATCTCCGGGGATATGATTATTAATGGCATATCTTATTGCCTCAACGCGGTCTGTAACAGCAATGTAGCGCTCAGAAGGAACAGATACACCTGTGAGAATCTCAGCGATGATATCATCGGGATCTTCCGTGCGAGGATTATCGCTTGTTATAATCGCGAAATCGGAAAGCTCGGTTCCGATGCGTCCCATTATAGGTCTCTTGGCTCTGTCTCTGTCTCCGCCGCAACCAAAAAGGGCAACAACGCGTCCCTTGGTAGCTTCGCGGACAGTTTTAAGAACATTTTCAAGAGAATCGGGAGTATGGGAATAGTCGATTACAATGGTGTAATCTCCGTCAGTGGGTACGGTTTCAACGCGTCCCTTAACACCTTTTGCGCTTCCCATAGCCGCAGCGCACTGTTCAAGGCTGAGTCCAAGCTGAAGTCCGCAGGAAATTACGCAAAGTGCATTATAAACGGAAAATCTTCCGGGAATTCCAAGCTTAATTGCGCGCTTTTCATCTCCAAAGCAGGCGGAGAAGCACACACCCGTAGGCTCAAGGATAATGTCCTCAGCCTTCAAATCAGAACTCTTGTCGATGGAATAAGTGAGGACGGGGCATTTTGCGCCTGAAAGCATAACAGAAGAATATCCGTCGTCCAAATTCACCGCACCGGACACGCTGCGAGCAAAAAGTATTGCTTTTGCGTTGGCATAGTCATCCATGTCCTTGTGGAAATCCAGATGATCCTGAGTAAGGTTGCTGAAAGCGGCAACATCGAACTTTATGCCCGCAACTCTGTCGAGAACAAGGGCATGACTGGAAACTTCCATTACAACATGGGTACATCCCGCTTCATACATATCAGAAAAAAGCTTATGAAGCTCAAGACTTTCGGGAGTTGTGCGCTCCGTATGAAGCTCCATATCGCCTATCATGTTGGCATTGGTGCCGATAAGACCAACCTTTGCGCCTGCGCACTTTTCAAGCATATGCTTGATAAGATATGTGCTGGTGGTTTTTCCGTTTGTACCCGTGATGCCTATCATCTTCATCTTTTTTGCGGGATTGCCGTAAAAATTTCCGGAAGCGATGGCAAGGGCATAACGTGTATTTTCTACAAGTATATAGGGAACATCCGTTTCGGGTTTTCTCTCGCACAAAACGGCAGATGCGCCTTTGCTGACGGCCATTGGGATAAACTTATGTCCGTCACTGGCGAAGCCGGTAACTGCGACGAAAAGCTGTCCCGATGCAGCCTGACGGGAATCATAACAAATTCCGCTTATTTCCATTTCCTCATCGGCATGAAGTTCAACGACTTCAAGGTCTTCGAGAAGTTCTTTAAGTTTCAAGGACATACCCTCCTTTGGGCATCTTCTGTTTTTAACAATTCATTATATATCAAAACTTTGGAAATTTCAAATCAATAAATTCCATAAATACTGTCATCATTATCAATTAATTCAACATTAATGCAAATTCCCTTCGGCACAAGAGTTCCACTGGCAATATTTTGCGCTGATATTACCATTGTATCACTGTTTGCGGGTCGAGGACTTACACACGAAATATACAATCCTCGCCCTTCCAGAACATCTTTTGCCTGAGCATAGCTCATTCCTGTTAATTCCGGCACATAGCTTTCCTCTAAGGGGATATCGTAATCAGTATACAACATTATTTTACTTTGTGGGGCAACCATTGTCCCTGGGTTTGGCATCGTTTCAATAACAGCGCTTCCCTCTCCTATTATACTGCATCCTAATCCGCATTCAGCAAGACGCTTTTGGGCCTCATCAAGAGATAAGCCATTAAGATGAGGAACCGTTCTGTCCATCAAGGCCTTTTCTTCTTCGGTATAATCAGGTGCTATACCCATATAAGGCAGAATATCCGCGAACATCTTTCCCACCGTCGGTGCCGCCATGTTTCCTCCGGATATATATTGCCCCGTTGCATTACTTGGATTATCCAGCAAAACAAGAATACATATTTCAGGTTTATCAGCAGGGGCAAATCCTATAAAGGAAACTATGTACTCCTTAACGCCCCCTGCTTCCAAAACGGTTTTGGTGCTCGTACCCGTTTTGCCTCCTATTCTGTACCCTGCAACATAGGCATTTTTACCGGTTCCCTCTTTTGTATCACAGACGACCTGCTCCAAAATGCCGCGTATTTCGCTGCTGGTTTCCTCGCTTATAACCTGACGGACAGGCTCGCAGTTATTTTCCGAAACTATGTTTCCGGCGCTGTCAATTATTTTATCAATAAGATGCGGTTGAACAAGGTATCCGCCGTTAACGCATGCACTCACCGCTCGAATGAGCTGTAAGGGTGTGATTGTAAATGTCTGTCCAAAGGATGCGGCCGCAAGCTGGGTAAGATTTTCAGGATCACAGAACACTTTTTCGCTCCACCATAGCCCATTGGCTTCTCCCCCAAGTTCTATTCCGGTAGTATCAAAAAAGCCGAAGGAGTCAATATATTCATAGAATTTTTCTGCTCCAACACGCTGTCCCATGCGAATAAGCGCAACATTGCACGAATGCTGCAGGCATTGTGTCAGAGTCTGGTCGCCGTGTCCTGTTGTTTTCCAGCACTTTCGACCTCGCCCTGCCCCGTCGCCTATAACAGAAATACTTCCGCCGCAATAAAAATGGTCGGAGATTTTAACTGCGTTTTCCTCCAAGGCCATAGCGAGAGTTATTATCTTGAATGTTGATCCAGGTTCATAGGTATCAGAAAGCGCTTTGTTGCGCCACATTTTTTGCTGATAAGAAGATAAAAGCTCTTTTCTCTCCTCCTCAGTAGGCGCTTCATTTATAATTTGTTTTACTTCTTCCCCTACGTTCTGATAATCATTCAAGTCAAAATTTCCAAGAGAGGCCATAGCAAGAATCTCTCCGCTGTTGACGTCCATTGCAATCGCGGCTGCACCATTTTGAATATCATAGTCCTCAACCGCCTGCTTGAGATGCTTCTCAACATAGTACTGTATGGTACTATCTATGGTCAACACCGCATCCAGCCCATCCTGCCCTGCAACATAGTCTTCAAATTTTGTATAGAGCATATCGGAACCATAAGCGTTTTTGACTCTTACAATTCGACCTTCAACTCCGCTCAACTTTTTGTCTATACTGAGTTCTATTCCGGAAAGTCCAATATTTTCATATCCTGTATAGCCAATAACATGCGACGCAAGAGTTCCGTACGGATAATATCGCTTTGTATCCGGCTCAATTTTAATTCCGTTAAGCTTGTGGAGATTTTTAAATTCCCGAACCTTATCTGCAGTTTCTGCATCAACTTTTCTGGCAAGAGTTTTATACCAGGATGCGCTGTCCTCTGCCAGCAAAAGTATTTTCTCACTGTCAATGCCTAAAATTTCACTTAAGCCATCCGCAATAAGAGGTATATCCTCTCCATACATATTAATCTCTGCAGGACTAAGGTAAATTGTTTCCGCATCTGCGCTTATGGCAAGGACATTCATATTTCGGTCATAAATGCTTCCTCTGTTTCCCTCAAGGGAAGTTTCCCTAAGCTGCTGCTCAATCGCGGAGAATTCAAGTTCATCATGCTTTATTATCTGAAGATAAAACAGTCTGGATATCAACACTAAAAACGCAGCGACGCCGCACACTGTCATCACAAGAAGTGTGCGGCTAAGCATTTTTCGGTCAGGTAATTTTGCGCCTTTTTCAGCGTTATTTTTGTTTGCCATAATATTCTCCGGAATTCAGAAATTATAAATCATACATATGCAATATGATTATACTGCCTTTATCCCGAAAAATATTCTTTAAGTAGGGACAAAACATCCCACTCATTGTCATTCTCATCCGATTGAACATTATTCGCTTCATTCGGAAAATTTACATATCTTATTTGGTCTATGCCCGGTTTTTTCATCCCAAGAATCTCTATAGCATATTGCTCAGTTTCCTCAAGAGAAAATACCTCCGCATGCCGCAATTTCAGCCCTATCTGCTGATCGGTCAATTCGTTTATTCTAATCTCAAGGACGCGCATCTCCTCAGAAACAGACACAAGAGACGCGCGCAGCATCAAGCTCAGATAAACAAGTACAACACAAAGAGCTATACCGATAAACAATGCCGGCGAAGTATTTCTTGCCGGCATTGTGTTTTGCTTCTTCTTTTTTTGCGGGAGCATTCCGTATACCCCCGGGCATTCATTCCCGTTGGGTTGAAAATTATATGCAAGCGACCCGTGAGTCATTGGAGAATAATTCCCGCATTTAATCATAGCTTACCTATTCCTTACACTCTTTCAGCAACTCTGAGCTTCGCGCTACGGGATCGAGGATTCTCATCAAGCTCTTTTGCAGAAGGCAATATGGGCTTGCGGCTTACACTCTTAAGTGTCTGAACAAAACCGCAGGTACATATGGGGAATTCTCTTGGGCAGGTGCAGCCCTTTTCCCGTGATTGGAAGGAGTTTTTTATGATTCTGTCTTCGAGACTATGGAAACTTATAACCGCAAGTCTGCCGCCTTTTCCAAGATGGTCAGCAGCGCAAGACATAAGCTCACTGATAGCCTCAAGTTCATCATTAACGGCAATTCTTATCGCCTGAAAGCTTCTTTTTGCAGGATGCTGCTTTTCCCTGAGAGCGGCAGCAGGCATTGCACTCTTGATTACATCAACAAGCTCAAGAGTCGTATCTATGCTCTTGAGTTTTCTGTTTTCAACTATTGCTGAAGCGATACGGGGTGCATAACGCTCTTCACCAAAATCATAAAGAATGCGTTTAAGTTTTTCTTCAGGCCACTTATTTACGACAAACCATGCAGAAAGACTTTCCGATTCATCCATACGCATATCGAGAGGAGCATCTGACATATAGGAAAAGCCTCTTTCAGCCTCATCAAGCTGTGGAGAAGAAACTCCCAGATCAAACAGCATGCCATCAACTTTATCAATCCCCAAATCTCTGAGGATATTATGAAGATCACGGAAATTTCCATGCACATATGTAATTTTATCGGAAAACTCCTTAAGACGCTCACCTGCACGTGCAATGGCGCGCTCATCGCGGTCAATGCTAATAAGACGTCCTGTTGTAAGGCGCTGTGCTATCTTGCCGCTATGACCGCCCATACCAAGGGTTCCGTCAACATATATTCCATCGGGCTTTATATTTAAAGCCTCAATACACTCATCAAGAAGAACAGAATAATGCTTAAATTCCATTAGAACTCCAGCTCCTCCATTACCGCAGAGATATTTTCAGGGGTAGTCTCAAATGCATTAATTTCACACCATACAGCGCTATCCCATAGTTCAGCATGGTTATTGCAACCAACAACAGTAACATTTTTGTTCAAGCCTGCATAATCACGAAGATTTTGAGGAAGAAGTATTCTTCCCTGAGCATCAAGCTCACACTTCGCTGCATATGCGAAAAGCGGACGCATTTTGCGCTGCTTTACATAGGGCATAGCATTAACCTTGTCAGAAAAATCTCTCCAGCTCTCGGCAGAATAAGCCGAAAGACATTTATCCATAGAAAGGGTCACATAAAAAACATTGCCAAGCTCTTCCCTAAGTCTTGCAGGAATGAAAAGTCTACCTTTTGAATCCAGATTGTGCTGATATTCACCTGTCATTGACTCTTCACCCCCTTAATTTTTGTAATAATTTATAAAATATTGCGTTTTTATGGGTTTCTAGTGCACTTTCCACCACTTCTCCCCACCGCAAAATTAATTATAAGAGGTAGACATAAAAAATGCAAGCATAATTTTCTTCCATTTTTTGTCATTTTTATCTCAATTTTTGCATATATTAAACCCAAAACAAACTATGTTGTTTAATGCACAAAGCTCCCCCACAAAACCTTGTGGAGGAGCTTCGTAAAAAAATATTATTTTCTTAAAAAATTTTAGTCAAGGGCGTTTCTCTGGGAAGAAGCGGCCGCGCTACGGAACTCATTTCTGGAGTTTCTGACCTCAGAAAGAGCAGCGGTAATGGCTTCCTCGGTGCGGCGAAGAGCATCGTCAACATAGCCATTGGCAACGCGATAAAGTTCACGGGTGCGTCCCTCTGCGTTGGCAATAAGCTCGTTGCTGCGAAGAGTTGCTGCCTTAACGATTTCCTGTTCGTCAGTAAGTTCTCTTGCGCGTTCCTCAGCAGACTTACGGATGGACTCTGCTTCACGCTTTGCAGAGCCAATAAACTCGTCCCTTGCAGTTACAAGACGCTTAGCCTCAGCAACCTCAACGGGCAGCTGCGCTTTAATCTCGTCAAGGATATTCATAAACTTATCTCTTTCGATAATGCACTTATCATTTCCAAGGGGTACTCCCCAAGCTTCACTAACCATAGTATAAAGCATTTCAATCATATCGAGTATACTGTTTTCCATTGCGTATGCCTCCTGATATATAAGTTATCTTTTGTATGATTCGCTGCGTTCAATGACGTCTTTCAAAATTTCGGCAGGAACAAGCTCTCGAAGATCTGCTCCATATTTCGCCATCTCTTTAACTACAGAGGAACTTATATAAGTATATTTCTCACTGCTGGTCAAAAAGACAGTTTCAAGCCTGGGATTAAGCTTTTTGTTAATAATTGCCATCTGGAATTCAGACTCAAAATCGCTAACCGCACGGAGACCCTTGACCAAAACGGCATTTTTATGTCTTTTGACATATTCAGCAAGAAGTATGCTGCTTGTATCAACCTCAACATTGGGAAAGCGCTTAACAACACGCTTTATAAGCTCAACTCTCTCATCAAGAGTGAACATCGGGGTTTTACTGCTGTTAACCATCACGCAGACAACAACCTTGTCAAATATCTTGCTGGCGCGACGAATAATGTTGAGATGACCCAAAGTAATGGGGTCAAAGCTGCCGGGATAGATAGCTGTACTCATTATCTTAGCTTTCCTTTGTATAAACGCTCAGTTTTATCTTACCGTAGGTATACTCCTTGCGCTTTTTATAGGGCGCCTCCAGTTCGGGAGTTGGAGTTTCCTTTCTTGTTTCACAGACGATTATACCACCTTCTGACAAGATGTCAATTTCTTTAATGGTCTTCAAGGCTTTTTCGGCAAGATCCGAGTCATAGGGTGGATCAATGAAAATAAGATCAAAGCTGCCGCAGCCGTGGAGATAACTGATGGCATCTGCCTGAACAACCTTGCAGTCAAGCTTGCAATATTCAACATTTTCCTTTATAAGCTTAACACTGTCTCTGGCAAGGTCAACAATTACAACATCTCCTGCTCCCCTGCTCTTTGCTTCGATGCCGAGCTGACCTGTTCCTCCAAAAAGATCCAGAACTCTGCGACCTTCAACATCAAACTGAACTATATTAAATATTGCCTCTTTAACCTGATCGCTGGTTGGGCGAACATCATATCCGACGGGAGTTTTAAGTTTTCTTCCCCTTGCAGTTCCGGTAATAACTCTCATGTTTTTTCTCCTCTTAATGGAAATATTTATAAACCGCTTCTGCAGTATTGGAAGGCACAACCTTTGCCAATTCCTGCACCTCGGCTTCTTTAATAGCTTTAATTGTTTTAAATTCTTTCAAAAGGATATTTTTACGCTTTTCACCCACACCGGGAATCTTGTCCAGTTGAGATGCAATAGTTTCACTGCGCAGCAAACGGTGGTACTCGATGGCAAAGCGATGAACCTCCTCCTGAATTGTGCCAATAAATGCGAAGACAGACTGATTGCTCACAACTCCGATTTCTTCGCCATTGCTGTTAATAAGAGCTCTTGTACGATGATGGTCATCCTTGACCATACCGAACACAGGTAATACAAGGCCTAAATCAGAAAGGGCTTTTTCCGCAACCGCGGCATGAGTTTCTCCGCCGTCAATGAGCAGCAAATCAGGAACATCGGCAAATTTGTCGTCACCTTCAATGCATCGCTTAAACCTGCGAAAAACAGCCTCATACATACTTGCGTAATCATCCTGAATCTTCGTATCTTTAATGCGAAATTTCCTGTATTCACGCTTGAGAGGCCTTCCATTAACAAAAACAACCATTGCGGCAACTATACCGAATGAGCCTGTATTTGAAATATCAAAAGCTTCAATCCTATTGGGAAAGGAAGGAAGAGACAAGGTTTTTTGAAGCCACTCAAGAGTTTTATTACTTCGCTGGGATTGAGTTGTGGCTCTCATAACCTCTTCTCGGGCGTTTAAGAGGGCAGATTTAACAAGCTCTGATTTTTCACCTCTTTGGGGCACAGAAAGGCTTATGCTCTTACCCGAAATTTCGCGGAGAACTTTCTCCACATCTTCTGCATCCTCAATCTCAAAAGGAAGAAGAATGTGCTTTGGCAGGTTACATCGATTAGAATAATATTGGATCAAGAGCTTGCCCAAAACCTCGCCGTCCGTTTCAATGGGTTCCTCCATAAGTTCAAAGTCTTTACCCACCATGTTCCCTGAATTAAAATGCAAAACTGCGAAAGCTGTCTTTGCGCCTCTATAAAAACCGATAACATCCGTATCCGCAAATGCGGTTGCGATAACCTTTTGTCTGTTACTCAGGCTTTCAACGGCCCGCAAACGATCGCGAATATCTGCGGCGGTTTCAAACCGAAGTTCCTCGGCCGCATTTTCCATCTCCCTGCGCATGTCATCAATAAGCTGTGCGCTTTTGCCCGAAAGAAACATTTCGGCCTGAGAAATTCTGGCGCGATATTCCTCCGAGCCCGGCTCTCCGCGGCAAAATCCACTGCAAAGTCCCATCTGATAATTCAAACAAGGCCGTTCTTTTCCGATATCCCGCGGGAATTTCCTGCTGCAATCAGGCAAAAGCAGCGCTTTTTTCAGGGCGGAGATAATGCCAAAGCTTGTTCCCCTGCTGCCAAAAGGTCCGAAATACTTAGCTCCATCATCATTTGTCCGGTTGGTAATACCTATTCGGGGATATTCGCTTTTCACATCAATGCGAATAAAAGGATAGCCCTTATCATCTCTCAGCAAAATATTATAATGAGGCATATGTTGTTTAATAAGGGAGTTTTCCAGTACAAGAGCCTCAAATTCGGAATTAACAACTATAACCTCAAAATCCGCAACCTTTCGCACCATTGCTTCAACTTTCGGAAGATGCTCGCCGCGAAAATAGCTTGTTACCCTGTTTTTAAGTTTCTTCGCCTTACCTACATATATTACCTTGCCGAAGGCATCCTTCATAATGTACACGCCCGGCAAAAGAGGCAGCTTATTCGCTTTTTCACGAAGTTTATCAATCATATAACATCACTTTAAACTTAAAGGGCGTGTACGCAACACGCCCCTTAATAATATGCTTAATATTATTCCTCGAACTTAACGGAAACAAACTCAGCAAGTGTTTCTACAGCCTTAGCTTCGTCAACGCCATCAGCAATAATGTTGATGGTATCATCGGCAGAGATGCAAAGGGTGAGAACACCAAGGAGGCTCTTTGCGTTAACCTTGCGATCATTCTTTTCAACCCAGATGCTGCACTTAAACTCATTGGCCTTCTGGATGAAGAAGGTTGCAGGCTTTGCATAAAGTCCGAAATTATTATTGATAGAAACAGTTTTAATAACCATATCTCAACTACTCCTCAACAGAAAATGTACAAGTTAATATTAGCAAATAATCATTTTCGCGTCAACATTATTCTACTGCATTTACAAAATAATGATTATTTGAGTTCAACAACGGTTACGCCCATTTCGCCTTCACCGTAGCGACCGAGCCTATAGTTTTTAACATAACGGTTGCGCTTAAGCTCATTTTGAACAGCCTGACGGAGGGCGCCTGTGCCTTTTCCGTGAATTATGGTCACAGTTTTCAGCTTGGCCATAACAGCGCTGTCCAAATAACGCTCCATAGCCAGAAGAGCTTCATCAACCATCATTCCACGGAGGTCAACCTCAGAAGAAACGCTCATACTTCTGAGAGCAGCACTGCTTTTTTCAGCAACGCTCTTTTTGGATACCTTCGGCTTATCCACAAGAAGGACCTCGTCCTCCCTTGCGCTGACTTTCATGATGCCTGCCTGCAGCTGCAAAACTCTGTCAGCACCTATGGAAATAACATCGGCCTTTATACCCATGGATCGAATCTCAACTGTGTCGCCAACGCGAATTTCACGGGCAGACTCTTTGCGCTCTTCAGGCTTTTCCATACTTGCAGAAAGGGCATCCTCAGCCTCATTCATACTGCGGCGAAGGGCTGCTCTTGCCTCATTAACAGCAAGATGATCCCGCTCCCCTTTTTCAAGTTTTCTTATACGGTCAAGCTCTTCAAAAACATATTCTGCCTGACGTCGGGCATCATCAAGAATGATCTGTGCTTCGCGCTTTGCCTTGATGTCTGCTTTTTCAAGACGCACCTCCAGCTCAGCTCTCAGCTGTGCGCTCTTTTTTGCGTTTTCTTCAGCTTCACGAAGCTTACGGGTAATTTCGTCCTTGTCCTTCTCCATAAGCTGACGCTGGTATTCAAGCTTTTCCAGCACCTCTTCCATGCTGGCGCTTTCGGTACCCACACGATTTTTCGCATCTTCTATAACATACTCGGGAAGACCGAGGCGCTTTGAAATCGCGAACGCATTGGATTTTCCGGGAATTCCTATAAGAAGACGGTATGTTGGCTTAAGTGTCTCCACATCAAATTCGCAGGAGGCGTTCTGAACTCCTTTTTGAGTTGTTGCATAAACCTTGAGCTCGGCATAATGAGTTGTGGCTGCAACAAGTGATCCTGCTTTTCTTGCGCTTTCAATTATGGATATTGCCAAGGCTGCGCCTTCGGTGGGGTCTGTTCCCGCTCCAAGTTCATCAAAAAGAAGAAGTGTATTCTCGCCGCATTCTTCCAATATGCCAACTATATTTGTCATATGGGCAGAAAAAGTGGACAAGCTTTGCTCTATGCTCTGTTCATCACCTATATCCGCAAGAACCTTATTAAATACGGGAATTTCACTTCCATCAGATGCAGGAATATGAAGTCCGCAGGCCGCCATAAGAGAAAGCAGACCCATAGTCTTGATAGATACAGTTTTACCGCCTGTGTTGGGGCCTGTTATAACGATGGTATCAAATTCAGCACCAAGGCGAACATCAATAGGCACGGCACTTCCCTTAGGCAATAGTGGGTGGCGGGCGCGTTTGAGATTTATCTCTCCCACACTTATAGCAGGCTCGCCGCAATCAAGCTTATAACTAAGCTTTGCCTTTGCGAAAATAAGATCCAACTCGATAAGAAGAATGCAGTCGGAGGAAATATCATCTCTAAAGGATGCGCACTCTGCACTGAGTTCCATAAGAATTCGCTCTATTTCCTTCTTTTCCTGAATACGAAGTTCCCTTATCTCATTATTGGCCTTAACCGCGGCCATAGGCTCAACAAACACTGTTGCTCCGGAGGATGAAATATCGTGAATCAGACCTGGAATTGCGTTTTTGTGGTCTGCCTTGACGGGAACAACATAGCGGTCAGAACGAGTTGTGATAATGCATTCCTGAAGAGCCTTTGAATAACTCGGAGAGGAAATTATCTTCTGAAGAACCTCTCTTACTCTGGATGCCGCGGCGCGTATTTTTCTGCGTATATCGGCAAGTTCTTTGCTAGCTAAATCTGCAATCTCATCCTCACCTGTTATGGAGGTTAATATTTTCTCCTCCAGATATTTATTTGCGTGAAGAGAAAGAAAAAGATAGTTAATATCGCTTCTTCCAGCAGCTTCACCGCTGCCATAAATCTTTGCAAGACGCGCGCACTGCAAAACTCCTGCAATATTAAGAAGCTCGCGTGTATTGAGAACACCGCCCATATCAGCGCGTGCAAGGGCGTTGCGCACATCCTTAACTCCGCTGAAACTGGGGCTGCCCCTTGTTATCATCATTTCTTTGGCAGCGCTTGTCTGTCCCAAAAGACGCTGAACCTCCGCACGATGGGCGCTGGGGCGAATTTCAAGACATTTTTCTTTTGCGCTTTCGCTTACAGCTTCCTTTGCAAGCATTTCAAGTACCGCAGGAAGCTCCAGCGTTATCATGGATTTTTCATAAAGTTCCATAAAATTATCCTTTGTAACTTATACCTTTCCAGTAGTCCAAAGAGGAAAATCCTCTTTCAAGCTGCGAGGCGACATATGCTTCGGCAATATCGCAAAGCTGCTTTTCTGCAATTTCAGGAATACTGAAAGAGAAAATCTTTTTCGGCTCTGCAAGACAAATATATCTCATGGCCTCAATTGTATCATTTGATGCAGGCATGCTAATGCCTACACTTCCGGGCGAGCAACCGCGGCAATGCATAACTCCACCCTTCAGGGAGAAAAGAGCGTCGCTTGGGATTTCCTCTCCGCAGGAGACGCATCCATATAGATCAGGCTCAAATCCCGAAAGGCACATAAGTCTCAGTTCAAAAACAGCCTTAATATGTTCGCTTTTATAAAGTTTCCTGCTTAAAGCAAAAAGAGAATTGAGACCAAGCTGCAAAACTTCGGGGTTGGGGCTATCCTCATCACTGACAGCGTCCAACAAATCGGCAAAATAATTGGCCAAAGCAAGATATTCAATATCCTCCCTCAAAGGAAGAAACTGCTCAATTGTCTGGGCTTCGTTCAAGCTCCACTTTCCTTTGTTGCCAAACAAAGTCATATCACTATAGCAAAGAATCTGAGAAGCAGCCGCATACTTGCAACTTTTTCTTAACGCTCCCCTGGCCTTCACTGTAAGCTTGCCCTCTTCAGCCGTGAGAACTGTCAGTATTTTATCCGCATCTTTATATTTTGTTTCCCGAAGCACAAGAGCTTTGGCATTAAGATACATATTATGTAAACCTCGATTAAATTCTGCGGCGGGGCGAATTAATTCGCCCCACACCAAACTTATTTATACAGTTTTCTTCTGAATCCGCACTTTTTCATCTGCTTTCATCAGAAGATAGCATATAGGCTCGCCGGTATCACGAAACACAGTCCAATAATTATCCATCTGATATTCCCTCCACAAATATATGCTTTCGCACCGTGGAGGAAATATAACAGGTAAATTTTATTCGCTGAATCCGAAGTTGCGAAGCAGCACATCGCTGTCGCGCCAGTTCTCCTTCACCTTAACCCAGGTCTGGAGATAAACCTTGGTTCCCATAAAGCGTTCTATATCTCGGCGGGCCTGCTCGCCAATCTTTTTGAGCATTGCGCCTTGTTTGCCAATAATAATACCCTTATGGCTTGCCTTTTCGCAATAAATGGTAACATCAAGGTCGATGATTTCATTTTCACGCTCGGTGAAACGGGTTACCTCAACTGCAGTACCGTGAGGAATTTCCTTATCAAGGCAGCGAAGCAGCTTTTCGCGAACAATTTCTGCGCAAACATGCTTATCAGGCTGGTCGGTGACCATATCCTCGGGGAAAAGCGCGGGAGACTCAACGGCATAATCTTCCATCATCTCAAGAAGCTGATCGGTGCCGTTTTTGCGCATTGCGGAAATGGGAATTATAGCCTTCCATTCAAATGCCTCTGCATAGCATGCGATAACAGCGAGGAGGGCCTCCTTCTCAACAGTATCTATCTTATTGATGATAAGTATTGCAGGGCAGCCACTCTGCTTGATACGAGTAATAAGTGCCTCTTCCTGAGAACCTATGTTTGCAATGGGCTCAACAACAAGGAGGATAAGATCAACATCGGGAATAGACTCATTAACAACGTTAACCATATAATCCCCAAGCTTGGTGCGGGGCTTGTGGAAGCCGGGAGTATCCATAAGCACAAGCTGGGTCTCTCCCCTGTTTATAACAGCAGTAATGCGGTTTCTGGTTGTCTGGGGCTTGTTGGAAACAATTGCAATTTTCTCTCCAACAAGAGAATTAGTGAGGGTGGATTTGCCAACATTGGGTCTGCCGCAAATAGTAATCATTGCAGTTTTATTAATCATTTTTGATCTCCTTTATTTTCGTTATAAGGTAAAGGACTTTTGCCTTATTTATAAACCTATAATATTCATAATCGCGTCTTCTCTTGCCCGCATCTGAGCCTTCTGTTCGCCTTCATCAAGATGATCATACCCGAGAAGATGCAAAACAGAATGAACACACAGATAGCTTACCTCCCGTGCAAAGCTATGACCGTATTCTTCTGCCTGAGCTCGGCAGCGCTCGAGAGACACAACCATATCTCCAAGAATTATTCTTCCCTTTTCATGGTCATATTCGCAGTATTCGGATGAAAACTCACCGGGAACAAGTTCGTTCATGGGAAAGGACAAAACGTCTGTAGGACGGTCAATCTCTCTCTGCTCAAGATTTATGGCGTGGATACCAACATCGTCAGTTAACATAATACTTATGTGGCAATCCTCGTTTATCCCCTCCGCTTTAAGTGCAGCAGAGGCAGAGCGTCTGAGAAGTCTGGCAACGCCAAAATGTCCAAGACCTTTCTTTTCTCTGTATACCTGTATCTTATGCATAGTCAGCTTATCTCCCAATTACTTCTTTTTGTATTTGCCGGGCATTGTTTTTGCGGGGGCTTTATCAGGAAGAGCTTTTTTCTCATACGCCTCGATTATTCTTTGAACAAGAACATGGCGGACAACGTCGGCGCTTGTTAGGCGGCATATTGCGATATCCTCAATGCCGTCAAGCACACGCATTGCCTCTTTAAGTCCGCTGGGCTTATCGCTGGGCAGGTCAATCTGGGTAACGTCACCGGTAATTACCATTTTGGAGCCGAAGCCCATACGGGTGAGGAACATTTTCATCTGCTCACGGGAGGTGTTCTGTGCTTCATCAAGAATTATAAAGCTGTCATCAAGGGTACGTCCACGCATATAAGCGAGAGGTGCTACCTCAATATTGCCCTTTTCAAGATAGCTGTTATAAGTCTCCGCTCCAAACATGTCGAAGAGCGCATCATAAAGGGGACGGAGATAAGGGTCAACCTTGCTCTGCAGATCTCCGGGAAGGAAACCCAGTCTCTCGCCCGCTTCAACCGCAGGTCTGGTGAGAATGATGCGGTTGACTTCCTTAGCGCGAAAAGCAGCCACTGCAGCAGCAACAGCGAGATAGGTTTTGCCTGTTCCCGCAGGGCCTATGCCGAGGGTGATAGTGTTATTTTTAATAGCCTCGCAGTAAGCGCGCTGACCGAGGGTTTTTGCTTTGACAGCCTTACCCTTGCTGGTCATGCAAACGGTGTCTCCTGCTATTGCAGATATTTTGGTTTCCTTGCCCTCGCGAACAAGTTTGAGAATATAGCGCACATTCTGAGCGTCAATATTTTCCCCTCTTGCGGCAAGAGAGATAAGTCCCTCAATTGCCTTTTCAGCAAGAGCAACATTTTCCTCGCTGCCGTTTATACGAAGACTGCTGTCTCTGTCCGTTACGGCAACGTCCAGCTCTGTTTCAATAATTCTTATATTCTGGTCAAAAGAACCGAAAACATTGACTATATTTTCAATTCTGTCCACTTCTATTTTTTTCTCTGCCATTTATTCATCATCCGCTTTCTGACTGAACTTATATAGGCTATTGGCGATTTCCTCTTCGCTTACAGCCGCTGAAAGGCCAATTTCCTCAATACAGCGCACTCTTAAAGTTGAAATTATCAGTCCGTTGCTTTTACCAACACTCAGCTTTTCACCAATAATTTCTCCGCCGTTTATTTCCCGGGAAAAGTTTTCTCTTAGGCTATATTCCAGCACCCGGGATGCCGCTTGATAATCTGCTTCGCAATATTCGCCGGAATATGAAAAGCTACATTCCCTAACTATACTGACGGGAAGTTTCAGTATACCTTTTATCTCAGGACTCCATACAGATATGATTTTATCACAAAAGTCCTCTGAAATGCTACTGCCAGAATAAAAATTTATTCGTTTATTACCTATTATAAGAGCATATTTTGCTCTTATTTTTCCTGTTGCGGACTTTTTTTGTATGGTTGAAGCCCTCACGGCTATAAAAGCATTGTTTGTTTCAGCCTTTACTGTTCCCAGTGAGTTAAGAAAACGAGGTGGAGCATAACTACTTTCCACGATTCCGGATATTAACACCTCCCCCTTTTTCACCGCGTCGCCCGATTTGACAAGGCTTTTTCCCTCAAAGGCATTAACTTCAACTATAAATCCATCCTTATCAGCAACTATGCTTGAGCATTCATTTTTATATGCCATTTCCGGAGGACGCTTTCTTTCTACTACTATTACCTCCGCTAAACTTCCATGCATATTAACGGTTATCCAGCTAAGCTCCGGTATGGAATAGAGAACCTCGCTTCTTATATTGTCTGCTGAAAAGGCTGGCCAAAATGCTCCGTTCTCAACGCCGCATTGTGCAAGAACCGATAATATCTCCCCATCACTAACATTCTCATTACCCTTAAGCTCTATCTCCCATACATAAAACTTAGACCAAAAAACAACTGCAATGAGCAGAAATATTATAATAATGGGGATAACTTTTCTTCTGATTGCATATAGCCATTCCCTGCCGCTTTTCACAGATTCAAAGTCGCAAAAACAGCTCATTGCTATTTTCTTCGCCTCTTTAATATCCGAGAACGGGATTTTCAGTTCTATAGTAAAGTGATCAATTCTCCTCACCGAGGCAAGCTCTATTCCTGCACTTGAACAACTGTTCAAAAAACTCTCCGTCATTAGCCCCTTTATTCTTATCATAGCCATACCAAAGAGGAAACTTATTATTGCAGACATATTTCATTCAAGCTCAAGGCTTAAGATCTTTCCGCCTATTACGAGCCCCTCCTTTTTCATAGCAATTATAAAAAGATCATCTCCGCTGATTCTGACCTTTTCCTTTCGGCAGTCCACAACAATGCTCTCGTTGCTATATTCAATAACCCCTCTGCAGTTTTCTATGCTTACACGGCTTTTTCCCGAAATACATATTCTGCATACGCCCGCAGCTTCACATGGAATAGCGAATTTTTCAAGGGCATTTTCAATAATTCCCAGCTTAAATCACCCCTTTTAGAAAATGTATGCCAAAAAGGACAACTTTAGCCCCGCGGCATCATAAAATCAAAACAAAGGGGGTGGGTGATTTGAAAAAATCATTATTCAGATATTTCAGCGTATGTATTATTTCAGTTTCTTTATGTGCTCTTATATCCAATCCCTCCGGAGCCTCCGATGCCGTTAGGCAAGGGCTTGAAAGCTGCGCCAAAATAATTATCCCTTCGCTCCTTCCCTTCTTTTTTATTTCAGGTTTGATAAGCTCCATTGGCATAGCGGATGATTTGGTAAAAATAATCCAGAAGACATTCAAAAATGTATCCGGCACATTCGCATATGCCTGCACACCCTTTATACTGGGAATACTGGGAGGCTATCCCGTTGGCGCAATCGCAATTTCAAGCCTTGTGAAAGACAAACATATTAGCGCAAAGCAAGGAGAAAAGCTTTTACCGATATGCAACAACACAGGGCCCGCTTTTATTATCGGTGCAGTTGGTGGCGGAATATTTACCTCAGTCAAAGCGGGCCTACTTCTATATTTCTGCCACATAAGTGCTGCCATAATTCTAATCCCCGTTTTCTTCCCAAAGACTTCCGGAAAAAACAGCAGAATCCCTTTAGGAGATAATAATTATTCTAACCTTTCCAAGGCTTTACCTGAATGCGTGAAAGGGGCTTTGGATAAATGCTTATCAATCTGCGGCTTCGTTATTTTCTTTGCAGTAGCAAAAGAAATCCTCACTCAGCTTGGAATAAGAAACTTTATTGCGCTATCACTTAACAAATATTTTGGCATTGAAATAGGTATATGCCAATGTCTTATATACGGCATTTTGGAACTTGGCGGTGGAATTGCATCAATGGCTGACTTGCCGCTATGCCCCCTTAATCTTGCCCTTTCCGCTTTCATTCTTGGATTTGGCAGTCTCTCCGTACACTGCCAAACGCTGGCAGTTACCAGTGAAGCAAATATAAAATGCGCCCGACATTTTGTCGGACGCATTTTGCACGGAGCGCTTTCAGCCCTACTGGTATATATTTTATCAAAGATAATTAGAATTTAAATATTAGTCCTGCCACAGCGGAAAAAGCTATAAAGACAAGCGGATGAAATTTCTTTGTTTTTTTCACAAGGTTTGTGAAAACCCATATCACTGCAAAAAGGATTATTGCCTTCGGGTCAATGAGATCAAAAATCTTTCCGCTAAGCTTAAAGGCAGAAATATCCACTATGCACAGCATAAGCACGCTGACTCCCGCAGCAGCAATAAGGGCTGTTGAAGCAGGTCTTATTCCATAAAATATACGGTCAACATATTTGCTTTTTCGAAATGCCTTCAAAAAAGCGGCAACGATGAGAATTATAATAACAGAAGGAAGCACCAGGCCCAAAGTTGCTATAATACTTCCGGGTATGCCTGCGGTAAGGTAACCTACATAAGTTGCCATATTTACGCCTATGGGACCGGGTGTTGACTCACTGACCGCCACCATATCCGCAAGCTGAGCGTGGGTGAACCATCCGGTGCGGGTGGAAATATCCTCAAGAAAAGGAATGGTTGCCATTCCTCCGCCTACGGCGAAAAGACCAGTCAGGAAAAATTCAATGAAAAGCTGAATATAAATCATTTCTTTGCAGCCCCCTTTGCTTTGAAGCTTCCTATAAGGAGACCTGCAATCGCAGCCATAACTACAAAGATAACAGGGGTAATGTCAATAAAGACAGCAAGAACAAACACCGCTACAAAGATAATAAGCGTTATCTTATCCACAACCGTCTTTTTCCAAAGCTTCACAACCGCATTCAGGATTAAAACGCAAACGCATACTCGGATGCCGCCAAAAATATGAATAACAGCGGGAATATCCGCAAAATTGCTTATAAGAGCTGCGATAATCGTGATTATAACAACTGAGGGAAAAACAACTCCCGCAGTTGCAACAAGGCCTCCCCATATTCCCAAAAGCTTCTTGCCCACAAAGGTTGCGGTATTTACAGCAATAACACCGGGGGTGCACTGACCTATGGCAAAATAATCGGCAAGCTCTTCTTCGCTTGCCCAGCCTTTTTTCTCAACAACCTCACGTTGCAGAATGGGAAGCATTGCATAGCCTCCGCCAAAAGTCATTACTCCAACCTTGGCAAAGGTCAAAAATAGATCCATATATTTATTCAAGCTTCCACCTCCTAAAAGTCTGTTAAACTGAGTATACCACCGGTTTTTAAAAAAAGGAAGTTGTTATTCCATACTCTCTATGATAAAATTCGATTTATGGAAAATATTATTGAGCTTAAGAAAAACCAAATATATGAGGCCGATATAGTCTCATGGTCAAGTGACGGAGGCGGAGTCTGCCGTATTGGCGGCAGAGCAGTGTTTGTTCCCGGTGCGATACCCGGTGAAAGGTGGGAAGTTCGCATTCTCAAGGTTACAAAAACTGCTGTTTTCGGAAAAGGCGAAACTCTCCTCTCTCCCTCCCCCGTCCGTATCGAGCCTGACTGCCCTTATTTCAAAAAATGCGGCGGCTGTGCCCTCAGGCACCTCAGCTATGAGGCAGAGCTTGATTTCAAACTGGAGAGAGTTAACGAGGCTTATAAGCGCATAGGCGGACTTGATTTGACCGCCGAGGAAATAATAGGCGGAGAGGAAACCGAGCGCTACCGCAACAAGGGCATTTATGCCATCGGCGAAGGTCCGGTAAAAGGATTTTTCCGCCCCCGCAGCCATGATATCATCCCCGTTGATGACTGCCTCATTCAGGACATGGCCTCAAATGCAGCAGCAAAAGCCGTCTGCGATTTCATGGCAGCGAATAACATCTCCGCCTATGATGAGCTCAGTGGCAAAGGTCTTGTCAGACATGTTTTCACCCGTTACGGACGCACATCAAAGGAGCTTCAGGTAACTGTTGTTGCTACAGGAGGCTTTGGAGGCAAAACCGCTGCTCTTGCTGAAGCAATACGCAGTGCCTGCCCCGAATGCGTCAGCATAGTGCTCAACGTTAACCGCAGCAAAGGTAACACCGTCCTTGCCGGGGATTTCTATACTCTTTGGGGCAAGGATACCATCAGCGACACCCTTTGCGGTCTTGAATTTGAGCTTTCTCCCCGCTCCTTCTATCAAATTAATCCCGTCCAGGCTGAAAAGCTTTATTATAAGGCTCTTGAATACGCTTCTCCCGATGGAAAGGGTCTTATACTTGACCTTTACTGCGGCGCTGGCACAATTTCTCTCTGTCTTGCAAGAGGCTGCGAAAAGGTTATCGGTGCTGAAATCGTCCCTGAGGCTGTTGAAAACGCAAAGATGAACGCAGAAAGAAACGCCATCGATAACGCAGAGTTTATATGCGCCGATGCAGGCGAAGCCGCTGCGGAATTGCTGCGTCGCGGCACAAAGCCCGATGCGGTCGTAGTTGATCCCCCTCGCAAGGGTCTTTCTCCCGAGGTTATTGAGGCGATTTGCGGCATGGCTCCCGAGAGAATCGTCTATGTTTCCTGCGATGTTTCCACTCAGGCACGTGACCTGAAAATCTTCGCGGAGAATGGATATTTTGCAGAAAAAGCAACAGCCGTTGATATGTTCCCGAGAACTCATCATGTGGAGACGGTGTGTCTGCTGTCGAAAGAGTAAGTGAAATTTAATGAAAAAGTTTGTACTAACTATAATTTGTGCGTTAACCATAATTTCTTGTGTTGCTTGTGCCGGGATGTCCGTCTCCGATGCGAGATATGAAAAAATCTCAAATTATGTTTTAGAAAATATCGATGAATTGTCGGTTGAAAACGAGATGGAATTCTTCGATTATGAAACAACGGGATTGAGTGTTGGTGGTGTTTATTATGGATACTACTATACAGTCAATAACGAGATTGTTGTTCCGGATTTTTATGATGGAAATAATTTGGGTGAACGACATGAAGCTGATGGTGGTACTTACTTTGGTAAGCCAAACAATGGTACTGACTGGTGCTTCATTAAAGAAATAACGGATAGCTGGTATTATTACGAATTGCATTGGGGGTAATGGGAGCCGACATGTTCCCTACAACGTTCGTGGTGGATATGTTTCTGACAACGTACGTCAGCAATCCCATTGCTACAACTCACGTTTAGATTGTTGCGCTTTTGAGCAGGAAGCGAGTTTGATTTTCCGATTTCGAAGCATTAAGGATATGCTATATGAACAACAAATCACCTTTATTTAAAATGGTACTTGCCGCGTTTTTTCTTGCGCTTGCATTCGTTATGCCTTTTCTAACAGGACAAATCCCCGAAATAGGCTCAATGCTTTGTCCCTTACATATTCCCGTTCTATTATGCGGCTTTATCTGCGGATGGCCATGGGGGCTTGCAGTGGGCTTTATAGCTCCTCTTTTGCGCTCCTTTACTTTGGGAATGCCTCCCCCCTATCCCAACGCTGTCTGCATGGCTATTGAGCTTGCTGCTTACGGTGCGGTTGCAGGGCTGATGCACAAAATGCTGCCACAAAAGAAGATAAATATTTATGTATCACTGATTGTAGCGATGGTCGTTGGCAGATTGATTTGGGGCGCGGCAATGTTTATATGCACAGGTATAAGCGGAGGCGCTTTCACCCTTGCCGCATTCTTCGCCGGCGCATTTACAAACTCTATACCTGGTATTATTATTCAGCTTATTCTGATTCCAGTGCTTGTTATGGCTCTTGATAATCGCAAAATGATTAGGAGTGCCGAGCAATAAGCGAGGAATACACACTCTGTTTCTCTCCCCAATTACGCGAAAGGAAACAGTATTTGTCTTCAAATGCAAAAAAATACTTGAAATACCTCTCTATATATGCTAATATGTTCTGCGTGACTATCGACAAGTATGGGCATAGCCCATTTGACATTGAAAGGATGAATCATTAATGGAAACCGTCAAACTCATACTCACTATCATTCAGCTTCTCGCAGGTATTGCTCTCATCGTTATCATCATGCTCCAGTCCGGCAAGGGTTCCGGTCTCAGCGGCGCTATCGGCGGCGGTAACGACAGCTATTCCTTCAAGGCTAAGGCAAAGACCATGGACGCAAAGCTCACCAAGATGACCAAGTGGATTGCTCTTGCTTTCGTTGTTCTGACCTTCGTTCTGAACCTCCTGTAAGTTATAAAAATTCAAAGCTCCATCCGAAATCGGATGGAGCTTTTTTGTTATATTAATCAAGCTGTCCCAATGCATAGGATGCTATATATTCAAGGCCGGAGTCCACTGCAAGTTCGGGGTCTTCCATCAAAAACTGTATACTGATTCCCTTTTCCTTTGCGGCAAGAGCAAAATGGCAAAGTGCTATGCCCATATCTACCTGCTGCATATCCAGTTTGCTAATATGGTCAAAGCCCTTGCTTCGCTTGAGATAGAAATGAAATGCATTATCCAACATTATAACGCGCCAAGGCTGTTTGTTCACAGCAGAAGGGGCAAGACGCACCATATCAAGCACATCTGCATACTGCCCTGCTCTTTCTCTTGAAAGAGGCTTATCAGCTCCTCCATCAAAAAACAGCTCTTCAAAGTCCATACGCTCATCGGCTTTTATTGCCTTTCGCATCATTATCTCTTTAATGGACATCTTCTTTGCAGCATAGCCAAGGGGACTTGCGCAGGGCATAATCTCGTCCTCAGCCAGATTCATTGCCTCCTCAAAAGCAGGGCGGTTCATAGTGCCGCCAAGCCACACAGTACCAACACCAAGCGATTGGGCAAAGAGAATGAACTTTTCAAAGGAATAACCAAAGGCAACATTTGCCATGGGAACATACTTGATTTTGCCGCCCACAAAAATATCTGTACCGTTTGCCATAGGGCAAACAAGGCCATGCTCCTTTGCATCAAGAAATTTGATATCCACATCAATGCCGAATGGATTATCAAGATTCTCTCCGAAGGACAAAAGCTGTTCAATTATATTATCTTCCAGCCGGCGTCCGTCATAATTACGTACGCTTCTTCTGTTGCGGATATGTTCAGTGATTTTGGTCATAAAAATCACCTTTCTCAGCAACAATAGTAAAATCTTGAACCGCAGCAAAGATTACATACAAGATTTGCAATGCAAAGTTTCAGACAGATATTGTTGCCGTCCATCTGCATGCCTCGGAAACCAAAGCCCTGTCCCGCATCATCATAAATCTGTGCACCTGATTCAATCTGCTCAAGGAGCTGACGATACTGCATATTGCCGGGACTGAGGCGGCAGGCAGTGCGGGCATCCTCCAATGCAGAAACCCGATTGCCTACATTATAGTTTGCAATAGCGTGGAGATAATACCACTCGCCGCCGCGTTCGGCCACGGGAACTCCGGAAAGAGCCGTAAGGGCTTCGTGGAAACGGCGTGCACGAAGGTAATTTCTTGCAGCCTGAATCTCGTTACGCTCTCCGCTATTTTGTCCACCATAGCTATAGCCGCCGTAACCATAGCCGCCGAAACCGTCGGACTGGGGCTGGGGATTTTTTATTTGGTCATAGGCAGCGTTTATCTCGTTCATTTTTTGCGCCGCATATGCATCTCCCGGGTTAAGGTCGGGGTGATACTTCTTGGCAAGCTTTCTGTAGGCTGCCTTAATTTCCTCGTCGCTGGCATCGGGAGATACACCAAGCACCTTATAGGGATCACTTATCAACTTGTGTGTCCTCCTTGTTTTTTCTGATAGCTAAAGTATAGCGATGCCACACACCGCTAAATAAAATATTGCGCATTATATCCACATCCTGCAAAAGTGGAAAAAGTTCAAAAAGTCGCACACACTCTCCGATGTGCATTTTCAGGATTAAAAGTCTATCCTCTTCCGAAAGGGCTTCATGGCCTTCTTTTATAAAAGGATTATATCGAGACTGCTTTCTATCTTTTTCAAGATCGACGCAAGCATCCATCATATAGATAAATTTACCCAGCGCCTGACCGAAAAGGCGAATTCTGGAAGACCATATGCTATCCTCTTCGCAGACAAAAAGCTCGCCCATAAGCTCAGCAAAGCAGTTTGCTGCTTCATCTATCTCACTGTGGGAATTTTTTTCAATCTCACCGAGAGTGGAAATGCATCGCTCAATTGCCTCGCACTGTCGCGGCCATAAGTTTTTAATTTCTCTATACTTGTTTTCAAAGGCTTTTGCCTGAGCATATCTGAGGATATTCCCCTCGTCATTCCAATCATCAAGGCAATTATAATAAGCAAGGGCAAGATTCATATCCGCTGCATAATCGGTAAAACGATCCGACCAATAGCATCTCTTCTTGAAAGGATGAACAATGCAGTTAGCCTCTCCGGATTTTTCATCAGGCTCATACATGCTGCTGAGAAACATGATGAGAAAGGTCATGTCGAAGCTGAGAGTGACTCTGCTCAGTTGACCGTGGCGTTCCTTCAAAGCCCGGCACAAGCCGCAATAGCAACCTTTATACCTTGAAAGCTGCTCTTCGCTTAATAAAGTCGCATTGGCTTCTATATATCCAAACATATTTTAAGTCCTACGCTCAAAGGCATTACCGCATTTGCGGCAGGTAACCCTAATTTTTCCTTTTCCTCTGGGTACACGCAGCATTGCCTTGCAGGAAGGGCAGCGGAAGAAAGCATAGTCCTTCTTCTGCTTTTGTCTTTCCTTCCAGTCTCTGAATGCATACATAAATTTATTGCGCAATTTGAGAAAACGGGCATTTTCCGCTCTGCGCTTATCAAGGTTTCTGGAAAAAATACGTATGAAATTATAGATCAGAAGAATGAAGGCAATAAGATAGAAAAATGTGCCTTCAACAAAAACATCAATCAATATGAAAATAAGAACCAGATAACTTGTAAATCTGGCAAGCTGATCCGCTCCATTGCGGCCATACATAAACCTTGCAAACTTTTCTCTCATAGCACACTCCGATTATAATGAGTATATTTACAAAATTATTATAAGTATGTCAGCATATCGCACTAAAGTCAATAAACTAAATGTAAATTTTTCTCTACTGAATACTGCGACGATACTTGTATATACACTCCATATAGTGTATAATATTCCTACTTGTATGACTTTCATACCGCGATCCCCATTGAAAGGAGAGTAAAAATCCTTGGCTAAAGGAAAACACTTATACGGCATTAACGGCGGAAAACATATTTTCGGCACTGTTAAGGTCGGTGAAAAGGGACAAATTGTTATCCCGAAAGATGCCCGCGAAATATTCGGGATTTCCCCCGGTGATACGCTGCTTGTTCTCGGAGATGAGAAAAACGGCATATTCGTCACCCGCCCCGATGTTATAAATGAAGCAGCAAAAAAAGTATTTGAAAATATAGAAGAAGGTAAATAAAAATATGGAAAATATATACGCAAGATTCGGCATAGACAATAAGATACTTGAATATTCCGAAAAAATAATAAAAGATCTCAAAGAACGTTTTGAGGAAATAGATGCAGTTGCCGAATATAATCAGGCAAAGGTTATAAAGGCAATGCAGGATAACCGAGTTGATGCTCAGTGCTTTGCAGGCAGCACAGGTTATGGCTATAACGACGCAGGAAGAGACACTCTTGAACAGGTTTACGCCCACGCATTTGGAACCGAAAGCGCACTTGTCCGTCCCCAGATCACCTGCGGAACTCACGCTCTGGCCATTGCTCTTTCTGCCAATCTCCTCCCCGGAGATGAGCTCCTCTCTCCCGTTGGAAGACCATATGATACCCTTGAAGAGGTTATTGGCATCCGTCCCTCTCCCTGCTCCCTTGCCGAATACGGAGTAACTTACAACGAAGTTGAGCTTCTTCCCGACGGCGGCTTTGATTATGAGGGAATACGCAAAGCAATAAACGAGCGCACCAAGCTTATCACCATTCAGCGCAGCAAGGGATACGCTATGCGCCGCACATTCTCTGTAAGTCAGATCGGCGAGCTTATCGCATTTTGCAAAAGCGTCAAACCCGATGTCAAATGCATGGTTGATAACTGCTACGGCGAGTTTGTTGAGGTTATCGAGCCCAGCAACGTTGGTGCGGACATGATAGTCGGCTCTCTTATCAAAAACCCCGGCGGCGGTCTTGCCCCCATCGGTGGTTACATCTGCGGCAGCAAGGAATGCGTCGACCGCTGCGCCTTCCGCCTCTCCGCTCCCGGCCTCGGTCAGGAAGTCGGCGCAAGCCTTGACGTTAAGACCAGTCTTTATCAGGGCGTCTTTATGGCTCCCACCGTTGTTGCCGGTGCTCTCAAGGGCGCAATTTTCGCAGCAAGACTTTATGAGTCCCTTGGCTTCCGCGTTCTTCCCGATGGCACAGAAAGCCGTCACGACATTATTCAGGCTGTTGAACTGGGCTCTCCCGAGAGAATGATCGCTTTCTGCAAGGGTATTCAGGCAGCAGCTCCTGTGGACAGCTATCTCACTCCTATCCCCTACGCGATGCCCGGCTACAATGCCGATGTTATTATGGCAGCAGGCGCCTTCGTTCAGGGCTCTTCCATCGAGCTCTCTGCCGACGGTCCCATCCGCGAACCCTATTCCGTATACTTCCAGGGCGGTCTTACATGGTATCACGCAAAGCTCGGTATAATGATGAGCTTGCAGAAAATGTATGAGGCCGGTCTTGTAGATATCAAATAAGGAGGAAAGTAATTATGTGGTTTTGGCTTGCAATTATAACTCTGCTCTGCTGGAGCGGAAGTGACCTTTTCTCAAAAATCGGCTGCGCAGACGCAAAAGATAAGTATTCCCATCTTAAGATGGTTATGGCTGTCGGTATCGTAATGGGTCTTCACGCTGCCTATGAAATTTTCATCGGCGGCACCGAGATTAGCTGGAATGTTATTTTCACTTATCTTCCCGTATCCCTTCTCTACATTCTCTCCATGGCAATGGGTTATCTTGGACTGCGCTATATTGAGCTCAGCATTTCCTCTCCCATCTGCAATGCATCCGGAGCACTTGTTGCAGTTTGCGCCATTTTGACAGGCGGAGAGAGCTATCCTCCCCTCGTACTCGTCGCTATCGCAATCGTCTGCATCGGTGTTATCGGTCTGGGTATTGTTGAATCCCGCGAGGACGATGAACTGCGCGCAGCAAGACAAGAAAAGGGCAACTACAAGTATGCAAAAAGCTGGCTCGCTCTGGCTCTGCCCATTGCTTACTGCCTCCTCGATGCTGCTGGAACCTTTGCTGACAACATCGTTTTGGAAACCCTCAACGAAGACAGTGCCAATGTTGCCTATGAGCTGACCTTCCTTGCCGCAGGTGTTATTTGCTTCATCTATACTATCATTATCAAAAAGCAGAAGCTTATTCCCAAAATGGAAGCTCCCAAGTATGTTGGCGCAATCTTCGAAACCGCAGGTCAGTTTGCTTACATATACGCAATTGCTGACTCCGCCCATCTCGCAATGAGCGCCCCCATCATTTCCTCCTACTGTGTAGCCAGTGTTATCTGGAGCCGCATTTTCCTCAAGGAAAAGCTCAGTTGGAAGCACTATGCAATGATCATCCTTGTAATAATTGGTATTATTATCATGGGTGTATTTGACATTTAAGTCTTTAATGTAAAACAAAAAGACCACCGACTTAGTCGGTGGTCTTTTTTATCTTTCAATTAGTCCTGCTCCCAGTTGTGGTAGACGTTCTGGACGTCGTCGTTATCTTCGAACATGTCGATCATCTTGGTCATATTCTTGATATCGTCCTCGTTGGTGAGCTTGATATAGCCGTTCTGGGGAATCATCTCGGCCTGAGCGGAGAGAAGCTTATAGCCCTTTGCGCTGAGAGCTTCGCTGACTGCTGCAACATCATCGGGAGTGGTGTATACAGTGAAGGTCTCACCCTCTGCCTCGAAATCCTCTGCGCCGCAGTCAAGAGCTTCCATCATGACTTCGTCTTCATCCAGCTCTTCATCTTCATTATCGATAATGATAACGCCCTTGTTATCAAAGCTCCAGCTTACGCAGCCGGAAGCGCCAAGGTTTCCGCCGTACTTATCGAAAATATGGCGAACTTCGGAAGCGGTACGGTTACGGTTATCGGAAAGAGCATCAACGATAACAGCTACGCCGCAGGGGCCATAGCCCTCATAAACGACCTTCTCGAAGTTATCGGTGCTGCCTGCGCCGAGAGCCTTATCGATAGTACGCTTGATGTTATCGTTAGGCATGTTTGCTGCCTTTGCCTTTGCGATTACAGTTGCAAGGCGGGAGTTATTGTTGGGATCACCGCTGCCGCCTTCTTTAACAGCAACGATCATCTCACGAGCGATTTTGGTAAAGGCCTGTGCGCGCTTTGCGTCTGCAGCGCCCTTGGTTTTCTGTATATTGTGCCATTTGGAATGTCCAGACATATATTAACAGCCCCTTGTCATAATTTTTATCCAAGGTATTTTAGCACAATATGTTAAGCTTGGCAATAGTAATCATGCAAAAAAAGGCAGCATTCACAAGGGGTTCATGGTTTCAAAAAAGCTTAAATCCAAAAGCATTTCAGTATGTTTTAGGTATTAAAATAAGCTTACCCACCGCGGAAGATAAATTTTCTATATTGTTTATGTTCAAAATTGCATCCGGTGAAGAACAGTTATTTCTTGCAAGATTCCATAGTTCGTCGTTCTCTTTAACTCTCAGAAGAGTTATCGACGGCTTTTCCGAATTATCAATGGCGTCCTCTTCTTTATATGAAATTCCGGAAACAAAATTTATTATTTCCTCCTTAAACCCACAAACCCTTGCAGATACCATAAGCCTGAGCTCTACGCCGCCCGGAACAGGAAGCAAGCTATACTCCTCAATTTCAGCATTTTCAGCGAAATATTTTTTGTCGGCATCGGGTAAGCGAAGAGAAATTTCCGTTTTTCTATTCTCACACCATATATTCTCACCATTTTTGCAAACGAAAGATATATTTAATGGCAACACAATACCATTTGATTTTACTAATGCTCTCTCTGCCCAAATCAGGGAGTAGACAATATCGGAAATTACCCCTGACGTTTCGAAAAGCTGTTTTACATTTTCTCTCACACAAATTGGGTCATCCACATACTCAAGCTTGATTTCTCTTCTCTCCTGATTCAGATTAAACCTATTACTGTAAACATCATCCACATACTCAAGAGAGACATTGCATCTGCATATAAACTGCGCAACCATATGAAGCTCCAAAGAGACTGTTTTTTCATTTTCGTTATAGCTGCAATATGCTCCGCTGGGTATTATCCAGACATTTTTCTCGCCCTGCCCTACTTCAAATCCAAGTTCGATTACCTGTGAATAGTCCCTTGTATTTTCAAAGCGGAAGATTTCGCCATCGGGATTATAACAACAAAACGCGCATTTAACACGTCCCTTTATAACAAGCTTAGTACCAACTGTCTTAACATCGTCAACCAAACATTTGCAACCGGTAAATGAAACACTTCCGACAGCGCCTGATGAAGTCGGAAGCGACAATTCATCAGTCAGAGCAAAGGTTTTTTCACTAACCGCGCTTATAAAACTCACTTGCTTTGTTGCTTTTTTACTTTTTATATATTCTTCGGAATCAATATTATTGATAACCAAGCTTGAATTTTCAAAGACCAAAATTTCGCAGCCCACCTCGGCGCGCACAAAAATTTTCCTTGGATTCAGCGCTCTTGCATCAAGCCTTATCAGTTCAAGCGCAGCCGTTGTCGGACACTTATCACCTATGGATTCATCTTCCGCACTAATAATTATCGGAACAACAACATTAACAGAATAAATTTTTTCGTCTTCGCCCTTATAAAGAACTTCTGCGTTAACATTCACTTCCGTTTTAACACGCCCGACACTTACATCCTTACTGCGAATAAGCATTCTCCCTTCGCAGCACAACACATCACGTATATCCGGAAGAGTATCCGGAACTACTGCATCTTTACACTCTTCCTTACGAACAAATGTCCTAAAGGAATTTTTATAGCAATTATATTCTGCAACGCTCATTTTTTCCTCCATTATCTGCATCTCCTTGCTGTTAATTTCAATAATTGATATGACGCAAGCGCAGACAATAGAACTTAAAGCCGCTTCAACTGAAGCCCCAGTAATATCATTACAACACCAAGCATAAGCCACCAAAATCCGCTTGGCAGCACAAGAGCAAGAATGATCAATATCCCAAGAACAATTAAACATATCCCGAATGGGCCAATACCGCCCTTTCCCTTACCCTTCAACAGAAAAACACCACCTCTCCGCTACATACTATGCGAAAAGGTGGTGTTTGTTTATTTATTCTCCCACTCTTTATATTGAGCGGAAATTTCATAGAGGCGCTGATAACTTTTATGACGGGATGGGTTGATTTTGCCTTCCTCAATGGCCTCCAAAACAGCACATCCGGGCTCTTTAAGATGAGCGCAATCCAAAAATCTGCACCCACCTATAAAAGGGCGAAACTCAGGAAAATCATGCTGAAGTTCCTGCTTTTTTATAGGCTTCATTTGAGTAAGGTCAAAGCTTGCGAAACCCGGCGTATCGGCAATCATTGTACCTTCGCCCGCATCAAACAACTCCACATGACGGGTTGTATGGCGGCCGCGTCCCAATGCTTCGCTAACCTCTCCTACACTAATATTGTATCCGGGGGCAATTGCATTAAGCAGACTGCTCTTTCCGACGCCGGAGTTGCCGGTAAATGCAACTGTTTTGCCACGAATGAGCGCTTTGAGTTCATCCAAACCTTCTCCGCTCACCGCGCTTGTGCGAATAACGGGATAGCCTGTTGAAGAAAAAATTGAATGAAGTTCGTCGCCCCTGTCAAGATCGCACTTATTGATGCAGATTATGCATCCGCAGCCGGCATGCTCAGCAATTACGGAAACTCGATCCACCAAAAACGGATCGGTAACAGGATTGACATTGGCGCACAAAAGCACGAGATAATCAACATTAGCAACCGCAGGGCGAATGAAAAGGTTTTTTCTTTCCTTAAGCTTTGTTACATAACCCTTGCCATCATCAGTCATGTCAAATTCAACATGGTCACCAACAAGGGGGGAAACACCGTCAAGACGGAATTTACCTCTCGCTCTACAGGCAACTACATCATTTTCGGTTTTCACATAGTAAAAACCGCTGAGCGCTTTAACTAAAAGTCCTTCAGGCATTTTTAGCCTCCATCAGCTTCACTTTCAGTCTCTCCATCGGTATTCTCTTTGGGGCCGTTGGAAACCTGAAGATAAACCTTATCATGCTCATTTACTGTGGTGTATGCAGGAATACTCTGCCAAATAACAGTGCCGGCAGGCATATCATCGTCAACATAGGTTATTGTTCCGAGAGTAAGATTGCTGCTTTCTACCTTGCTGACAGCAGTATGGCGGGAAAGACCGACAAGATTAGGCATCTGAAGGGTTTTAACCTCGGGACCAATAGAAATGGAAACGTAGATTTTGCTTCCCATGGGGAGAGTATCTCCCGCTTCGGGACTTGTTGAAATTACATAGTCCTCAGTAATCTCCGCACTAAGCTCATACACAGGTTCAGGAACAAATCCCATTTTCTGAAGCTCAAGCACGGCCTCGCGATATTCCTTGTTTGTTACATCAGGAACCTTGAGAAGCTGAATTCCGGCGCTCACAACAAGCTCAATTTCGATTCCATCTTCATCTCTCATTATGCTCTTATGGGCATCGGGATACTGACTGATTATCTCGCCCTCGTTTGCCTCGGAATTGACATCATAGGTTGGCACAAAAACAAACAAGTTGCGATATTCGCGGGTATTTATAACCTCTTCATACTGTCGGCCGACAAAATCGGGAATATCAACACGCTCAGGTTCAGCAAACAATCCGCCAAGCCAATAATCCCAAAGCCATGCAAAAAGAGAAACCGCAACAATGAGAACAATACCAATTCCCAGTAATGTGCTTACAGTATTTGCTCTTCTCCTGCGGCGGGCAAAGCTTTCCTTGCTCATCTCTCCGCTACGGCGGATGGGTCGAACATTCTCAGGAATGGGTGCTGCGGGGGGCGCATCCATGGCAGGAGCTTCATCCCTCTTAGCATTTATAATGGGAAGGGAGCTTGTGTTTGCAAGGCGATACTCATTGAGGTCATTGATAAACTCATCAATAGTCTGATAGCGAAGATTGATGTCAGCATTCATTGCCTTAAGAGCGATTGCCTCAAGTTCCTCGGGGATTTCACTGTTGATTTCCCTGAGGGCTTGAGGAACGGAAGAAACATGCTGAAGCGCAATTGACTCGGCAGTTTCGCCCGTATAAGGAAGTTTGCCCGTAAGCATTTCATACATCATTACGCCAAGAGAATATATATCGCTTCGCGCATCAACGCTCTGTCCCTTGGCCTGTTCAGGAGAAATGTAATGAACACTGCCAACAGCATTATTATCAGGATCGTTGGCATTTTCCAGATGGGCAATACCAAAATCAGCAACTTTAACTGCGCCATCCATCGCAATCATGATATTCTGAGGCTTAATATCTCTGTGCACAATTCCCTTGCTGTGGGCGTGGCTGAGAGCCTTTGCTATCTGAGTCAGGAAATGAACGCTCTCTTTGCAGCTGAGAGTTCCCTTGGTTTTCATGTATATCTTAAGAGTGACTCCCTCAATAAGCTCCATAACAATGTAGTCCAGCTCAGGAGTGCGGCTGACATCATAAATTGAAACAATATTGGGGTGGGAGAGCATTGCAACAGCCTGCGCTTCCCTCTTAAAATTTTCCTTAAAGCTATCATCGTGAGCCATATCCTCACGAAGCATTTTAATAGCGACATTGCGGTTAAGAAGCTGGCAGCGTGCCTTAAAAACATAGGCCATGCCGCCCTTTCCTATTACCTGCTGGATCTCATAGCGATTATCCAGTTTTATGCCGAGGTATTTGTTTGTATTTTCGTCCATCATAATACCTCCTTATCTTTCGGCAATAAATATAGTGACATTATCAGGCGCTCCTCTATTCAAGGCAAGATCGAGCAACTGCTTGCATGCATTTTCAACATTGGGATTATCCTGTGAAATTGCAAGAATTTCTTTATCCGTGATGACATTGCTTAAACCATCAGAGCAGAGAAGAATTCTGCTGCCGACGGGAAATTTAATATCAAAAATATCACATTTTACAGAAGCCTCAACTCCGATAGCCCTTGTAATTATGTTCTTCTGAGGATGGTTTCTAACCTGTTCGGGTTTTATCTGTCCCTTTGCAAGAAGCTCCTCAACCAAGGAGTGATCTCTGCTTATCTGCTGAATTTGGTTTTTGCTGATAAGGTAGGCACGGCTATCACCAACGTTGGCAATCAAGCAGCGTTTGCTGTTAATAAGCGCTGCAACAAGGGTGCAACCCATTCCCATGCAGCTAAAATCAGCAAAAGAACGGTCATAAACCTTTATATTGGCATAATTAACTGCCTCAACGAGAATTCTCTGCATATCCGAGGCATCGGAGGAAGAATCCACCGAGTAAGAAGCATGGGACATAAAGGTATCAGACGCCATGTTTGCAGCCAAAGCACCCGCCTGAGCTCCACCCATTCCATCGCAAAGAACGGCGCACAAAAGCTCGTCCCTTGCAATCATTTCATAACGAAAAGCATCCTGATTTTCCTTACGAACTACTCCGCGGTCTGTTATTCCAAATGCATTCACTTTTGATCTTCACCTCGCATTTGCGCTTTCTCTCTCTTTCTGCGGAGCTGGCCGCAGGAAGCATCAACATCTCCGCCAAGTTTTCTGCGGATAGTGTAGTTTGCTCCTTTTGACTCAAGTATTCTGCAGAAAGTGCGAAGATTATCCTTACTTGAAGGGGCAAATTCTCTCTCTTCAACATGATTGAGAGGAATAAGGTTTATATGCGCGCCAATTCTAAGGGCGATTTTGGCAAGTTTTTCGGCCTGCTCGGGAGAATCATTAACACCATTAATCATGGAGTATTCAAAGCTGATACGTCTTCCTGTTCGCTCAAAATAGCGAATGCATGCCGCTACAAGCTCATCCACGCCGCAGCGTCTGTTTGCGGGCATAAGGGCAGAACGGGTTTCATCATCGGGAGCGTGGAGGCTGACCGCAAGAGTGATCTGCAGATCCTCTTTTGCAAGGGCATCCATACCCTCAATAAGACCGCAGGTGGAAAGCGAAATATGACGCATACCGATATTAAGACCATCAGTATGGTTCACAAGCCGCAGGAAGCGAATAACATTATCATAGTTATCCAGCGGCTCTCCAATACCCATTATAACAATGTTGCTAATTCTCTCTCCGCTGTCAAGCTGGGAAAACAGAACCTCGTCCAGCATTTCAGATGCAGTAAGATCACGGACAAGTCCGCCGATTGTTGAAGCGCAGAAGGCGCATCCCTGTCGGCATCCCACCTGAGAGGAAATGCAAACTGTATTGCCATGCTCATAACGCATCAATACGGTTTCGATGGCATTACCGTCACGAAGTTCCCAGAGATATTTAATTGTTCCGTCAATTGCGCTGACTTGTTTTTTCAAAAGTTTGAGGGAATTTATATAGCCGTCGGAAGAAAGTTTTTCTCCAAGACTTTTGGGGATATTGCTCATTTCCTCGAAAGCACAAGCTCCTTTTGAAAACCAAGAAAAAAGCTGCTTTGCTCTGAATTTTGGCTGACTGAGAGTTTTGAGATATTCCTCGAGTTCTTCAGGCAGCATGGACTTTAAGTCTGTCATTATTTTCTCCTGAGTTTAGCAATAAAAAATCCGTCTGTGCCATGGCGCTGAGGCCAAAGCTGTATCATTCCGTTTTCAGACTCGCCTATACCGGGCAGGCTGAAATCTTCTGCAACAAAATCACTGTTTTCTGAAAGAAAAGCTTCAGCAAGGGCTTTGTTTTCCTCTTCTCTTACAGTACATGTGGAGTAAATTATTCTTCCGCCGGGTTTCACATAGCGGGAGACATTTTCAAGAATTGCTTTCTGAATAGAAGCAAGAGTTTCAAACTCGTTAAAAGACTTAAATCTTATATCGGGCTTTTTCCTGATTACGCCAAGTCCTGAGCAAGGAACATCGGCAATAACAAGGTCGAAAGCCCCTTCGAACTCTTTGCGAAACTCCCTGCCGTCCGCAGCAAGAGTTTCAATATTATCAATACCCAATCTTTTTGCGCTGTCTTTTATGCGTTTAAGCTTATTTTCATGAATATCGCAAGACACAATACCGGCCTTAGCTCCTGAAAGTATTGCCGCAGCAAAGCTCTTCCCACCGGGCGCGGAGCATACATCAATTATACGCTCACCTGCTTTGGGTTCAGCGGCAAGAACGGACATGTAAGCCGCGCAGTCTTGAACATAAAATTCACCATCATTAAAGCCGGGTAAAGAACTGACAGCGCCATTTGACTTTAAGATTATGCAATTGGGAAGTTCGCAATGAGCTGCAGCGTCAATTCCCTTTTCGGCAAAAGACGCAAGAAGCTTATCCCTGTCAGTTTTAAGGGTATTCACCTGAAGCGCAATCGGAACCTCACCATTATGGCATTTCAAAAGTTCTTCGGTTTCATCCTCTCCCAGAATGGAAATGAAATATTCCACCAAGTGCTTGGGGTGGCTATACTTCAAGGAAAGAGTGTCCACCTTATCAATTCCCTTGGGATTGAGGAGAGTTTCTTTATTGGAAGAAATTTTTCTGAGAACAGCGTTCACAAGTCCGCTTGCACGGGCATAGCCAAGCTTTTTGCTGAGCTTGACAGCCTCGTTAACAGCTGCGGAGGGCGGGATTCTGTCCATAAAAAGCAGCTGATAGGCAGAAATTCGCAGAATGTCAAGAACCTTGGGCTCTAACTTATTAATTTTTACAGAGGAGAAAGCAGAAACAGCGTTATCTAAAAGACGCATATTCTGCATAACGCCATAGCATATCGCAGTGCAAAGTCCTCTGTCTCTTCCGTCCAGATCAGCGCTATCCATTACGCTGCCAAGAACGGCATCGGACCAGGCATTTGATCTTCTGCATTTTTCAAGAAAAGTCAAGGCTGCAAGTCTTGCATCCGCCATAAAATTACACCTTTATAGGATGACCAAGGAGGTAATCCGCCGCTTTCATTCGTTTTTTTCCGGGAGCCTGAAGTTCGGTAATAAGAAGTGTTTTTCCATTTCCGCAGGCAAATTCAATGCCGTTTTTTCCGGCAGATACGATACTGCCGGGAGTTTTGGAGCTTGAATTTTCAGTATATTCGCAGGCATATGCCTTAAACACCTTGCCTTCAATTTCAAAGCTCGCAGTTGGCCAGGGCTGAAGACCGTAAATCCACTTGCTTATTTCTCGTGGACTGCGATTCCAGTCTATGGGACTATAACTTTTATCAAGCTGTTTTGTGAATGTAGCTTTACTATGATCCTGAGGCATTCTGGGAACGCCATTTTCAAGATCGGAAAGGGTCTTATGCAGAAGTTCTGCGCCCATTTCCATAAGCCTGTCGAAAAGTTCACCGGAGGTTTCCTTTTCGCCAATTTCAGTTTCGGAGGTATATATGACATCTCCTGCGTCCAGTTCGCTTGCCATAAACATTGTGCTAACGCCTGTTACCTTATCTCCGTTGAGGACAGCCCACTGAATAGGGGCGCTGCCTCTGTATGCGGGAAGAAGAGAACCATGGACATTTATGCAGCCAAGAGGTGGCACAGCGAGCATATCATCCGGCAAAATTCTTCCGTATGCCACAACAACAGCAACATCGGGATTAAGAGAGCGAAGCATTTCAAGGGCGGTGCCATCTCTCATTTTTTCAGGCTGAAAAACCGGAATTCCTGCCTCAATGGCTACCTCTTTAACGGGAGAAAAAGCAAGGTTCATACCTCTTCCCTTGGGCTTATCCGGCTGAGTGAAAACACCCACAACATTATATGACTCATCAAGAAGTTTTTTCAGAGACGCGGCAGCGAAGTCCGGCGTGCCCATAAAAACTACCCGCATTTTATTCATCCTCTCCTGCGCCGTAATAGGCTCTCATTTCCTCGTCATCCATAATATGATCAGCAATATCAACGAAGAGACGACCATCAAGATGGTCAATCTCGTGGCAGAAGCAACGAGCAGTAAGGCCGGTTCCCTCAACCTCAAAAAATTCGCCGAATCTATCCTGTGCTCTTACCTTAACATAATCGGGGCGGGTCACGAGACCAAATACTCCGGGAACGCTAAGGCAGCCTTCGGGACCGGTCTGCTCCCCTGCTGTCTCTATAATTTCAGGATTTATAAGTTCGATGACATATTCATTCTCGCCCTCGGCAACATTGGTCTCAAGAACAAGAACTGCGCGGCGAAGAATGCCAACCTGAGGAGCTGCAAGACCAACGCCACCGCTTTGAATAAGAGTATCTCCCATATCATCAAGAAGAATATGAAGTCTTTCATCAAAGTTAACAACGTTTCGGCAACGCTTTTCGAGGCAGCGTTCGCCCTTTTCCATAATTGTTCTCAGTGCCATAGTAATCTCCTCTTTCTTAAGTTAACGGATTCATATCGGCATAGACCGATACACCGCGAAATTCTTTTTGAGTATTGCTGTGAATAAGGATTTTCGATACCGCCGCGCGTACTTCTCTATCGGGCAGACATCTCAAAATAAGTTTATATCTGTATTTTCCCGCAACCCTTACCACAGGATAAGGCGCAGGACCGAGGATATCGGTATTCAGTCTTTTGCCCAATGCATGGTGCAATAACTTTTTAATCTCACCGCAACAGCGAAGAACAGCATGTTCGTCATTGCCGGTTACAGTAAGAGAAATAATCTGGGTAAAAGGTGGGCATTTCTGCACCCGACGCAAATCAATTTCCTGCTTATAAAAGCCGACATAATCTTGCTTTGCAGCATAATTTATAACCTGATTATCAGGTGTAAAGGTCTGTATAACCGCTCTTCCGGGTCGAGACGCTCTTCCGCTTCTGCCAACAACCTGAGTAATAAGAGAAAATGTTCTCTCGGCGGCGCGATAATCTCCGCAGTAAAGGCTTTGGTCAGCGCTCAGCACACCAACAAGAGTCACATTTTCAAAATTAAGCCCCTTAGTAACCATTTGAGTTCCGATCATTATAGGAATATTCTCATCCTTAAATCGGCTCAAAAGCGCATCATGGCTTCCCGCCGCAATAACTGTGTCGGTATCAACCCGCAAAGTTTCTGCGTTGGGAAAAAGCTCAGAAAGCTGCTGTTCAATTCTCTCGGTACCATCGCCGGTAAAGCGAAGCTCTCCTCCGCAGTCCGGACACAAAGAAGCAACACGCTGAGAATAGCCACAGTAATGACACTGAAGCCTGCTTATACCTGCATGGTAAGTAAGGCTCACACTGCAATGGGGACATTTATAAATGTAGCCGCAGTCTCCGCAGCTTATAAGCTTGCTTGTTCCGCGCCTATTGATGAAGAGAATACTCTGCTCTCCGGCATCAATATTTTTCTGAAGCTCATCTTTAAGAAACGAACTGATACAGCTATCATTTCCGCGACGAAGCTCACGCTTCATATCAACTATCTTTACCTCGGGAAGCGACATCCTGTTATAGCGCTCCGGCAGGGAAAAATAAGAATATTTCCCCATATCAGCGGCATGCATGCTGCATATGTCAGGAGTTGCGCTGCCAAGAAGGAGAAGGGCTCCTTCCTCCTGACAACGGAATTTCGCAACATCACGGGCATGGTATCTGGGAGCGGATTCAGACTTATAGGTATCTTCCTGCTCCTCATCAATTATTATCAGACCAATATTTTCAGCAGGCGCAAAGATGGCACTACGAGTACCTATCACGAGCCTTGCTTCCCCGTTTTTCACTCTCTTCCACTCATCATAACGCTCGGATACAGAAAGTGAAGAATGCAAAACTGCAATTTTTTCGCCAAAATAGGAAGAAAATGTCTCAAGCATTTGAGGAGTGAGCGCAATCTCGGGAACCAGAAGAATAACGGCTCTGTCGTTGGAAAGAACATGGTCGATGAGTTTTATGTAAACCGATGTCTTTCCACTTCCCGTTACACCGAAGAGCAAAGCGCCCGAAGCTTCCTTTTTACCGCATAGGGCGCAAAGTCCTTCATAAGCCTTGCTCTGACTTTCGTCAAGTTCAGGCAAAGCATGTCTTTTTCCCTGCTTAAAGGAGGGACGACGAAAACATTCCTTGTAGAAAAACTCAGCAATTCCGGCATCCACAAGAGCCTTCATGCTCGCCCTTGATGCTCCCGAAAGAGTTCTGACCTCGCTTACCTCGCCTTCATAAACAGCAGAGAGAAGACTGAGAACAGAGGCCTGTTGAGGGGCTTTGCGACGCTTTGTCTGCGCAAGCTCATAAGCTTCCTCGCAACTTATGCAAAGACGTATCCACTCAGCAAGTTTATCCTTTGCCTTGCGTTTTCCGTCACCTGAAAACCAAAGACCTGCAGGCAAAATTGCTCTTACCGCTTCATATACAGTGCAGAAAAAGCGCTCACGCATCCAAAAAGCAAGCTTAAGCTGATCCGAAGTCAGCACTGCTTCCTCATCGAGAAGGGATATAATGGCCTTGGGCTTATCATAATCGCAGCTGCCGTTCAGCGAAAGAACAATGCCTTCGGCACGGCGATTTCCCCTTGAAAAAGGCACATACACTCTCATTCCCGGTTTAATGGAGCTTTTAAGGGAATCGGGAACAAGATAATCATAAGGCTTATCCAGCCAATATGTAAGCTCGGAAACTGCAACTTTCGCGAACAAATCCGGCATCTTATTCCCTCCCTCCCAGGTATTTTCTTAAAAATTACTCTTCGATTTCCTTGGCAACCATGCTTACCTTGCCGGCATAAATCTCGTTAATAGCAATGGAAACTGCCTTCTCATCGAAGGGCTCATTCTTCTCTTCTGCCTCAGCAGAAATTTCTCTTGCGCGCATGGCAACAACATTGACAAGCTGGTAACGGCTGCCAACCTTCTCGGTCAGTTCGGATACGGGGGGATAAAGCAACATAACAGTAATTCTCCTTATATTTTAATTATTTTTTTCTTTATCAATTATTGCTGAAAACTCGGACACAGCCCGATCGAGATCATCATTTACGATGATATAGTCAAACTTATCCGCCACTTTGCATTCCTCTCGGGCAGTAATAAGTCTGTTTTGAATAACTTCCATAGAATCCTTGCCCCTCATAATAAGGCGCTTTTCCAGATCTTCAAAGGAAGGAGGCATAAGAAACACCATAAGAGCATCAGGACGCTTTTCTCTTATCTGGAATGCTCCCTGAACATCGATGTCCAAAATAACATCCAGCCCATTTTCAAGCATCTCATCGAGAGCCTTGCGGGGAGTTCCATAGCAATTATCCACATAAATTGCATGCTCAAGAAACTCATCCGCAGCAACCATCTCCATAAATCTTTCCCGACTTACGAAGAAATAATCCTTTCCGTCCACCTCACCGATACGAGGTGCTCTTGTAGTGGCGGAAATGGAAAACTTAAGATTGGGACGAATGTCCATCAGCGCGTGCACAACAGTGCTTTTGCCACATCCGGAAGGGGCGGAAATTACAATAAGCTTTCCTTTACTCATCTTCTTCCTCCGTGCAAAGCTCTGCCTCAGGCTTTCCGGCCATACGACCGGCAACAGTTTCAGGCTGAATTGCAGAAAGGATAACATGTCCGCTATCCATTACTATGACTGCTCTTGTGCGTCGACCATAGGTTGCATCAATCAGCTGTCCACGCTCTCTTACATCCTGAATAATTCTTTTAATGGGAGCAGACTCAGGACTTACGATTGCAACCAGACGATTGGCGGAAACCATATTTCCGAAGCCGATATTTATAAGCTTCATATACTTTCCTCCTTACTCTATGTTCTGTATCTGCTCGCGGATCTTTTCGATCTCACTCTTCAGCTCTATAACAATCTTGGCGATGTCACTGTTGCTACACTTGGAGCCGATAGTGTTGCTCTCTCTGTTGAACTCCTGAATGAGGAAATCCATCTTTCTTCCGATAGGAGAACCGCCTGAGAGCATATCTCTCATCTGGGCAATATGGCTGCGAAGGCGGACGGTTTCTTCATCAACGGCAACCTTATCGGCAAAAATGGCTGCCTCAGTGAGGATTCTCTGCTCATCAACTCCGGCACTTGAAAGAACATCGTTCATCTTCTTAAGAAGTTTTTCTCTATATTCGGTAACCGTCTCGGGAGAGCGCTTTTCAACGGCAGAAACATAGGATTCAATAGTTACAAGACGCTCTTCAACATCGCATGCAAGCTTATCGCCCTCTCTAATGCGCATTGCGTCAAATTCATCAAGCGCCTGCTCACATATTGCTGCAATTCCCGCGGAAAGAACATCCTTGTCCGCTTCCTTCTTTTCAACGGACAAAACATCAGGCATTCTCGCAATGGAAAGCGCAGAAACATCATCAGAAAGACCGCAGATTTCCGCAATCTGCTTAACGGCAGCGGCATATCCCTTCGCCAGGGCTTCGTTAACACTGACAACAACACTGTCATCGCCTGTGTTGGAAACGCTTACAAAAACATCTACCTTGCCTCTGGAAATATGCTTCTGCACACAGGATTTAATCATCTCCTCGGCAAAGAGGAAGCTACGAGGAAGACGCACGGAACAATCGAGGTAACGGTTATTAACACTTTTAAGCTCAACGGATATATCAAAGCCCTCACAAGAGCCTTTTGCTCCGCCGTAACCGGTCATACTTTTTATCTTGCTCATAGAATATCAGCCTGCTTTCTTTATCTCAATGAAAAGCTTGTACTCTCCAATGGCACCAACTGCTGTAGTTCCGTCCACATATACCTTTACGGGAACAGAACAGAATCCCGTTGCGGTTCCGAACTCGGTCAAATCGGCAACAGCGCGAACATTCTCCGCGCTTACTCCCGCAAGGGCATCGGCCTTGCCGCGCAAGGTGACATTATTGAGGGCGGTATCCATAATGGTGGCAATATAGCCATCGGTAACATTGATTATACTGAGATTTCCTTCGGGTACATTAACCCTCTTGGTCTCAAGTCCGACAATATCAATTGTAACGGTAACTTCCTTTATGCTGCCAATAATTTCAGTATCGTTAGGAATTACAATTGTATATGTCTTTGTGTAAGTTCCATCCACCTTGCTCAAATCAATGGTATCAAGAAGGATGCTGTTGACACCGGCAAGAACCTCAGCATCACCTGAGAGGGTAATCTTGGAAATTGGTTCAATGGTTTTAACAACGTTCTCGTCGCTTGCACCTGCACCGGGAACAGTGGCAATAACAAGGTCAACTTCCTTGATTGCAACAACGGGAATGGTTACATTTACTGTATCATTTTCAAGGATAATAGAGTCATCCTCGATAATATTATTTTCTTTATCGCGAAGAACAAATGTGCTGTCAAAGTTAAGGGTAGATTCAATATCCTCCCTTTCCACTTCTATCCACACATGGTCAACCTTTGCAAGGGCGGTTTCAGGTCCGCTTATCTTGACAGTTGAGGGATTAAACTGCATAGTTTCGGAGGAAAAACCTTCAGCAGTAGAACCGTTATTAATTCCTTTGACATCAACAGTTTTTGTACTGAGCTTATCGACATAAAATGTAACTGCAGCCGGGGTCAATACGGTGGCATTAAGGTCACCGGAATTAAAAGCGCTGGAATATACAATCTTAGGCGCAATTGAATAGTTGCCCGTTTTGGTAATTGTGCTGAGATCAATAACGGCGGTTATATCGGAAGCGGAGAGTCTTGAAAGAACTCGGGGAGCGCCGCTCACGGTAACACGGAGATTCTTCGTATCAAGGCTTCTGATTATAAGACCGCGGCTATCACGCATGGCCTCTTCACCCTCAAGAACAACCTTAACTCCCGAGTAAGGAACCTCATCAACCTTGCCCTCTTGGTTGGTTACATATACCCAAAGAAGAATTGAGCAGAAAAGAGCAAGTATAATAAGAAGAAGCTTGTTTTTATTAATAAATAAATTTTTAATTTTTTCAGCCATTTTTATCCCCCTTGAAAACGCGGAGAAGCTTGTTTGTTTTCTTAACCTCCACATCGGGTACAAGCTCCTTGTGGAGCAGAGTCTCTACGGTTTCGGTACTGAGATGGCGCTTGAGCATTCCGTCAACAGCCACAGAAATTGCGCCCGTTTCTTCGGAAACGATAACGGCAACCGCATCGCTCTTTTCGCTGACGCCTATGCCGGCTCTGTGGCGCATACCCAGATCTTTGCTGAGATTCATATTGGAGCTCATAGGAAGCATGCAACCTGCTGCTGCAATTCTTCCGTTTTTGATTATTACAGCGCCGTCATGAAGGGGTGCTTTTACGAAAAAGATATTTTTCATAAGCTCAGCGGTAACATCAGCATTCAGCAAAGTTCCTGTACTTATGGGTTCAGCAAGCTGATTATCTCTTTCGAATATAATAAGCGCACCGGTGCGTGTGCGGGAAAGATCCGCGCAGGCAAGGACAGTCTGAGTAATCGCGCTTTCCACATTCATCGCCTTATATTCTCCTCCGAAAAGACCGATAATGCGGCTTGAGCCCACCTTCTCAAGGAAGCGTCTCAATTCGGGATGGAATATAATAACGAGCGCAATAAGACCAAGCTCGACTATGTTTTTCAGCAGCCAGTTAATCATTGTGAGCTTGAGCACTCCGGAAAGCCAGAGAACAACAAGTATGACAACAAGGCCTTTGAAAACATGCATAAGATTAGTTTTCTTAATAAAACCAATCAGCTTATAAATAAGAAATGCAACAATAGCAATATCAAATATATCCGATATACCGACAAGTTTTATGTAATTGACGGCATTGGACATAAATTCAGCAAAGGTGCCCATAGCTCCTCCTTGTATCCTTCGAAATGTATAATGCGCCTAATATATATGTTGACACATTATTATAATACATTTTCAGCATTATGGCAAATAAAGTTTGCCGAAAACTAAAGTTTTTTTAAAATTTTTTTGAGTTCATGCGAGGCCGTGCGAGCTTGTGCGGCGGAGATAAACGGAGAAAAACTGAATCTTACTGTTCCGGTTTCCAATGTTCCTCCCCGTCGGTGAGCTTCAGGTGCGCAATGGTGTCCCGACCGCACCGCTATGCCTTTTTCGGCAAGCCTCGAGGCAATGGTTTCACAGTCACAGCTTTCACTCACAATGGAAACAATAGAGCTCTGCTCAGTTTCATTTTCGCTCTTAAAAACCCGCAAGCCACTTATATTGTCAAGATCTTCAAGGAAGATATGAGCGAGCCTCTTTTCATGTTTTCCTATATGGTCCGCACCACGTCTTAAGACATATTTTACGCCCTCATTAAGCCCTGCAATCCCCGCCGTATTATGAGTTCCTGCCTCCAGCATATCGGGAAGAACATCAGGCATCAAGAGAGCCAAACTATTTCCTCCGCTTCCACCATATAACAGCGGCTTTGCTTCATTTTTGCATATAAGCACCCCTGTCCCCTGAGGACCAAGCAAGCCCTTATGACCGGGAAAACATAAATAATCAGCATTTATTTTTTCAAAATCTATATCAATACTGCCCGCCGACTGGGAAGCATCAACTATATACCGCGTTCCGCATCTGCTGCATATTTCTCCCAATTTTTTAATTGGAAGTATTCCGCCGTAAACATTCGAAACATGAGTGCAGACAAAAACATCACAAGTTGGAATTTTCGCCGAGGCATCACGAAGAAAAGCTTCGGCATCAAACATTCTTGCCTCAACAAAACTAATGTCAGCGCCAATAGCGCGAAGAGGTCGCATTACGCTATTATGCTCATATCCAGAGCAAAGAACCTTTGTTCCTTTATGAACCACTGAATTAATAGCAATATTTAAGGCATGGGTTGCGTTAAAGGTAAAAACAACTTTCGTTGGGTCTTTGCATTTGAACAATCTTGCAATATTTTCTCTGCAGTCAAACACCGCATCGGCGGCATCCATCGCAAATCCATGACTGCCTCTACCCGGGCTACCCATAGACTTCATCGCCCGCACAAGCGCAGATGCAACTTCAGGGGGTTTTAACAGACTTGTTGCCGCGCTATCGAGGTATATCATAACGACACCTCGTCATAACTGCCGTTTATATCAACCTTAAACATTTTTCCAACTCGTATGCCTGAGCTTTTTAAGATCATAACCGACTTATCTATATCTGCCGCTTTAATACGCAGACCATAGCTACAGCCTTCCAAAGTAACACTTTGAGGCGCTTTAATAATATAACTTACAATATTGTTTCCGGCCAGAAGCCTTTGCCCACGCTGCGCATAGCTTAAAGAACGGCACATTACAACATATTTATACATATTTACTCCCCCCATAAATAAAACATGAGCAGCCCATATAAAGCCGCTCATGCTTTGGTATTTATGTGTCATTCTATGCAAGGAATAAAAGTTTGCTTATTGCTCCTTCTTTAAAAGCACAACTGCGTGGGCAGCTATTCCAAGTCCTTCGCCTGTAAAGCCCAAATGCTCCTCTGTAGTCGCCTTAACGCCGATTTGTGAAACATCAACGCCAAGCGCTGCAGCAATATTGCTCCGCATTTTATCTATATGAGGCGACATTTTAGGGCGCTGAGCAATGATTGTGCAATCAGCGTTGGAGAGAACATAACCTTGTGCAGCAACACGCAGCGCAACTTTTTTCAAAAGTTCAATGCTGTCTGCACCTGAGTAGGCATCATCCGTATCGGGAAACAGCTTTCCTATATCTCCCATGGCAAGAGCGCCAAGCATTGCGTCCATAAGAGCATGCGCAAGAACATCCGCATCGGAATGGCCGAGCAATCCCTTCTCATAAGGAATTTCAACCCCACCGATTATCAGTTTTCTGCCCTCGCAAAGACGATGGACATCATATCCGTGACCTATTCTCATATTCAATCGTCCTTCCTCTTTTCAGCTATTGACTCAGCAAGAGGTATATCCAAGGGAGTGGTTACTTTGATATTATCTTCACTTCCTTTTACGCATCTCACCTTAACACCCAAAGCCTCAACAGCTGCGCAATCATCAGTATATGTCTTTCCGTCGCGCACAGCAGCGCACAATGCCGCCTTAATAATATCGGCATTAAATGCCTGAGGAGTTTGAACGGCAAAGGTATCCTCGCGGGGAGGCGTTTGAATTGCAATTCCATCTTTAGCAACCCGAATGGTGTCCTTCACAGGAATAACCGGACATGCGGCATTATAAAGAACAGCCTGATGAACACACTCGGATATAATTTCATCAGTTACAAAAGGTCTTGCTCCGTCATGAATGCATATAACCTTTGCTTTTTTATTAGCCTCGCTAACTCCTGCAAGGGCAGATTCTGTTCGGGTTGAACCGCCGATAACCACTTTGGTAAGCTTATCAATTCCCGCCCTTTGAGAAAGAAGCGCCATTTCCTCCAGCCTGTCCTCCCTTGTTACAATGATTATTTCATCTATGGAAGGACTGCCGTTAAGGGCAATGAGGCTGCGCTCAATAACGCTCTTACCGCCAACATTCATAAGGAGCTTATCCTGCTGCATTCTGCTGGAATTGCCGGCTGCAACAACAACGACAGTACAGTAGCTATGATGAACATTTCTTATAACATCTGATATTTTGCTCATATTATAACCTCTTAAAAAGTAACCGCGCACAGCCTCACATAATGCAGCTGCGCGCGGGATTAAATCATATAATCAACCAATAGCCGAGAAAAGAAGATTTTCAGCTTCCTCATAGGCAATGCCCATAGCAATTACAAGCTCGGAAATAAAAATCTGCTTGGCGCTATGAAGCATCTTACGCTCACCCGTTGAAAGACCGCGCTCATTGTCTCGATATATTAGACTTTTAATAACTGCGGCCACTTCAAGAAGATCCCCGCTTTTTATGCGCACCATATTCTCGCGATAACGCTTGTTCCAATTAGTGTTATCGCTTACTTCAATATCAGGAATGGACGACAAAATAACCGCAGCTCGCTCCCCGTCAATAACAGGTCTGATGCCGATAATGGTGCATGTCTCTGTTGGGATCATAACGGTCATATCACCAACGGGAATATGCATCATATAATAATCGCGGTTTGTTCCGTTTATGCGGCGGGATTCGATGGCGCTGATAGTACCAGCACCGTGCAGAGGATGGGCAATGCGGTCACCTATCTTGTACATAAGGAATCAGCCTCCTTGGCGGAATGCGTATAATCTTCCAAAAATATTATACACATATATTAAGTTTTTAGCAAGAAGTTTTATTCATTTTTAACTATTTTTGCGAATTTAATAAAAATAAAAGTCCATCGCGTTTTCACGCGATGGACTTGAAATTATAAAGTTAGATAACTTACTCAGCGTCTGCCTCGGGAGCAACACCGGTGGTTTCGCCGTTCTCGCTGATTTCATAAACGAGAGCGTCACCCTCAGCTTCTACTTCCTCTTCCTTTGCAGGAGCGGGAGCGGGCTCGGAGAGAGCGCGGATGGAGAGAGAAACCTTGTGCTTCTCTTCGTCGATAGCAGTGATCTTTGCATCAACTACATCACCGACATTGAGAACTTCGCCGGGCTTGGCGATGCGGCGGTTTGCGATCTGGCTGATGTGGATGAGACCATCAACGCCGGGAACGACCTCTGCAAATGCACCGAACTCCATGAGCTTTACGATGGTAACGGAAGCAACGGAATCAACGGAGTAAGCAGACATGAACTTGGTCCAGGGATTCTCAGCGGGATCCTTGTAGCCAAGGGAGATCTTGCGGTTTTCCTTATCGAAGGAAATGACGTAAACTTCGAGCTTGTCGCCAACAGCAACAACCTCAGAGGGCTTGGTAATACGCTTCCAGCTCAGCTCGGAAACGTGAACCATACCGTCAACGCCGCCGATGTCTACGAATGCGCCGTAGCTGGTCAGGCTCTTGACAGTGCCTTCATACTTCTTGCCAACTTCGATCTCGTCCCAGATCTTGGAGATACGCTCATGGCGCTCCTTGGCAGATACGTCACGAATGGAGCCAACAACTCTCTTGCGGCCCTTGTTGACTTCGCGGATTCTCAGGCGAACAACCTGCTTGAGGAGCTGTTCCATGTCAGCATCCTTGGGCAGACCGGACTGAGAGCCGGGAACGAATACGCGGATACCCTTAACGGTAACAACAACGCCACCCTTGTTAACTTCGGTAACGGTGCCTTCAACGACAGTGCCGTTCTCAGCAGCCTCTTCCAGGTCGGACCAGTTCTTGACAGCGTCAAGGCGGCGCTTGGAGAGCATTACAGTGCCTTCTACATCGTTAACACGGACAACGCAAGCAGCAACTTCGTCACCGATGCTGATAACATCAGCAGCCTTGACGCCGGTGCCATCTTCGAAGTCTTCTACGGGTATGTAACCGGAATGCTTGAGTCCGAGGTCTACAGTAACCTCAGTCTGGGTAATAGCAACAACTATACCCTTGACGGTATCTCCATTATATATAGGTTTAATGGATTCCTCGAGAAGCTCAGCGAAGCTCTTTTCGGTCTCCACTGCATTGGTCATTTCTTTGATTTCCTCGCACATTTTTTGTTTTACCTCCTTTATTATACAGTCGGGCACTGAGGCTCCGGCTGTGACACCTATGGTGTCGAAAGCTACAAGGGAAAGCATGTCCAGTTCACTCGCATTTTCGACGAAGAAAACATTAGGACAGTTTTCCGAACAAATTCTAACAAGATGTCGACTATTGGCGCTGTGCTTCCCACCAATAACGACCATAGCATCGCAAATTTTTGAAATCTGCGTTGCTTCCGCTTGCCGAGTTTGCGTAGCAGAACATATTGTATCAAATACTGCAGCATTTGTACATAACTTTTTTATTAAATTTTCGCAAGAATTATAAACTTTTTTTGTCTGTGTTGTCTGAAAAACAAGAGAAATAGGCTTATCTCTCCGAGACGGAACCTCTTCAAACCACTGTTCAAGTTTTTCATCATCAGAAAAAACCAGTGAATCCGCACAATATGCAGATATACCTTTTACCTCGGGGTGCTCCGATTCGCCGATTATTATAAGCGTTCTGCCTTCTCTTTCGGCTCTTTCGGCAAGACGATGCACCTGCTTAACTTTTCCGCATGTTCCGTCCACAACATTGCAGCCCTTTTCCCGAAGCGCTTTTTCCTCTCCCCTGCCAATTCCGTGAGCGCGGATAATAACAACCGCATCCTCCGGGATTTCGTCAAGGCCCTCAGCTGTACTCATGCCCAATTTTTCAAGCCTTGAAACCTCATCCTTATTATGGATAAGCTCACCGTAAGAGATTGCCTTTCCATAACGGGAAAGAGTGTCTTCGGCAAGAGAAACGCTTCTTTGCACACCGGCGCAAAATCCTGCGCTTTCAGCCAAAATCAGCTTTTTCATAAATTTGTCTTTTCCTCAATTATGCGGCATGCAGCCTCAACACTTTCGTCAAAGCTCAGGTTGGTATTATCCAGAACAACAGCATCATCAGCTGCCTTCAAAGGAGCAGCAGCGCGGGAAGAATCCTGAGCATCTCTATACTCAATATCTCTGAGAACCTCATCATAGGGTGTGGGAATTCCCTTTTTCTCAAGCTCTACAAAACGTCTCTGAGCCCTTGCCTTAGCATCGGCAGTGAGAAATATCTTTACATCTGCATCAGGGAGAACAACAGTCCCAATATCGCGTCCATCCATTATGACAGAGTATTTCTTTGCCATATCTCGCTGCATATCCATGAGGAAAGCGCGCACTTCGGGAATTGCAGAAACATCGGATGCGTATATGGAGCTGAGAGGAGTGCGAATATCCGCAGAAACATCCTTGCCTCCAAGGAGCATTCGCTGAACTCCTTCATCATCGTAGCACATCTCGATATTAATATCAGGAAGAATGGCAATAACACCCTTGGTATCCTTGGAATCCACCTTGGCATACTGAGCCGCAAGACCCACAGTGCGGTAAATGGCTCCTGTATCTACATAGATGAATTTATACTTATCGGCCACTGCACGGGCAAGTGTGCTTTTACCTGCGCCGGAAGGTCCATCAATAGCAACGGATATATTTTTCATATTATCCTCCTAAATTAAATACTTTGTCCTGCAACAAACCCTGTGGACCAGGCAATCTGCAGATTAAATCCGCCTGTATAGGCATCAAGGTCAAGAACCTCTCCCGCAAAATACAATCCATTAACAATCTTGCTCTCCATTGTTCTTGGATCAACCTCTTTAACAGAAACACCACCGGCAGTTACGATTGCCTCGCTCACAGGACGGGTTCCGGAAATGCTTACGGGGAAGGCCTTAAAAAGAGAAAGAAGTTTTTTTCTTTGTTCCTTGGTTATTGAGTTAACCCTTGTTTCAGGATCAATGCCCGAAAGAGCAATAATAACAGGTATCATTGTGCGTCCCGCAAGCTCCGAAAGCGAATTTGCAAATTCTCTGTTTTTAAACTTTTCAAAATCCCTAAGAATTCTTGCATCAAGCTTTTTTTCGTCCAAAGCGGGCTTCAAGTCAATTTCAAGACGATATTTGTCATTTTCAAAATCCCGCATATGAGCGCTTGCAGAAAGGACAAGGGGGCCTGTCACACCGAAATGAGTAAACATCATTTCACCCATTTCAGAATAAATCAGCTTGTCTGCGCTGTTAAAAACCTTCAGGGTGACATTTTTGAGAGAAAAACCCTGCATTTCAGCGCAGTAGCTATCACTGCTCTCAAGAGGCACAAGGCTTGGGCGAAGTTCCGTAACGGTGTGTCCAAGCTGTTCTGCCATTCGATGTCCGTCACCTGTTGATCCCGTCAGGGGATAGCTTATTCCTCCCGTGCATATTGCAGCGGCAGAACAGGAAATTTCCCCTTTATCTGTCCTCACACCGGAGACGCATCCGTTCTCAGTAAGAATCTCCTGAGCCCTTGCAGAAACAATTTTCACACCTGCACGGGACATTCGTTTTTCAAGAGCCTTAGCAACATCATGGGCATTGTCACTGACGGGGAAAACTCTGTTTCCACGCTCCGTTTTCATAGCGACGCCCAAGGATTCAAACATGGAGATAGTATCTGCAGTTGAAAATCTGTTAAGGGCGCTATAAAGAAACTTGGCATTTCCAGGGACATTTTGCATGAAAGGTTTTATATCACAATTATTTGTGACATTGCATCTGCCCTTGCCTGTTATTCTGAGCTTGCGTCCGCAGAATTTCTGCCACTCAAGCAAAATTACTTTTCTTCCTCGCTCTGCAGCTTCGCAGGCGGCAATCATACCGGCGGGACCGCCGCCGATTATAACAACATCACAACTTTGAATGCTCATAGACTTCATAATCTGCCCAGATAGTCTCAAGGCGGTTAAAAATGTTTGAAACGTTATCCTTACTCTTAGTACCCACAGATACAATAAGAGCGTTTATAAGGCTGAGGGGAGCAACGAGAGAATCCAAGAAAGACACCATATCGCTTTTGGCGAAGAGGAGAATATCAGAAACATCTACAAAGGGAGAGTTCATACCATCTGTGATACCGATGACCTTTGCACCTGTGCTTTTCGCAAACTTCATTGCTTTTACAGTGCGGCTTGAATAACGAGGATAGCTTATTCCGATAAAAACATCGCCCTCTTTGATGCGGATTATCTGCTCATAAACCTCACTGACGGTTGTATCCTGAATGATGTGAACATTTTCAAGAAGAAGATTGAGATAAAAACCCATAAAGTTGGCAAGGCAGGTTGAAGAACGCATGCCGACAATATAGATATGATTTGCATTAATAATGCTGTCCACCGCTGCGGCAAAAGATTCCTTGTCGCACTCATCAAGAGTTATCTGAAGCTTTTCCATATCACTGCAGAGAACACTTTCAAGCACGGTCTCCTCGTTCATGAGTTCCTTTGCAACCTCTATGCGCTGCACACTGGTAAGGCGAGAGCGAATCATTTCCTGAATAGCCTTGCGCATTTCAGGATAACCCTCATATCCAAGTTCAGAGGCAAAACGAACAACAGTAGACTCACTTACGCCTACCGTATTGCCCAGTTTTCCCGCCGTCATAAAGGCAGCTTTATCATAATTTTCGAGAATATATTTGGCTATAAGCTTCTGACCTTTGGAAAAACGCTTATTCTCATTTGCCAATACAGCAAGAATATCTCTCTCCATATGTTCACCTCAAATACCCAATAAAAAAATATACTGCATCGCATACCGCGATACAGTATATTTTACATTTCATTTATATTTTTTGCAAGATATTTTGCAAATAAATTGCAGGATTTTTTGAATTTTATAATTTTAACCGCCGAAAATGACATTTCTTAACTCTTTCATTTCATTTTCGGTGAGTTCGCGCCATTTGCCAAGAGGAAGTGCGCCCAAAGAAAGCGGTCCTTCGCTCACTCTTTTAAGCCTATGCACACGCAGGGATGCCTGCTCGCACATTTTTCTGACCTGTCTGTTGCGTCCCTCATGGATAGTTATGGACAAAAGAGTTTTCCCCTCTTCCCTGCCGATCATTTCAACTTCGGCAGGGCGGATTTTGTAGCCATCAATTTCCATAGCAGAGCGAAGAATGGGAAGAGCCTTCTCCGCGTTTCCGCTCACAAGGGTTTCATAGGTTTTTTTAATTTCAAGTCTGGGATGCATGAGGGCATTGGCGAACTCACCATCATCCGTAAATATCAGGAGTCCTTCGCTGTCCAGATCCAGTCTGCCCACAGGATATACCCTTTTGCCGCAGTCAGCCACAAGCTCCGCGACCGTTTTTCTGCCTCTTTCATCGCTGAGAGTTGTTACAAAACCGCGGGGCTTATTGAGCATAAGATATGTACGCTCATCCTTCAACGCGAGGGTCTTGCCCTCCACCGAAATTACATCGATTTCCGGGTCTGCGCTTTCACCCAGAGAGGCAGGAACTCCATTTACAAGTACCTTTCCCTCGCTGATAAGCTTTTCAGCCGCTCTTCTGGAGCAGATACCCGAAGCAGATATTATTTTTTGAAGCCGTTCTTTCATATGTTTTTCTCCAGCTTTTCAGACATCATTTTATACGGGAGACGCTCTCCCCATAATAAATATCAATAAGGCGAGTTAAACCGCTTCCGTCCCTTATCTCCGCATATCCAGCCTTATTTCCCTCACTTACAGGCGCAAAGACAAATCGGGGAAGATGATACACAATTTCTGTATCAGCTTTTCCGGAAACAACTACGCCGTCAACTGTTGGGCATAATCTCACTCTCTCGCGCTCTCCCGAAATAATCGGAACACTGTCCAAAGCTTCAAACAGCGGAATATATCTATATTCCGCAAAAAGCTTATCATAAAGTTCAGTATGATCCTTCCAATCATCAGGGGCGGATATAGTAACACAGATAAGACGCATCCCATCCCGCTCCACGCAGGAAACAAGAACTCTTCCCGCTTTTTTTGTATAGCCTGTCTTACCGCCTATGCAGCCCGGGCATGAATCCAGCAGCTTATTGTGATTATAAAAGACATTGCCGCCAACAGAATATGAACTGCACGCAAATATGCGGCAAAAGGTCTCATTTTCCATTGCAGCCGCTGTTAAAAGCGCAAGATCTCTTGCGGATGAATAATGGTTCTCGTCATCAAGACCATGGGCATTTACAAAATGAGTATTCTCAAGAGAAAGCTCTCTGCACTTTTTGTTCATAAGAACAGCAAAATTTTCCATACTTCCTGCTACATGATCGGCAAGAGCCGCTGCAGCATCGTTACCGGAAGCCAACATCAAGCCGTGGAGAAGATCTTCAACTGTATAGTCTTCACCGGTTCGAAGATACATACTGCTGCCCTCAACCTTGGTATGCTCATATTTAACGCAAACATTTTCTTCCAGAGAGCAGTTTTCGAGAACAATCAGCGCAGTCATAATTTTTGTTGTGCTGGCAACAAGCATTTGCTCATCGGCCGATTTTTCGTATAAAACGCTTTGGCTTATAGGCTCATACACGATTGCAGATTTTGCGCTTATCCCGTCTGAATAAACATTAATCGTGCCCAGTGAGATTGCGCAAACAACAAAAATAATTGCAAAAATGGTTTTTTTCATAATAAGCACCACCCTTTTGGGTAGTGCTTATTATTGCTTCATATTCAAAAATTATTCCTGAGTTTCCTTTGCATTCTTCTTATCGACATACTTGGAAATAATGGAATCCACCATATCGATAAACTCGGGAGCTTTTTCAATTGCTCTGTCAATAGTGGTTGAAGCGGGAGGAGTGACGTTAATCATACGAACGCCACCATCTTTTACGATAAGGAAACCAATGGGATCAATCTTAATACCTGCACCGTTGCCACCACCGAAGCCATTCTTTTCTTTAACGGTGAAATCACTGCCACCGGAAGCGAAGCCGTAGCTAACCTTGGATACGGGGATAATGGTAATTCCGTCAGGAGTGGTTATGGGAGAGCCGACAATAGTGTCAACATCCACCATCTCGCGCATTTTATTCATAGTGACATCCATAAGAGAGCCGATATTGTTCTTTTCCATTTTCAGTTTCCTTTCTAAGCAGAAATATTTTCTGTTATTTTTTCATTGGTTTTTTCAGCTTTGGCACTTGCTTTATTGCGACGGTTTATTGGCAAATACCACCTTATAAGAGCATAGAGGGCGCAAAGCAAAACTATCAGTATTTCGCCGATCCTGATTGTTGCACAAACGCGAGCATCTATTTGAATCTTATCGGATTCAAAATCAATTCTCGAATCATAGTCCTCGTCCTTTATATTAAAGGCCTTGTGAAGCAAGGGCAGCAATGCTCCCAACGCGGCATTAAAACGACCAAAGCCGATAACTGTGTCATAGGGGTCGCTTCCTCCAAAAACAAAATGAAGCTTCAGATGGTCTATGCTTATCCTCCGCCAAAAGTTTCCAAGAGTTTTTAAGCCAATCTTCGCAAGGGCGAGAAAATCGCTCAACTTAAACTTGTTTTTGCCGCTTTTCTTTTTCTTTGCGCCTTTTTCCGCAGCGGGCTTTTCCTTTTTCTTCTTTTGCTTTTTCGGTTTTTCTTCCTTATCTTCCGCGTTTTTTGAAGCAGGAAGCAGCTTTTTGCTATAGGGGCCTATCTTGACTGCCAAGGAGAAAACTCTATCAGCATAAAAGGCATCCACTCCCACACGAAGAAGCAGGACTATGAGCAATATAACGATTATTATCCCAAGGGCAATCAATTTACCACCCCTTTCGAACACCGAAACTTATTCCTGATCGAAACTCATCTGACCCTCAAGCTCACCCGATCTGAGGGCATTTATCTTGTTCTGAAGTTCTATGATACCTTCATCGCTTGCGGTATCGGGAAGCGCAGGAAGCTCGTCCACACTGCTGATTCCCATGGTGCGGAGAAAAACCTCACCCGTTTTATAGATGGTGGGTCTGCCTGGAACATCCAGCTTTCCACAGGGCTCTACAAGGCCCTTTTCCACCAGAACACTCAAGGTATAGCTGCTATCAACTCCGCGAACCTGATCCACATATGCGCGGGTTACAGGCTGGTAATAGGCAACAATTGCAAGAACTTCCAGAGAAGAAGGAGAAAGCTTGGGGGATCTTCTTGTCTCAAGAGCCATTGTAACAAGCTGGGAGTATTCCTTGGCAGAGCAAAGCTGCAGGCTTGTATCAAGTTTGAGAAGGCGAATTCCTCTGAGAGCTTTTTCGTACTCAGCTGCAAGAGTGTCTGCAGCGGCATAAATCTCCGCTTCGTCCACATCCAACACCTTTGCTATGCGGGAAACAGGCACACTTTCTCCCGAGGCAAACAAAATTGCCTCAATGGCAGAGCATATTTCATTAATTTCCATATTTATCGATTCCTATTCACTTATCAATTTGAGAATATCTTCAGTGTCTCCGCCTGTGAACTCAACCAAAATTTCCTCGTCTCCCCTGCTCATTTTAAGGTGGCCGAGGGAGCAAAGTTCGAGAACAGATACGAAGGTTGCAACTATTTCGCTGCGACTATGGCATTCGGTGTAAAGTACTGTGAGAGATGTTTTGCCATGGCTTCTGAGACGTTCAATTATCTCTCTGCTCTTTTCGCGGACATTATAGACTATACGCTTTGGTACTATCCTTCTGCGCAAGGGATTCTCACCCTCAACATCCGCAGCGGTTTTACCGCGTCCCAAAACGCCATTCATAGCCTTCAGCAGTTCCCATGGTTCATGGCTATAGCGATACTCTTTCAGTGTTCCAAGAGTTTCGGGGGCTTTGACATGGATGAGAGCGCCATTCTCGGATGCTTTGAGAAGATAAGGAGTCATCTCCTTGATGTTATTATAAACATCCTTTGCGCGCAGCTGCTCAAGGCTGGACATGAGAAGTTCAAGCTCACTTACCTCTTCTTCTCCACCAGAGAGGAGCATTTTGGTCTTGATATACAGAAGATGAGATGCCATCTGAACAAATTCACTGGCCACTTCAAGATCCATTGCCTTCATCTCATCCAGGTAGGCAAGATACTGCTCAAGAATGAGAGAAATTTGTATATCACGAATCTCTATTTTATTTTTAGAAAGGAGCATCAGAATAAGATTGAGAGGACCTTCAAAGTCGGCCATCTCTTCTTTTGTCTGAATAATGCCCTCAAGATGATATGTGGGTTCCATTTAGTTAGTCCTGTTATAAAATATTTTTCGCAAGAGAAAATGTCATTTCCGCAAGGATAAAGAATCTGTCATATATCCAGCCTGTCACCGCAGAAAGGGGATTATCAAGAACATTCGTAAGCATCAGCAAAATGATAACTAAAATTCCGAATCGTTCATAGCGCATCAACTTAGAGTATTGTTGAGGCTTAAGGAAGGAAAAAAGCACCTTGCTGCCATCCAGTGGAGATATGGGAAGAATATTAAAAACAGCAAGAGCCAGACTAAGATAGGCGGTCGTCGCAACGGTCTGCAAAATTATCGATGCCCATTCCGTGCCAAGGCGGGTCAGCGGGATAAAAATAAAGCCGTAAACAAGCAAAAGGAATGCGCACAAAATGATGTTGCAAGCAGGCCCCGCAGCTGCACATATTGCCATTCCAAGCTTCGGATTTTTGAAGCGTCTCATATCGACGGGGACAGGCTTTGCCCATCCGAAGCGGAAAACTATCATCATTATAAGCCCCATAATGTCAATATGCTTTATGGGATTGAGAGTGAGTCGTCCTGCTTCCTTTGAGGTTGGGTCTCCAAGCTTCCATGCAACAAAGCCGTGGGCAAGCTCATGGAGGGTTATGCAAACGAGGGCAGGTATGACGGAAACAAGCATGTCCCTTAAAATGGTCCAGTCAAGCCCATTCCAGAATGTTTGAAATCCGTTCACAATTTACCTCCGCAGGGCATACTCTCCCTTTATATTCTCCGATATTATAACAAATAGTTTTTTGAAAAGCAATAGCGGCAGAGTTGAGTTCAAATCTCTTGTCCGCAATAATATTTAGTGATAAAATAAAGCATCAGCGAAAGGAAGGAAGAGAAATGGATAAAATCCTTTTTATTAATGCCTGCGTACGCCCCAAATCCAGAACCTATGAGCTTGCAAAGCACGCATTGAAACAGCTTGAAGGCAGCGTTGAAGAGCTTCGCCTTATTGATGAGGATCTGCAGCCTTATACAAACGAAATGCTTGAAATGCGCGATAAGCTTATGGCAAAGGGCGAGATTAACCATCCCCTGCTCCGCTATGCCCGTCAGTTTGCCGAGGCGGACACAATTCTGATTGCCGCTCCCTACTGGGATCTTATCTTCCCTGCCACCGTAAGGCTTTACATTGAGCATATAACTGTTACGGGGCTCACCTTCCGCTACACTCCTCAGGGATTTCCCGAAAGCCTCTGCAAGGCAAAAAAACTGATATATATCACCACAGCCGGGGGACCCATATTTGCAAACTTCGGCTATGATTACTGCAAGACCATTGCTCAGGCATATTTCGGTATAGACGACTGCAGGTGCTTTACGGCGGAAAACCTTGATATTTACGGCGCGGATGTGGGTGCCATTCTTGAAAAGGCAAAAAAAGAAATTGAAAATAGCATCAAATAAAAAACAGGCTGTCTAAGACAGCCTGTTTTTTTATTCAAGTTCAACCTGCTTTGCAACGAGATTTTCGCTGCGGTAAAGCTTACGAAGCTTGGGCTTTTCAATTTTGCCAGTGGGATTGCGGGGAACTTCCGCAAAGATAATCTTTCTGGGGCGCTTATATCTGGGAAGAGCAGCGCAGAAAAGGTTAACCTCTGCCTCGCTGAGGCTTTCTCCCTCTTTCACCTCGATAATGGCAGCTGCAATTTCCCCAAGGCGCTTATCGGGAAGTCCGATAACTGCCACATCTTTAATCAGGCTATGGCCGCGGAGGAAGTCTTCAATCTGAACGGGATAGAGGTTTTCACCGCCCGAAATAATAACATCCTTCTTGCGGTCGACAAGATAAATAAAGCCTTCATCATCCTGCTGAGCCATATCACCGGTATAAAGCCAGCCTTTATCGAGAACGGAATTCGTTGCCTTTTCGTCCTTATAGTATCTGAGCATGACGCCGGGGCCTTTTACGGCAAGCTCGCCCACTTCGCCCTTTTCCACCTCGCGGCGCTCCTCGTCCACGATTTTGACCTCCCAGCCATAACCGGGAACACCTATGGCACCTACACGATCAATGTTTTCAACGCCCAGATGCACACATCCGGGGCCGATGGACTCAGAAAGGCCGTAGTTTGTATCATACTGATGGTTGGGGAATCTTTCCTTCCAGCGCTTGATAAGGCTGGGAGGCACGGGCTGAGCGCCAATATGCATAAGTCTCCACTGACCGAGTTCATACTTGCTGAGCTCTATGTCCCCTCTGTCTATGGCGTCAAGAATATCCTGAGCCCAGGGAACAAGAAGCCAAACGATAGTGCATCGCTCTTCACTTACGGTGCGCAGTATCCATTCAGGGCTTACGCCGCGAAGAATAACGCCGCGGCTTCCCGAAATGAGGCTTCCGAACCAGTGCATTTTTGCACCCGTATGATAAAGAGGAGGAATGCAGAGGAAAACATCATCCCTCGTCTGGCTATGGTGAGCCTGCTCAACCTTGCAGGCATGCATCAGGCTTTCATGACTATGAATTATTGCCTTGGGGAAGCCGGTTGTGCCCGACGAGAAGTAGATTGCGGCTTCATCTCTGTCCTCAATAAAAATACTGGGAGAGCTTGTTGAGCAATACTCGATAAGGGTGTCATAGCTATCCGCAAATGAGGGGCAATCCTCGCCCACATAGAAGCAGTTTTTCACTCTTGGCACTCTATGAAGAATTTCTTCAACACGTCCTGTGAATTCAGGTCCGAAAACAAGGGCGTCAATGTCGGCAAGATCAAGACAATAGCGGATTTCATCGGCAGTATAGCGGTAGTTGAGGGGCACAACAAGGGCGCCGGTTTTCAAAATACCGAAATATATAGGCAGCCACTCAAGGCAGTTCATAAGCAAAATGGCAACCTTATCACCCTTTTTGATTCCACGAGTGAGAAGCAAATTTGCAAATCGGCTTGCCTTCTTTTCAAAATCTCCCCAGCTCATTTCCTTGCGAAAAGCGCCACCGCGGCTGGATTCAATAAGTGAGTACTCTCTCCAGGTTACTCTGGGGGCATTGACAGCGGGGTTTATTTCAACAAGAGCAACCTCGTTTTTGAAATAGGTTGCGTTTCTTGACAAAAGCTCAGTAATAGGCATTTCTCTTCTCTCCTATAAATAATAAGATCACGGCAGCGAAAAGCCGCCGTGATCTATCACAAATTAGCTTTAGGACACGGGTAAATAATGTCACACTTTAAATCGAAAGTCAATATGGTTTTGGAATTTAAATCATTAAATTTTTCATATTTTCATATTCTTCTTCGGTATTTACGTTCATAAGGATTTTGTCCAGGTCAAATTCCGCTATTTCTTCGCTCTCAACATAGCGGACATTCACGCTTTCAAGAAGGTCTCGTATGGATTTCTTACCCTGAGCAAGACATTCATCGGCCTTTTCTCCGCAAACTCTACGATAAATCGCGAAGAGAGGCTCAAAGCCTTTTTTGCCCCGTCGCATAATGCAGGCATCAGCTTCTCCTATAAGTTCCGCAAGGCGCAGGGCAAGCTTCGGTTCTCCAAAAGGAAGGTCTGTTCCGGTTATAAATATCATATCTTCATCATATTCGGCGAAGGCGGAAACAATGCCGTTTAATGGTCCCATATCAGGATAGCGGTCCACAAGCTCACCGGCACCTTCAAATGGAAATCTGGATTTTTTATTTACAGAAACAGCAACAGCGCCCAATCGGGCAGAATATTTATCTATAAGATGCTGCAGCATGGTTTTATCTCCGATGGGCAGCATTGCTTTGTCTCTTCCCATTCTGCGGGAGCCGCCTCCTGTAAGGATAACTGTAAGCATTGTCATTTCTCCGTTCTTACGCTTTTCTTCATTATATATCATACAGGATTATTTTGCAATTTACTATATTCCGTGATAAAATCAAGCTATGAAAGGAGGCGGTTAAATGTCACAGCTTGAAAAGAACATACGCTATCTCAAAGGCGTTGGCGAAGCAAGAGCCAAGTCTCTTGAAAAACTTGGCATAAGCTGCCTTCGCGATCTCATAAACCATTTCCCCAGAAACTATGAGGACAGAAGTCAGGTTTATTCTATTAGCGATGCCCCATTCGATGTCCCCGTAACCATCAGGGCTGTTGTTGCAAGAGAACCCAGCCTTGCACGAATCCGCCGCGGAATGGAGCTTGTAAAATTCCGCGTTGTGGACGACACCGCCTCTGTTGATATTACATTTTTTAATCAAAGCTTTCTTCGCAGCCGTTTTCACACCGGAGAAACATATCTTTTCTACGGTAAAATAAATGCAGCCGGCACAAAGCGCACCATGGCAAATCCCGCCTTTGAACTTGTGGATTATGACAGTGACGCTCCCGGCAAAATTGTACCCGTGTATTCCCTCACAAAGGGTATTTCAAGCAAAATGATGAGCGGCTACGTCCGTAGTGCACTTGATGAGCTTGGCAAAGACTTGCCGGATGCGCTGCCCCACAAAATAGTGGAATCCAATAAGCTTGCTCAAACTCGATACGCCTATGAAAATATACATTTCCCCGCCGACTTTGAAGCTTTGGAGCTTGCGCGTAGGCGTCTTATATTTGAGGAGCTTTTTGTGCTTGCCTGCGCCCTTACAGGCATGCGCTCAGGCCGTCAGCTTTCGGGCGGTAAAATAATTGATAACTGCGAGGTAGAGCAGTTTTATTCTGCCCTTCCCTTCTCCCCCACATCCGCTCAGAAAAAAGCAGTTGAAGACGCGCTGAATGATATGAGTTCCGGCAAACCAATGAATAGACTTGTTCAGGGTGATGTTGGCAGCGGTAAGACCCTTGTTGCCGCCGCCTGCATATGGAGCGTATGCCGCAGCGGAAAGCAGGCTGCATTTATGGCTCCAACAGAAATTCTCGCAGAACAGCATCTTGAAACTCTTCGGGGTTTTCTTGAACCCTTTGATATCCGTGTTGAAAAACTATGCGGCTCAACCACCGCCGCAAACAAGCGAAAAATCAAGCAGGAGCTTGCCACCGGCGAAATTGATCTTATCGTCGGCACCCATGCCATCATAAGCGAAGATGTTGTTTTCAAGGATCTCGCCCTTGCTGTTACCGATGAGCAGCACCGCTTTGGCGTTTCCCAGCGCTCCGCTCTTGCATCCAAAACGGAAAAGCCCCATGTTCTCGTTATGTCAGCAACCCCCATTCCCCGCACTCTTGCACTCATGATTTACGGAGACCTTGATGTTTCCGTTATTGATGAGCTTCCCCCCGGCAGACTTAAGGTGGACACCTTCCATGTTGACGAAAGTTACCGTGCAAGACTTTACGGCTTCATCCGCAAGCAGGCTGAAGAAGGCAGACAAGTTTTCGTAGTTTGTCCAATGGTTGAGGAAAACGAGGAGAGCGAACTGGAACTTAAAAGCGCAACGGAACACGCAGAACATCTTAAAACCGTTTTTCCCGAGCTTAATATCGCCTGCATCCATGGCAAGATGAAACCCAAGGATAAGGATGCTATTATGAGCAGCGTTGTTAATGGTGAAATTGACGTTCTTGTTTCCACAACGGTAATAGAAGTTGGTGTGGATGTTCCTAACGCATCTCTTATGATAATCGAAAATGCCGAACGCTTCGGTCTTAGCCAGCTGCATCAGCTTCGCGGACGAGTCGGACGCGGAAAGCACAAGAGCTGGTGCATACTTGTCTCCGATGCGAAAAATGATGAGAGCAAGGAACGATTGAAGGTTATGTGCGAAACCAACGACGGCTTCAAAATAAGCGAGCATGACCTTCGTCTTCGCGGTCCCGGCGACTTTTTCGGCTCAAGACAGCACGGTCTTCCTGAGATGCACATTGCTGACCTCGGCGGCGATATGCGCGTTTTGCAGAGCGCTCAGACTGCGGCACATCAGCTTCTTGCCGATGACCCCATACTTTCCAAGCCGGAAAATGCGGCCTTAAGAGAGCGTATAAAGCAGCTTTTTGAAGCAAATTCCGATATACTGAACTAATAAGAATGAAACTTTTCCCTTTTTTCTCCGTCTTATAAGCACAAGGATTTACTGGAGGTATATAAAATGAAAAAGCTTATTATTCTCCTCTTATCCATTCTGCTTCTTTGCTCCGGCTGCGGCGCATCCTCTTTTAATCGGCTTTCGGAAGCAGATAGTGTGGTAATAAACTGGGACGTCGACTCAAAGGCTCGCGTCAGCGGCATAACCGAAGATATTTATGAAAACCTCATGAGCCTGACGCTGGAAAACACAAAAAACACCGAGCCAATATCCACTTTATACACTCTTGAGTTCTACGACAAATCCAATAATCTTCTCATGGATTTAAGCATATCCCATGAGGGTCTGCTCAGTTTTGGTGGAAAAACCTACGCTATAACCGATGGCCATTTGGACATAAGCTGGATCGAAATGATCATCAGAAAGTCCAACGGGCCTCCTTCCTCCGACTAAGTAATTTGAAAGATGAACCTCCGCATATACTTGTCTGAGTATATGCGGAGGTTCCTTTATGTCCGGATTAAAAAAGCTGCTGCAAAATACGGTTATCCTGACTTTGTCGGGGATTATTATGCGCTGCGTGGGCTTAGCTTATCAGGTGTGGCTTGCAGGGCGCGTAGGCTCTGACGGCATTGGACTTTTTCAGCTTATCGCAAGCGTGAATGCCCTTTGGGCAACCTTTGCCATTTCAGGCATAAGATTCACCTCAACCCGTCTTGTCAGCGAGGAATTGGGATTGGGTAGGCCGAGGGGAGCTGTGGGCGCTGTTGGCTGCTGTCTTGCATATGCATCAATCTTTGGCACTATATCATTTCTGACTATGTTTTTTGGTGCGGAAGCCTTAGGGTTTTTATGGATAAGAGACGCGAGAACTGTTTTGAGCCTTCGTACTTTATCCATCTGCATGCCATTTGTTTCCCTCTCCTCGGTCTTCAGTGGATGGTTTATCGCAAACAGAAAGGTTATTCACTCTTCCGCAATTCAAATTATTGAGCAGCTTATAAATATCGGCTGTGCCATGTTTTTCCTTTCCAAAGTTGAGGGCGGCGATCTTGAACAGTGCTGCGCAGCAATAGGAAAAAGCAATGTTATTGCCGACGCATTTTCATTTGCATTAAGTTTAATTACATATCTCGTCCTTAAGCCAAAAGGCGGCGACAACAGCCCCTCCCTCGCTCTTCGCCCAAGAATGCTGAAAATTGCTCTGCCTCTGGCTCTTTCCGCCTATGCACGAGTTTCTCTCACAAGCCTTGAAAACCTGCTCATTCCCCGAAAATTACGCACAAGCGGCATGAGTGCGCAATCAGCGCTTTCCGGCTACGGAGTAATATGCGGCATGGTATTTCCTGTTATCACTTTTCCAAGCTGCATACTGGCCGCCGCAGCTGAGCTAAGCATATCCGAGCTTACGGCGGCACAGGTAAAAGGCAATATGATTCAGGTGAGAAAAACAGTCAAGTCCTTACTTAAGGCCTCGCTTTTTTTCTCACTTGCCGTTGGCGCCTTTATGTTTTTCATGGCTGACGAGCTGGGAATTGCTGTATATAAAAGTCTTGAAGCGGGGCGCTACATAAGAATTTTTGCGTTTTTAGTTCCGATAATGTACATGGATATTGTAACCGACGGATGCCTGAAGGGACTTGGGCAGATGCTTCCATCTATGATATTCAATATTTGCGAGGCCGCCCTTGGGGTTTTGTTTGTAATTATCCTCATTCCGCACTTCGCATTACAAGGTTATATCTTTGTTCTGTTCTTCTGCGAATGCTTCAACTTCTGTATGAGCATGAGCAGGCTTGTGAAAGTTTGCAGGAAAAGTACATAAAAAAATCGGCAGTGCCTTATGCACTGCCGATTTAGTAAGTTATGTAAACTTATGCCTGGGGCTTGATCATGATGGTCATCATCTGAGCGGACTCGATGCCGGTGTTGAGGCAGCCGCGCTTGGTGCCCTTGCCGAAGTGAACAGAGTCGCCAGCCTTGAGGACATACTTGGTCTCGACGTCAGCATCGTCAAAGAGGGTGACGGTCATTTCGCCGGAGATGATGTAGTAAATCATTTCGAAGTTTGCGGGAGCAACATCAGCGCCGCCGCCGGGGAGGAAATGAGAAAGGCCGTGAACGATGGAACCGCCGTTGACCTCTGCGGGGTTGTGCAGACGGGTGGTGCGAACGTCGAAATGGCCGGGAGCTTCGTACTTAACAGCTTCGTTAGCGCGGGTTACTTTGTAAGACATGGAATAACTTCCTTTCAAAATTAATTTTTGGACGCAGAGATTTTATCACAACGGCATTACTTTTTCAAGCCGAAATGCAAAGTCTTTAGTCATTTTTTCAGGGATTAATGCGGCAAATATTGAAGTGGACTCAAATTCTTGTTATAATTATCCCAACTCCACACTAATTCTTGCTTCAGGAGAAATTATATGACACTTGTTTGCTGCGTTGACGACATTATGGGAATGGCCTTTTTCGGCCGCAGACAAAGCCGCGACAGGCTTTTATATGAAGACCTTGTGCGAGAGGCTCAGCAAAAAGCAATCCACCTGCAGCAGCGCTCCGCCTCCCTTTTTGCGGACACCGATGCAAAAATATTGGTTTCAGAGGCTCCATGGGAAAGCGCTGAGAATGATGAATTTTGCTTTGTTGAATTTTGCTCACCGTCTTCTTTTGAAATTAAGGCTGAAAAAATCATTCTCTACCACTGGAACCGCCGTTACCAATCGGATATAAAATTTGATATTGACCTTAGTGGATGGAAAAAGATCTCCGAAACGGAGTTTCCCGGTTCATCCCATGAGAAAATTACCAAGGAGGTATATACGCATGAATAAGAAAAGAAAAAAGGGTGGCATTTTAAGGATAATTCTTCCCCTTATCGTAATTATTCTCATCTATTTCTTTATTGTAAATAACCCCTCCGAGGAAAATATATCACCAACTCCTCCTATACAGACACAGCCCATTGCTTCCGACAATATAAATAACCCTCCTGCGCAGACCACCGATCCTTCAATTATTCCTGATCCTATGTCTGCTCCCGAATTTTCAGGCGAGGCTTACTGCATAATAAACGGCAACCTTCCGACTTTTACCGAGGATGACATCACTGAAAGCGCCTACGAATATTTCAGCCCTCTTGACGAGCTGGGTCGCTGCGGTGTTACCATGGCGTGCATCGGTCAGGAGCTGATGCCGACCGAAGATAGAGAGAGCATCAGCCACGTTAAACCCTCCGGCTGGGTTAATGTTCCCTATTCCTTTGTTGACGGAGAATATCTTTATAACCGCTGCCATCTTATAGGTTTCCAGCTTACCGGAGAAAATGACAACAAACAAAATCTCATAACCGGAACACGTTATGTAAACGTGGAAGGTATGCTTCCCTTTGAAAATATGGTTGCAGACTATGTTAAGGAAACGGGAAACCATGTGCTTTACCGCGTCACCCCCATTTTCAAGGGCGACGAGCTTGTTGCCCGCGGCGTTCAGATGGAAGCATTCAGCGTTGAAGACGAGGGCGAGGGTATCTGCTTTAATGTTTACTGCTATAATGTTCAGCCCGGAGTTATAATTGACTACGCCAGCGGAGAGAGTCGCCTTGACGAAAATGCCTTCACCGAAGGAGAAACCGGTGACTATGTCCTCAACACCAATTCAAAGAAATTCCACCTTCCCTCCTGCTCCGGTGCAACGGGCATGAGCGAGAAAAACCGACAAGAATATAGCGGCAGCCGAGAGTTGCTTCTTGCACAAGGCTTCGAGCCATGCAGCCAGTGTGAGCCTTAAATTCTGTAATAATAAAAAATCATGAAAACACCCCCGTTTTGGGGTTTTTTTTTTTTTTTTTTTTTTTTTTATTTTTTT
>JAZQVC010000006.1:0-4660 GCA_045631645.1 Oscillospiraceae bacterium
CTCCATGGGGCAGTCAGCGGGGAGATTTCCGGTGAGTGCCCAGGTGATCTCGCGGGCACGGTCGGGGCGGAAGTTGAAGAAGATAACGCTGTCGCCCTCTTCAATAATGCCATTTTCATCGCATATTACAGGCTCAACGAACTCATCGGTAACGCCGCGGTCATAGCTTTCCTGAACAGCAGCAACGCAGTCGCAGTTAAGCTCGCCGGCGCCGTGAACCATTGCGTCATAAGCGCGCTGAAGACGATCCCAACGCTTGTCGCGGTCCATTGCATAGAAGCGTCCCTGAACTGTGGCGACGCTGCCCCAGCCGATTTCCTTGCAGTAATCATCCAGAGCCTTCACATAGTCAATACCGCTCTGGGGAGGAACATCGCGTCCATCCAGAAATGCGTGGACGAAAACCTTCTTCTGACCCATACGCTTTGCCATCTCGATGAGGGCAAAGAGATGCTTGATATGGCTGTGAACACCGCCATCGGAAACAAGACCCAGCAGATGAAGAGCCTTTCCCTGCTCCACGGAGGAGCGGATAGCATAGCGGTATTCCTCATTTTCAAAGAAGCTGCCGTTTTCAACAGCCAGAGAAATGCGGGGAAGATCCTGGAAAACAACGCGTCCTGCACCTATATTGGTGTGGCCGACCTCGCTGTTGCCTATCTGACCCTCGGGCAGACCTACATCAAGACCGGAAGCGGAAAGAGTGGTGTTGGGGCAAGTTTCAAAAAGGCGATCCAGATTGGGAGTGGATGCCATGTGAACGGCGTTATGCTGGTTTTTCTCACCGAGACCATAACCGTCCATTATAAGCAAAACGGTGGGTGTCTTACTCATTCACTGCCTCCTGAGCGGTTGCAGCAATGATCTTTGCGAAATCTGCGCTCTTCAGAGAAGCGCCGCCGATGAGACCGCCGTCAATGTCGCTCTTGCTCAGAAGCTCTGCGGCATTGCCTGCGTTCATGCTGCCACCATAGAGAATGGTGGTGCTGCGTGCGGTGCGCGCGGAGCTGATTTTGCGGATAACTGCGCGGACATGGGCACAGATTTCCTCTGCCTGCTCAGCAGTTGCGGTCTTGCCGGTGCCGATGGCCCAGATGGGCTCATAAGCGATAACGCAGCGGCGGATCATCTCTTCGCTCATGCCGTAAAGGGCTGCCTTTACCTGATACTCGATGTGAGCAAGAGTCAGACCGCGCTCGCGCTGGTCGAGGGATTCGCCAACGCAGATGATGGGGGTCAGGCCTGCTTCGAGAACCTTGAGAGACTTGGCATTGACAAGCTCATCACTCTCGCCATGATACTGGCGGCGCTCGGAGTGGCCGATGATGACATATTTGGTGCCGATATCCTTCAGCTGGGATACGCTTACTTCGCCGGTATAAGCTCCCTTATCGTGGGCGCTGACATCCTGTGCGCCAAGACCGATGCGGCTGCCGCCGGTGGCCTTCATAAGAGCGGGCATAACAACAAAGGGTGCGCAGATAGCTACATCGCAGCTTTTCTGCTTGGGCATTTCTGCCTTAAGAGCCTCCACGAAGGGCTTAACTTCGGAGGGAAGCATGTTCATTTTCCAGTTTCCGGCTATAAGAGCCTTGCGATATTTCTTGTTCATTTTATTCTCACCTATATTTGAAATTAAACTTACTTATCCTGCAGGCATACAACGCCGGGAAGTGCCTTGCCCTCAAGGAACTCGAGGGATGCGCCGCCGCCGGTGGAGATGTGGGTCATCTTGTCTGCAAAGCCAAGCTGCTCAACAGCAGCTGCACTGTCACCGCCGCCAACGATGGTGATTGCGCCGCTCTCTGCCAGTGCGCGGGCAACTGCACGAGTGCCTTCTGCGAAGGCTTCGAACTCAAATACGCCCATAGGTCCGTTCCAAACAACGGTGCCTGCGCCCTTGACAGCTGCGGAATAGGCCTCAACGGTCTTTGCGCCGATATCCATGCCCATCATGCCTTCGGGAACATCCTGACCGCAAGCAACAGCTTCTGCGGAAGAAGAGAACTCTGCAGCGCAGAGGTTATCAAGAGGCAGAAGGAGCTTTACGCCCTTTTCCTCAGCCTTTGCGACCATCTCGCGTGCATAATCCAGTCTATCCTCTTCAAGGAGGCTCTTGCCGATGGTGTGACCCTGAGCCTTCAGGAAGGTATATGCCATGCCGCCGCCGATGATGATGGTGTCGGCCTTGTCAAGCAGGTTGTTGATAACTGCGATCTTGTCGCTGACCTTTGCGCCGCCGAGGATGGCAACGAAGGGACGAGCGGGAGCAGCCAGAGCGCCGCCCATGATTTCAAGCTCCTTCTGGATGAGAAGGCCGGAAACAGCGGGCAGATAGTCGGCTACGCCTGCGGTGGAAGCGTGGGCGCGATGTACGGTTCCGAAAGCATCGGAGACAAAAACTTCAGCCATGTCAGCCAGAGCCTTTGCAAACTCGGGGTCGTTCTTCTCCTCGCGCTTATCGAAGCGGAGGTTTTCAAGCAGCATGATCTCGCCGCATGCAAGAGCAGCAGCCTTTGCCTTTGCGTCCTCGCCGATGGTGTCGGCAGCGAAGATAACTTCCTTGCCGAGAAGCTCGCTGAGGCGGACAGCAACGGGAGCGAGGGTCAGTTCGGGCTTAACCTCGCCCTTGGGCTTGCCAAGGTGGGAGCAGGCGATAACAGCAGCGCCCTGTTCCAGAAGGTACTGAATGGTGGGGATTGCTGCGCGGATGCGCTTATCATCGGTGATGGCGCGGGTGGCCTTATCCTGAGGAACATTGAAGTCGCAGCGAAGGAGAACCTTCTTGCCCTTCAGGTCGATGTCATAAACGGTTTTCTTGTTATAGTTCATAATATCTCCTTTATAAAAGATAATTTTTATTATTTTTCTCCCTTTGGGAGTTAACAAACTTGTCTTAAAGGCTCATCTCGCCCTGAGCATCGAGCCCGGGAAAGCCTTGCTGGCGGAGAGCTTCGTAGCAGAGTATTGCAACGGAGTTTGCAAGATTGAGGCTTCTGACCTCACCCAGCATAGGGATGCGTATACAGCTTTGGGCATATTTTTCACGGAGCGCTTCGGGAAGTCCCGCCGTTTCCTTGCCGAACATCAGCTTCACATCGCCTGTGAAATCCGCCTCGGCATAACCCCGGGGCGCTTTGGTTGTAGCAAGGAAGAGATTTTCGTCTCCGTTTTTCTGGAAGAACTCCTCAAGGTTTTCGTAAACGGAGATATCCACATACTGCCAATAATCAAGCCCCGCCCTTTTCACAGCCTTATCGGAAATATCAAAACCCAATGGCTTGATAAGATGAAGCCTTGCTCCAGTGCATGCGCAGGTGCGAGCAATATTTCCTGTGTTCATGGGTATTTCGGGTTCAACAAGTATAATATCCACCATAGGGCTTTTCTCCGCATTAAGAGGAATTCACGTAGGCATTATTTCAAACGTTCCATACAAGTTTGTATTATATCGCAGTTTTTAATAAAATCAAGTAAAAAGTTAGGATTTTCTAAATATTCTATGCTTTTTACAAAGTTTTTATCATAATTTTTATAATATTGCAAAAGCACTCTCTTAGAATTATAATTGCCTTAGATGCTTCATACCATACAAGAAAGGTTTTTCTTATGATTGAATCTTGCCGCATTTGTCCCCGCTCCTGCGGAGCAATCAGAAAAGAGAATACCGCCGGCGGTTTTTGTGCCTCCCCCTCCCTCGCCCTTATCACGAGAGCCGCTCCCCATTTTGGCGAAGAACCCTGCATAAGCGGCACAAAAGGCAGCGGCACGGTGTTTTTCTCCGGCTGCAACCTCCGCTGCGTATTTTGTCAGAATCGGGATATAAGCCGCGGCGGCGAGGGAAAAGCCGTGGATATCCAAGGTCTGCGGGATATTTTCCTCCGCCTGAGAGATACCGGCGTTCACAACATCAACCTTGTCACCCCCAGCCATTACAGCAATCTCATTGCCGAGGCTCTCAGCGGCATAAAGCTTGGTATCCCCGTTGTTTGGAACAGTTCAGGTTATGACAGCGTGGAGACCCTACGCGCTCTTGATGGGCTTATTCAGATATATATGCCCGACTACAAATATTCCGACCCGATTTTGGCCGGACGCTGGTCAAAAGCCGCAGATTATCCTTATGTCGCTCTCGCGGCCATAAAGGAAATGTACCGCCAGCGTGGCGAGTTTATCTTGGACGATGATGGAATAATGCAAAGCGGCGTGCTTATCCGCCACCTGATAATGCCCAGCGCGGCGGAAAACACCCTCCGCTGCATAGACGCCATTGAGGATAACCTCCCTGCCGACAAGATAATTTTCAGCCTTATGAGCCAGTACACCCCCATGCCCGGGCTTGAGGACTATCCCGAGCTTCAGCGCCCCATCAGCGCCGAGGAATATGAGCGCTGCAGCAGCTATTTTGATTTTTCCGATATACTCTACGGCTTCACCCAGTCTCCCGAAGCCGCCACCGATAAGATGATACCCGATTTTGACGGAACCGGAGTTTGAGGAAAGGTAATAAGTAAGAGCTAAGAAGTAATAAGTGTTGTATTTCCTTCGGAAATTATTAAAATATGTCGCGAAGCGACACTTCACCTTTTCCCTTTTCACTATTACCTATTAGCTAACAAAAAGCGCCGTCACAAAAAGAAGGCGGGCTTTTTTTTTTTTA
>JAZQVC010000007.1:0-26385 GCA_045631645.1 Oscillospiraceae bacterium
TATAGTTGTTATTCTTACAACTTTGTAAAAGCCCTTTTCTTTGCTGGTGCTTATTTGCATAAGCTACAAAACATAATGTTTTGTGTTCTTACAATGTTTAATTTTCAAGGTACACCGGAGAGCTTTTTGAGCTCTCGCCGTCGCCTCAGCGGCGTCAGCTTTGTTAGAATAACACACCGCATTCACTTTGTCAACACTTTTTTTCACAAATTTTAAAGTTTTTTTCAAGTTTTTATTGCTCCACTACATATTGTGAGTTTTACTGGGGAAAATAGCTATATGTCTGTATTTGGTATATTTAAACGAAGAAAATCGAATGCGAATATTAATGAAAAACGCATTGATTCTCAAAAAATTTCTAAAAAAAATTTAAAAAATATTTTTTCCGATTGCGGAGATTTTGAAGTGAGAAATCTGCGTTGTGAGGGCAAAAGCTCCCTGTCCGCCGCCGCGGTCTGGATAGACGGCCTTGTAAATTCTGTTGCCGTCAGTGAGGACTTCGTCCGACCCTTTGCCATGAACGATCTTCTCTCTTCCTGCCGCAGTCAAAAAGAGATGCTTGAGAAGATTATGGAGGGGCAGATTTATTCTCTCACCGCCCGTCGGCGCAGCAATATGTCGGACGTGGTGAACGATATTCTTATGGGCTTTGTTGTTTTGGTTTTCGATTCCATCGGCGAGGCGGCAAGTTTTGATATCCGCTCCCTCCAATCCCGCGCCATATCCGAGCCCACGGTTGAGAAAACCATCAAGGGTGCAAAGGGCGCTTTTGTGGAGACCATACGCATCAACACAAGCCTTGTTCGCCGCCATCTGCGCACAAATGCTTTGAAGCTTGTCTCCTGCACCGTGGGGCGCAAAAGCTCAACGGCGGTTGCTTTGATGTATGTTCAGGATGTGGCTCAGCCCGAAAAGCTTGCCGAGGCCCTTTCAAGGCTTAAAAGCATAGACATTGACGGACTTATCTCTGCCGGCAATCTGGAGCAATATATCGTGGATAAGCCCTCCTCACCCTTTCCTCAGCTTATTCACACTGAGCGCCCCGACAAATTCGCCATGGAGCTTTTAGCAGGAAGAATAGGCATAATTGTGGACGGGCTTCCTATGGGCTTTCTTCTGCCTGCCACCTTGCCCGGCTTCCTGAAGGTGGGCGACGACAGAGCGAGCCATTTTATTGTTGCAAGTTTTCTCTGCCTTATCCGCTGGCTGAGCCTTGTGATAACCATCACTCTTCCCGCGCTATTTGCCGCTATGAATATGTATCATCAGGAGATGCTCCCCTCACGATTGCTCCTTAGCATAATCGAGGCGCGGCAGCAGGTGCCCTTTTCTGCCGCCATGGAGCTTATCGCTATGCTTTTGGCCTTTGAGCTTTTGCAGGAAGCAGGATTGCGCCTGCCAAATCCCGTTGGAGACACCGTCAGCATCATAGGCGCTCTCATAGTGGGTCAGGCAGCGGTGGAGGCGCGGCTTGTTAGCCCCGTAACGGTAATCGTTGTTGCAACCGCAGGAATATGCTCCTTCACCCTGCCCTCTCAGGATTTAGGGGGAGCTGTTCGCATACTGCGCCTTGGAATGGTTCTTCTGGCGGTTTGTCTTGGTCTTTACGGCCTCATGCTGGGGATAGTGCTGCTCATATGGCATCTTTGCAGCATTGAAAGCTTCGGCCTTGCCTACACCGCGCCTTTGAGCGAGGGTTATTTCCTCAAAAGCCTTGGCGCTTTGCTGCGCTTTCCCCTCTACCTCACCAAGCGTCGGGACGGAGACCTTGCGGGCAAGGACAGATGGAACCAAAGATAATATACTATATATAATATGTATAGGTGATTTATGAAAAAACTCGCTCTCGTCCTTCTTGCCGCTTCCTGTCTGCTTTTAAGCGGCTGCAGCGGCGGCATTTATTCAAACTACAGAGCAACGGAGCATCTTCTTTTGGTGCAGGCCCTTGGGGCAGACTCTTCCGATGATGGCGGCGTGTGCCTTTCCGTAAGCTGCAGAAAGCTCCCCTCGGATAATTCCGGCGCTATAATAAGCCGCAGCGGAGAAAGCTTCACCCGAGCCCTCAGTTCTTTGCAGGATTTTTCCGCCGACCGTCAGCTTTATTACTCCCACGGAGAATATGTGCTTATGGGCGAGGATTATGCCCGTAACAGCACGGAAAATCTTTTCGACTTTATCGCCCGCGATAACCAGTTGCGCCTTGGCATATACCTCTTTGTTGTGAAAGGCGGCAGCGCACAGGAGCTTATATGCGGCGTCGGGGAAGATAGCTATGAAGTGAGCAAAACCCTCTCCAGCATTCTTCGGGACACGCAAACTCAGGGCGGAAGCCATGTTTTCACCGTTCGGGAAACCTTGCGCTGCCTCTCCGACCACGGCGCGGCTCTTGTCTGCGCTTTGCGTCCTTACACAACAGAGGGGAGCGTGTTTATGCTGGAAGCGGGGCTCAACCCCGTGGCGGAAGGCTACGGCATATTAAAAGGCGGCGCTCTTGTGGACTTTGTGCCTGCAGAGATAAGTCAGGCTGCAAATCTCCTAATGGGCAATATGGGCAGCGCCGGAACAAGCCTTTCCGACGGCAAAGGAGGGCGGCTGAGCCTTGAATACGAAAAGGGCCACGCGGAGATAAGCCCGCGCTGGAACGAAAAAGGAGATCTGGAAGCTATTGATGTGAAAACCCAGCTGACAGCAAACCTTGCCGAACCCAATACGGACACCCTTCATATTACCGATAAGGAATTTCTTTCCCAAATGGAGAGCGCCCTATCTCAGGACATGGAAGAAAAAATAACGGCGCTTCTTTCCCTGAGCAGCAGTCTGGATGCAGATTTTCTGGGATTGAAGGCGCATTTGAGACAGTCCGATGCGGAAAAAACCGCCGCGCTTAGTGATGACTGGCTAAAAAACGCCCATTTCACCGTTGAGTGCGAAACAAAAATCAGCTATACAAGAGAGCTGGGCGACAGAATGGGCGCGGAAGGCGGTGAAAACTAATGGAAAAAGACCTTATAAACCGCCGACAAATGCTGGCTCTCGCCTTCGTTGCTCTTCTGAGTCCTGTGGCAAGGCGTTTCCCCTCGGCTTTGGTGGCGGTATCTTCTTCGGCGGCCTGGCTGGCGGCGCCCATCGCAACTGTGCCGATTTTGCTGATGATAATATTCATGGGCGCTCTTTTGCGCAAGGGGCGGACTATTGCGGAAGCTTTTGAGCTTAGCTTCGGAAAGCACATCGGCCGGGTCGCAATTATTGCCGTAAGCCTTTGGTTGTGCTTTTACGGAGGCTTTGTCCTGCGCTCCGCCGCATACCGCTTCACCTCCACCGTCTACCCCTCCGCAGCGGCATGGATTTTTATTGTTTTCAGCGCAGTGGTCTGTCTTCCAATAGCGTCGGGCAAATTTTCCTCCATCGCCAGAATGGCTGTGCTTTTTCGACCCTTGCTCCTTGCCGCTCTGGCACTGGTTTTTGTTTTCGCCATTGCCGACGGAGATTTCCGCGGAGTTTTCACATTCAAAGAGTCGGACAGCATCCCTGTGCTGAAAAGCGCCTTCGCGGTGGTCAACACTCTTTCCGTGGTCTGCTATCTGGGTTTTGCCGAAAACCGCTGCAGCGAAAAATGGAAAAGTTCGCGCTATATACTTTGGGCGAGCGTGCTTTTGGTGATAACGGAGCTGCTTTGCCTCAGTTGTCTTGGAATTTTCGGCGCGGAGCTTACTTTTAAGCTAAACTACCCCTTTTTCATGCTGGTGCGTGACATAAATGTTTTTAATTCTTTTGCAAGGATGGAGGCGCTGGTCCTCGCCCTTTGGATGTTTGCCGATGCTGTGCTTTTTTCTCTGCTTTTATGGCTTGCATCACGAAATTTCAGCCGCTGCCTGAATATTGGAAGTACCCCCTGCACCATAGCCGCCGCGGCGCTCTCTGCGGCAGTCGCACTGGTGCTGCCCTCGGACATGCTGGGTGTGGGGCTCTTTTCGGAGAAGATAGTCCCTTTCGGCAACGCTATTATAATTTTCGGTCTGCTTCCCTTTATGTTTTTGCTGGGAAAAGCGCGAAAAAAAATATAGGGAGCAAGCGCTCCCTATACATATTATAATATATAATAGTATATAAGCATTTTTCAGTGCGATGCAGTTGTCACACCCTACGGAGGTTTGTGCTTCCTACGTAGGGAACGGTTTTGACCGTTCCGAAACATAACGAGCGAAAATCCCCGTGGCGCCGAACAGGCGGCACAGTGGATTTTGCCTCGTAATATTTTCGCGTAGGGCGGGGGCTTGCTCCCGCCGCCGCAAAGTCGCCCTCTGCCCTTGGCTTTAATTAAGGAGAGCATTCCTCTTCTTGCTTTCGACAGAGAAAAATGATAAAATAATTCCGCCAAGACAGGGGGGTGCTCCTCCGATCTTGGCTAAAGCCGTTTTTGGATCATCTGATTTTGGAGATAAATTATGTCTAACAAATTCTGGACAAGTGAAACCGACGCTCTTTTCCGCGCTCTTGACGCAGGAAGCAGCCCCGTACTCCTCAGCGGACTTGGCAGCGCATCCCGTGCCCACATGGCGGCAGCGCTGCGCCGCGAAATGGATTTTCCCCTTTTCGTGGTATGCCCTGACGAACAAAGCGCAGAGATAATGGCTCGCGACCTTGAGTCTCTTCTGGGAGAGGAAGCTCTGGTGCTGCCCTCCCGCGAGTTTAAGCTCTATACTGCCGATTCCATAAGCCGTGGCGATGAGCAAAAGCGCCTTGCCGCCCTTGCCCGTCTTGCTGACGGCGGCGTTAATATATGCGTTTGTTCCCTTGCCGCTCTTGCCCAGCGCTCCATACCGCGCGAAACACTCCTTGCCGCATCCCGAACAATATTTGACGGAGACGACATCTCCATGGAGGAAGTGGAAAGCGCTCTTATCCGCTGCGGCTATGTCCACCGCGTGCAGGTTGAAGCTCCCGGCCAGTATTCACGGCGCGGAGGCATTCTTGACTTTTATTCCCCTGCCTACGCAAACCCTGTCCGCATAGAGTTTTGGGGCGACAGCATAGATTCCATGGGTCTTTTTGACCTTGTCAGCCAGCGCAGAATCGAAAACATGGACTCCTGCCGAATCCTGCCCTCCGCGGAAACTCTCCCCTCCCTCTTTGAAGGAGGCAGCAGCGCCCTTGCCGATGCCCTCACCGCCCTTGCGCTGAAAGCCGCCAAGGGAAAGCGAAGCGAGCATCAGCTTTTAAGCGAAAACCTTCGCACCGACGCCGAGCGTCTTCGTGAACGCTGCAGCCTTGCTGCCGCCGATAGATACATGGGAATAATATACCCTCAGTATTCATCCGCCCTTGACTATATCCCCGAAGATGCCCTTGTTTTTATAGACCAGCCCACTCGCTGCGCCCAGCTGAGCGAGGATGCCCTCAAGCTCCTTGCAACTGATCTGGAGGCTCTCATGCAAAGCGGAAGCCTTATGGGCGCCACCGCGGAATTCCGCCGAAGCTGGAACGAATGCAGCGAAAAACTCCTTGATCACCCTGTAGTTATGGGTGAAAACTTCACAACCAGCAGAATTTTCCCCGAGCCGCGGGCAATAGTCAATGTTCTTGCCAAGCAGCTTCCCTCCTATGGCGGCAGCTTTGAAACCGCCTGCGACGATGTCCGCCACTACATAGGCCGCGGATTTTCCGTTTTGCTGCTGGTTTCCGATGAGCGCCGCGCCGGCTCTCTTCGCAGCTTTTTTGAAGAGCGACTTATTACTTCCCGTATAATCCCCAATATCTCCGCACCCATTCTCTCCGGCGAATGCGTTATATGCGTCGGCGCCCTTTCGGGAGGCTTTGAATACCCCAACTCCTCCCTTGCGGTTTTAAGCGACGCCCAGCTTGTCCGCAGCGGACTTAAAAAAAGCCGCCGCAAAAAGCACGGCGCAGACTCTAATCGCCGTAAACTGGAATCCTACGCCGACCTGAGCGTTGGCGATCTGGTTGTTCACGAATACCACGGTATCGGCCGCTTCAGCGGCATCACCAAAATGAAAGTGGACGGCGTTGAAAAGGATTATGTGAAAATCGCTTACGCAGGCACAGACAGCCTCTATGTTCCGGCCACCCAGCTTGACCTTGTGAGCAAGTATATAGGCGGCGGCGAGGACAAGGTGGTAAAGCTCTCCAAAATGGGCGGCACAGACTGGACGAGGGTCAAAACCCGCGCCAAGGCCGCTGCCAAGGAGATGGCGGCAGAGCTTATCCGCCTTTACGCCGAGAGATTGCGCCTGCCCGGCCACGCCTTTGCTCCCGATTCCCCCTGGCAGGAGGAATTTGAAGATTCCTTCGGCTATCAGGAAACCGATGACCAGCTTCGCTGCATTGCTGACATCAAGAAGGATATGGAATCCTCAACTCCCATGGATCGACTTCTCTGCGGCGACGTTGGCTACGGCAAAACGGAAGTTGCCCTCCGCGCCGTTATGAAATGCGTCCTTGACGGCAAGCAGGCCGCCATTTTGGTGCCCACCACGGTGCTTGCGCAGCAGCATTATCAAACCGCCATGCAGCGCTTTTTCGGTTACCCCATTAAGATTGAGGTGCTCAGCCGCTTCCGCACCGCCACCCAGCTCAAGGCCACAAAACGGGGAATTTCCGACGGAAGCGTGGACATCGTCATCGGAACCCACGCCCTTTTGCAAAAGGATGTTTCCTTCAAGGATTTGGGGCTTCTTGTTATTGACGAAGAACAGCGCTTTGGCGTAAGCCACAAAGAGCGGCTGAAAGAAATGAGCCGCAACGTGGACGTCCTCACCCTTTCCGCCACCCCCATCCCCCGCACTCTCAATATGGCCATGAGCGGCATCCGCGATATGTCCACCCTTGAAGAACCCCCTCAGGATCGTCTGCCTGTGCAGACCTATGTAATAGAGCACGATTGGGGCATTGTTGCCGACGCAATCCGCAGAGAGCTTCAGCGCGGCGGACAGGTTTTCTATCTCCATAACCGCGTTGAGAGCATAGAGCGCACCGCAAGCCGCATTATGAAGCTGCTCCCCGATGTCAGCGTTGATATTGCCCACGGCAAGATGGATCAGGAATCCATAACTCAGGCCATGGAGGGCATGACAAACGGAGAAACTCAGGTTCTTGTTTGCACAACCATTATTGAAACAGGCATTGATATACCCAATGTGAACACCCTTATCATAGAAGACGCGGACAAGATGGGTCTTGCCCAGCTTCACCAGATAAGAGGCCGCGTGGGACGCTCCTCCCGCCGCGCCAGCGCTTATCTCACTTATCGCAAGGACAAAGTTCTCAGCGAGATCGCGGAAAAGCGCCTGAGCGCCATAAGGGAGTTTGCCGAGTTCAATAGCGGCTTCCGCATAGCCATGCGCGACCTTGAAATCCGCGGCGCAGGTAACCTTTTGGGCGCGGAGCAATCGGGACACATGACGGATGTTGGCTATGATATGTATCTGAAGCTTCTTGAGGAGGCGGTTTTGGAGGAGCGTGGCATCAAGACGGAAAAGCGCGCCGAATGCGCCGCCGACCTTGCCGTCAGCGCCAACATTCCTGAGCGCTATGTCTCCTCCGCGGAGATAAGAATGGATCTTTACCGCCGCATTGCCCTTATCCGCACCGAGGATGAGGCGGACGATCTCACCGACGAGCTTATCGACCGCTTTGGCGATCCTCCCTCCGCTGTAAACAGCCTTATCCATGTTGCCCTCCTCCGCGGCGAGGCCACAAGAGCCGGCATTGCCGATATCAGCCAGAAAGGCGGCTTCATCCGCTTTGTTCTCACGGAGTTTGATATGGCAAGAGTCTCCGCTCTTTATGCCCAAAGCAAATATAAAGGCAGGGTGAAGGTTGAAGCCGGAACAAAGCCCTGTCTGAGCCTGAAGCTGCAAAGCAGCAAGCGAATAATAGAAACTGCCCGGGAATTCGTTGCCGATTGGAAGAACACCGAAGAAGAAGAGGAATAATATATTGGCAAGCCCGCAGCGGCGACGCTGCGTGAAGGAAATCCATTTGGTGAAAAATTGTCTCCGACGGCCATATTCTTTTCGCGTGGCCGAAAAGAATATGGAAAGAAAAGTCCACCAAAGAGGAGACCTCTTTGGAAACACCCCTCGCTGCGGCAAATGGAAAACCATTGTGCCACATAATCAGCCTCCAAAGTCTATGGATTTCCCCTCGTATGCCGCTCAGGACGCTGCTGCGCCATACCGCCTGTTCGGCGCCACGTGGATGGTACCTCGTTATGTTTTATGGAGCACCTTTAAAGCCTCCCTTGTGTAAAGGGAGGTGCCCCGAAGGGGCGGAGGGATTGTCTCAGGAACAACATCCCTTACGAAAACCTTCCATTCCACCGCAAATAAAAATGTTGAAAATTTCCCGGCAAACGCATATAATATATGAATACTGCGAAAATCCCCTTTGAAATTTACAGAAAGGAAAGGTGCCAATAATGAAGCATCAGAAAATCACCGGCATTTATGCCGACGCTTCTCGCTTTGACGGACAGGCCATAACCGTTTGCGGTTGGGTCAGAACTGTCCGCGACATGAAAAACTTCGGTTTTATCGAGCTCAACGACGGCAGCTGCTTTAAGTCTCTGCAGGTCGTATTCGAGAGGGGCTCTCTGAATAATTATGACGAGATAGCAAAACTGAATGTTGGCGCCGCTATAATAGCTGAGGGTACTCTGGTTCTCACTCCCGGTGCAAAGCAGCCTTTTGAGCTGAAGGCCGCCACCATCGCCGTTGAAGGTGTGTCCACCCCCGATTATCCCCTCCAGAAAAAGCGTCACAGTGTGGAGTTTCTCCGCACCATCCAGCATCTCCGCCCCCGCACTAACCTCTTCTCCGCAGCTTTCCGCGTGAGAAGTGTTGCCGCCCAGGCAGTTCACGAATTTTTCCAGGAGCGCGGCTTTGTCTACATCAACACCCCCATCATCACCGGCAGCGACTGCGAAGGCGCCGGCGAGATGTTCCGCGTAACCACCCTTGACCTTGATAACCTGCCCCTCACCGAGGACGGCAAGGTTGACTTCAGCAAGGACTTCTTCGGCAAGAGCACCAACCTCACCGTTTCCGGCCAGCTCAACGCCGAAAACTTCGCCATGGCTTTCGGCGATGTTTATACCTTCGGCCCCACCTTCCGCGCCGAGAACTCCAACACCCAGCGCCACGCCGCTGAGTTCTGGATGATCGAGCCCGAGATGGCCTTCGCCGACCTGAACGATGACCTTGAGTGCATGGAAGCAATGGTGAAGTATATCATCAAGCGCACTCTGGAGCGCTGCCCTCAGGAAATCGAATTTTTCAACAGCTTTGTTGATAAGGGTCTCAAAGATCGCCTCATCCATGTTGCATCCTCCGACTTTGGCCGCGTAAGCTACACCGAAGCCGTTGAGATGCTGAAAAATAGTGGTCATAAGTTCGAGTACCCCGTCGAGTGGGGCATCGACCTTCAGACCGAGCACGAGCGCTACCTCACCGAAGAGATTTTCAAGCGCCCCGTATTCGTCACCGATTATCCCAAGGAGATCAAGGCCTTCTATATGCGCCTCAACGATGACGGCAAGACCGTTGCCGCAGCCGACTGCCTTGTTCCCGGTATCGGTGAAATCATCGGCGGCAGCCAGCGCGAAGAGCGCCTTGATGTGCTCACCTCCCGTATGGCCGAGCTTGGCCTCAACGAAGAGGATTACTGGTGGTATCTCGACCTGCGCCGTTATGGTTCCTGCCGCCACGCAGGCTTCGGCCTCGGCTTTGAGCGTATGGTTATGTACCTCACCGGCGTCAGCAACATCCGCGATGTGGAGCTCCATCCCCGCACCGTCGGCAACGCCGATTTCTAAATCCAATAAAAAAAGACCCCCCGCAGTGCGGGTGTTCTTTTTTGCATTTAAGGCCTTATTTCAATTTTATTCTCCGAAAGCCTGTGCTTTCTGCAGCGCTGCGTATGCGCCATCCAGTTCCATAAGCTGAGCGTGGCTGCCCTGCTCAACAATGCCCTCGCCTTCGATAACCGCAATGCGGTCGGCATTTTTGATGGTGCTGAGGCGGTGAGCTATGATGATGCTGGTGCGTCCCTTGCTCAAAGCCTCAAGGCTTGCCTGAATCTTGGACTCGGTGACGCTGTCAAGGGCGCTGGTGGCCTCGTCAAGAATGAGGACGGGAGGATTTTTCAGGAAAACGCGTGCGATGGAAAGACGCTGCTTCTGTCCGCCGGAGAGCATAACGCCGCGCTCGCCTATATAGGTATCGTAGCCATCGGGCATTTCCATTATCTCGCGGTGGATTTCAGCCTTGACCGCGGCCTCAACAACTTCCTCGTCGCTGGCATCGGGGCGTCCGTAGCGTATATTTTCGCGGATTGTGCCCGCAAACATAAACACATCCTGCTGAATAATGCCCACGCTGCGGCGAAGACTCTCCTGAGTTACACTTCTGACGTCCTTGCCGTCAATGCTGATGCTGCCGCCGCTGACATCATAAAATCTGGGCAGCAGGTGGCACATGGTGGTTTTTCCGCCGCCAGAGGGTCCAACAAGGGCGAAGCTTTCACCAGCCTTGATGTGGAGGCTGACATTTTTCAGAACCTGAGTTCCGTCATCATAAGAGAAGCTGACGTTTTCGTAGCGGATATCGCCCTTGACGTCCTTCAGCTCGGTAGCATCGGGAGCATCAGCAATCTCAGCATCGGTGCGCATAACCTCAAGGAAGCGGCTGAATGCGGCAGATCCCTGCATGAACATTTCCATGCTCATAGCAAGCTTTCTAACGGGGGAAACGAAAACGCTGGTATAAAGAGTGAAAGTTACAAGGTCAACGAAGCTCAGCTCGTCGCGCATTATGAGGATGCCGCCCACAAGGATGACAAGGACGGGCATAATGCCGGTGGTGAACTCCATGCCGGACATAAAACGTCCCATTGCGCGGTAATAACCAACCTTGGCGGTTTTGAAAAGGTCATTGGCGCTGTCGAACTTCTTGCCCTCCGTCTCCTCGTTGGCAAAAGCCTTTGCCACGCGGATGCCGGAAATGGAGCTTTCGATAGCCGCATTTATCTCTGCGGTCTTTTTCTTTACCTCGATGCTGCTGTCGCGCATGCTTCTGCGCTGCATAAGGGTGAACCAAAGGCAAATGGGAGTGATGATTATAAGCACAAGCGCCAACTTCCACTGGATAAAGAGCATCATCACGGCGCTGCCAACAATGGTGAGGGCGCAGATTATGATGTTCTCGGGGCCGTGGTGAGCAAGCTCGGTAATGTCGAAAAGCTCAGTAGTGACTCGGCTCATCAGCTTACCGGTGCGGTTATGGTCAAAAAAGCTGAAAGAGAGGCTCTGCATGTGGGAGAAAATATCCCGTCTCATATCCGCCTCAACAAGTGTGCCCATTCTGTGACCCACAACTGTGATGGTGTAGTAAAGCAAGGCTTTCAGTACATAGGCAATTATCAGCACCGCCATAACCACAAAGAAGGTTCGGTATGCTCCCTGAGGCAGCAGATTTTCCATGCTGTTGCGGGAAACATAGGGGAAAATAAGGTCGATAGCCGCGGCAATGACGGCGCAGAGCATATCGATTATGAAAAGCTTCTTGTGGGGGCCGTAGTAGGAGCAGAATATTTTAAGTCCGTTTTGGTGGAAATTTTTCTTCATAAACTTACCTCAGACAAATTTTTCTCTTTCCTTCACTGCAAGGGCATCGCAGCGGTTATTGTATTCATTCTCCGCGTGACCCTTGACCCAGTGGTAATGCATCTCGTGCATTTCGGTGAGATTGAGGAGGGTTTCCCAAAGGTCGGGATTGAGCGCGGGCTTTTTGTCCGCCTTGCGCCAGCCCTTTGCGCGCCAGGAAACCGCCCAGCCCTTTTCCAAAGCGTCGATGACGTATTTGGAGTCGCTCCAAAGCTCAACTATGCAGGGCTCTTTCAGCGCCTGCAGAGCGGAGATAACGCCGGTAAGCTCCATGCGATTATTGGTGGTCATTTTCTCGCCGCCGGAGAGAACCTTTTCGGTGCCTTTATAAATCAAAATAGCGCCCCAGCCCCCGGGACCCGGGTTGCCGGAGCATGCGCCATCGGTATATACAGATACAGTTTTCATATAATCTACCTTCTTTATTGCCCCCCTTGTAAAGGGGGGGATGTCCCGTCAGGGACTGGGGGGATTCGCCTTCTTTATTGCCCCCCTTGTAAAGGGGGGATGTCCCGTCAGGGACTGGGGGGATTCGCTCTCTCGTTCACAACCATATCTATATAGCTGCAAACCGCCTCAAAATTCTCAAAAATTTTGTTGTTGGGTATGCGTATCACCTGCAAACCCAATTTCTCCAAATGTTCTGTTCTCTTGCTGTCATACTCCACGCTTTCAGCTTCATAATGCTGAGAGCCGTCAAGTTCCACCACAAGCTGTGCAGCAGAACAATAAAAATCAACAATATATTCGTCAATTACCTTCTGGCGCAGAAAGCGAACAGGATAATTTCGCAAAAAATCATACCAAAGATGCCGTTCTTCCTTCGTCATATTTTTTCTGAGATTTTTTGCGTATGGACTCAGTTTTTTGTTGTGATGATAGTCCATTTTTCAATCCCCCCGCCTCCATCGGAGGCACCCCCCTTTGCAAGGGGGGCTTTAAATTACTCCTCCGCAGCCTCTGCGGTTTCCGCAGTCTCTTCCGCCTCTTCCTTTTCGGTGCGGGCGATGGAGATTACGCGGCTGCCTTCGGAAACACGCATGAGGCGTACGCCCTGAGTGGCGCGGCCATAGGTGGATATGCCGTCAACGGCCATACGGATAATAGTGCCGTCATCGGAGATAATGAGGATATCGTCGGTCTCGTCAACAACCTTGCAGTCGGCAACTTTGCCGGTCTTTTCGGTGCAGTTATAACCGCGCATACCCTTGCCGCCGCGGTGCTGGGGTTCTCCGCCGCCGCGGACATATTCCTCGATGGGAGTGCGCTTGCCATAGCCGTTTTCGGTGACAGAAAGGAGAGTGCCGCCACTTCTTGCACGGGCAGCGCCCACAACATAGTCGCCCTCGCGGAGCTTAATGCCGCGGACACCCACAGCGTCGCGTCCCATGGGACGGATATCGGTCTCGGCAAAGCAAATGGCGTAGCCATCGTGGGTGCAGATGAGGATATTCTGCTCTCCGTCGGTCTGGCGAACGGAGATAAGCTCATCGCCCTCATCCAGCTTCAATGCGCGAATGCCGCTGGAGCGGATATTTTTCAGTGCGGACTGATACATGCGCTTTACTGTGCCGTCTCTTGTTACGAAAACAAGGAAGCTATCTTCCTCGAAGCCTCTGGAATGGAGCATCGCGTTCACGCGCTCGCCTGGGTCGAGGGGAAGAATATTGATAATATTGGTTCCGCGTGCGTTTCTGCCTGCTTCGGGAATGGTGTAGCCCTTTTTGACATAAACGCGGCCGGTATTGGTGAAGAAGAGAATATTATCGTGGGTGGAGGCGGTGAAGACGGTTTCCACATAGTCCTCGTCCTTGGTTGCCATTGCGCGGATACCCTTGCCGCCGCGGCGCTGGGCGCTGTACTCGCTGACGGGCAGGCGCCTGATATAGCCGCCGTGGGTGAGGGTGAAGGCGCAGGTTTCCTCCTCGATGAGGTCTTCAATGTCAATCTCGTCCTCGATATCCTGAATTTCGGTGCGGCGCTCATCGCCGTACTTATCGCGGATGGCAATAAGCTCCTCTTTCAGAACTTCCTTTATCATCTCTTCGTTGCCCAGCAGCTCAAGATAATAGGAAATCTTCTTCTGCAGCTCGTCAAATTCATTCTGCAACTTCTCAATATCAAGACCCTGCAGAGCCTTCAGACGCATATCCAGAATGGCCTGAGCCTGAATATCGTCAAGACCGAAGCGTTCCATAAGAGCTTCCTTGGCGTCATCATAACGGGAGCGGATGATGCGGATAACCTCGTCGATATTATCCTGAGCAATAAGCAGACCCTGCAGGAGATGGGCTCTCTCACGGGCTTTGCGCAGATCATATTCGGTGCGGCGGCGGATAAGCTGCTTCTGATAATCCAGATATTCATCCAAAATGCCGCGGAGGGAGAGAATCTTGGGCTGCTTCTGGTTATCAACCAGAGCCAGCATGATTATAGATATATTGGACTGCATTGCAGTCTGCTTGAAAAGGGTGTTGAGCACAACCTGGGGGTTTGCGTCCTTTTTCAGCTCGATAACAACGCGCATACCGTGGCGGTCGGACTCTTCGCGAAGGTCGGAAATGCCCTCAATGCGCTTGTCCTTGACCTGCTCGGCAATATTTTTGATAAGTTGGCGCTTATTAACCTGATAAGGCAGCTCATTTACAATTATGCGGGTGCGTCCGTTGCCGAATTCCTCAAACTCGGTTCTTGCGCGTACAACAACCTTACCTCTGCCGGTGGCGTATGCTGCACGGATGCCGCTGCGGCCCATAATGATGCCACGAGTGGGGAAGTCAGGTCCCTTGATATGTTCCATCAGGTCGGTAAGTCCTGCCTCGGGATTATCAAGAACGCAGACGCAGGCATCAATAACCTCGCCAAGGTTATGGGGAGGAATATTGGTTGCCATACCGACGGCGATACCGCTGGAGCCGTTTACCAGAAGGTTGGGGAAACGGGAGGGCAGAACGCGGGGTTCCTTGCGGCTTTCGTCAAAGTTGGGATCCCAGTCAACAGTGTCCTTATCAATGTCGCGGAGCATTTCTCCGGAAATTTTGGACATACGGGCCTCGGTATAACGGTAAGCAGCGGCAGGGTTGCCGTCAACGTCACCGAAGTTACCCTGACCGTCAACAAGCATATAGCGCAGGGAGAAGTCCTGAGCCATACGAACCATTGCGTCATAAACGGATGCGTCACCGTGGGGATGATACTTTGCAAGCACGTCACCGACACAGGCGGCGGACTTTTTATGCTTTTTATCGGGAGTAAGACCGCTCTCGTGCATGCTGTAAAGTATGCGGCGGTGAACGGGCTTAAGACCGTCGCGAACATCGGGGAGAGCGCGGCCTACGATAACGCTCATGGCGTATTCAATATAGGATTTTTCCATCTCGTCAACCAGATTGGATTCGGTTATAACCTGGTTGGGGAAGAGAATATCTTCGGGCTTATAAGATCTGTTATGTGCCATTTTGCGTCACCTCCTCAGAAGTCAAGATTTTCTGCGTAGCGGGCGTTTTTCTCAATCCATTCCTTGCGGGGCTCAACCTCTTCGCCCATCAAAATGGTGAAAATCTGGTCCGCCATAATGGCATCGTCGAGAGTAATGCGGCGCAGGGTGCGCTTTTCGGGGTCCATGGTGGTTTCCCAAAGCTCTTCCTTGTTCATCTCACCAAGACCTTTATAGCGCTGGATCTCTATCTTGGAGTTGGGCTTGTTTTCGCGCATCTGAGCGGAGATTTCATCGCGCTGCTCGTCGGAATAAGCCACGCGGACATCTTTACCCTGAGTGAGCTTATAAAGGGGAGGAACTGCGGAATAAACATAGCCGTTCTCAATAAGAGGACGCATATAGCGGAAGAAGAAAGTGAGAAGCAATGTGCGGATATGAGCACCGTCAACGTCAGCATCGCTCATGATGATGATCTTGTGATAGCGCAGCTTTTCAAGGTTGAACTCATCGCCTATACCTGCTCCGAGGGCAACGATAAGGGGAGTGAGCTTTTCGTTGGTATAAACCTTGTCCATGCGTGCCTTTTCAACGTTGAGCATTTTACCCCACATGGCCAGAATTGCCTGGAAGCGGGAGTCACGTCCGCCGATGGCGGAGCCTGCAGCGGAGTCACCCTCAACGATGTAAATTTCGCAAAGGCTGGCGTCGCGCTCGTTGCAGTCCTGAAGCTTATCGGGCATCTGTCCGGACTCAAGACCGGTCTTGCGGCGCACGTTTTCGCGGGCTTTTCTTGCGGCCTCGCGGGCTCGGGATGCCATAAGAGCCTTTTCAATAATTGCCTTGCCCACGGCAGGGTTTTCCTCAAGGAATTCCTCAAGCTTTTCGCTGACAACGGCGTTTACAAGAGTTCTTATCTCGCTGTTGCCCAGCTTTGCCTTGGTCTGACCTTCGAACTGAGCCTCGGTGAGCTTGACGGAGATGACGCAGGTGATACCCTCGCGGCAGTCTTCGCCGGAGATTTTATCATCATCTTTGAGAAGCTTCATTCTCTTGCCGTAGCTGTTGAGAACGTTGGTGAGAGCGCGCTTGAAGCCTTCTTCGTGCATGCCGCCCTCAGGAGTGCGTACATTGTTTGCGAAGGAGACTATGTTTTCGTTATAGCCGTCGTTATACTGCAGGGCAAGCTCAGCGATGGATTCATCTCTGCTGCCGGACATGTATACAATCTTATCGTGAATTGGAGTCTTGTTTTTATTGAGGTAGGTTACATATTCGCGGATGCCGCCCTCATAGCACATGTTTTCGCTGCGGGGAGTTTCCTTGCCGCCCTCGGATTCGTCTCTCTCGTCGCTGATGCTGATTTTGAGACCTGCATTGAGGAAAGCCTGCTGCTGCATACGGGTCTGAAGAGTTTCATAGCTGTATACAGTATCTTCAAACATCTCAGGGTCAGGCTTAAAGCGCACAGTGGTACCTGTGCGGTCGGTGGTGCCTATAATGGTCATATCCTGAGTCTTGTTGCCGCGGCTGAACTTCATCTGATAGATGTTGCCGTTTTTATGAACCTCTACCTCAAGCCACTGGGAAAGAGCGTTTACAACGCTGGCGCCAACACCGTGGAGACCGCCGGAAACCTTGTAACCGCCGCCGCCGAACTTGCCGCCTGCATGAAGCACAGTGTAAACAACCTCAAGAGCGGGCTTTCCGGTCTGCTCCTGAATGTCAACGGGAATTCCGCGTCCGTTATCCGTGACCTTTATAACGTTATCCTTTTCAATGGTAACGGTGATGTGGCTGCAGTAACCGGCAAGAGCCTCGTCAATGGCGTTATCCACTATTTCATATACGAGATGGTGGAGACCGCTTGTTGAGGTGGAGCCGATATACATACCGGGACGCTTGCGGACAGCTTCAAGGCCTTCAAGAACCTGAATTTGGCTGGCGTCATATTCATTTACTATCTTCTCGGTGATGTCAGACATTTTCTTATCTTCCTTCCGTTTTTTTGCGTGGTGATAAAGTTTTTAGTTAGTTGGGAGCAAAATCCCCTTAAAAATATTCATCCTCCGCCCATTTGGCGGGGTTTTCGTCAATATATTTCCATCGAACATAATAGTCCTGTTCGTCTCGGATTATATGGTCGTAAAACGAGGTTTGCCAAAGTTTCGCATTTAGCCCTTGTTTTTTGCATTGATGGGTGCTTAATGACTTCCATGCGCATATAACATCGGAAACCGTAGGGCGGGGGTTTACTCCCGCCGCATTTTCCAATGTAAAAATCCCATGCACATGATTGGGCATTATTACATATTTATCAATCTTCAGCCCCTTAAATCTTTTTTCCAGATCCAAAAGCTGATTTTCAACAATCTTGCCGTATTCACTCAGTATAATTTCGGCGGGAGCAAGCCCCCGCCCTACGACGGTGCTTAGAATTTGAAATTTCTTATCGGTACACACCGTTATGAAATAAGAGCCCTTTGACGAATAGTCATAATTCATCAAGCGGGGATTTTTTCTTTTTTCCATATTTCCCTCTCTCACTCCAGACCCTTCTGTTCGCTGCGGCGGAGAAGGGTTGAGGAGTTGAGCTGGCTTAAATAAACCTTTTGTGAATTATGGAAAGAACAGACAACGAAGCTTTTTGGAAGTTCTTCGCCGCTGGCGTTAACAACCCTTCCCTCTTTTTCGCAGCGGGAAAGGTATTTTCTCGTAAGTATGGACTGGGATGTATTATCAAGATCAAAAATAGCAACAACGTCGCTTTTTTTTACCACAAAATCGTTTCCTATATGCAGATACATAATTATTCCTTTTGATAATCAAATAATTCTGCCGTTTTCTATCATTATCACCTTGCCGCCTGTGCGCAGGGAGATATCCTCGTCCTCGCAGCAGGTGATAAGGGTTTGTCCGCCGCCTATGCGGTTGAGGACAAACTCCTGCCTTTTAGAATCAAGCTCGCTTAAAACATCGTCAAGCAAAAGCACAGGAGGCTCTCCCGTTTCCCCAAGGAAAATTTCCCGCTCCGCCATTTTTATGCTCAGCGCAGCGGTTCTCGTCTGACCCTGAGAGGCGAAAGAGCGGGCGGTGCGTCCGTTGATGTTTATCTCAAGCTCGTCTTTATGAGCGCCTGTGAGACAGCTTCCGGAAGCAAGCTCGGCAGCGCGATGGCTTTTCTGATGCTCCATTATCTCCCCGAAAATCTGTTCGGCGGAGGCTGTAGGATCAGTGACCGTGCTTACGGTGGAATAGCTTATCTCCAATTCCTCGCCCCTGCCGGAAAACTCGCTGTGGATGGCATAGGCCTTTTCAGCAAGGCGGCGGGCAAAGGAGGCTCTATAACGTATCATTCCTGCGCTCACTATGGCCATGGAGCGGGAAAAATCGTCAAGAGTATCAAGCATTGAGGGATTATCTCTGTAATCCCTCAAAATTCTGCTTTTATTTTCATAGAGCTTATTAAAATCGGAAAGAAGCTTGGCATAGCCGGGGCGAAGCTGGCATATTGCCATATCCATAAGACGGCGGCGTGCAGCCGCACCGTCTTTTATAAGATTGAGATCATCGGGGCAGAAAAGAACAGCCTTCAAGGTTTCTCCAAGCTCCGCGGCGCTTTTTTTCACTCCGTTGAGCTTAATTTCTTTTTTATGTCCTCTTTTAAGATTAATCTCAAGCTTCTGATTTCTCTCTGCGGCAAAAACTTCTGCTTTTATTTCTGCAGAAAGGGCATCAAAGCCTATCATTTCCCTGTCAAAACGGGTGCGGAAGCTTCTCCCGCCTGCAAGCATATAAACAGCTTCAAGCATATTGGTCTTGCCCTGGGCATTATTTCCGCAGATAAGATTTATTCCCTCATCAAAGCTCAGCGAAACCTCGGAGTAATTTCTGAAATTTCGCAGATAAAGAGAATCAACTCTCATTTTTTATTTGCCGCTTACAAGATACTCGTCGTCGGCAATGCGTACTCTGTCGCCGGGACGGAGCTTTTTGCCGCGCATAGTGCAAACTTCGTCATTTACAAGAACATGACCTTCGCTTATGAGAAGCTTACCTTCTCCGCCGGTGCCAACAGCGCCTGCAAATTTCAAAAAAGCATCAAGCTTTATAAATTCAGTGCTTATAGTGATATCTTCCATTTTTTTATTTCCTTTCGTAAAAAATATGCTTTACTCTGCCTTCAGTCTTACGGGCAGAACCATGTAAAGGAAATCATCGCTCTCGTCTGCAGGAGTGATGATGCAGGGAGAAGAGCCGGTATTGAGGCAAACATTTACTTCCTCTGCGGGAGCAGCCTTCAGAGCGTCGAGAATATAACGGTTATTGAAGCCTATTTCTACACCCTTGCCCTCTCCTTCAACAAGGCATATATCCTCTGCCTTACCGAGAGATGTGGAGCAGGTGATGCGAATTTCGCCGTCACCGAAGGTGCAGCGGAGAGGATTCTTGATTTTATCATCAATAATAAGACTTACGCGCTCAACGGTGCGCTGGAGCATATGGCGGTCAGCGCGGACTTTAACATTGAATGATGCGGGAACGGTCTTTTTATAGTTGAGGAAATCGCCCTCAAGACGGCGGGAAATTATAACGGTTTTTCCAATGGTAAAGGAAATGTGCTTGTTGCCGAGAGCAATGGTAACATCTTCGTCATTATCGCCGCAAAGCTTCTCAAGATCGCTGAGAGCGTTGCCGGGAACAATAAAGGAATAATCCTCAATCTCTTTTTCAATCTTCTCTCTTCTCAGAGCGAGGCGATAACCGTCAACTGCAACGAGGGTGAGGCAGCCATTGGCAATTTCAAACATCTCGCCGGTGTAGACGGGACGAGCTTCATTATCGCTGACTGCGAAGATGGTCTGGCGGATCATCTCACCCAGTATGTTCTGAGGAAGAGAAATTCCTCTGTGCTGGTCGATGGAGGGAAGTTCGGGATAATCGTTGAAATCAGTGCCGATAATCTTGAAATCAGAATTTTCGCAGGAAATGGAAATATTAAGACCATCAGCAGCGATGCTTACAATGCCTTCGGGCAGAGAGCGAACGATGTCTGCAAAAATCTTTGCGCTGATGACGATGGAACCGGGCTGGCTTACTTCAGCATCAACAGTGGTATAAATACCCTTTTTAAGGTCATATCCGGTGAGCTTGACTCCTGCAGGACCTGCCTCAAGCAGAATACCTTCGAGAGCGGGGATGGGGCTTTTGGAAGAAGCGGCGCGGGATGCTATGTTAACAGCGCCCTGAAGAGCACTTTTTACGCAGGTAAATTTCATTTTTATTTCCTCCCGAATTAAAAAATATTTTCTTTTATAAGAAAGAAAGATTTAAAAATTTTAGCAGTATTAGTATTAGGAGAGTTTTTATGTGGAAAAGCCGAAAAAAGCCTTGAAAATCCAAGAAATTTTATGTGGAGAAAAAAGTGGAAAAATTTTGTCTTTTAAACAGGCTTATTATGGAAAACTCTCTTTCAACATTCTTCAACAATATGTTTATTAAATGTTGAAGAAATTGTGGATTATCTCTGTCTGGAATTTATGTTGCTGGTGATGTCGCGTATGGTGGCGCTCATATCGGGCTCGCTTTTGATCATGTTCTCTATCTTATGAATGGAGGAAAGAATTGTGGCATGGTTTCTATCCTCAAAAATTGCGCCTATATCGTTGAGAGAAAGGTTGATAAGGCTTCTTATAAGGTAGATGCTTACATGGCGGGCAATGGCGATATTTTTGCTTCTGCGCTGACCCTTTATCTCATCGGGGCTTATGGAGTAATATCTTGCGGTCTCCTCGATGATTATATCGGGGGTGGGTACGAAACTGCCCATGCGGATAACATCCTTCATGGCTCTGTTTACGGTCTCAATATTGATCTCTCCGTGGATGATCTCGCGGAAAGCGGTGAGACGCTTTACAACGCCTTCTATCTGGCGGATGTTGCTTTTAACGCTGTCGGCAATATACTGAACAACATTGTCGTTCAGCTGCATACCCAGCTGGCCTGCCTTGTTGCGGATGATGGCCATTCTGGTCTCCACATCGGGGGGCTGAACATCAACAAGAAGTCCGCCCTCAAAACGGGTGCGCAGACGGTCATCCAGCTTCATCATATCCATGGGAGGACGGTCGGAGGTGATAACAATCTGGTGGCCGGCCTCATAAATATTGTTGAAGGTATGGAAGAATTCTTCCTGAGTTGCTTCTTTGCCGGAAATGAACTGGATATCGTCAACCAGGAAGAGATCCACATTTCTGTATTTCTGGCGGAATTCTTCGGCAGAGCCTTCCTTTATGGAGCGAACCATTTCGTTTGTGAAATCATCGCCCTTAACATATGCAATTTTGGCAGCAGGATCATTTTCATGAATAGCTGAGCCTATTGCAAGAAGAAGATGGGTTTTGCCAAGACCGGAGTTGCCGTATATGAAAAGGGGATTATAAGTTTTGCTGCCGGGATTTCTCGTTGCGCCGAGAGCAGCTGCGTGAGCATGCTGGTTGCTCTTGCCAACGATGAAGTTATCGAAGGTATAGCCGTCCATCTCGGGGAGAGTGTTGCGGTCTTTAACCTCATCGCGATATTCTATAATCTCGTCACCGGCGAGAATGACAAGTTCAAAGTCGCAGGAGAAAAGATCGCTGAGGGCGGCGCGGATGCTGTCACCGAAGCGCTGGGAAATAATACCCTTCTTGAAGTTTGATGTGGTATGGATAATGAATTTTCCGTCGTCAAGCTCAATGGGAGTGCAGTCGGAAAACCATGCGTTTATAGCGGTGCTTGTAAGCTGACCGGAGAGTATCTCCATTATTCCGGCCCATATATCGTTGATGGAGTTCATATCATCAATCCCCTTAAAAATGTTGAAAAGTTGCCTTTAGAGCAAACTTCATTAGCCTAAATTTTAGCACAAAATATGTAAAAAAGCAAGAATTTATATTATAAATAAAGTATATGTTGATTATGTTTTGAATTATAACCTGAAATGGATAAGGGATATACATTTGAGACACTATGACTGGCAGCCCGCAAAAAAAGCCTCCCTTGCAAAGGGAGGTGGATTTTGCCGCAGGCAAAAAACGGAAGGATTGAAAATATAATCCCCCAGTCTGCTTCGCAGACAGCCCCCTTTACAAGGGGGCCTTAAACCATCGCCGCAAATAAAAAAAGCAGCTCACCTCATCGGATGAGCTGCTTTTATAAAATTTATCAATAAATATTGCCCAGATCATAAATTTCAACATCCACGTTGAAGGTTTTACCATCGCGGTAAATGGTGAAGGTCAGCATATCGCCCACCTGATGCTCATCGCGGATGACAAGAACATCATCGGTGGTGAAAACAGGAATGCCGTTTATATGGGTGAGCACATCTCCGGGACGAATGCCCTTTGCCTTGGCATCGCTTCCCTCGCTGACTTCTGTTATATAAAGACCCTCGGGGAGACCATATTGCTCCATGGCTTCGGGAGGCACGCTGCCGCAGGTTATGCCTATGCCGGGTCTGCCGGTGACCTTGCCGTTTGCTATAAGCTGGTCGCAAACTTTTTTAACGGTGGTGCTGGGGATGGCAAAGCCTATGCCTTCGATGGTTACGCCGTAGTCATTGCTCATCTTCATATTTGTGATGCCGATAATCTGGCCATACATGTTATAGAGAGGTCCGCCGCTATTGCCTTCGTTAATGGCTGCATTGGTCTGAATAAGGGGCATTTTGGTGCCGGAATAGTCCACATGGCGGTCAATTGCAGAGATTATGCCGTTGGTGAGGGTATGGGAAAATTCGCTGCCCAGAGGATTGCCTATTGCGGCAACAGATTCGCCCACCTTCAACTCATCGCTGTTGCCGAAATTAGCAGGGAAAAGACCCTTGGAATTTATCTTCAAAACCGCAAGGTCGGTCTGGCTGTCCTCGCCTATAAGCTTTGCGGGGCATTCCTTGCCGTTCCAGAGAATAACGGTGCAGCGGTCTGCCTCGGAAATAACATGGGCGTTTGTGACGATATAGCCGTCGCGGCTGAGAATAATGCCGCTGCCCCAACCATATCCAACTTTACCGTCATATTCAGCCATAACGCCAACAACGGAGGGAGCGCATTTTTCGTAAAGATCGTCAAGACTCAGCTTTTCGGAATCATCCTTGGAATAAAGGTGAAGAGTAAAATCGCCGTTTGCCTCGGCTTTTTCAATATTGCTGGGCTTGATAGTTTCCTCGGCAACATAGTAATTATTGAAAAAATCGCGGAAGTCGTCGGGGAGATTGCCGTTATCGGGAATTTTTCCCTCATCGGGAAGAGTGGGGACATTATCTTCGCCGGGGATAATAATCTCAAAATCCCCGTCAAACTCCGGGAAGAAGTCTTCGATATCATCCATATCGTCGAAATTTTCATAAAGACCCTGAATGGAAATGGTGAAGTCTTTGAAACTGTTTATGCCGTCAGCAAAAATATAAACAGTGCCGGCGATAAGCATAAGCACCAGAATTATTATCAGAGTAATTTTAAGTCCTGTACGCTTTTTGCGGGGCTTTTTGGTCTCGACAGGAGCTGCGGGAGCGGGAATAGGCGCGCTCTTTTCGTTAACAGCATACCAATCGGACACTGTGTGCTGGTCATACCAGCCGTTTTTGTTTTCATCCATACTATGAATCTCCTTGAATGTTAGGAATGAATTATTTTTTCAGTGTTAGAGAGAACACAAATTCGGTAACACCGTCGCGGCTTGTAACGGCAATATCCTCGCCGTGGTTGCCGATGATGGTTTTAACGATATAAAGACCCAGCCCAACTCCGTCTTTATCTATACCTCGGGAGCGGTCGGACTTATGGAAGCGCTCAAAAATAAGAGGAATTTCCTCTTCGGGAATAGTTTCTCCCGTATTTTTAACGGAAACATAGGCTTTTCCGCTTTGCTTGAAAACGCTGAGGGAGAGAAGAGAATTTTCTGGAGAAAATTTCAGGGCGTTTTCAAGAAGATTATATATAACCTGATTTATGGAATCCCTGTCGCCGCATACCAACATTCCGTCATCGGGAATTTCCACATCAACATCCATTTTCTTGTCGTTTATCCGTTTTTCGAAAACCAGAAGAGTTTCCACAAGCACTTGGCATACATCGAAGCTATTTTGTCTTATCTCCTCAACGCTCTGGCTTTGCATACGGCTGAGCTCAAGCAAGCGGCGAACAAGACGGTTAAGGCGCTTTGTTTCGCTGGAGATGGTTTCAATATACTGGCGCTGGTTTTCGGGAGGGATAGTGCCGTCCAGTATTCCGTCGGCAAAGCCTGAAATGCTGGTCATGGGAGTGCGAAGTTCGTGAGATATATTGGCGAGAAAATCGCTGCGGCGCTTATCCGCAAGCTCAAGGCTTTCCGCCATTTGATTGAAAGAAGCTGCAAGAGCGCCGATTTCGTCCAATCTGTCGGCGCCTGAAACGCGGACGGAGAAATCTCCGTGAGCGAAGCGGCGTGAGGCTCGGGCGATCTCGTTTACGGGCTTGGACTGGTTGCGGGCGGAGACAAAGCTGATAATAAGGGTTATAGCCATTATTATGAGAGTGGATATGAAGAATATCCTGTAAAGGGTATTCCAGATGATTATATGGGAAGAAGCGTCAGAGGCGGCGAAAATATAGCCCAAAACCGCTCCTTCAGGACTTAGCACAGGCAAAGCTGACACATAATGCGGCTTGGGAAACAAGCTTCCCATGGTGTCCAAAGCGTTATAGCTGCCGTTTTCGGAAAGAGAGAGCATAGTCTCGGGATTTATATCTTTTCCAAGATGGGGGCAGCGAAACTCTTCATCGGAACAGCTTACGATGTGTCCGTTAAGATCGCTTATAAGATAGGTTGCGCCGGAGGTGTTGCTCAAGGTTGAAAGAACCATGCGAAAACTCAGGTCATCAAGATAACCTGTGCGGGAATAGGCCGTTGCAAGAAGGGAAATTTCTTCCGCGTTTGTCTCCAAACTTTCCTGACGCTCCGACTGCATATAAGTTCTGCCGATGCCCAGAAAGGATGCTCCGAAAACAACGAAGCTCAGCAGCAGCAAGCAGGCAGCTATTATGAAGTTTTTGAAAAAATAACTGTGCATATTAGCTCCCTTTTTTAAGCTTTCTTCAGGCTATGAAAGATCGTAAATTGTAGGGAACGGTTTTGACCGTTCCGCTATTAACCCATCCTGATTATACTCAAAAAATCACGATAATTCAATAAAAATAAAGCTTCGGAACAAGCCTTTGGCGTTCCGAAGCTTTAATCATACAACCTCAAATTTGTATCCAACGCCCCAGACTGTTTTCAGGGACCATTTTTCGCTTACGCCCTCAAGCTTTTCTCTCAGACGCTTTATATGGACATCAACGGTGCGGCTATCGCCGAAATAGTCAAAGCCCCAAACTTCGTCAAGAAGCTGGTTTCTTGTGAAAACGCGGTTGGGAGAGGAGGCCAGATGGAAAAGAAGCTCCAGTTCCTTGGGAGGGGTGTCCACTCTGCGGGAATCCACTATCAGCTCATAGGAATCAAGGTTAATGGTGAGGCGGTCAAACTCCAGTTTTTTGCCCTTGGAAAGCTCCGTATCCCCATCATCGCTGCGGCGCATGACAGCGTGTATGCGGGCAATAAGCTCCTTCACATCGAAAGGCTTGGTGACATAGTCGTCGGCACCCATTTCAAGTCCGCTGACTTTATCCATGCTCTCGCCCTTGGCGGTGAGCATTATAATGGGCGTTTTTGAAATTTTTCTTATTTCACGAAGAATACTCCATCCGTCCATAACGGGAAGCATAATATCAAGCAGTACTATATCGGGAGCAAAGGCGCGGAACATCTCAAGCCCCTCGCCGCCGTCAGCGGCGCGGTAAACGGCAAAGCCGTCCTTTTCAAGATAAAGACGCAGAAGCTCGGCAATGTTGCCGTCATCTTCTATAACAAGAGCTTTTTTGTTCATTATCTCACCTCTCAGAAAAAACATCTTTCTATAATTAGATTATAATATAAGTTTACCCCAATGGTTAACAAAATGTAAAAAATATGCACGGCAAAAATATTGCACCGCAGTTCCATAGGACAAAGCCTCCCTTGTGTAAAGGGAGGTGGATTTTGCCGCAGGCAAAAGACGGAGGGATTGAAAAAAGTTAATTATCTCCGATGGCCATATTCTTTTCGTGTGGCCGAAAAGAATATGGAAAGAAAAGTCCACCAAAGAGGGGCGCAAAAAGCCCCTCTTTGGAAACTCCCCAAGTACGGCAAATGGAAAAACATTGTGCCA
>JAZQVC010000008.1:0-57642 GCA_045631645.1 Oscillospiraceae bacterium
CAGCTTCAAATCCGATATCTTGGAGACCCGATGATTGCAGGATTATATTTTCCGGATCTCTGCAACAAATATCTTTTATGGTGGGATAATGAACTTATTGGAAATGGATATTCCAGATTTCATAAAAACATTTTATTAGAACCTGGAATTCATACAATTACAGTAGCTGTAACCTCTACATCCGGCTATTATTCAGGAATGTATTTTCCTGGTGCCATTGGATCTGATGATGAGATTTCAACAATGATCAGTATCCAGACTGTGCTCTATGGAATTGCAATGTTGATTCCAACATTGTTGGCTATTTTTTGTTTTAGTCTTTTTTCTTAATCTTATTGAGCTTTGCATTCAGTTCAAGGAGTTCTTCCTTGCTGAACTTAACATCCATCATGCCGCCCATAAGGGTGACAAGGCGGAGAACGGTAAAGCCGTTCATCATACTCATCATATCGGGAGTAATGTCAAAGCCGGCAGCCTTCATACCGCCGCCTTCGCCTTTCTTGCCACCCATCATCTTGGCAGCCATTCCGGCGAAGAGAAGCTTACCCTTGATAGTGCAGAGAATATCGCCCATCTTATCATTGAGGGAGAAGTAGCCCTCGGGAGCATCTATATCAAACCAGTTAAGGATAGCGCCCTTTTCAACCAGACGATAGCTCTCATTGAAATTATCAACCTTGTTGATAACGCTCTCATCACGGCACTGACCTGCAACAGCTTCCAGCTTGGAAGTGCCAACATTGGGAACATCAAAATAGAAGAAGTGGTCGGGAGCGGTTTTCTTGCCAAGGCTCTGCCCGTTGACAAAAAGTTCAACCTCACTCTGGTTGGAGTATACAGTGACCTTGGTGACATCTTCAACGCGGTCAACATAGCGCTTGCCGCAGAGATGTACGAATGGTTCATCGCTGAGCCATGCCTTATATGCATAGAAGCTATCCTTCTTATACTTGCGGTCAAAGGTTACAAGCCCCTTATGGTTCTGACCGTTCTCGCCGCCCTCGTTACGGGCATCAGCGCCAAAGTCAAACATATTCCAGACATGGGTTGACCAAAGATACTTACGGGAGAAGAGCTGCTTGATAAGTTCTTCATGATAATATGCCTGATATTCCTCGGTGTAATCTCCCTGAGTGGGGTTAGAGGTATGCCAGTTGAGAGCCTCGCAGCCATACTCGGAGCAGCCGATGGGAATATTGGGGTGCTTTGCGTGGAACTTATCAAACCAAGGACCGTTCATGGAAGTTTCGCCGCCATACGAGCCGAAATAGTGGTTATAGGAAACTACATCAGGAATGAGCAGATAGGGATCATCCATCTTGCACATGGAAACAGCAGCAATGGTGGTAAGACGAGTTTTATCCATCTCGTGGCAAAGATCATTGAGGATACGGTGGTTCTCAATAAGATCCTCAGTGGAACCGCCAATGCTGATTTCGTTGGAAAGACCCCAGACAACGATGGAGGGATGGTTATAGTTCTGAGCTATAAGCTCCTTCATCTGGCTGATGGTGTTTTCTCTGCCGGTGGGCATATGCTTGGAGATATAGGGAATCTCAGCCCAGATAACAAGACCGCGCTCATCGCAGAGATCATAGAAATACTGGTCGTGCTGATAATGAGCAAGACGAACGGTGGTGCAGCCTACCTCGCAGATGAGGTCAATATCCTCTTCATGGTGCTCGGGCAGAAGAGCGTTACCAACGCCCCAGCGGTCCTGATGCCGGCTTACACCGCGGAGGGGATATTCCTCGCCGTTAAGAATGAAGCCATTATCGGGATCAATCTTGAAGCTGCGGCAGCCAAAGCGGGTGGAAACAGTGTCGATAACCTCACCGTCTTCAAGAAGCTCTACGGTTGCGGTGTAGAGATAGGGATCCTTGCGTCCGTGCCAGAGGTGAACGTTGGGAATATCAATTACTGCCTTGGTATCGTTGGACTCAGCGGTGAACTTTTTGCAGCCGCAACGGGAAGTGACGGTATAACGAAGGGTCTGGCCAAGCTTTCCGTTAGTTACGAAAGCTTCAATTGCAACCTTTGCATCTGTACCAAAGATTTCGGGGGTTACCCTGAGACCGGGGCCGCCATAGTAATCAAGGTCAAAATGGCTCTCCTCAACGCAGATGAGGTTTACATCGCGGTAAATGCCGCCGTAGAAGGTGAAGTCTGCCATCTGGGGGTAAACTCTGTCGTTAGCGGTGTTGTCAACGGTAATAACAAGAAGATTCTGCTCTGCCATTGCCTCGGTGAGATCAACTCTCCAAGTGGAATAGCCGCCATCATGGTGAGCAAGAGCCTTGCCGTTGAGATAAACATCTGCAGAGGAGTTGGTGCCGCGAAGCTCCAGATAATAGCGCTCTGCCTTGGGCAGTTCGCTTTTAACAAAGCTTTTTACATACCAGCCGGTACCTCTCCAATAATCGTTATCGCCGTCCTGACCGTCAATGGCATTCCAGCAATGGGGAATATTGACCCAATTCCAGTCCATGGGGAGAGCGGTGGGAAGGGTATCATTCTGCTTGGTGAAAGCCCATTTTCTATTTAAGTTGATAACAGTTCTCAATTTTAGTGATCTCCTTTTCAGAAATACAAAAAAGGGCGCATGGCGTTTCTTGCCACACGCCCCCAACTTATGGATTATTTGCAGAACTTATCTGCCGTGTTTTTCCTTCAAAGCGGCAACGTTAGCGTCAACCTGCTTCTTGTGGAGGGGATACCAGAACCAGAGGACAGCTGCAAGAAGAACGAGTCCGATGGCAGGAACGATGTTGGAAACGGCAAAGATTCCATTCTTAACCGCCTGAGTCTGTGCTATCCCCTGAGAGAGGGCGTTCTCGTTGTAACCAATAGCGGTGAGCAGCCAGCCGGAAACACCGGATGCAAGAGCCTGACCGCACTTTCGGGCAAAGGAGTACATAGCATAAACGCTGCCGTCCTCTCGCTTACCGTTTTTAAGTTCGGAGTAGTCTATAACATCAGTGATGAGAGCCCAGCAAACCATGGAAAAAACGCCAAGGAAGAGCCAGAAAAGAGCCATCAGTACCATATAGATATAAACCGCTATTCCGCTGGTAGCGGGCTTGTTGTAAAAAACAGGAATGATTATCCAGGTTATTACGCAAATAACGGCACCGGCAACGGAGGAGAATGCGCTGACCTCGGCCTTGCCAAATCTGTTTGTAAGAGGCTTTGCGATACCCGCAGCAATGAACATACCGATCATCATTACTATGGATCCCACGCTCTGGAGTTTAGCGGCGTTGAAATAGTCCGGGTAGACATAGGCCACCATGTTTTGCATTGTAAGTTGAGCAAGAAGCATGACAACAGAAGCCACAATGATGGAAATCAAAGCTCTGTTGGTGAATGCGCTTTTTATCATCCTGCCAACAGAAACAGTTTCTTCCTTGGTTCCGGTCTCTGGAATAACACGCTCAGTAACCATCCTGTAACAAAGGATATAGCATACAATTGCAAGGATGGAGAAAATGCCGGCGGCTATTGCAGTCTTGCTGCCATTAATAACATCCTGAGTAGCGCCATCTGCAAGATGGATCTTATCATAGGCAATAAGGGGCAGACCGATTCCGATGAAGATACCGGCCAGAGTGCCGCCGATAGTGCGGAAAGTGGAAAGGCTCTGACGATCTCCGGGCTCTGCGGAAATAGCAGAAGCCATTGAGCCATAGGGTATATTTATGCCGGTATAGCAAAAAGAGCCCCAGAGCAGATAGCTAACGACGAGCCAGGCAACTCTTGCGCCATAGGACCAGCTGGCAGCTACGTTAGCACCCAAGCCGGGAGCATATATCAGGAAGGAAGTTACGGCCACAGGCACGCAAATACGTATAAGCCAGGGTTTGAACTTACCTGCATCTGTAACACGACTGCGGTCGCATATACGGCCCATGGTGACGTCGGTAACGGCATCAACAAAACGGGCAAGCATCATTACTGTGCCTACAAGCGCGGCTGATACCCCCATAACGTCGGTGTAAAACTTCATGAGGATCATAGTGGATAGAATGAAGGTGAAGTCATTTCCAAAGTCACCGAACATATATCCCAGTTTGTCCCTGAAACCAAAGGGTCGCAGAGATTTTCTACTCATTTAATATCTCATTCCTTTCATCTGTTGGCTTCCTGCATAAAAGTACAATCTAACCAAAACAGGTAAAATAATTACGGTTTACACTTGTATCACTGCAAAATCTGTACGATAACATGTAAAAAACAAACCGTAAAACACTCTAAACTCTATTATGCGATTGGCGGCCGCCAATATTAACAAGGGAGACTTGGAAAATGCTTACAAATAAATAAAAAAACACAAAAGCCCGTGTATTCCGAAGAATACACGAGCTTTTGATATATACAGTAAATATACAGTTTGGCAGTTGCGGAAACCTACACAAGAACAACAAAAAAGGCGGGGTGAAGCCACCCCGCCCTAGTCCTATATATATGTTTTATTCTGCTTCGTACACCTTGCGGACAACTCTGCGTCTGCCCCAGATAAAATACCAGCTTGCTACCATTGACACAGCTCCGCATATGCTCACGCAAAGTCTGTAGTCCATCAGTTCGCCCAGCATTCCAACCAGAAGGGATAACGCGCTTCCCATAGCCATTACCAGCATCTCATAAAAAGCGTTGACTCGCGCACGAAGTTCGGGAGGAATATAACGCTGCACGGCAGCTTCGCGGACTATGGCACTGTTGCTGCCAAGAAAGCCGCAGACAGCACGGTTTACAAGCATAAGCGGGTAAGGTATCCAGAGTAAGCACATATCCATTAACTCATATACCTGATAGACGAATAACACAAATCCGTGCCTCTTTTTTGGCGGTATGTTAACGCGGTACTGCATAGCGCTGCCCAGAGTTCGTCCCAAAAATTCAACTACAGAGAAAAGGGAATACATGGCTGCATTAAAACCCGGAGTAGTTCTGAAAAACGCTACCAAAATCGGAGAATAACCAGTTGCAACACCATTTGTGACTGCCATATATTCATATATACTGAGCATCCCCTTTTCCTTTTTCAAATATTGGAGCGCCTGATTTATATCACTGCGCCACATGGAAAAGGTATAGCGTCCCTCCATCCTTCTTTCACTCTCATCTAAGCGTATAAAGCTCTCTGTTACAGCGGCTGTCACAGACAGAGCGCCCTGAGAAATAAGCAGTAAAGGAACACCCACCACATCCAACAGCAGCGCTGCCATAGGTGCCATTATGATATTCAGTACAGGATACAGCATTGAAGCTACGGAATAGCCTTTCTGCTCCGTTCCCTTGGGAATTAGCTCAGGATAGATACTCTTATACGCCAACGAATCCACGGACTGCAGACATGCAAGACCAAGAGATATGCATAGATACGCAATATACGAAAACTCAAAATGTAGCAGCCACAGCCCCATCGCGGCGTAAACAAGACCGTTTGCAATATCACCGCAGACAAGAAAACGTTTTCTTGGCAATCGGTCCATTATGGGTGCGGCAATAAAGGGCACAAATATATGGGGTACAAGCTGAATAGCGATAACAAGAGCCGAGGCAAGAGTGCTGCCGGTTTCGTCAAAGACTAGAAAGGACAGAGCAAAACCTCCTGCTATAGCTCCAGCAGAGCCGAGGGCGGAGGCAAGGGTCACGAGACTGAAATTCCTCGTCCAAAGCTTTTGATTCATCTTTCTTCACCTCGCCTTGATTATATCAACTGCATTAACAAAAATAAATCCGGTATATTTGAGAAAATTATCATCAAACATACCGGTTAAACTATATTTAATATTTATTATTAGGAAACTCTTCCATTAGCTCAAGCGCCTTTTTATATTGACGTGTGGCCTTATACCACTCCAGTATCCAAGGCATATGAAAAATGGCATATCCCATGCTGAGTTCCTGTCTGCAACGTTCAAAAACACTGAGAAGGCTCTCACCATATGCATTGTTTTTCAGGTAGTTTTTATCTCCGATTCTGATGCGCACCAGTGAAAGCATATCTGCTGCAAGTTCCTGAGTCGGATAAACACAATGCATTTTTTCAGCCTTGTCAAGAGCCTCTGCCGCCTCGGTTATACGCCCTGTCTTTTCACAGCAGATAGCCAATTTATGTAGGCTCATCATATCCGGTGCTTTGAGAGCGGAAAAATACGCGTAGGAGTTTTCATAGTCACCGCACTCAATGCCCGTGGCTGCAAGGTTATAATCCATCTGTTCCAAAGCCTGTGTGTCTCCCAAAGCGCGAGCCAGTCTCCTTGCCGTGCTGTAATGCCGCTCCGCCCCCTCCATATCAAGGCGGTTGCAGCAGCATCCTCCCAAAAAGAGCTTACAAAGGAGCATCAATTTTGCGCTGCCATCGGCAGCGGACAGTTCGTATGCCCTTTGGAGGTACTCAATAGACCTGACATAGTCTCCACATGAATATGCGCAGATGCCGACCTCGTAATATATAAAGGCATTTGGGAAAAGCAAAATGGCTTCCTCACTTCGCCCCTGAAGCAAACGCTGCAAAGCCAAAGCGCGTTTATCCATGCATTTTTCCAATTCGCATTCAATTGCAAAACGATCACAGGAGGAAAAACTATGCAGCAATTCAATGTCTATACCTCTTTGAGTATAGCGCATCAGTTCTGCATTTGCTTCGCCTAGCAGTTGGGATAATCCTGAATAGTCTCCCGAAAACAGGGCTTCGTAAGCTTTTTCCGCTAAAGCAACAGCTTCTTTTTCTTTTTCACAGCTATATTCTATCCCAAGTTTTCCAAGAAGCAGAGAATATATTTCTTCCGAAGCCTCTGCCTTACCGCACTCTATTTTCGAAAGATAGGACACGGAACATATATCTTTGCAAAGACCTTCCTGACTCCAATTGCGCTTAAGTCTCTCACTGCATATCAGTGTTCCAAGATAACTGATCTTATCCATTTATCAACACTCCTTGAGCTCTTTACCATAGTCATTTTTGGGGGAATGATCAAAGTGGGCGCGGTAAGCGCGGAAGAAGGATGAATAATCAGAAAATCCGCAGGCGATGCAAGCTTCCGATGCGGGAACTCCACGCTGGAGCATGGCACGGGCAGCAAGGAGACGCTTGATAGTCACATATTCCCAGAGGGGCGAGCCTGTTGACTGACGGAAAACGCGGCTTATCTGGCTACGGCTTCTATAGAAGGCATCGGAAATTGACTGAAGAGAAATATCCTCGAAAAGATGCTCATTAACATATGCCACAAGCTGACTCTGGAAGCTGTCGCCACCGCTTACCGTGTCATTTTGTTTTTCAAAATCCGCGCTCAGTACAGTGAGGAAAAGAACGAGGCGGGACATAAGATTCACCTTTACATCCCTTATATCATCAAAATTAAATCCTGCAAAAGCAGCAGCGAGTCTGCTATCCCCTGCTTCACCGCTGCGATACAAATTACGCTGACCCAATGGGCGATCCACAAAGGGCTTCAGAAAACGTTCACAACCTGGAAATGCCGACAAAAGAGCGGGAGAAAAATGAATGGCGATTCGCTCATAAGGCTCATCCTCGCCGATATCCAGCATATGCGTTTCAGCAGCGCGCAAAATGATAATATCCCCGGGCTGAAGATCATAACGGTTGCCTTCCACAAGATAGCTGCATTTTCCGGAAATAAGATAAAAAATCTCCATCCACTCATGGGCGTGCATCTGGAAATTTTCTGCCTTGGGATGCTCATCATATGTATGATGAGAGTAAATTTCATCGTCTCTGAATGTGAAAATATTCGGCAAATCCTCCACTCCCTTTGTCTTTTTTTACCACTCTATCACTTCACACTTATTTTTTGCAATAATTTTTGATAGAATTTGCAATTCCATTGTAATTTGTCTTATTGTAAAATATTTTCACATACTTTGGTTAATAATACGAAAATGTATAAAAAGTATGGAAAGGAAAGTCAAAGCCATGGAACTTAATCTTCGCACTTCTTACCGCTATACAATCGCCTGTCCCACCAGTATGGGTGTCCGCATCACCCCCGAAAACCGTATGGCTGTTCACAACAGCGACCGTTTTATTCTTCAGGCAACAAGCGCCGAGAGTAACGTTCTCAACGTTACCTCTTCTCTCGGAAATGAGTGCCTTGTTCTGACAAAATTTGTCAAGGGAAGTCCCATTGCTGACTTTATAAAGAGCCAACTTCGCGCACGCAACATCCGCTATGAAGGCATTGATGTTGATCAGGGCGGTCCTTGGGGCTATCGTCACCAGTTCAACATTGCCGACTCCGGCTTTGGCAGCCGCGCTCCCCGCGTATGGAACGACCGCGCAGGTGAAGTTGGCCGCAGCCTTTCCGCTGACGAATTCGATGTTGAGCGCATCTTCGGCACCGAAGGCGTTGCAATGCTCCACATCTCCGGTCTTATCGCAGCGATGAGCGAGGACACAACCCGCTTCTGCCTTGACATGGCAAAGGCTGCCAAGGCTCATGGTACTCTTGTTTCCTTCGACCTCAACTATCGCGCTACTTTCTGGAAAGGTCGCGAGGATGAGCTTGCCAATGCTTTCCACGAGATTGCATCCGTTGCTGATGTCCTCGTAGGCAACGAGGAAGACTTCCAGCTTTGTCTTGGCTTCAAGGGTCCCGAGGCCGGCGGCAAAGACCTCAGATCCAAGATCGAGTCCTTCAAGGCCATGATTGCACAGGTAAAAGAGAAGTACTCCAACGCCAAGGTTTTCGCCACCACTCTCCGTCAGGTTATTTCCGCTAATGAACATCTCTGGGGATGCCTGCTTCTTGCCGACAACGAGTGGCACGTTATTGAGCCTCGTCCCATTCAGGTTATGGATCGCATAGGCGGCGGCGATGGCTTTACCGGCGGTCTGCTCCACGGTCTTATCTCCGGCTGGAGCGGCGAAAAGGCTCTTCAGTTCGGTTGGGCAAGCGGCGTTCTTGCCGCAAGCAGTCTTAAAGACTACGCCGAACCCGCTGACGAAAAGCAGGTTTGGGATATCTATGCAGGCAATGCCCGCGTTCAGAGATAAATAAGGAGGCTCCATACTATGAAAAAAGCAGATATTGGCCTTGTTGGCCTTGCAGTTATGGGCGAAAACCTTGTTATGAACATGGAAAGCAAGGGTTTCACCGTTGCAGTTTATAACAGAACCACCGATAAGGTTCGCTCCTTCGTAGAGGGCCGCGCAGCAGGCAAAAACATCATCGGCTGCTACAGCATAGATGAGCTTGTTGCGAACCTTGAAAAGCCCAGAAAGGTTTTCATGATGGTCAAGGCCGGACAGGCCGTTGACTCCCTTATCGATCAGCTTATCCCCTATCTCGAGGAAGGCGACATTCTCATCGACGGCGGCAACAGCCACTTCCCCGACTCCATCCGTCGTACTCAGTATGTTGAAAGCAAGGGTCTCCTTTATGTGGGCTGCGGTGTTTCCGGCGGCGAAGAAGGCGCTTTGAACGGTCCTTCCATGATGCCCGGCGGCTCTGTTGCCGCTTGGGAATATGTTAAGCCCATATTTCAGAGTATCTGCGCCAAGGTTGAAAACGGCACTCCCTGCTGCGACTGGGTTGGCGAAAACGGCGCAGGTCACTTTGTCAAGATGGTTCATAACGGCATTGAGTATGGCGATATGCAGCTTATCTGCGAAGCCTACCAGCTTATGCGCGATGGCCTTGACATGAGCGCAGAAGAAATGCACAATGTTTTTGCTCACTGGAACACCACCGAGCTTGACAGCTATCTCATTGAAATCACCCGTGACATTCTCGGTTATAAGGATGAAAACGGAGAAACCACCGTTGAACACATTCTGGATACCGCAGGACAGAAGGGCACCGGCAAATGGACCGCTGTTGCCGCTCTTGACGAGGGTATTCCCCTCACCCTCATCGGCGAAGCTGTTTTCGCACGCTGCCTCTCCGCTATGAAAAATGAGCGCATCAAGGCAGGCAAGCTTTTTGAAAAGACCATCCCTGCTTTTGAAGGAGACAAGGCCGCTTTCATCGAGTGCATTCGCAAGGCACTTTACGCAAGCAAGATTATCTCCTACGCTCAGGGCTACGCTCTTATGCGCAGCGCAGCAAAAACCTACGGCTGGAATCTGAACTACGGCGGCATCGCCCTTATGTGGCGCGGCGGGTGCATTATCCGCAGCGTATTCCTCGGCAAAATCAAGGAAGCTTATGACAAAAACGTCGAGCTTGAAAATCTCCTCATGGACGATTACTTCGCAGAAACCATCAAGGGTCTTGTACCCGCATGGCGCGAGGTTGTTGCCTATGCAGTAAAGGTCGGCATTCCCATGCCCGCTTTCTCCAGCGCACTCAGCTATTTCGACGGCTACACCACCGAAGCACTTCCCGCAAACCTCCTTCAGGCTCAGCGCGACTATTTCGGTGCCCACAACTACGAACGTCTTGACACCCCCAGAGGTCAGTTCTTCCACACCAACTGGACCGGTCACGGCGGCAATACAAATGCAGGTACCTACAATGCTTAATTACAGAATTATTGCACTTGACCTTGACGGAACACTTCTCAATTCCAACAAAGAGCTCACTGAGCGCTCTCGCGCAGTTCTTGAAAAAGCTGCTGCGGCTGGAATTGAAATTGTTCCCACCACGGGACGCTTTTATAAGGGCATGCCGGATGCCATCAAGCAGCTCCCTTTCATCCGCTATATAATCGCTATGAACGGTGCCGAGGTAAGAGACCTTAAAACCAACGAGCTTATATATGCAGCGGAAATGCCCTGGCAGCAGAGCGTTAAGATAATGGAATATTTCGATTCCCTTCCCTTTATCTATGACTGCTATATGAACTCCGAAGGCTGGATGAGTCAGCATTTAATAGAAAAGGTTGATAGCGTTATCGATTCTCCCCACTTCCGCTCTCTTGTTCATCGCACCCGCAACAGTGTTCCCGAATTAAAAGAATTCCTTACTCAGCGTGGACAGGATGTTCAGAAAATTTCCTGCTTCACAAGAGATGAGCCTCTCAGACTTAAGCTTCTTGCAACTTTGGCTCAAGAATTTGAAAATATTATCGTATCCTCCTCCGTTGACCAGAACATGGAGATCAATCATGTGAAAGCCAACAAGGGTGAAGCTCTGCAGGCTCTTGCACAACACCTCGGTGTTCCTGTTTCCGCCACCATGAGCTTTGGAGATGGTCTCAACGACCTGAGCATGCTTCGCGATGCAGGTTTGGGCATAGCAATGGCAAATGCATGCCCCGAAGCAAAAGCCTGCGCAAATGCGCTCACTGCTTCATGCGATGAAGATGGGGTTGCGCTGGCAATTGAAAAATATTGCTTCAACAACTGATAAAAGGATGGTTTTAATATGAACATTACTCCCAATTCTGTACTTTCCGGCAAGGTTGCCGTTGTTACCGGTGCAGGCGGCGTGCTCTGCGGTATGTTCGCGCAGGCTCTGGGAAAAGCCGGCTGCAAGGTTGCCGTTCTTGACCGCAATATGGAAGGCGCTGAAGCAATTGCCAAGTCCATCCGCAACGAGGGCGGAATTGCCGAAGCATTCGTCTGCGATGTTCTGGACAAGGACGCAATGGAAAAATGCCATCAAGAAGTTATCGAAAAGCTTGGCATGTGCGACTATCTTATCAACGGCGCAGGCGGCAACAATCCCCGCGCAACCACCGACAAGGAATATTTTGAAATTGGCGACATTGATGCCGACACCAAGAGCTTTTTTGATCTTGATAAGAGCGGCATTGAATATGTATTCAACCTTAACTTCATCGGCACTCTTATTCCCACCCAGACTTTTGCTAAGGATATGATTGGCCGCAGCGGATGCTCTGTTATCAACATCAGTTCCATGAACGCCTACACTCCCCTTACCAAAATTCCCGCATATTCCGGTGCTAAGGCTGCAGTTTCCAACTTCACACAGTGGCTGGCTGTTCATTTCAGCCGCATCGGCATCCGTGTGAACGGAATTGCCCCCGGTTTCTTCGCCACAAAGCAGAATGCAGCCCTCCTTTTCAACCCCGACGGAAGTCCCACCGCAAGAACCGGCAAGATTCTTGCCGCAACTCCCATGGGTCGTTTCGGAGAGCCCGAAGAGCTCCTTGGTGCTCTCCAGTTCCTCCTTGATGACACTGCTTCCGGCTTTATAACCGGCGTTGTCATCCCCGTTGACGGCGGTTTCTCCGCCTATTCCGGCGTATAAAAATAACAAAAAGGGACGGGGTTTTCCGTCCCTTTTTCCGTAAAGGAGTTTTTAAGACTATGGAAATTTTCCTCAAAGCCAAGAATGATGAAGGCCTTTCTCCCGAAGAGATCAAGGACGCGCTTGAGCTCTCTCTCGAAGGCAAAAAGCTTGAAAATGTTCTGATCATTCCCCCTGATTTCACCCGTTTTCATTCCAACGCAGGCTATATAAGCAATGTTTATTACCACGCTCTTACGGATATGGGCTGCAATGTTGATATTCTGCCCGCTCTCGGCACCCATGTTCCCGTGACCGAAGAAGAAGCAGCCATCATGTTTGGCGATATTCCCTACGAGCGTTTTATCTCCCATAACTGGCGCAAGGATGTTGTTAAAATCGGTGAAGTTCCTGCCGAGTATCTTGAGGAAATAACCGAGGGACTTTGGCATGACAGCGTAAGCGTTGAAATTAACCGCCTTGTTATGGACGAAAAATATGACCTTATTATATCTCCCGGTCAGGTTGTCCCCCACGAGGTTATCGGAATGGCAAACCATTCCAAAAATCTTTTCGTTGGCGTTGGCGGAAGCGACATGATAAACTCCAGCCACATGGTTGGCGCTGTTTACGGAATGGAGCGCATGATGGGCCGCGACCACACTCCCGTGCGCATGGTTTTTGACTACGCTCTTGAGCACTTCCTCAAAGACCGCCCCGTTATATTTGCCCTCACTGTTTGCACTGCCCCCGGCGGAAAAATCAGAACCCACGGTCTTTTCATCAGCGAAAAGCGAAGCGCTCTTGAAAAGGCAATTGAACTTGCTCAGGAAAAGAATATCGACTTTGTTGAAACCGGTATTAAAAAATGCGTTGTTTACCTCACCCCTGACGAGTTCAAGAGCACCTGGCTTGGCAACAAGAGCATTTATCGCACCCGTATGGCAATTGCCGACGGCGGCGAACTTATAGTTCTCGCTCCCGGTGTTGAGCGTTTCGGCGAAGACCCCATCGTGGATAAACTCATCCGCAAGTATGGCTATCGCGGAAGAATCAACACACTTGCGCAGTTTGAGAAGAGCGAAAATCAGGATCTTCGTGATAACATGGGCGCTGCCGCACATCTTATACACGGCTCCAGCGACGGAAGATTTTCCATCACTTATGCCGTTAAGAACATAAGCAAAGAGGAAATTGAAAGCGTTGGTTTCATTCCTGCCGACTATGATGAGCTTGTAAAGCGCTATGACCCCGAACACCTCAGCTATGGCTACAACACTCTCCCCGACGGAGAGGAGATATATTTCATCCCCAATCCCGCCCTCGGCCTTTGGATTAACAAGGAGAAGTTTTGATGAAAAAGTTTATGGATAAGGATTTTCTCCTTACTAGCGACACTGCAAAAACACTATTCCACAACTATGCTGAAACTTGCCCCATCATTGACTACCATAACCATCTCCCTCCCAAGGATATATATGAGCGCCGCAGATATGAAAACCTCACCCAGCTTTGGCTTGAGGCGGATCACTATAAATGGCGGTGTATGAGAGTTTGTGGAGTTGATGAATTCTATATCACCGGCAAGGCCGATGAATATGAAAAATTTCTCCGCTTTGCAGAGATTATGCCCCAACTCATAGGCTCTCCCGTTTACCATTGGGCGCATCTTGAACTTCAGCGTTATTTCGGCATTGATGAGCCTCTTACCGCAGCCACCGCCGAAGAGATATGGAACAAAACTTCCGAAATGCTTTCCAAAGAGGGCTTCGACGCTGCAAGTCTGCTGGAAAAGATGAATGTTAAGGCTATCTGCACAACCGATGACCCTGCCGACAGCCTTGAATGGCACCTGAAGCTTAAAGATGATAGTTCCCTGTCCTTCGTCACTCTCCCCTCTTTCCGTCCTGACCGTTTTCTGCACATTGACCAGAGCGCATTCATCCCTGCATGCTCTTCTCTCGGTGAAAAATACGGCGAGATAAAAGATTGGGAAAGCCTCTGTTCCGCTCTTTCCGCCTCACTGGACTTTTTCCAGAATGTTGGCTGCCGTGTGACAGACCATGGCTTTACAATTTTCCGCTATGGCAGAGGCTCATGCGAAGAAATTTTCAAGAAAGCTCTGGGCGGCGAGAAACTTAACGAAGATGAAGTCGCCGTATATCAGGGTGAGCTTCTCCACTTCCTCGGAAAGGAATATGCCAAAAGAGGACTTATAATGCAGCTTCATCTGGGTCCTGTGCGCAACAACTCTCCCCTTCTTATGAAGAGCTTCGGCCCCGACGCCGGCGGAGACAGTGTGGGCGCCACCACAGACCCCTTCCTCCTTTCCGCTTTTCTCGGTGATCTGGATAAAGAGGACTCTCTCCCCAAAACCATTCTCTATAACCTCCATCCCGCCGACAGCGCAATGCTCTCCACCATGGCCGTTAACTTCTGCGCAAACGGCGCAAAGGTTCAGTATGGCGCAGCATGGTGGCTTCTCGACCATATACGCGGCATAAGCGAGCAGCTTGACCAGCTGATGGAAACCGGACTTATTTCAGGAAGCGTTGGAATGCTCACAGATTCCCGCTCCTTCACAAGCTTCACCCGTCATGAATATTTCCGTAGAATTCTCTGCGAAAAGATAGGCAAAAAGGTTGAAGACGGAGAATACCCTGCTGATATTCCCTTCCTTGGCGAGATGGTTATGGACATCTGCTGGAGAAACGCAAAAAATTATTTCGGCATATAAAAGTCCGCTCCAATAATGCGCACCCTTAAAATATTTTCAGTCCCGTCAGATGTTTCTGCCGGGACTTTTCTTGTATATGAGGCGGTCACATGATAAAATAGTTTACATAGACCGATAAACTTGAATTTTTCTAACAGTTTTGTACCGCACCAAAGCCTCCCTTGTGTAAAGGGAGGTGGCACGGCGAAGCCGTGACGGAGGGATTGTTATGCAGTCAAAACATAATAAGCAGTTAGTCCCAATGGCAAAGCAGCCGAGAAAAGAAATGACCAAAGAAGAAAGACGCCTTTGGTATGATTTTCTGCCCGCCTATCCGGTTCGTTTCTCAAGGCAGAAAGTGTTGGGAAAATATATTGCAGACTTTTATAGTGCAGAAGCCAAACTGGTAATTGAACTGGATGGGTCTCAGCACTATGAGGACAGAAATATTGAAAAAGATTCTGTACGAACTGCTTTTCTGGAACAATATGGATTAGCCGTTATTCGCGTCCCTAACAATGAAGTTAATAGCAACTTTCGTGGTGTTTGCGAGCATATCGATGCTGCGGTAAGACAATCCCTCAGTCAAAAATCAAAAGATTTTTGACAGCTCCCTTTACACAAGGGAGCCTTGGGCGCTCCCGTGCCGGTTGGATAAATTCGAATTTGAAGAGGTAATAGCTATGTGGTTTTGGTGGTTTATGTTTGTATGCAACTTGCTGATTCCTGTTATTTTAATCATTGCCGGAAGAATGATGTGGAAGCATTGTCCTCAAAAAATAAATGCAGTATATGGGTATAGAACAAGTCGCTCAATGAAAAACATGGATACTTGGAAATTTGCTCACGATTATTGCGGTAAGCTTTGGTGGAGAGTTGGTTGGCTTTCTTTGATTCCGTCTGTTGTGATACAAGTTCCTTTTTTTAACAGCAGCGTAGCTGTTATCGGGATAATTGGGATAATAATTTTCATACTTCAGTTGTTCATTTTGATAGTTTGTATTTTCCCAACAGAAACTGCATTGAAAAGAACATTCAATGATGATGGAACTCGCAGATAAATTCCAATTTGTCTAACTAATTCAAACCGCGCCAAAACCTACACTTTACACGGAGCAGTCTTTCCGAAACTTAAAATTATTGCAAAAATCCGACCTATGATCGAAATCATAGGTCGGATTTAAGTTTTTATTCCTGAGTAATAACGCCTGTCCAATCTGAGAGGCGGTTATAATACATGGATGTTGAAATTGTTCTATAAGGAGTCACAAAAGCGCTTATGAGTATTGAGCCCGCTATTGCAATAATAGGAGAAACTCCTGTAAGGACGGTGGGAACACTTGCCAAAAGCTCCCAGCCAATAAAGCTCAAATCCAGAACAAACAGCTGCCACTTATAGCCTTTAGTCAGTTCCTTGCTCTCTCTTATGCACTGCATAACACCTTTATCAGGACAATCAAGAAGAATGTAGGGAGCAAAGGAATAGCGGTAAGCGGCAATTATACCGGGAATTACGAAAAGCAGGCTCCAAAGGAAAATGAAAAGTCCCATCATGAAAAGGAGAGCAAAGGCTTTGAAGAATATTGAGAATATATCGAATATTTCTCCTATGCCTGCATGCTGCTTGCGTCCTATTCTAAGGCAAAATCCCTGGAAGCCCATGGAGAGCACACCGGACATAACAGTTACCGCAAGAAGCAGCACAGCTCCCCAAAAACTAAGCTCGGGTATATTGATGGAATATCCCTGAGAAATTTCGGCAACGACTCTGTTCAGATCCAGATTACCAAGCTGCATACGGTAAGAAAGCTCGGAAAGAATGTTAATAACCACAAGGTAAAAGACAGAAACCCAATATACACGAGGTTTCTTGCCTTTCATAGATTCCCTTGCCAGACTTTTTACACTCGGTCTGTCTATCTTTATGATTGTTCTATCTGTCATTGGATTGCCTCCTGATCAATCAGATAATATCTTATATTTTGTCCATTTTCCTGAATGGTAATAAATTGCGCCGACCAAAACTATGCCCGACCTTGCAAGCGCATCACCAAGGAAAAATCCGAGAGCCCCCATATCAAGCACAAGACCGAAAAGCATACCGAAGCCGATTCTAAACACAACGCCGTCCAACATTCCGCCAAGAAAACCAAGCTTAGCATTACCAGTGCCGGAAACAACTCCCTCATAGGGCGCAATGGCCGCAGACAGGAAGTATATTACGCAGCAGACCATCATAAAAGATGCGGCCTGGGCGATAACTTCTGGGTCGGATGTGAAAATGGAAAACACCGTTTTGGGGAAGGCAAGAGATATTGCCGCCATAACAGCAGCCGCGGAAAAGGAAACCTTTGCAACGCAGCCAACGATGGTTCTTACTCTGTCATATTTTCTTGCGCCAATATTTTGGGCAACCATCGTGCCTCCCGCCTCGCGGACAGAGATGGCAAATATGTTTGCAACATGGTAAATCTTATCGCTCACATTATATGCGGCGGAAGCAGCCATGCCAAAGGAATTGATAAAGCTGAGAAGGTACATCTGAGTAACAATAATAAAAACGCCTCTCATAGAAAGAGGAAGGCCAAGCTTTATCAAAACGGCCAGCTTGCTCCAGTTGACTTTGAATGAGCTTAAACGGAAATCAAAGCCGAAGCTTTCTCTCTTCCTATAAAGCAAAAATAGCGAAAAAGCAAGAGAAACGCCCTGTCCGATAACTGTTGCAAGAGCAGTTCCCGCGACCCCCAGACCGAAGCAAACAATAAAGACAATATCGAGAACAATGTTCAAAACTGTTGCAATCGCAATGAAAAGAAGGGGGCTTTTGCTGTCTCCCATAGCCCGCAAAACGCTGCTGACAGCATTATAACCGAACATCAAGGGAAGGCCTATGCTGGTTATTATAAGATAATCCAGCGCAGGTTCAAGAGATTCTGCAGGCGTGTTTATTGCGACAAGGATTTCTCTGCCAAAGCAAAGATTTATAACCGCAAAAAGAATCGAGAAAGCAAAGAGCTCTGTGAATAAAGTTCCTATTGTTGAATTAAGTTCGTTATTTTTTCCGGCGCCTATATGCTGGGATATAAGCACCTGACCGGCAGCGGCAAGCGCAGTTCCGACGAGGGTATAGAGGGCAAGCATTTTGCCGCCCATGCTGACGGCAACAATGCCGTAGCTTCCCAAGAACTGTCCAATTATGACCGCATCAACGGTGTTGTATAAGTTATTAAGGGCGTTGGCAATAAGAAAGGGCAGGAAGAACTTCAACAGCATGGGCATTACAGGACCTCGGGTGAAGTCCATGCCCATTGATCTGGGGTTGTTCATTTCCTGCTCACTTCCTTTTATCTATGAGATGCTTTGAATGCTTCAGCAGCAGAAAGCTGCTCCTCAGCGCTTTGGAGGGTAAGGGCGGTTACAACATCGCCTCCGTAAAGACGGGCAAGTTCTCCAAGTCTTCCCTCTTTATCAAGCTCCGTTACATTAGTATATGTTCTTCCATCGCGCTCAAGCTTACTTATTCTGAAATGGGTATCGGCCATTGCTGCAATCTGGGGCAAATGAGTTATGCAAATAACCTGCTTTTTACCGCTCATCTGACCGATTTTTTCGCCAACTCTCTGGGCTGCAATTCCAGAAACACCGGTATCTATTTCGTCAAAAACAAGGCTTTCCACCTTATCGCCTTCCGCGAGAACGCTCTTCATGGCCAGCATTATGCGGCTGAGCTCACCGCCGGAGGCAATTTTAGATATACGACCCGGCTCTTCGCCCGCGTTGGCGGACATAAAAAATTTAACATCGTCACAGCCTGTTGCACAAAAGCCTTTATTATCATCAAGCTTTTCTACCTTCGCCACAAAGCGCACAGAAGGCATACTGAGATATTTCAGCTCGCTTTCAACTCGCTGAGAGAGTTTTGCTGCAGTCTCTTTACGAGCCTCGGTGAGCACAGCGCCTTTTCTAAGGATCTCCTTTACAAGTTTCTCTCTGTCCTTTTCAAGACGAATGAGCATATCTCCTGCAAATTCAATTTCCTCAAGGCGGCTGCGGCAGGATTCCAGATGGGACAAAACCGCTTCCTCATCTATACCGTATTTGCGCTCAAGGCGGCGCAGAAGAGCAAGGCGCTCTTCTATGTAATCATATTCTTCGGGAGAAAAATCCATAGACGCTCTGAGGTCCGCAATGCGCTCCGCTGCATCCTCAAGCATAAAGCGGGCGTCAGTGATGATGCGCAGAGTATCTTTAAGTTCCGATGCATATCCCGAAGCATGGCTGACGCAATCCTCTGCATCCGCAGCAAGGGCAATGGCATTATCGCCGCCGCTATACAATGCCTCATGTGCGGCATCGAGAGCCTCGGTGAGCTTTCCGGAGTTTTTCATAAGGCTTCGGCGCTCATTAAGCTCTTCTTCCTCGCCAACGCGGAGGTCTGCATTTTCTATTTCCGCTATCTGATAGCGGAGATTTTCAATAAGTCGCTCCTTTTCCAGTTCATCCATGGAAATACGACGAATTTCCTTCTCCGTTTCGCGCCACGCTTTATAGCTCTCGGAATAATCCGCGAGAAGGGCATCATGAGCGCCGAAGCTATCCAGATATTCAAGATGTCTGCTTTCATCCAAAAGCTGTCTGCCGTCATTCTGACCGTGAATATCAAGGAGAAGGCCTCCCAAAGAACGCAATTGCTGAACGGTTACAGGCATGCCGTTAACGCGGCAGGAGCTTTTTCCTTCCGCAGAAATGCGACGCTGGATGATTATTTCATCCTCTTCATCTATCTCATTTTCCTCGAACCATTTCCCTGCATCACCGCAGCGAAAAACCGCACTGACAAGGGCTTTATCCGCTCCGTGGCGAACTATCTCACGGCTGGCTCTTCCACCCAAAACAGCGTCGAGGGCATCAATAACCATACTTTTGCCTGCACCTGTTTCACCGGTGAGAACATTGAAGCCGGCGCCGAAATCCACATCAGATCGCTCTATAACGGCAATATTTTCAATATGAAGACTGCAAAGCATAATCTTCTTCCTCCATCATTACAGCAGCTTGTCTATCTCCTTGAGAAAATGCTCGGCCGAAGCATTATCCTTCATGGCCAAAAATGCTGTATCATCACCTGCGATTGAGCCTACAAGATTATAGATATCCATATTATCAAGGGCCGAGCAGGCAGCATTTGCAAGACCGGGAAGGGTCTTTATAACTATAAGGTTCTGGGCAGCTTTGCAGTCCAAAATGCACTCACGGAAAATTTTTCTCAGTCGCTGATCATGGTCAGCGGTTCCGTCTTTTGTGCCGAGGACATAGCGATAACTTCCCTCAGCACTCATCTCCTTAACAAGATGAAGGTCGCGAATATCGCGGGAAAGGGTTGCCTGGGTGCTTTTTATTCCTTCAGCCATTAGAGCTGTCATAAGCTGATGCTGATTTTCGATATTTCTCTTGTTAATAATTTCTATAATCTTTTCCTGGCGTAAAGATTTCATTTTGTATCACCCAACTTTTCAAATACTATATCGTAGAAGCTCTTTGAACCAACATGAGCCAGCATAGTCTGATAGCCCGATTTTCTCACCCTGACGGTATCGCCTTCTTCAATATTAACATCAACGCCATCAACAGAAAGCATCGCTCTTCCCCTCAGGCGGCTGAGTTCAACAGTAATAACTCTGTCAGGCGCAAGAACACAGCTTCTTGCAAGAAGCGCGTGGGGGCAAATGGGAGTGAGGATGAGATTCTCAACGGTAGGCTCCACCAGAGGTCCTCCCGCAGACATTGAATAGGCAGATGAACCGGTAGGACTGGAGATAACGATTCCATCGCCGTTAAACTCAAGTATTCTTCTGCCGTCTCCGCAAGCGACTACATGGATTATCTGCATAACGCCATGAACCGTTGCATCATTAAGAGCATAGCTGGAGAAAACAACTTCGCCCTTTCGCACAAGCTCAACACGCAGCATCATGCGGGGACTGGGAACAAAATTTCCCTGAGCTGCAACCACAAGCCGACCAAGATCTGTTCTATCAAGCTCTGAAAGAAATCCGACGCTTCCAAGATTAACGCCTATCAGGGGAACGCGATAACCCACCATGCGACGGGCGGTATGCATGATAGTTCCGTCGCCTCCGAGGGAAACCACAAGCACCGCTCCCTCAAGAGCTTCGGCCAAGTCATAATAATCCAGCCCTTCAGGAAGAACTATTCCCTCATCCCCCAAAAATTCTGGACTGATCGCAACTTCCATGCCTGCCTTAAGAAGAAGGCTGCGTGCCTCCAAAGTAACCTCAAGATTTTTATCTTTATAGGGATTGGGGCAAAGAACAACTTTTCTTTTCATCACTTTGCCTCCTTGAAGGAGCTGTGGGAGGCTTCAACAACCGGCTTGGGGTCTATTGGCTCGGCCTCGTGAACGCCCTTTTTCAGCCATCCAAGGTACTCTATATTCCCCTCAGGCCCACGAATCGGAGAGAAACTGAGCCCCATTACAGTGAAACCTGCTTCGGGAGCAAAGGCAAGAAAACGCTCCAGAACTTCAAGATGAACGGCGCTATCACGAACAACGCCCTTCTTTCCGACCTTATCTTTTCCGGCTTCAAACTGGGGCTTGATGAGGCAGAGAATATCTCCGTTTTCCTTCAAAAGCTCGCGAACAGCGGGAATTACAAGTTCAATAGATATAAAGGCAAGATCCATAACAGCCAGATCCAGCTTTTCAGGTATCTGTTCGTCGCTTATATAGCGAACATTAGTGCGCTCCATGTTGACAACTCGCTCGTCGCTGCGAAGCTTCCAGGCAAGCTGTCCGTAGCCTACATCAACCGCATACACTTTTTTTGCTCCATTCTGGAGAAGCACATCGGTAAAGCCGCCTGTAGATGCACCGCAGTCAATGCATACACAGTCGGCAGCATCAACGGGAAACACCTTCAGAGCTTTTTCAAGCTTAAAGCCACCGCGGGATACATAGGGCAAAGGCTCACCTCTGACCTCTATCTTCTTTTCGGGGTCTACCGCAGTGCCCGGTTTATCCACCCTTTGACCGTCGACAAAAACATTGCCGGCCATTATTGTGGTCTTTGCTCTCTCTCGGCTTTGTACAAAGCCCATCTCGAATATAAGCTGATCAAGCCTTACTTTTTTCATTATTCATCCACTCCATACCGATACTTACGATAGCTTCGGCATCTATTCCGTATTTTCTTCGAAGTTCCTTGGTACTTCCCTGCTCAACGATGCCGCTGCCGAGATCAACTCCACAGCCATAGTCAACGCTTACCCTATTTCGGAGCAAGCCCGCGAGAAGTCTTGTACCCATACTGCCGCGACGGGCAGATTCTTCGGCAATAATAATTTTACCCGTTTTGGCGGCAGAAGCATAAACAAGTGGGTAATCCGCCCTATCAAGTCGGGAAAGCTTTATGACCTCCGCGCTGACGCCCTTTTCTTCGAAAAGTTTTGCAGCAGAAAGCGCTTCATTGATCATAATGCCGTAGCAAACAAGAGTTATATCTTTTCCCTCTTTAATGATGCATTCATCGCTGCCTGAGTTATCCTCGGTATATTCGCCTTCCTGTCCTCTGGGATAGCAAACCGCTGCGGGGCAATTTAAGGCAAAAGCTTCGGAGAGCATAGATCTAAGCTCACTATAACTTGCAGGAGCAAACACGGCCATCCCGGGAACCTGACACAAATATCCGGTACTAAATGTGCCCTGATGAGTTTCGCCGTCAGCACCTACCAAGCCACTTCTGTCAACGCCGATAACAAGAGGCAGATTATCAATTCCAATATCATGAATGAGCATATCGTAAGAACGCTGCAAAAACGAAGAATAAACAGCAAAGATTGGTTTCATCCCCTGTTTTGCCATGCCTGCCGCCATGCTTACAGCATGGCCTTCGGCAATACCCACATCATAAAAGCGCTTAGGATATTTTACGGCAAATTCATCCATTCCCGTTCCGCTAACCATGGCAGCAGTTATTCCCACAACCGCTTTATCTTCTTCGGCAATCGAACAAAGCGTTTTACCGAATACGGTGGAGAAACAAGGCTTTTCTTCCTTTCCAACGCCCTTTGCCGGGTCAAAGGCAGATACGCCATGATATATTTCAGGAGAGCTTTCCGCAGGCTCATATCCCTTTCCCTTTACGGTTACTACATGGACAATTGTCGGCACACGAAGTTCGCGGGCATATCTCAAGGTGCGGACAAGGGTTTTCATATCGTGGCCATCAATGGGTCCAAGATAATAAAAGCCCATATTTTCGAACATATTGTTTGGCAGGAAAATATCCTTTACCCATTCTTTCACCTTATGGAGAAGTCTATAAAGGAAACGCCATTTAGATACGCAGCGTTTATAAAGTTTCTTGAACTCTATGTAGCTGTTTCTCACCCTTTGAAAGGCCAGCATTTTGGCAAGGCCGCCAACATTGCGGTCGATGCTCATCTCGTTATCATTGAGAATAATAACTATAGGCTCGCCACTGTCTCCGCAATCGGAAAGCCCTTCATAAGCAAGGCCGCCGCTGAGTGCGCCATCGCCGATAATGGCAACGACATCATAGTCCTCACCCTGAAGAGTTCTTGCTCTGGCCATGCCCAAAGCATTGGATATTGAGTTTGATGCATGACCCGATATGCATGAATCATTCACGCTTTCCCTCGGCTTGGGGAAGCCGGAAATTCCTTCAAACTGACGGAGAGTATTAAATTTATCAAGCCTGCCGCTGAGCATCTTATGAGCATAGCACTGATGACCCACATCAAAAACAAGTCGGTCCTTCGAAGTGTCATAGACACGGTGAATTGCAGCAGTTATCTCAACAGCGCCAAGATTTGATGCCAGATGACCGCCCGTTTTCGAAACATTCTCCATTATAGCCATTCGCAGCTCATCACACAGAAGCTCCAGTTCATCTGTTGTAAGGCTATGAACATCAGCAGAAGAATGAATTTTATTCAATATCTTATACATCACAATACCTCGATGGATATGTTATTTTCTTCTATCTTTTCATAATAACAAAAAATGCCCGTGATTACAACAATACACGGGCATTTTGCTTAACGAAAATATTCATTAAATTTCGTGAATATTCATAAACAATATTCACGAAAATACTTATTCGGCATCAAAAGGCAATTCAAGGGGCAGACCGTCCGCTCCTTTTTTAAGCATAACTACCTTTTGCTCTGCTTTATCAAGCATTTCACCGCAAAGCTTGATGAGCGCTGTTCCCTCTTCGAAGAGGCTCATGGAATCAGAAAGGGAAACATCACCTTTCTCAAGGGATCTGACTATTTCATCAAGACGCTTTATAGACTGTTCAAAAGTCATTGTCTTATTCTCCTTTCACTTTTCCCTCGACCTTGCAAAGAAGCTTTCCATCTGCAAGAGTCAGGTCTATCTTATCGCCTATTTCAATATTTTCAGTGCTTCTCAAAACCTTTCCGTCCTCACTGCTGGGAACTGCATAACCTCTGGAGAGAACCTTAAGTGGGCTGAGGGCATCAAGAGAAGCTGCATATGCAACAAAGCTGCGGCGAAGCTTTGAAAGACGCATTTCCTGGGTAGCTATAAGACGCTCGGCAAGTCTTTCAGCCTCCACACGCTTAAGCTCAATATACCCCGTAGGGCTCTTCATAACAGGGCGGGAAGCAATCTCTCCAAGGCGGCGTTTATACATTTCAAGCTTTTTCTTGAGAGCCTGACGGGAGCGTATATCAACGCTATCCAGATACTGGCGAAGCTCATCGCAGTCGGGCACGGCAAGCTCCGCTCCATTGGAGGGAGTGGCCGCACGAAGGTCGGCAACAAAATCTGCAATTGTCACATCCGGTTCGTGACCGACAGCAGAAATTACCGGAATTTCACTATCATAAATAGCCCTTGCAACGCGTTCATCATTAAAAGCCCAAAGATCTTCAATGCTACCACCGCCACGCCCCGTTATTATAAGGTCCGCAACATGGTACTTATTTGCATAGGCAATAGCACCACGAATTTCGGCTGGGGCTTCCGTTCCCTGAACTCTTACAGGCATTACAATTATTTTTGCCATAGGCCATCGTTTTCCGGAAACGCGGATTATGTCCCTAACAGCAGCGCCCGCTCCGCTTGTTATAACGGCAATGCTTGCTGGAAAACGAGGTATAGGCTTTTTATGGCTCTTGTCAAAAAGTCCCTCTGCTGCCAGCTTTGCCTTGAGCTGCTCGTAAGCAACATAAAGGTCTCCGACTCCATCAACGCTCATTTCCGAGCAATAAAGCTGGTATGCTCCATCACGGGGATAAACGCTGACTTTGCCTGTTACAACAACGCCCATTCCGCTTTCGGGGCGAAAACGCAGCTTAAGGGCGCTGCCCTTAAACATAACGCAGCGAATGCTGCTTTCAGAATCCTTCAGCGTGAAATAGTGATGACCCGAAGGATAAACCTTATAGTTTGAAAGTTCACCCTTCACACACATATTCTGAAGCACACTATCGGCATCAATAATTCCTTTTATTCGATTATTCAGATCTGTGACAGAAAAGATTTTTTGTTCCATAATACCCGAGAGGGCGCACTTTGATAAGTGCGCCCTTAAGTTTTTCAGTTTTCTTTGTTTGTTACTTCTCCGCGCATAAAGCCGCCGAGAACTCCGTTGATAAATGCAACAACATCCTCATCCTCGTAGCCCTTAGCAAGCTCAACCGCCTCATTGATGGCAGCAGCATCGGGAACATCGGGCATATAGAGAATCTCGGCCATAGCGCAGCGCATAATGGCAGCTGCGGTTTTGCTGATACGGCCGACCTTCCAGCCCTTTGCATATTTTTCGATATATGCATCCAGCTCAATTCTGTGGTCAAAAATAAGCTGCACAAGAGCGCGGATATAGTTCATCTGGGCTTCATCAGGGAGTTCGGAATAAAGAGAATTTTCTTTACCAAGACTCTCATAATGCTCTTCTTCAAAGAACTCGTCCATCAGCTCGTCGGCAAACTGTTCGCTCATAACGAGAGAAAAACCAAGCTGAACAGCTATTTCTCTTGCTGTTGTTCTGGTCATAGCATTATTCCTCCGTGCTTATTTATCAAAAGAAATGCCTGCAACGCGAATGTTAACAACAGGTGCGATTCCGGTCATATTCTCAACAGAATTTGCAACCGTATTCTGAACCTTCTCGGCAATGGTGGAAATGGTTGCACCGAAGCGAACCATAATGGTTGCATCAACGATGATCTTTTCATCCTCGAAGCCAACCTTTATACCCTTTGTGACAGATTTTCTGCCGATGAACTCGTATATTTCACTTCCAACGGAATTGGAAAGACCGGCAACACCTTCAATTTCAGAAATGGCAGCGCCGGCAATAATAGCAATAACTTCCTCGGAAACATTGATGCTTCCCTTTTCAGCGGAAATGCTGATGTAATTATCAGGCATTGAAATTACCTCCGTAATTTATTAACTACGATATATTATCACAAGATATAAAAAAAATAAATAGTAATTTCAATTTTTATTACGCAAAATAGGCTCCTTGAGTTTACATAACTCAAGGAGCCTATTTTAGTTTATAATTAATCGTCCATATTGTTCTTAACTTCAATTATAGTCAGCTGACTTGCGCTATATTCTGTTTCGCTTGTTATAGTATCCGTTATTCTTGCGACAGTTGCCTCACTCAGCCCTTCTTCCGGTGCAGGAACCGCAACTGTTACGCGGTCTCCGCTTATGTATGCGACGCACTCATCGAAATCTTTTGCAAGAAGGAGATTTTCAATCTGCGCTTCCTGCATGCTCCATGTTGCCATTGCTGCGATGGATTCCATTGCCGAATCAATGGTCTCCTTGCTGGCATTTTCGGATGCCGCTGCAGTTTCAAGCAGACTGAGTGCCTCGTCCCTTGATTGTTGGCGAGTAAGCCTTGCAGAAGCAAAATATCCGCTCACAGCTTCACTGGTCTGTTCTTCCTCTGCCAAGGCCTGTTCATACAGTTCATCGGCCATTTCCATTGCTTCATCCTCTGCCTCCACCATTGCCTCATCTGCCTTTCCCCAACGGTTATTATAGCTCCAGTTGAGATAAACAGACGCGCATACGAAAAGCAGCACCGCGCACATAACTATGTTCCTTTTGAGATTTTTCTTCACTTTCAAAAACGCCTCCCGAATATCATTTCAATTTAATTATGCGTATCTTATCGCTGCCAAGTCCTGTATAGACTGAAACAGCGTTTGTCACATAAAGCCGCACCGAGCTGTTATCAGCGCCTTCGCACAAAACCACCGCCCCCTCGGAACTAAGCAATACTTCAGCCCTCCCAACGCCTTCCATTTTGCTCAAAAAATCCGAAAGTCTGGCACTTTCAGTATCAAGAGGTATACCCGAAGATTCAAGGTCGCTTCCCTGAGCTAGAACGCCGTTTCCGCTCTTTTCCTTTCCGGAAGGCAGAAGCATCAGCACGATGGCAAGAGCCAACACCACAAGCACATATTTATTTTTTGCAAGACGCTTTGACAGAGCGCCAAGTTCAATTACTTTCATTTGTTCCCCATTCCTGGCTTTCCTTACTTAGCCCAAGCTCGCACTCAATATATTCCGAGAGGGATGAATTATATTCAGCATTAATTATGCACCGCTCGGGATACCAAAATCCTCCCTCATTCCATCGGAGACGAAGTTCAAGCTCCTTCACATCAACACCAAGAGCAAGTGCTTTGTCCAATATATATGCTTTGCACTGTTCCTCTATGATTGAGCGCGAATAATTTTCTGCGCTTTCTTTTGCAGAAGAACTTATTTTTTCTGCCTGAGCGCGATACTTTGCTATGTTCAGCGAATAGGAAGGCAGATTAGCATTTATAAACGGAGCCAAAAGCGCCATAGCCATCACAAGAGAGCATAATAGTTTCAGCACCTTTTTTGTGCTTCCGGAAGGACAAAGCTCCGTTATGACAGCACAGAATATTGCCGCTCCGGCAAGCCCCAAAATCCAACTGCGAAGAACATCCAGCATCACACCACCGTCCTTATAAGAGCAAAAATGGAAATAAACATAAATATCGCCGTTGTACCCACAAGCCCCAAAAGCATGCCATAGGCCTGTCCTATCCCGTCAACAAACGCTCCCAATCTCTCTCCTGCTATAACGCTCACCACTGAAGCCACTGCCTTGAAAATAAGGTAGCGAAGGCCAATTACAAGGAATGGCGACGCACATACGGCTATGACACCTCCCATTCCGAAAATTCCTATACTGTTTCTTATAACACCCGCTCCGGCAGCCAGACTCTCCGACGCCCCGGCCACCATTTTTCCCACAACGGGAACAAAAGAACCAAGCAAAGCTTTCGCCGTTTTAACCGCAGCAGCATCAGCTCCCGATGCCGCTATCCCCGTAACACTCAGATAAAAGGTGAAAACGGATACTATGCAGATAAGAGACTTTTTGCTTGTCCACTTCATCAGTTTGACAACACCTTTCAATCTTCCGTCTCCCGTGGCAGCGGAAGCCAGCAGCGCCGCGCTGAAAGCTCCCAGCATAGGCAAAACCAGCTTTTCCGCCGCAGAAAGCATCAAATCCAGAAACAGCGCAGTTGCCGCATATTTGGCGGCAGCAGAGCTCACCGCCCCGGCCGCCGCTGCAGCCGAAGAAAGCATTGGCATCAAAACAAGGGAAAATTCATGCATATCCTCTACGGCCTGTCTGCCCATGGAAGCAACTGAATTGACATCTCCAAATGCGCCGATCGCAATAAACAGGCAAGCAGCAAGGTTTACATAATCAAACTCTTTTTTTGATTGAAATCCTTCTGCAAGAGTGCATATTATCACCGCAGAAATGATTGAACATGCCGGAGCAAGCGCTGCTTTAAGCTCACTGCGGATGTTTTCCTTTATGTAATTTCCAATTCTTTCAAAAAGTCCGTCCGGATTTAATGACTCTACACCTGCTCCACCAATAATTTCATTTGCAGATGGCGGAAGAGCATCTTCAAGCTTTGAGCCATCAAAGGCTGCCAGAGTTGTGAAAGGTGAAAATATAAAAGCCAGGATAACAAGCAGCGGAAATACAAATTTTCTCAAACAAAATCCTCCAGCATGTCTATAAGAGAATTCAAAAGAGGCAGCGCACAATAAACGGCGCACACTGCTCCCCCAAGCTCAATGCTGCCTGCCATTGCACCCTGACCACTATCTTTGCATATATCTCCCGCCATTTTTGCCCATATTCCGATTCCAAGACACTTGAGAAGAGGATAAAACATCGCAGAGGACATTCCTCCCAGTTTTCCTGCGCTTTTAATGAGGCTTATGATAGGATCCAACACTTCATATGCAAGGGCAAATCCGCCCACACATACCAGTACAGCCAGCATTAACCCCATCTCAGGACTATTCTTTTTCAACACAAGACACACGCAGCTTGCAAGCAGCGCAGCCGCGCTTATTTTCAGCAATATTTCCATATTTTCAAAGAGCAAACAAATCTTTTATCAAGGAAAAAAGATCGCTTATTTCCCTTACAACAATTACAAGAACACAGACAAGCCCTGCCAACGTTACCATTAGCGCCTGCTCGTCCCTACCCGAACGGGAGAGCAAAATATTCAGCACTGCCACAAGTATTCCAACGGCTGCAATCTTAAAAATAAGCTCAACTTCCATACTTTTGTACCTCTTCAAAAAGTTTATCTGCCCTATTCCTATTCCTCACAGCTTAGATTTATGACCTATATGAAATTAAAAACAACATTTAAAAATAATAATTAATCGACATTTAGTAAATAAAACTGGATTTTTTCGCGTTTTGTGTTATAATGTATGCTGCTATAAAATCTGGGTCAGTATGCCCAGTCAGATAAATTTAATGCGAGGAATGCAAATTTACTATGGATAATAAGTTCACAGATTATATCGATGACGCTGAGCTTGATCTTTCCGGCATTTTCAGCCCCGAAGAGCTTGCCGAAATTGAGCGCGATGCAGCCGCTCAGTATTCAATGCCCGAGCTTCCCGAAGAAAGCAAGGAGCCCACAGTGACAGCTGTTGCCCTGGAAACAAAGGTGGAGGAGCCTAAGTTTACTCAGCCTGTATCCCCCGTTTCCGAAAGCAAAAAAGCTCCTGCAAAAAAGAAAATCGGAATTTTCGGAATTATAGCAAGAGCGCTCAGTTTTGTTCTTGCCACCATTGTTATAATTCTCGGCGGCGCTCTTGGCATTATCTATATGCTCAGCTACGGCCCCAGCGAAAGCGCAAGAGACCTTTTTGTTCTCTCCTTGCGTGAGACAAGCGCTGCAGGCTTTGTTGCCGAAATATTCCTCAGCGAGGAAGAGATACTCCTCATCGAGGAAGCTAATAAGCCCGACGAGGTTTTGGAAAAAGTTGATACCAGTCTCATTTCCATTGCCAGCAAGGGCGAAGGAAGCGAGGAGGGAGATCATCAGGGCGATATTGTTCCCCTTGAGATCGTTGATGTAAGCGGCAGCACCTTCAACGGAAAAATGATGATTGTCTCCGATCCCGAGCGCGTTATTGTCGGCATTTCCAACAACCTCGGCAATCAGGGTCAGCTGCTTAACGACATGATAGATTCCTACGGCGGCGTAGGTGGCACAAATGCCGGCGGCTTTGACGACCCCAACGGTACCGGTAACGGCGGAATTCCTCTTGGCATTGTTATCCATGAGGGTAAGCTTCTTTATGGCGGCGGTACTCGCGCAGCAACCATGGTTATCGACCATGACGGCATTATGCATGTTGGCAACATGACCGGCAACGAAGCAATGGCACTCGGTGCCGAGTGGGCAGTTTCCTTTGGTCCCGTTCTCGTTGTCAACGGCGAAAAGTGCGACGGTCTTAGCAGCGGTCTTAACCCCCGTACCGCTATCGGTCAGCGCAGCGACGGCGCTATTCTCCTTCTTGTTATAAACGGCCGACAGGTTGGCTCCATGGGCGCTACATATGAAGACGTTGCCGATGTTATGCTTTCCTTCGGCGCAGTTAACGCACTTAATCTTGACGGCGGAAGCTCATCCACCATGCTTTATGAAGGCGAATATCTGAACATCAGTTCATCTCTTGTAGGAGAGCGCCCCCTTCCCACCGGAATTATCGTTCTCAGCGAGGAGGATGTTGACTAATGAAAAAAAAGAATATTTTTCTCCGCTCTCTTATAATCTACTGTCTTGTTCTCATCGTTATCATCGGTGCAGGTCTTTTCGTTCTCAATCGCTTTCTGACTTCTTATGAAGCTTCCCGTCCCGACAATGCTATGGAACAGTTCATGGCAGAAAAAGATCACAGTTTCTGGATAGACGGTCTGAAAACACTGGTAAACGAGGAATTCAACGAGTTTACAAAAACTGACGCCGCTCTCTCCGACTTCGGCATTGACGAAAACGGAGAAATCACCTGGCGCTCCATGCCCACTGAAGGCGAAGTTCAGCAGTTCAATGTGCGTCTCGGCTCCTCCCGTATTTGCACAGTCAACCTTGTTCCCAACGAAAATGTTGGTTTTGGCCTTAAAAACTGGCGCATCGCCGATTGGAAATTCTCAATGACCGGAGGAAACAACATACGCGTTTCTGTTCCTGTTGGTTCAAGTGTGCAAATAAACGGTGTTGAGGTTAACGAAAGCTACATAAGCGGCAACGCCGAAATGGAAATCACTCTTGAACACAGCTTTGACATTGCTCCCGAGGCAACCATCTACGAAGTAAAGGACATGATGGGTCCTGCTGAGATTAAGGCTTTTGACAAATATGGCAACGAAATGGAAGCTATTACTGTTTCCGCAACTGAGCTTGCCTACCTGCCCGAGCCTTCCAACAGCTTCAGCTTCTACGCTCTTCCCGATTCCCACGTGTTCATTAACGGCGTTGAGATAGGAACCGAATATTGCGCCCCCATTGAATTGGGTCTCAGCGCAGTAGACGAGAATGCTATTATGCTTTATTCCTGCACCGGTCTTTACGGCGATAGCAGCATAAACGTTGTTTATGACGGTGAGGATGTTCCTCTCACCGAAAACGCCCTTGGCAAATGCTATATTCCCGGAGCACGCGAAACATTTGATGGTGAACTTGCCGAGTTCGTTGAAGGCTTTATATACGCCTATATCAACTTCTCCGCTGACAAGGACGATGCTGCAGAGAATAACTTTGCTGCACTTGCAAAGTATCTCCTTAAGAGCAGCGAACTCTATGAACTCACTGCAAAAACCATTGAAAACATCACCTGGGCCACAACAAGCAATCTTGTGTATAACGATATTGCTTACTATGATCTTATTCCCCTGGGTAATGACAAATATATCTGCTCCATTTCCTACGATATCAGCTACACCCTCGGCGCAGAAGATCTCCATGTTGAATCCGGCAATCTGATTTTGATTGAAAAGATAGACGGAAAATACTGCGTTTCCGATATGGGCGCAGCATTACAGTAAAAAAAGGATAAATTATGAATAACTTCGATATTAATAAATTCGCGGTAATTCTTCCCTCGCTTAACCCCACCGACAAGCTTTGTCAGGTTGTACGCGGTCTCATCGACGGTGGATTTTCTACGATTATACTTGTTGATGACGGTAGCGACGATGAGTTCAAAGCTCCTTTCAGACAGCTCGATGAGTTTGAGCAGGTAACCGTTCTTACACACGAGGTCAACCGTGGAAAAGGCGCAGGTCTTAAAACCGCCTTTTCCTATCTGATCAACAGTCGTCCCGACATTGAGGGCGCAGTTACTGTTGACGGAGACGGACAGCACCTTCTCAAGGACATTCTCGCCTGCTCCGAAGCATCCGCAAACAATATTGGATCTCTTATTCTTGGATGCAGAAACTTCGATATGCCCCATGTGCCTTCAAGAAGCAAAAAGGGCAACAAGATCACCGCTTCCATATTCAAGATTCTTTGCGGAATTGATATAAGCGACACTCAGACGGGTCTGCGAGCTATCGGAAAAGAGCATTTCTCCAAGCTTCTCGAAATACGCGGCGAGCGTTATGAATACGAAAGCAATATGCTTCTCGCTCTTCACAGCGCCGGCGTTCCCTTCATCGAGGTGGAGATTGAAACCGTTTACGAGGACAACAACGCCTGTTCTCACTTCCGCCCCGTGCGCGATTCAGTCCGAATTTACAAGCTCATTTTTGCTCATATTTTCAGACGCCTTTTCCGTTTTTTTAAGTATGTCCTCTCATCCTGCGCATCCGCAGCAGTAGACCTTCTGGCATTCTGGCTGCTGCACATGCTTCTTGCGGCCTTGGGAGGAGACTCATTTGCCGAAGGTGTAGGCGCAGTATGGCTTTGCACCTTTATTGCCAGGGCAATCTCCAGTTTTGTCAACTTTAATATCAATAAGCGCTTTGTATTTTCCACCGACGGAAAATACGGCGCCACCATTGCAAGATACTATATTCTCTGCGTATTGCAGCTTTGTGTATCCGCTTCTCTTGTATGGCTTCTCGGACAGCTCTTTACATCAAGCGCTTCCTGGCTTCTCACACTGCTCAAAGCCGCCGTTGACACCATTCTCTTCTTTATTTCCTATCGCATCCAAAGAGTATGGGTATTCAAAACTAAATAATTTACGCATAAAAACCACGGCAGACCCCCAGGTCTGCCGTGGTTTTTTATATAATTAAAAGCATGATGATTCCGGCAAAGCAAAAGCCCAGCAAAGGATATGTTTTTCCCTTTTCCTCTATTCGCTTTATATGCCTTTGCCTGACCGAGCGAAGAATATTTCTCGTTTTTTCAATTTCAGCACTTTGCCTTTTGCCGTTCATCGCACCAAGAACTTCACCAAGGGAGAGCAGAACGGTTTCCGTATTTCCATCAAGATCAAGCGTTTTTATCCCCTTATCCCATGCCTGACCTGCGCTGACTTCAGCGCAGGATTTGCTCATTACAGAAAAAGCATCGCGGCAGACCTTTGGGCTTTTTATGCTCAAGGTTTCGAATATATCCGGTAATGGTCTTTCACAAAGTGCAATTTCGTTTTCCACCAAAGCGAGGCAATCATCCATAGCTTCAATAATCGCTAATTGCCTTTTTATTTCCTTCAATTTTTCGAATCCAAATATTCCACCACATAATACCAGCAGAACTCCTCCAACAATCTTTAATATCATAAATTCACCAGCTCATAGTTTCGCTTCTCTCTTCCGCTTATCAAAACCGCACGCCGGAAAATGCCAAGAGATAAGAGCATATTCACCGCAGGCCGTTTTCTAAGTTCCCTCACATCAGCGCCATGAACACTTGCATATATTACACAGCCGCATCCGACAGCCTGCTCAATTGCTTTCACATCCTCATCTGCGCTTATTTCATCAACGGCGATAATTTCCGGGTTCATACTGCGCGCCAGCATGCTTATCCCTTCCGCCTTTCCTGCCCCAACAAGGATATCGGTGTGCTTGCCCAGATCGAACGCAGCTCTCCCTCTCCACATTGCGGCAATTTCATTTCTTTCATCGCAAACTGAAACACGCTTTCCATCCTCGGACGAAGTGCGTATTAGCTCCCTCAAAAAGGTTGTCTTCCCCCCTCCCGGCGGAGAAACTACAAGAACGGAGCTATCATACGGAGCAAGAGATTTTATGGTCTCCGCTCCCACACCTACGATTTCATGGGGAATACGGATTGCCAAGGAAGATACATCCTGATAGCTTTCTATCCCATCTGAACACAATTTTCCGCATATGCCTATTCTTATCCCACCTGAGGCCGACACATATCCTTTTCTAAGCTCTCGTGCTACGGAATGGAGAGAACTGCGGCTTGCTTTGTCAAGGACATATGCTAAATCGTTCCATACTACTTCTTTTATGCCAAAAGAAATTTCTCCTCGAGGAAGAAGCAGAGTTGGTGTTTGACCGCAGCGAAGACGTATTTCCTCTCCATATTGCGATATCTCCTTCGGCAAAAGATCAAGTTCATTTCTTATATGCTCGGGAAGTAAATTCCCAAGAGTTGTCCATACACAAGTCAAAATCTCACCCCCATTAAGCTATATTGTTAATAAACCAAAAATTATTACCATATTTTCTTGACACTAATTTTTCGTTGAGTAAAATAGACTTATTATATTTTGAACAGGAGATTTTTAAATGCTGAGAAAGCTGACAAAATACATCAAGGGCTACGGAAAATCCGCGCTGCTTGCCCCCTTGATGGTTGTCATTGAGGTTATCTGTGAACTTATTCTCCCAATCCTCATGGCAGACATAATAAATATAGGTATAGACGGCGACGGCGGCATTGCCTACATTATCAAAGCAGGCCTTATAATGGTTTTGCTTTGTCTTATAGCGCTTGTATCCGGTGTTGCCAGCGCACGCTTTGCCTCTGTGGGAAGTCAGGGCTTCGGCTCAAACCTCCGCCGCGCAATGTTTAACCATACTCAGGAATTTTCCTTTGCGGATATTGACCGATTTTCCTCTGCTTCTCTCATAACCAGAATGACAAGCGACGTCAACAACATACAGATGATGGTGAACATGGGACTGCGTATGGTTATCCGCGCCCCCATTATGCTTTTGGCCGCCCTTATTATTTGCTTCCGCCTTAACGCAAAGCTCACCCTGATTCTTATCATTATTGTTCCCCTTATGGGTCTTGCCGTAGGTCTTCTTATGCGCGCCTGCCACAAGCTTTTCACAATCATGCAGGTCAAGCTGGACGGACTTAATAACTCTGTTCAGGAGAACCTTATTGCAATCCGAGTTGTAAAGGCTTTTGTCCGCGAAGCTCACGAGAAAACCAAGTTCCAGCGCTCCAATGATGAACTTACCAAGGCAGGTATTGCCGCAGTTATAAGAGTTGTCTTTATGAACCCCATAATGATGGTTGCATTCAATGCTGCAATCATTCTCTCCATGTGGGTCGGCGGAAAACTTGTTGTCGGCGGTAGCTTGCCCTACGCTGACCTTTATGCTTTTATCACCTATATTTTCAACGTTCTCATCAGCGTTATGATGCTGGCTTTCACCCTCCTCAACCTCACCCGAGCAAAGGCTTGCGCCGCCAGAATTCTCGAGGTGCTGGATACTGTTCCCGACATCCGCGACGGAGAAAATGTTTCCGCAGACTCCCTTCCCGAAGCAAAGGGTTCCGTTGAATTCAAGGATGTTTCTTTCAAATATGTTGCAACAGGAACCGGCGACGATGTTCTCAGCAACATCAATCTCAGGATCGAAAGCGGACAGTTTGTTGCAATTGTCGGCGGAACCGGTACGGGCAAAAGTTCCCTCGTCAACCTTATCCCCCGCTTCTATGATGTCACAGGTGGTCAGGTTCTGGTTGACGGTCTCGATGTCCGCGAGTACCCCATTGCAAAGCTCCGTGAGCGTATAGGTATGGTTTTGCAGAACAACGTTCTTTTCTCCGGCACTATCCGCGAAAACCTGCTTTGGGGCGATCCCGATGCAAGCGAAGAGGATATCATCACCGCCACTAAAAATGCTCAGGCTTATGACTTCATTATGAGCTTCCCCGATGGCTTCGACACATATATTGATCAGGGCGGCGTCAACGTTTCCGGCGGACAGAAGCAGCGCCTTTGCATTGCCCGCGCTATGCTGAAAAAGCCCGAAATACTTATTCTCGATGACTCCACCTCTGCTGTTGACAGCGCAACCGAAGCTGCCATCCGCAAGAGCTTCAGCGAAAATCTCAAGGACACAACCGTTATCATAATTGCACAGCGCATCTCCTCTGTCCGCTATGCTGACAAAATCGTTGTCCTCGACGACGACCATATTGTTGGCATGGGCACTCACGATGAGCTTATGAGCTCCAATGAGGTCTATCAGGAGATTTACTATTCTCAGCAGGAAGGAGTTGGTGAATAATGGCTGAAAAAACCAAAAAGCAGCTCCTTGACGAGAAAAAGAGCCTTGAAAAGGGTCATTTCCAGAAACCCAAGGATGCCAAAAAGACCATCAAGCGCCTTCTTGGCTACATGACCCACAAAAAGTGGCCCATTGTTGTTGTTCTCCTCTCCCTTATTCTCAGCACCCTTAGTTCCCTTGCAGGAACATATATGATGCGCCCCATGATAAACACCCTTGCAGGAAGCGGCAGTGCCTCGGAAAAGCTCCAGAGTCTCGCCATAAGCCTCCTCATTTTGCTGGGCATATTCCTTGTTGGCGTTATTTGCAACTATGTTCAGAGCGCAACCATGGCCGTCCTTGCTCAAAGAGCTGTCAACAAGCTTCGCAGCGACCTTTTCGATTCCCTCGAAAGCCTCCCTCTCAGCTATTTTGACCGCCATCCCCACGGGGAACTTATGAGCCGATTCACAAACGACGCCGATAACGTTTACTTTGCCATGGAGCAAAGTATGGTAAACCTTATCTCCAGCGTATTGAGCTTCGTTGGCATTGTGGCCGTGATGCTTTACACCAGCCCCATTCTTTTCATTGTTACCGCCCTTGTCTTGTTCGGTTCTCTCAGCGTTTTCAAAATAGTAGGCGGACGATCCAGAAACTATTACCGCAAGCAGCAGGCCGCACTCGGCCGTGTAAACGGTGAAATTCAGGAAGTTATAGAGGGTCTGAAGGTTGTTAAAGCTTTCGGTCACGAAGATATTGCCAAGGAAAAGTTTGACAAGCTCAACTGCGAATATCGCGATGCTGCCACCGATGCAAACTTCTTCGCAGGCGCAATTATGCCCCTCAGCGCAAACATTCTTAACATTGGCTATGCTCTCACCGCAATTCTCGGCGGTTTCCTCGCCCTTGTTATGGGCTTTGACATCGGCGGCTACGCTGCCTACCTCACCTACTCCCGCCAGATCGGTGGTCCGGTAAACCAGGTCAGCCAGCAGATCACCGCAATCTTCTCCGCCCTTGCAGGTGCCGAGCGCATCTTTGACGTTATGGACACTCCCCCCGAAATTGATGAGGGTGATGTTGAGCTCATCCCCGTAATCAAGAACGAAAACGGCGAGCTTGCCGAATATCATGGCGGACATCCCAAAGCATGGGCATGGAAATGCCCCACCGAAAACGGCGGATATGAGCTTGTCCCGCTCAAGGGCGACGTGGTGCTGAAAGATGTTGATTTCGCCTATGTTGAAGATAAGAAGGTACTCAAGAAGGTTAATGTCTACGCAAATCCCGGACAGAAAATTGCCCTTGTTGGCTCTACGGGCGCAGGCAAAACCACCATTACCAACCTTATAAACAGATTCTATGAGATAAACTCCGGAACTATCACCTATGACGGCATTGATATCCGCCGCATAAAGAAGGACTCCCTCCGCCGCAGCCTCGGCGCCGTACTTCAGGACACCCATCTTTTCACAGGTACAGTTATGGAGAATATCCGCTACGGCAGACTTGAAGCAACTGACGAGGAATGCATAGCTGCCGCAAAGGCCGCCAATGCCCATTCCTTTATTCGCCGCCTTCCCGATGGTTACAACACCATGGTCACCGGCGACGGCGCAAACCTCAGCCAGGGTCAGCGTCAGCTTCTTGCCATCGCACGCGCAGCTGTTAAGGATCCTCCCGTAATGGTTCTCGACGAAGCCACCTCCTCCATCGATACCCGCACCGAACAGCACATTCAGCAGGGTATGGATATGCTTATGGAGGGACGCACTGTTTTCGTCATCGCTCACAGACTCTCCACCGTTCGAAACTCCGACTGCATAGTGGTTATCGAAGGTGGTCAGATTCAGGAAAAAGGACCTCACGACCAGCTGCTTGAGGAAAAGGGCAGATATTATATGCTTTACACCGGACAGCATGTTCTTGACTGATTTCAAGGGGCAAACCGACAAGGTTCGCCCCTTTTGTCTTATAATAAACATTTACACTTTACATTGATAAATTATGGGTGTAGAATACTAAATCATGATAATCATAAACCAAGGAGCGCAAACAAAATGAAACAACTTATGCTTGGCAATGCCGCCCTCGCCCGCGGTCTTTATGAAGCCGGATGCGCAATAGTTTCAAGCTATCCCGGCACCCCCAGTACCGAAATAAGCGAAGAAGCAGCCAAATATCCCGAAATATATTGCGAATGGGCCCCCAACGAGAAGGTTGCCATGGAGGTTGCCTTCGGAGCATCTCTTGCCGGAAAACGCAGCTTTTGCGGCATGAAACATGTTGGTCTCAATGTTGCCTGCGACCCCCTCTTCACCATGAGTTACACAGGAATCAACGCAGGTCTTGTAATCGCAGTTGCCGATGACCCCGGTATGCATTCAAGCCAGAACGAGCAGGACTCCCGCCGCCATGCCATATCTTCCAAGCTTCCTATGCTTGATCCTGCAGACAGCGCTGAAACTCTGGAATATACCCGCCTTGCATTTGAGCTGAGCGGAAAATTTGACACCCCCGTTCTGCTGCGCATGTGCACAAGAATTTCCCACTCCCAGTCTCCCGTTGAGCTTGGAGAGCGCCTTGTTCAGGAGAATATTCCTTACGAGAAGAACATTGCAAAATATGTTATGATGCCCGCCAACGCAAAGCGCCGCCATCCCATTGTTGAAAAACGCATGAATGACATGGCTGAGTGGTCTGAAACAAGCGGCATTAATAAGGTTGAGATGGGCGGCACCGAAATCGGCGTTATTGCCTCCTCCACCGCTTATCAGTACATAAAAGAAGTTTTCGGCAACAGCGTAAGCATTCTTAAAATCGGCATGGTTAACCCCCTGCCCACCAAGCTTATTATGGATTTTGCCTCAAAAGTTGATAAGCTTATTGTTTGCGAAGAGCTTGACCCCATTATTGAGGAACACTGCCTGCGTCTCGGCCTGAAAGTTCAGGGTAAGGATATCTTCCCCATTGAGGGAGAATTCACCCAGAATCTTGTTGCCCGCGCTATGGGCAAATGTGTTAACTGCGGCCCTACCCTTGAAGAGGCAATTCCCGCCCGTCCTCCCATCATGTGCGCCGGCTGCCCCCACAGAGGTCTTTTCTATAGTCTTGTTCGCAACAAGTGCACTGTTTTGGGTGACATTGGCTGCTACACCCTCGGCGCAGTCGCTCCTCTCAACGCAATGGAAATGACTCTTTGTATGGGCGCATCTGTCTCCTCCATCCATGGCTTTAATAAGGCGCTGGGTGCAGAAGCAGAAAAGAAGACCGTTGCCGTTATCGGCGACAGCACATTTATGCATTCCGGTATGACAGGTCTTGCCAACATTGCATACAACAGCTCTGCTTCCACCGTTATTATTCTGGATAACTCCATCACCGGCATGACAGGCCATCAGCAGAACCCCACCACAGGCTATAACCTTCGCGGTGAGCCTGCAGCCAAGATTGACCTCGAAGCTCTCTGCCGCGCTCTGGGTATCAACAGAGTAAGCGTTGTTGATCCCTACGATCTTGCTCAGTGCGACAAGGTTTTGAAGGAAGAGCTTGCCGCCGATGACCCCTCTGTTATCATAAGCCGCAGACCCTGCGCCCTTTTGAAGTATGTTAAGCACTCCAGTCCCCTCACCATTGACCCCGACAAGTGCAAAGGCTGCAAGATGTGCATGAAGATAGGCTGTCCCGCCATCTCCTTCAGAGACGGAAAAGCCTCCATTGATCCCACCCAGTGCGTGGGTTGCGGCGTATGCCAGCAGCTTTGCGCCTTTGATGCATTTCAGATAAAGGAGTGAGACCGCTATGAAAACCAAAAATATCATGATAGTAGGCGTTGGCGGTCAGGGAAGTCTCCTCGCCAGCAAGCTTCTCGGTCAACTTCTCATTCAGGAAGGCTACGACGTTAAAGTCAGCGAAGTTCACGGAATGAGCCAGCGCGGCGGAAGCGTTGTTACCTATGTTCGTTACGGCGAAAGCGTTGCATCCCCTCTTATTGACGAGGGCGAAGCTGATTTCATTGTCTCCTTTGAGCTTCTGGAGGCCGCAAGATGGCTTTCTTACCTTGCACCCAACGGAAGAATTATTACAAGCACCCAGAAAATTGATCCTATGCCCGTTATTACAGGCAATGCCAAGTATCCCGAAGATATTGTTGAAAAGATTAAATCTATTGGCATTGAAACAGACGCTCTTGACTGCCTCAGCCTTGCAAGCGAAGCCGGCAGCGTAAAGGCCGCCAACATTGTTCTTATGGGCAGACTTTCCAATTATTTTGACCTTCCCGAGGAAGCCTGGCTCAAGGCATTGGAAGCCGTTGTGCCTCCCAAATTCCTTGAACTTAATAAAAAAGCTTTCGAACTGGGACGAAAAGCATAAAAAACATATAAAAAAGGCAGAGGAAATTCCTCTGCCTTTTTTATTTCAACATATCTATAAAATGCTTCAAAGCTGGGTTATCGTCATTTTTTCTCCATGCAACCAATATTTCTTCCGTCTCCCCTTCTCCCGCAAGGGGAACAAAAACCACGTTTTCCGTACCTACATCCCAGGGATGGGAATATTCGGGAACAATTGATATGCCCTCTTCAGCAGCAACCATCATAAGAATGCTCTCCATATCGCTGGAGCGAAGAAGAATCTTAGGCTGATATCCGGCCTGCTGATAAAGCTGAATATAATAGGCATCTCCGAAGGAATCGCCTGTGCCGGAGGGTGACATGAAAAGGATGTTTTCCTGCTTTAAGTCCTTGCGGCTAAGCTCCTTTCTTCGCGCAAGACGATGGTTTGCATATAGCGCCACACGAAGAGGAACATTTTCAAAAACTCTGAGAGCTATATTTTCTTCCTGCAAAATGTTTGTACTGTCCCATGTGAATATGATATCATATTCACCGTTAAGAAGTCCCGCTGCAAGCATATCCGTATCGCAGCGATAACAGGAAAGCAAAACGTTTGGATATTCCCTGTGGAAATTTCTAAGATATTTGGATATATCGCTGCGCTCATAGCCTTTTGTATAACCTATTCTGAGGCTTCCTTCAAGACCCGTAGAAGCCTCGCGAGTACGCCAAAGGGCGGTATCCATGCGCTCAAGAATCTCCCTCGCCTCTTTCAGGAAAACCTTACCCGCAGGTGTGAGGCTTATAGGGCGGGTCTCTCTGTTTATAAGCTTTGAGCCAACAGCCTCCTCAAGAGTTCTTATCTGCTGGGTTATTGCGGTCTGTGATATAAAATGGGCAACGGCAGCTTTTGTGAAGCTTTCCGTTTCTGCGAGAGTCACGAAGTATCTTAGCTGGTTGAGATTCATTCTTCCGCCCTCCTCTTATCATAAGTTTTTCTTATATTAACATGGAAATATTATATTTGCAAATATGATTTTTATTTTCTATAATAAGCACATCTTTCAAAGACAGACATTCCGAAAGGAGCACAAAATATATGGAACGCTATTATCAGCCTGAAATAGAATGCGCCGAACGCGACGAAATTAAGGCAATGCAGGACGAGCGCATTGTAAAGCAGGTTAAGCATGTATGGGACAATGTTCCCCTCTACAGAAAGAAAATGGAAGAAAAAGGCGTCACTCCCGACGACATCAAGGGAATTGACGATATATATAAGCTCCCCTTTACTTCAAAAGCCGACCTTCGCGAGGGTTACCCCTACGGACTTCTCGCAAAGCCCCTTTCCGAATGCGTACGCATCCACAGCACCTCCGGCACTACCGGCAAAAGGGTTATGGCCTATTACACCCAGCATGATATCGACCTTTGGTATGACTGCTGCGCAAGAGCCATCACCGCTGTAGGCGGCACCAAAGACGATGTTGTTCAGATTGCTTATGGCTACGGACTTTTCACTGGCGGCGCAGGTCTTGACGGCGGAAGCCACAAAGTTGGCTGCCTCACCGTTCCTGCCTCCTCAGGCAACACCGAACGCCAGATAATGTTCATTCAGGATATGAAGTCCACCATTTTGTGCTGCACTCCTTCCTACGCTGCATACCTCGGCGAGACGATGAAGGAAATGGGTCTTAGCCCCGACGAAATCCCCCTCAAGGCCGGTATTTTCGGCGCAGAGGCATGGAGCGAAGAGATGCGCAAGGACATTGAAGCAACAATGGGTATCAAGGCCTATGACATATACGGTCTCACCGAGCTCAGCGGCCCCGGCGTTTCCTTCGAATGCTCCGCACAAAACGGTATGCATATCAACGAAGACCACTTCTATGCAGAGATAATCGACCCCAACACAGGCGAAGTTCTTCCCGCAGGCAGCAAAGGCGAGCTTGTTTTCACCTCTCTCACCAAGGAAGCCTTCCCCGTTATCAGATACCGCACCCGCGACATCTGCCAGCTCAACTATGAGAAATGTTCCTGCGGCCGCACCCATGTTCGTATGGCAAAGCCTATGGGACGCAGCGACGATATGCTTATTATCCGCGGCGTCAATGTTTTCCCCAGCCAGATAGAGGCTGTGCTGCTTAACCGCGGATATTCCCCCAACTACCAGATTATTGTTGACCGCGTAAACAACACCGACACCTTTGAAGTGAAGGTTGAGCTTACTGCCGATATGTTCACCGACGATATGGGTCATATCAGCAAGCTGCAGAACCAGCTTGTAAGCGATATGCGCAGCATGCTTGGCATTGGTCCTAAGGTAAGCCTTGTTGCTCCCAAGTCCATAACAAGAAGCGAAGGTAAGGCAGTGCGCGTTATTGATAAGCGCAAGATATAAAAGGAGGAAACAAAATGAGCATTAAACAGATCTCCGTTTTCCTTGAAAACAAGCCCAACGCACTCCAGACCATGTGCCAGGCTCTTGCCGAAGGACATATTGATATGCGCGCCCTCTCCCTTGCAGAGGCCGGAGACTTCGGTATTGCAAGAATAATCGTCAATAAGCTTTATGAGGCAACGCAGCTTCTTAAAGATGCCGGTTTTGTCTGCACTGTGACTCCCGTCGTTGCCGCAGAAATTCCCGATACTCCCGGCGGCTTGAGCAAAGTTCTTGCCGGAATCGGCGCAGTTGGAATAAATGTTGACTATATGTACGCATTTCTCGGCGGTCCCGACGCGGAACACGCTTATATGATTTTCAAAACTGCTGACGCAGCGAAAGCTACAACAGCTCTTTCCGCCAAGGGCATTAATGTCCTCGAGCAGGGTGATATAGAAGCCCTTTGATTAGCAAAACGGTATGAGACACCGGATCTCATACCGTTTTTTATTATTTTCATACCGCTCCGATAATAAGCATATACTCAAACAGCATAAAAGTTTGGAGTGGTCAATGTGAATATGGACATAGAGGAACGGGCAATCCGCCTTGCTCAATACATAGTGGAAAACGGAGCAACAGTACGCGCCGCCGCAAAAAAATTCGGCGTAAGCAAATCCACCGTACACAAGGACCTCACCGAAAGGCTGGATAAAACCCAGCCAATTTTATATGCTCAGGCAAAAGCTGTGCTTGAGCAAAACAAAGCCGAACGTCATCTCAGGGGAGGAGAAGCAACGAGAATAAAATATAAAGGCAAATAACTTGTCAATTTATAAATACTATTGTAAAATGGCTGTACTGATTATTGGAAGGAAACTAAATTGACATGAATCTGAAACGCCGAATACCTCAATATCTGCTTGGCCTCATTCTTATGGCTGTTGGCCTTGTTTTTATTAAGCGTCTTAATCTCGGCATATCTCCCATAAGTTCCGTCCCCGACGCCATTAGCAGCGTTACCCCATTCACCCTTGGAAATGTTACCATCGCGTTTCATGTCCTTTGCGTCATCGGACAGATAGTTGTTAATCGTAAGCCTACCCTGCGAATTATTCTCACTCTTCCATTGGCAATCGCTTTCGGCTATCTTATTGACCTTTGCATGCTTATCATAAACTTCAGCGTTCCTTATCTTTGGCTTCGCATTGTTTTGCTTGTTCCCGGCATTATTATTTCCGCTCTGGGCGTTGTTTTGATCGTTGGCGCAGACTTGATGCTCCCCGCTCCCGACGCCTTTATGCGCACAATCAGTGCCGTATACAAGCTTCCTCTTTCCAAAGTTAAAACCTGCGGTGACATTATCTGGGTCACCACAAGCGTTATTATCGACCTCAGCTGCACCGGAACGCTTCATTCCGTGGGTCTCGGTACTATATGCACCGCGATTTTTGTTGGAAGATGCATAGGAATATTCAATAAGCGCTGCCCCAAGCTGAATATGCCTCCCTTGCCTACAAAAACAAAATAAGAAAAATCCTCCGTCAGCTTTTCTGCCGGAGGATTTTACTTTGTTAATTTTTTCTTTTTCCTTGATATATATCTGCAAAAGAGTTATAATTCATGTATTATTCATTAAGAAAGAGGAGAAAAATTATGGAAAACAAATCTGCAAGAAGCAGATTCACCGGTTCTCTGGGATTCGTTCTTGCCGCAGCCGGCAGCGCAGTCGGTCTCGGCAACATCTGGCGTTTCCCCTATCTCGCAGCCAAGGATGGCGGCGGTGTATTCCTGCTTGTTTATCTTATTCTTGTTATCACTTTCGGTTTCGCACTTCTCACAACCGAAATTGCCATCGGCCGTAAAACCGGCCAGAGCCCCCTCACCGCCTACGGTATGCTCAGCAAGAAGATGGGCTGGGTTGGCATTCTCGCCTGCATCATCCCCACCATGATCCTTCCCTACTACAGCGCAATCGGCGGCTGGGTTCTGAAGTATCTTGCAACTTACATTACCTTCTCCGGCAAGGACGCTGTTGCCGATGGCTTCTTCACCGGCTTCATCACCTCAACCTGGAGTCCCCTTATCTGGTTCACCATTTATATTGCAGCCAATGTTTTTATTGTATATAAGGGTGTTAACAGCGGCGTTGAGCGTCTTTCCAAGATACTGATGCCCATACTGCTCGTTCTTATAGTAGGCATATCCGTCTTCTCCCTCACCCTGAAGCATACCGATGCCGAGGGCGTTACCCGCACCGGTCTGCAGGGATTGCTTGTCTATGTTGTTCCCAATTTTGAGGGAATGACATTCCAGAAATTCATGGTCGTTCTTACCGATGCAATGGGTCAGCTTTTCTATTCCATCTCCGTTGCTATGGGTATCATGATCACCTACGGTTCCTATGTTAAGAAGGAAACCAACCTTGTTAAAAGCGTTAACCGCATTGAAATTTTCGATACTCTCGTTGCATTCCTTGCAGGTCTCATGATCGTTCCCGCAGTGTTCACCTTTATGGGCACCGAAGGCATGACCGCAGGTCCCAGCCTCATGTTCGTCTCCCTGCCCAAGGTATTTGACGCAATGGGCGGCGCAGGCTCCGTTATCGGAATTATCTTCTTCATTACTGTTGCTTTTGCCGCTCTCACTTCTTCTGTTTCCCTTCTGGAAGCAGTGGTTTCCAGCTGCATGGATAAGTTCGGCTGGAGCCGCAAAAAGGCAACTCTTGTTGCTTCCCTCGTCACCTATGTTGTAGGCATAATCGTCTGCCTCGGCTACAATGTATTCTACTTTGAGATGACTCTTCCCAACGGAAGTGTTGCTCAGATTCTCGACGTTCTCGACTATATCAGCAACTACATCTTTATGCCTGTTGTTGCAATCGCAAGCTGCATCCTTGTTGGTTGGATCATCAAGCCCAAGGCCATTGTTGACGAGATCACTCTCGGCGGCTTCAAGTTCGGCCGCAAGGGTCTCTACTCCGCTATGGTCAAGGTTATTGCTCCCATCATGCTTCTCCTGCTCCTTCTGCAGGCTCTGGGCATTCTCTCCTTCTGATAATAAAGTTTTAAGGCGTGCTGCAAAATGCAGCACGCCTTTTTTTATATTTAGTTAAGCTAGTTAAGCCTCGAATTTCTCACATCGATATCTTCTCTTACCTATGCTTGTTTTTCCATACTCTATAGCTTCGGTGGGGCAATAGCTGATACAAGCCATGCAATGGGTGCACTTATCTCCCCAACTGATCTTGCCATCTGAAACATTTACATTGTTGAGAGGGCATAGCTTCGCGCAGTTTCCGCAGGAGGTGCATTTATCGGTGGTATAAAACTTTTTGGCGCTGACAAATCCTTTATAAAAGCCCGCATTAACAGCTGAGGAAAGAAACTTATCCATAAGGCTCTTTTTGCCTTCATCGAAGGGTTTATTCTCCGATATAAAGGCAGCATATTTTTCAATACTCTTTCCGGCAATACTTATCATCTTGGCCGCCTCTTCCTCGTCGGGCACATTGAACATTGCAACATAGTTATCCGGCATCACGACGGGAAGGGTTCCCATATAGTTAAAGCCCTTTTCCTTGCAAAGCTTTTCCATGTATATTCCCGCTCCACCAATGGATCCGCCGCAGGTGAGGAGGAAATATGCATTTTTGTTTCCCGCAAAATTTCCGTTGCGGATAAATTCTTCAAAAATATGCGCAATCTGCCATGCGTAAATGGGTCCTACAAAAACCCATGGTTTTTCACTTATAAGCTCGGCAGCAATGCCGTTTTTGATATAAGAAAAAGAATCTATAACCTTGTCATCGAGGGCATTTCCAAGCGCCTCGGCAACATAGCGACTGTTTCCCGTTCCGGTGAAAAAAACTATCATAGGGTCATCTCCTTATATCAAAATGCCGTTGCAATGGTCAATTTCATGCTGGATTATCTGGGCAGTATAATCTGTAAAGGTCTTTATCCTTTTCTCAAAATTAATGGTTTCATACTGGACTTTTATACTCTTATAGCGTCTTGTGGGTCTGACGCCGCTGAGAGAAAGGCAGCCTTCTTCCGTATCGTAAGGACCTGAAAACTTCAGAATAACGGGGTTGAGCATAAGAAGATAGCTTCCATCGTCATTGACGGCAATTATTCTCTTGCTGACCCCTATCATATTGGCGGCCATTCCAACGCAGCCTTCCGAGTGGGCTATAAGAGTTTCCAACAAATCCCTCGCAACAGCAACATCCTCTTTTGTTGCGTTATCCGATTTGCGTGCAAGAAAAATAGGGTCTTTCATAATTTCTCTGACCATAGAAAGCTTCCTCCACAGTTTTTCTTTATTATACTACAAGCGCACAGCCGCGGTAAATGTATTATTTTTATTTCCCGGGAAAAACTATCTCAAAAAAGGGAGCTAATAACAATGAGCAAACATATTGGCAGGCAAAGCATACGTTTTTCATCTCCTCCTTACTTCACCGCAGAAGCAGCGGTTGTAGGCAAAAAAGAAGGTGAAGGACCTTTGGGGCAGCGCTTCGATTATATAAGCACAGATTCATATTTCGGGGAAAAAAGCTGGGAAAAAGCCGAAAGCGCCATGCTCAAAAAATGCTATGACACGGCTTTGAAAAAATCAGGAATGAAGGAAGAAAATATAGATTTTCTCCTTGCGGGAGACCTTCTTAACCAATGCACAGGTTCAGCATTCGCAGCAAAGGACAGCCCCATCCCCTTTCTTGGGCTATACGGCGCTTGCTCAACCATGGGCGAAAGCCTCAGTATAGGTGCAATGCTTATAGACGGAGGCTTTGCGGAAAATATTTGCGCAATGACAAGCTCGCATTTTTGCTCGGCAGAGCGCCAGTTTCGCCTTCCTCTTGAATATGGCGGACAGCGCTGTCCCACCGCACAATGGACAGCCACAGCTTCGGGGGCGGCAATTTTATCCAGAAAGGGCTTTGGCCCTTGCATCACTCATATTACGGTCGGAAAAATAATTGACGCAGGGATTAAAGAAAGCAGCAATATGGGTGCGGCTATGGCACCGGCGGCTTATGACACGCTTTCTGCACATTTCAAGGATACGGGCAGAGCGCCCGAATACTATGATGCGGTTATAACGGGAGATTTGGGTAAATTCGGGCACAGTATTCTCGCGGATTTTCTAAACCGTGATGGGCTTAAAATGCCCAAGATTTTCACCGACTGCGGAATGCTGATTTATAATAGCCGTACTCAGGACACCCACTGCGGGGGATCAGGCTGCGGCTGCGCCGCAAGCATTCTCTGCGGTCATATTATTAAGGGCATCCGTGAAGGAATATGGAAAAGGGTGCTTTTTGCGCCAACAGGCGCACTTATGAGCCCCGTAAGCTCAATGCAGGGAGAGAGCATTCCCGGAATATGCCACGCCCTTGCAATAGAAATAATCGAGGATAATTGAATGGAGATATTATTAAGCTATCTGAAAGCCTTTGCCATAGGCGGCGGCTTTTGCATTATCGCACAGATTCTTATAGATAAGACAAGCCTTACCCCAGCAAGAATTTTAAGCTTATATGTTGTTGCCGGAGTTATTCTTGGCGCTATTGGAGTATATGAACCTCTTCTTGAATGGGCAGGAGCCGGAGCTTCCATCCCCCTTACAGGCTTTGGAAATGTTCTTGCAAGAGGTGTCAGGAAAGCCGTTGACGAAAAAAATCTTCTTGGTGTTTTCACAGGAGGCTTGACTGCTTCAGCAGCAGGAATTTGCGCGGCGCTGATTTTCGGTCTTCTTGTTTCTCTGATTTTCAGGGCAAAAGAGAAAAAGTAAACTCTTAGTGCATGAAATTTTAAAGGCGGCACCCATTAAGGTGCCGCCTTTTTGTTATGCTCTTTGCTCCTATTCTTCTTCATTTTTCTGGTATCTCTCACGTACCAAATAGCAAGAGCGGATATTCCAACAAGCATAGTGAGGCAATAGACCAAAATTTTCATCGGCGTTGCTTATCCCCCTTCAGCAGCTATGCTCTTCCACATAAGAGCCAATTTTCAGCTGCAGCTTTTCACTACATCATATGTTGCATCGGCAAAGACTGTGTGATAGTATGTTGCAAAGTCTTTTGAGGTGATGCACTATGGAAAACAACAACAAAAACAAGCAGTCGGGAAATATACAGTATATGCCCATTGGCATGTGCATAGGCATAGGTATTGGCATGGCAATCGGAGCCGCTATGGACAGCATCTCAACGGGTATGTGCATAGGTTTATGCATAGGAATGGGTATCGGCGCTACCATCGATACCAAAAACAGAAAAGCGAAGGCCGAGGAATCTCAATCTGACGATAACAATAAGGAAGAATAATTTGAAATATAAAAAAGACCCGTGAATCAATCACGGGTCTTCTTTACACCATATTGGTTTACATAATCATCTGACTATTCCCTTTATAAAGGGGCTGTCCTCGCCTTTTTCGCTGCTGAATTCATAGCAGCCGCGGAGCATTTCCGCTGCGGCAAGGGCTTTTTCCATGCTCGATGCGTGGATAGTTGCGAGGCTCTCACCCTCTGAGACATAGTCACCAGTTTTCTTATGGAGAACAAGTCCAACGCCAAGGTCGATGGTGCTCTCCTTGGTAACTCTGCCGCCGCCAAGATGAAGGCTCACAAGACCTATTCCGTCGGCCTGCATGCTCTTAACATAGCCGCTGCAGGAGCTGAGGGCTTCATACTTTATGGGTGCTTCGGGAAGCAGGCTTGTGTCATATACTGCCGCGCTGTCACCGCCCTGAGCTTCAACAAACTCAGCAAGCTTTTTGAGGGCGCTTCCGTCATCGATAGAGGCCTGAAGCATCTCACGCGCCTGCTCCTCGCTTTCGGCGATGCCGCCTTCAAGGAGGATATTTGCGCCTATGGTAAGGCAAAGCTCAACAAGGTCACCCTTTGTTTCGCCCTTGAGGGCAGAGATTGCCTCTTTAACTTCAAGAGCGTTGCCAACGCATGCGCCGAGAGGAGAATCCATATCGGTCATAACAGCAACGGTCTTCCTGCCTGCCGCTTTGCCCACCTCAACCATTTCCGAGGCAAGAAGACGGGCATCCTCAACGGTCTTCATAAAGCCGCCGCTTCCAACCTTGACATCAAGAACGATGATATCCGCGCCTGCAGCCAGCTTTTTGGACATAATGGAGCTGACAATAAGTCCGCGGACAGCAACTGTGCTCGTTACATCGCGGAGAGCATAGAGCTTTTTATCGGCGGGAACAACATCCGCAGTCTGAGCAGCGATGGCAAAGCCGACAGTGTTTACATTCTCAAAGAACTTCTCCGAGCTAAGGTCGCAGCTGAAACCGGGGAAGGATTCAAGCTTATCAATAGTTCCGCCTGTATGACCCAAACCGCGTCCGCTCATTTTTGCCATTTTGACACCCTGGGCAGCAACCATAGGGCAGAGAACAAGGCTGGTCTTATCTCCCACGCCGCCTGTGGAATGTTTATCCGCTTTCACGCCTGTGATCGCAGAAAGGTCTATAGTATCGCCGGAGTGCATCATTGCCATAGTGAGATTTACGGTCTCCTCTTTATTGAGTCCGCGAAAATACATGGCCATAAGCATTGCAGACATCTGATAGTCGGGAATATCCCCACGGGTATAACCTTCAATCATGAAGTCTATCTCTTCCTTATTAAGCACACCGCCGTCGCGTTTTTTTGTAATAAGTTCGGTCATCAGCATAACGCTCACCCGCCTTTATTTCATTAGTTCACAGCCGGATAACACAGCCGCATACCGATTTAATTATATTATGCCCAAAGGGGCTTTGTCAATAATTTACCCCTCAGCGTTCCTTGGTTATGTAAACTAAGTATTCTTTGCCTTCTATTATCTTAGGCTGCCCCGCAAAGTTTTTCGGCACTCTTTCATCATCGGGAGGCAAAGCCACCATCTCAAGCTCTCCGTCCTTGCTTACAAGGGCACCATCCGTTGTTGCATACCAAAGTCTCGGGCTATCCTCCTCTTCATCCTCACTTATTTCTGCTTGCAAGTTATCCTCGTTAAGCACTTCTTCCCTCATCTCCGGCTCTTTTTTAATCGGCGCTTCCCCCGCAAGGGTGCAGCCATCTATTCTTTCGGGGAAAAGCTTCATTGAAGAAGGACTGAACCTTTTATCCAAAAGAAGCTTCTCGCCTTTTGGAACAGGCACTCCCAGATAACCCTCCTTCCCCTCACCGTAGACACAAAGGCGGATAACCTCGGCGCGAAGCGCACATTGGGCAAGAAAACGGGTATATGCCCCTTCCCTTGTCACAGACAACTCTCCGCAATTTTCTCCGCGAATTATAATAGGGTAAGTTCCTTCCATCACTAAACCTCCTATAAAAACAAAAATACCCTGCCCGATTATATGAGCAGGGTATTAAAATTATGCTTATCTCAGGCAATTTTATAGTCGCCCTTTATGAGAAGTTTGGTGTTGTTTGCGGTAGCCTTGAAGCCATTGCCATCAATGGTAACAAGATAGAGATTATTCACTTCAAGCTTATATCCCTTGAAAATGGACTCAGCAGTGGTGGTGTTCACCATAGCAGGAGCGTTGTCTCCCACGGCTTCTGCAGAGCCAATACGAAGCATTACTTCGCAGCCCACACCGCATTTAACGGTCTGACCCTTAGACAAGGTTATAACGGTGAATTCACCGCTTCCCTCTCTCTCAATTTCAGCAACGGCAGCATCAAGCTCATCCTGAAAATCCTCCTGCAGCTGAGGAAGAAGAATTTTTGTGAGATAACTTTTGGTTATAAGAGGATCATTCTCGCTGCCATAACTTGTGGCTGCAAAAACGCTGAATCCCAAAGTAAGAGCCAGCACTGCGCAAAGAACGATTACGATAGTTCTTTTTTTACTCATATGTACCTCCATAGCCCGCTTCGGAATACCGAAGCGGAAAACTTGGTTTTTTCAAAGACCAAAGCTGACAGCAATCGCGTTATCCACTTTAGTCATAGTGTCGTTATCAAGTTTGCCCATACGTTCGCGAAGGCGGGATTTATCAATAGTGCGTATCTGCTCCAGAAGAATTACACTGTCACGGGAAAGCCCGTAGCTTTGAGCCGAAAGTTCGATATGGGTAGGCAGTTTAGCCTTGCCCATTTGGCTGGTTATGGCGGCGGCTATCACCGTTGGCGAGTGCCTGTTTCCTGTATCGTTCTGCACTATCAGCACCGGTCTCATGCCGCCCTGCTCACTGCCGACAACAGGGCTGAGATCCGCATAGTAAATATCTCCTCGTTTGACCATGCTCATGTGTTCACACTCCGATGAAGGATAGTCGCCCAATACATTTTATGTAGGGACGTGCTATCATTCTCCCTCAAACGCGGAAAAATTATACATGCTCAGTTTTCGTAAACTCTGGGAACTCTGGGCGCTACATCGCAGGTTATTTCATAGTTTATGCTTCCCTGCTTTTGCGCAAGCTCATCGGCGGAAATATACTCGTCTCCGTCAGCACCGATAATGGTTACAACATCTCCGACATTGCATTCGCCCAGATTAGTTATGTCAACCATACACATGTCCATGCATATGCGCCCAATCTGGGGACAACGGCAGCCGCGAATAAGGACATCCAGCTTTCCACTCAGGCAGCGGTTGAGTCCGTCAGCATATCCAATGGGTACAACGGCAATTTTCATCTCTTTTTCGGCTACGAAACTTCGTCCATAGCTTACACTATCTCCGGGATAGAGAGTTTTTACGGAATAAACGCGGCTTTTAAGGCTCATTGCGGGAAGAAGCTCAATACCGCCTTTCTCTGCGGCGGGATACATTCCATAGCTCATAATGCCGGGGCGAACCATGTCCAGAGCATATTCTTTGAAATTGATAACCGCTCCTGAATTGGCACAATGCTTGGTTTCAAAGCTTTTACCCCAAGCCTTTTCGACAGCTTCAATAGTTGACATAAATCTATTAAACTGTGTTACGGTAAAGTCATTATCGGGTTCATCGGAAACTGCGAAATGAGTGAAAACACCTGAGAAATTAAGATTGGGCTGGGAAAGAGCCTCCACTATCTCGGGCAGGTTTTCCTCTCTGCAGGCAAAGCCCGTTCTGTTCATTCCGCTATCCAGCTTCAAGTGGCAACGCAGAGGCTTCTCAAGATTGCGGGAAAGAGCCTTTGCGTATTCAAGGGAGGATACGGTCTGAGTAATATCAAGACCGCTCAGTTCCTCGGCAAACTCGGGAGGAGTCAGGCCAAGAATGAGTATTGGCGCTTTGACCCCGGCTTCTCTCAGCATAGCAGCCTCGGAAATGCAGGCAACTGCAAGGCAATCCCCTCCTGCTTCCACTATGGCCTTGGCAGCGGCAACGGCGCCGTGACCATAAGCATCAGCCTTTACAACTCCGAGAAAGCGGGTTCCCACGGGAAGAGCGCTGCGGATAGCGCGAATATTATGCTTAATATTTTCAAGACTTATTTCAGCCCATGTGCGGCTTTTTTCAAAAGTCATATATTTATCATTCCTTAGTAAAACTGCTTATTTTACATTTTACCACAGAACATCCTTCGGATACAAGTTCTGCGTGAATTAAAGTGAAGTTTTCCTTCAAAAACCATAGCCTTGCATATTCCTCTTCGGAAATATAAAGCTCCGCGACCACAAGCTCCTGTTCCATGTCAGTTTCTGTCCATAGTTGCGTACAGGGCGAATTTATCAGAGCTTTCATGAGCATCGCAACGGCAGCCACAGGAGATGTCTCCCCAATGGAGGAATCCTCCACCGCAAGAATAATTCCCTCATACTCTAACTGCGCCTTGCCTTCATTCAGTCTAGCTCTTATTCCCGATATATTTTCGGGCTTTATAACTTCCAGCAATATTCCCTCGCTATCGCGAGTGCAATGAAGAGAGCATTCAAACCTGCTGTCGCCAAGCTCAGTCACAACATCTGCGGTAAAAGAGAGGCTTTGCGCCCCGCTCCATTTTATTCTTTCATCCTCAAAGCTTTTTTCAAGCGCGGCATTTTTAGCGCAGCCAGAAAGAAGCAGGAGCGTTATCATAAGTACAGGAACGATTATGCGTTTCATGTTTTTCCTGCCTTATCATGGTTTTCTGAGCATCAGACAAAGAAGAGATAATATCCGACGCCGTCATGGCATATTCACCCATTTTTTCACAGGCAATATCCCCTGCGAGAGCATGGAGATAAATAGCTCTTTCGGTAGCCATCTTATGCTCAAACTGGCCAAGCATAGCACCCAAAATTCCTGCAAGAACATCTCCGCTTCCGCCTTTTGCCATTCCTGCATTGCCACCGGTGGAAATGCTCACTTTTCCATCGGCAAAGGCAGCCAATGTGCGATGTCCCTTCAGCACGAGAGTGCAACCATATTCCTCGGCGAAGTTTTTTGCCGCTCCGATTCTGTCTTGCTCATAATCTACGCCAAGCATTTTCGCTTCTCCACCATGGGGAGTTAACACCACAAGGGCAGAGCTTTCTTTAAGAATGTTCTTATCCTGAGCTATTGCCCAAATGGCATCGGCATCAGCAACCACTGTTCCCTTGCAAGAGCTCAGCACCTTTCTAACAAGAGCCAAAGTACCCTCGCTTCTACCCATTCCGGGACCTATAACGCAGACCGAGCAAATTTCCAGCTTTTTTTCAAGCTTATCGAATGCTTCTGCCGCAAGTCTTCCCTCACTATCGCAAGGAAGGGCAAAGGGCATTGCTTCAGTATTTTTCACAGCGCATATTGAATGAATTGCGGAAGGTACGCCAAGGTAAACAAGTCCCGCTCCGCTTTTGGTAGCTGCGATGGAACACATATTTGGAGCGCCGCAATATTCACTGCTGCCGCCCAGAATCAATATCTTGCCATAATCGCCCTTATGGCTGAGAGGATTTCTTTTGGGAAGACTCATAGTGCCATCAACAAGCGCCTTTACAGGGATAATCGCTCTTTCAAGAATATCATTTGGTATTCCTATGTCCACAATGCTAAGTCTGCCGGTATGAACGCAGCCTGCTTCTATAAAATGTCCGGGCTTTGCCATAGAAAAGGTTACGGTTTCATCTGCATACACAGCATCGCCAAGAATATTACCTGTATCGGCTTCAACTCCGCTGGCTATATCGGCGCTTATAATATGCGCTTTGGATAAATTTATAAGTTTAACCGCTTCAAGAGCTTTGCCTCGAAGGGGCTTATTAAGCCCGATGCCGAACATTGCATCAATAATTACATCCGCTTCAAAAAGGGCTTTTTCAAATTCTTCATTATCCGAGAAATCTTCAAGCAGTCCTCCACACACCTCAAGTCTGCGGAGCATTTCAGCAGAATCAGCGGTGAGCTTTTCTCTGCTGCCGGTGAGTATAGCTCTGACATTTGCGCCCTTTTCCATAAGCAGGCGAGCAGCTGCAATACCGTCGCCTCCGTTATTTCCGCTTCCGCAGAAAACAAAGACGTTTTTGCTCTCGCCAAGGTGTGAATAAGCCCTTTCAGCAATGAAGCTGGCCGCCTTTTCCATAAGGGCGAGGGAGCTTATTCCGCGATCGTATATAGCCTCATTATCGGCTTTTTTCATATTTTCGGAATTGGAAAGAAACATAACTCTCAGCTCCCGCTTATAATTTTGAAATATTATATTATTTACGCAAAAATATGTCAAATTTGTTCTTGAAATCTTTGTCTTCGCAGGATATAATAGCGGAGTTGTGAAAAGCTGTGATCGGGAAAATAGCGTAAACTTTTCTCTTCAGAGAGGGGCTGCCAAAGGCTGAAAGCGCCCTGTGCAAAAGTCCGCTTGGTTCGCCCGTGAGCTCCGGCCAATCCCCGGCGGTGAGTGCGTCCGTTATAGCGCCGAAAAGTGTGCTGCGCAAGGCGCGGCAAATGCGGGTGGTACCGCGGAAGTTTTGTGCTTTCGTCCCAGATGAGGGATGAGGGCATTTTTTATTTTTAAAAAAATTATTTCATATAAGGAGACCTGAAATGAAAGAACAGTTGAAGCTTTTGCGCGAAAGTTCTCTTTCCGCCATTGCCGAGGCACAGACCGGCGATGAACTTGAAGCTCTGCGCATCAAGTATCTGGGCAAGAAAGGCGAACTTACCGCCATCTTGAAGCAGATGGGTAAACTCTCCGCCGAGGAACGTCCCGTCATGGGTCAGCTTGCCAACGAAGTAAGAAACGCTCTTGAGGCATCTCTTGAAGAGCGTAAAAGCGCCGTAAGCGCTCTTATGCTGGAAAAGCGCCTTGCAGAAGAGACTATCGACGTTACCATTCCCGGCAAAAAGCAGGAAATGGGTCATCGTCATCCTATGTATACCGCTCTTGACGAAATCAAGGAAATTTTTATCGGTATGGGCTTTACCATTCTCGACGGTCCCGAAGTTGAGCTCGCTGAGCTGAACTTTGACCGCCTTAACGCCGAGGAAGGTCACCCCTCCCGCGACTGGTCCGACACCTTCTATTTTGACGAGGACAGCCGCGTTATGCTCCGCAGCCAGACCTCTCCCATGCAGGTTCGCGCTATGGACACCATGGAGCTGCCCATCCGCATTATTGCTCCCGGCCGCGTATACCGCAAGGACGAGGTGGACGCCACCCATTCTCCCATGTTCCATCAGGTGGAAGGCATGGTCATCGACAAGGGCGTGACCATGGCTGATCTGAAGGGCACGCTGAACGCCGTGATGGAAGAGCTGTTCGGCGAGGGTACCGTGACCCGTTTCCGCCCCCACCACTTCCCCTTCACCGAGCCCAGCTGCGAGATGGACGTGCAGTGCCACAAGTGCGGCGGCAAGGGCTGCCCCACCTGCAAGGGCGAGGGCTGGATCGAAGTGCTGGGCGCCGGCATGGTGCATCCCAAGGTACTGGAGATGAGCGGCATCGACAGCGAGGAGTACACCGGCTGGGCCTTCGGTATGGGTCTGGAGCGTCTGGCTATGCGCCGCTTCAAGATCGCTGACCTGCGTCTGATCTTTGAAAACGACGTGCGTTTCCTGGAACAGTTCTGATAGAAAGGAGAAACTGATATGTTACTGAGCAGAGAATGGCTGAGCGAATTCGTCGACGTCAGCAATGTGAATGACCATGATTTCTCCGAGGATATGACCCTGTCCGGCTCCAAGGTGGAGACCGTGGAGCGTCAGGATGCGGAGATCAAGAATATTGTAGTGGGCAAGATCGTAGAGATGGTCCGCCACGAAAAC
>JAZQVC010000009.1:0-68418 GCA_045631645.1 Oscillospiraceae bacterium
TGTGGCACAACAGTTTTCCTTTTGCCGCAGTTAGGGAGTTTCCAAAGAGGGGCATTGTGCGCCCCTCTTTGGTGGACTTTTCTTTCCATTTTCTTTTCGGACACACGAAAAGAATATGGCCGTCGGAGACAACGCAATCCCTCCGTCTTTTGCCTGCGGCAAAATCCACCTCCCTTTTCAAGGGAGGCTTTGTAGGGGAGAGTGATGCGCAAACATCGGAACGGTCAAAACCGTTCCCTACGGAGAAAACGGGAGCCTCGTAGGGCGCGATGACCTCAGCGCGCCGCCAAACATAACGAGGGACAATCCCTCCGCCTCGCTTTGCTCGGCACCTCCCTTTACACAAGGGAAGGCTTTGGCGGCGGAATAGATAAAAAAACTTCCGCAGAAATTCGCGGAAGTTTTTTTATCAATTTCATTATATCATCTTATCAGCCGTGGAAGAGCTTTTTCACCTGATATCTGGGCTCGAAGGTGATATTCACGCCCAGCTTCTGGAAGAGGTTTTCGTCCACGCGGGAGAGGATGACGCTGGAATGAGCCTCGCAGCCGCGAAGCTTATCAAGCTGATCCATAGCAAGCTCCGCCATGGGATTGGTGACGGCGCAAATGCTAAGCGCAACAAGAATTTCGTCGGTATGGAGACGGGGGTTGCGGTTGCCCATGTGTTCAACCTTCAGGTGCTGGATAGGCTCGATAATGCCGGGAGAGATGAGCAGAAGCTCACTTTCCAGTCCGCCCAGAGTTTTGAGGGCGTTGAGAAGGCAGGCGGAGGCGGCGCCCAGCAGGGAGGAGGTCTTGCCGGTGACGATAGTGCCATCGGGCAGCTCGAGAGCCATTGCGGGGTTTTCCGTCTCCTCGGCGCGAGCCATAGCGGCTGCGATTACGGGACGGTAATCGGTGGTGATGCCGCACTTATTCATAATAAGCTCGATCTTGCGCAGCTCGCTATGGTCGGAAAGACCCTGACGAACGCTGACTGCGGCGGAGTAATAACGGCGGATTATCTCAAGCTTGCTGGCGTGGCGGCAGGCTTCATCATCGATGATGCAGTTACCTACCATATTTACGCCCATATCAGTGGGGCTCTTATAGGGACTCTTGCCCCAGATGCGCTCCAGAATGGCGTTGAGAACAGGGAAAACCTCAACGTCGCGGTTATAGTTGACGGTCATCTCGCCGTAGGCTTCCAGATGATAGGGGTCTATCATGTTAACATCGTCAAGGTCGGCGGTTGCGGCCTCGTAAGCCAGATTGACGGGATGGGTGAGGGGGAGATTCCAGATGGGGAAGGTCTCAAACTTAGCATAACCGGAAGAGATGCCGCGCTTATGCTCGTGATAAAGCTGGCTGAGGCAGGTTGCCATCTTGCCGCTGCCGGGACCGGGGGCGGTGACGACAACAAGGCTGCGGGAGGTTTCGATATAGTCATTTCTGCCGTAGCCCTCGTCAGAGACGATGAGGGGAAGGTTGGCGGGATAATCGGGGATGATATAGTGGCGATAAACCTTCAGGCCAAGCATTTCCATACGCTTCTGGAACTGGTCGGCGGCGGGCTGGTTCTGATACTGGGTGATAACAACGCTGCCAACATAAAGACCGATGCCGCGGAAAGCGTCAATGAGGCGGAGGGTATCCTCGTCATAGGTGATGCCAAGGTCACCGCGGCGCTTGTTGCGCTCGATGTCGTTGGCGGAGATAACGATGAGAACTTCCGCATCGTCTTTCATGTTCATCAGCATCTGCACCTTACTGTCGGGCTTGAAGCCGGGCAGGACGCGGGATGCATGGTAATCATCAAAAAGTTTGCCGCCAAACTCCAGATAGAGCTTGCCGCCGAACTGCTCTATGCGCTGGCGGATATTTTCTGTCTGGGTCAGCAGATATTTTTCATTGTCGAAACCGATTTTTTTCATCGCTTGAAATCCTCTTTCTCTGCTTTGTCTTATGTCAGGACTGCAAAAGTGCGCCGCGGTTGAGAATGTGATGGATGATGGTCTGGTATTTTCTGGTGCAGACTACATTTTTGGTCTTCAGCTCATAGCTGATGCCATTGTGGGAGAAGTTGACGGATACAGGACCGTGAAGGGCGAAGCCGCCAAGCTCTGAGATGGGGAAAACCTTGCCGCAGCACTCGAAACGGTCGGGATAAAGGGCGATGCTGCCGGTGCCTACCTTGGTGACGCTGTGGTCAACGCCGACGGAGCAAAGCTCAAAGCCGTCATCGGTGAAGAAGAGAGCGCCGTCCTCGGCACTATCGCAAAGCTTTTTAAGCTCCTCGCTCTGGAATTTATCCCAATCGGTGACAGAATCGAACACCACGTCGCTGCCCTCGAAGAAGCCATAATCATTATAGCGCACCTCGTAGCCGCAGCTATCGCACCAGAAGCGGTCAACCTTGGAATGCATGTGGCCGAGAGAGCCGCACTTGGGGCAGACGCAGAGGACGCTTTCAAGGCTTTCTGCAGGACGGGAACCTTTGAAAGGCACCATTGCCTCGCGCTGCACAGCGTAAGCATCCACATAAAGGTCGCGATTGATGGCCTCGTTGATTTCGTCAACGCTCATCTTTCTGAGAACATCGGGGGTATAGATGTTCATGATTTTGCCGCGGATCTTGCCGCGTCTTATGCCGGAGAAGTTCCAGCGGGGCTCGGTGAAATAGCCGCCGTCCAGACGATAGGTGACAAGGGTTGCGCCGCTTACTCTTGCAAGCTTGCCGGTGGAGGGGAGAATATCCTCGCTGATGCCGTTGAAGGAGCGGCTTCCGTTTGCGAACATGCCTACATTATAGCCTTTTTTCAGACGGCGTATAATTGTCATGGCGGTGTCGCCTGCGGTGGTGCCCTTCATACGGGAGATGGGGTTGAGCAGCACCTTGAGAATCCAGGTGACAATACCCCAGCGGAAGATATGCTCGCTGGCGACAAAATACATCTGCTTGGGGAAGGCAAGACCGAGGAAAAGGGGATCCCAGTTGCTGTCATGGTTGCCCATGACGAGGACCGGACCTTCCAGAGAGCAGGTTTCATATGTATAACCGAAACGGCGTCTTATGTAAGGGCCGAGGACAACACGAAGGAAGGACCATACGGCCTGATGAAAACGATGATGCTTCATAGACGAGCTCCTTTTTTACTACTCATATCAACCAATATATAATACATCATTCCGCCGCAGTATTCAATTGCAAATTTTGCGCAATTACTTTTTCGCAAAATTCGGGCGCTTATACTTTATTTATTCATAAGTATATGATAAAATACCTTGATTAGATAGTAAAATGACATAACTATGCGCACAATGTGCGCATCGCGAAAGGTGAAATTAAACCTATGGGTATTCTCAACAAGCTTTTTGGCAGCTACTCAGACAGAGAACTGAAAAAAATATATCCCCTCGTTGACAAAATTGAGGCGCTGGACGAAACTTGCGCCGCAATGAGCGACGAGGCTCTCCGTGCAAAAACCGAGGAATTCAAGTCCCGCCTTGTAGCGGGTGAGACTCTTGACGATATTCTCCCCGAGGCTTTTGCTGTTGTCCGCGAGGCAGCATGGCGCGTTTTGGGCATGAAGCCCTTCCGCGTTCAGCTTATAGGCGGCATTGTCCTTCATCAGGGACGCATTGCAGAAATGAAAACCGGCGAAGGCAAGACCCTTGTTGCCGTTTTGCCCGCTTACCTGAACGCTCTTGAGGGCAAGGGTGTACACATCGTCACCGTCAACGATTATCTTGCCCGCCGCGACAGCGAATGGATGGGCAAGGTTCACCGTTTCCTGGGTCTGAAAGTTGGTCTTATTGTACACGGGCTCACTTCCGACCAGCGCAGAGAGGCATATAGCGCGGACATAACCTACGGAACCAACAACGAGATGGGCTTCGATTACCTCCGCGACAATATGGCAATTTACAAGAGCAACATGGTTCAGCGCGGCCACAACTTTGCCGTTGTTGACGAAGTTGACTCCATCCTCATAGACGAAGCCAGAACTCCCCTTATCATTTCCGGTCAGGGCGACGAGAGCACCGATCTTTATAAGCAGGTGAACGATTTCGTCTGCCGACTGAAGAAGCTTGTTGTTGCCAGCGTTGACGACAAAGCGGAAGAGGATGAAAATCTGGACGCCGACTATATCGTTGACGAAAAGGCAAGAAACGCCACCCTTACCGCCAGAGGCATTGCCAAGGCCGAGCAGCATTTCGGTCTTGAAAACCTTGCCGACCTTGAAAACTCCACCCTTTCCCACCATATAAACCAGGCTATAAGAGCCCACGGCGTTATGAAAAAGGACATTGACTATGTGGTGAAAGAGGGAGAAGTCATCATAGTCGACGAGTTCACCGGACGACTGATGCTTGGTCGCCGCTACAGCGAAGGCCTTCATCAGGCCATCGAGGCCAAAGAGCGCGTGACCGTTGAGAGAGAAAACAAAACTCTCGCCACCATCACCTTCCAGAACTATTTCCGCATGTATTCAAAGCTTGCAGGTATGACGGGTACTGCCGTTACCGAGCAGGAGGAATTCGTTGCCATTTACGGTCTGGATATCATCGAAGTTCCCACCAACAAGCCTGTTGCAAGAATAGATAATCCCGACGTTGTATATAAAAATGAAAACGGCAAAAACCGCGCCATTATCAACCAGATAATTGCCTGCCATCAGAAGGGTCAGCCCGTTCTGGTGGGTACTGTCAGCATTGAAAAGAGCGAATATATCTCCCGTCTGCTTCAGCGCACGGGTATAAAGCACAATGTCCTCAACGCAAAGAACCATGAGAAGGAAGCTGAGATTGTCGCTCAGGCAGGTAAGCTTGGAGCGGTTACCATTGCAACCAACATGGCAGGTCGAGGCACCGATATTATGCTGGGCGGTAACGCCGAGTTCCTTTCCAAAAACGACCTGAGAAAGAACGGTTACAGCGAGGATATCATCGCCGAGGCAACAGGTTACGCAGACACCGACAATGAAGAAATTCTTGCCGCACGTGAGTTTTTTGCCCAGCGCATGGCGGAGCATAAAAAGGTGATTGGCGAAGAGGCAGAGAAGGTAAAGGCCGCAGGCGGACTTTTCATCCTGGGCACCGAGCGCCACGAATCCCGCCGTATTGACAACCAGCTTCGCGGACGCGCAGGACGTCAGGGCGACCCCGGCGAAAGCCGCTTCTTCCTTGCCCTTACCGACGATATCATGCGCCTTTTCGGCTCCGAAAGAGTTATGGGCATGATGGAAGCTCTCGGTCTTGAAGAGGATATGCCCATAGACAATAAAATGGTTTCCAACGCAATCGAGCAGTCCCAGAAAACCGTTGAAAGCCGTCATTTCCAGTCCCGAAAGAGCACTTTGGAATATGACGACGTTATGAATGTTCAGCGCAAGCTCATCTATGAGCAGCGCTATAAGGTTCTTGACGGCGAGGATATTCAGCAGTCCATAGCCGGCATGATTCACGACTTTATTTATGACAGCGTGGGCAGCGTTGACCCCGAATCTCCCGAGGCTCTTTCTGAGATGCTCGCTCCCTTTGAGAAGCTTTTCCTTGCAAGAGGCAGAATAAGCTTTGAAAAGGGAATGAAATGCTCCGCTATAGCTCAGCGCCTTGAAGACATTGCCCACGAGGTTTATGCCGCCAAGGAAAAGGCTCTCGGCGATATGCCCAACGGCGTTCCCGTTATGCGCGAGCTGGAGAGAGTTGTCATGCTCCGCGTTGTTGACGAATACTGGATGGAGCATATCGATGCTATGAGCGAGCTGCGCCGTGGCATAGGGCTGCGCGGTTACGGCAACATCAAGCCCATCGACGCATATAAACAGGAAGGTCTTGATATGTTCGAGACCATGATAAGCGGCATGCGCGAAGAGGTTGTACGCCGAATTTATCTGGCAAGAGTCCGCGCAAACGAGAGCGTTCAGCGCAAGAGTGTTGTTAAAAATGCCAGCACCAATGTAGGTGGAGATGCTTCCGTGAAAAAGCAGCCCATCCGTAAGGCGCAGAAAATAGGCCGCAACGACCCCTGCCCCTGCGGCAAGAAGCGCCCTAACGGTCTGCCCATGAAGTATAAAGACTGCTGCGGCAGAGATGCCTGATTTTTCAGGCCGAATTTCGATTGAAACAAATTGGATGCATAGGAGTTATAGAATGTCGTTTACAGAACAGAAAAAAGGCTCGGTTGTATACATGACTGCAGCCACCATATCCTCCCGTCATGCTTTCACAACCCGCCACGGGGGAGTGAGCGAAGGGATATATGCATCCATGAATCTTGGCACGGGCAGAGGAGACGAGGATGAGAAAATCCGCGAAAACTACCGTCTTCTTGCCGAAGCCACGGGGATAAATACCCTCTGTATGGCCTTCACCAAGCAGGTGCATAAGGCAGATGTACGCATAGTGGACGAGGGAGATATTCACACTCTTTTCTCCGCTGTACCCTATGAAGCTGACGGCATTGTTACCGCCACGAAAAACTTAGGTCTCATCTGCTTCACCGCCGACTGCGTTCCCGTTTTGCTGGAAGACCCTGTCAACAAGGTGATCGGCGCCATCCACTGCGGCTGGCGCAGCAGCGTTGGAGATATTCTTGGCAACGCTGTTGAGGCAATGTGCTCTTTGGGAGCGGAGAAGGAGAATATTCATGCTGCCATCGGTCCTGCCATAAGCGGCTGCTGCTTCCAGGTGGGTGGCGAAGTGATAGAGGCCGTGGAGGAATGGTTGGGAGAAGATGCCCGCGGTTTTTACAAAGCCGACGAGAGGGAGGGCGGAAAATTCCTTCTGGATCTGAAAAGCTGCAATGGCAAAAGGCTGATGCAGCTGGGCGTGAAAGAAGAGAATATAGCCATATCTGATGAATGCACAAAGTGCAGCCACGAAAAATACTGGTCCCACCGCCACACCAATGGTCAGCGGGGAAGTCAAGGTGCGCTCATAGTGCTTGAATGAATGGAAAGGACTAAAGATAGATGGAATTTTTGAAAAAGCGTCTGCCTGCGTTGCTGCTGGCTATGCTGATGCTTCTCTCCGCCTGCGGAAAGAAGGATGACGAGGAAGGAAACGAAGAGGAAGAATACTTCGTTGGCGACCAGGTTGTTCAGCAGACCTCTGCCGAGGACAGCATTTTCTCCCTCAACTTTGATACCGATGGAGGACTTAACCCCCTCAACGCCGCCAGTTCCAACAACATGCTCTTCTGGTCACTGATGTATGACAGCGTTTATGTGGTGGAAAACGATTTTTCCGTCACCAGCGAGATTGTCAAGGAATATGAGTCCAGCGACTATGAGTGGTGGGTATTCGATATCTATGACAACATCACCTTCCATGACGGCACCCCCCTCACCGCAAAGGACATCGTTTATTCCATAAACCGCGCCCGTCAGTACCCCTATTATTCCAGCCGTCTTTCCTGCATCTACGGTATAAGCGCCATGGGCAGCGATTGCTTCGCCATAAGCCTTGATGCGCCCAACAGCCAGCTCCCCAGCCATCTGAACATTCCCATAGTCAAGGAAGGCACCTTCGGCGATGATGTTCCCGTGGGCTCTGGTCCTTATATGCTGGCAGAGGAAGGGGACAGACTGGTTGCTTATGAAGGCTATCGCCACTATGACAGCCTTCCCGTCGATACCATATATCTTAAAGACTACATGGACGCCGCTGCGAAAATCAGCGCCTTTGAGGCTTCCCGCATCGATGTTGTTACCAACGACCCCACCGGAGTTTACAATCTGGGTTACGGTAGCTCCAACGAGATTCGTTATTTCGAAACCAGCAATATGCACTATATCGGCTTCAATATGCAGGGCAGATATTTTTCCAATAGCCTTGCCCGCGCCGCTGTTGGCGCTGCCGTTGACAGAAACGGTATAGTCAAGCGCTATATGGATACCTGCGCAGTGCCTGCGGCTTTGCCCGTTCATCCGGTAAGCCCGCTCTATGACGAGGACTATGCAGCCCAGTTTGTCTTTGATCTTGAAAAGAGCGCAGCACTTTTTGATAGTTTTGGAATCAAGGACTATGACGAAGACGGGGTTTTGGAAATCCTCATAACGGGCATAGTTGTTGAAATAGACATAAACTTCATAGTCAACACCGACTCCACCGTTAAGCTGGAGGGCGCAAGAGAAATTGCCGAAGCCCTCAACTCCCTTGGCATAAAGACCACTTTGCACGAGCTTAAGTGGGAGGACTATGTGGAAGCCCTCGAAAAGGGCGAGTACGATATGTATTACGGCGAGGTCAAGATGAACCCCGACTGGAATTTGGGTTACCTCTTTGAGCCTTACACCGTCACTCGCGACCCCGAAGACATGGATAAGGGCATGAACTATGCCAACTGCTTCGATGAGCAGTTTAAGACCCTCTATGATGCATATCTGGCAGCCCCGGAGGATGCAAGAAATCTGGCCTTTGCTTCCGTTTGCCAATATGTGATGGAAAACTCCGCCATAATTCCCATTTGCTTTGAGCGTCAGGAAATGCTCACCCACCGCGGCGTTATAAGCGGCGCCAACCCAACCCAGTATGATATTTTTAACAGATTCTATAACTGGACAATAAACCTTGAGTCAGATGAGTAAAAGGAGGATTCCGACAATGACTGAAAAGGAACTTATTGCCGTTGCCCGCCTTGCTGCGGAAAACGCATATGTACCCTACTCCAACTTCCCTGTCGGAGCGGCTTTGGAGTGCCCCGATGGAAAGGTATTCACAGGATGCAACGTTGAAAATGCCGCCTACGGAAGCACCATTTGTGCCGAACGTACCGCTATGTGCAAGGCTGTCAGCGAGGGTTACAGAAAATTCACCAAAATTGCCGTCTGGGGAAAGTGCGACGATTACTGCATGCCTTGCGGCGCCTGCCGCCAGTTCATGTCCGAATTTTCCTATGACATGGATGTTATCAGCGCAAAAGGAAATGGAGAATTTCTCAAACTCAAGCTTCATGAGCTGATGCCTTACGCATTCAACACAGAAAACCTGAACTAAAAAAGGATTGAGCCTATGAAAAAAATCAGAGCAATAATCATATGCCTGCTTACGCTGGCTGTGCTTGCTCAAGCTGTGCCTATGGCTGAGGCCAGCGGAAACAAGTATTTCAGCGATGTGCCCTCCGGTGCATGGTATGAGAAAGAACTCAATGCCATCATGGACGCTCAGGAGGAGATCGGCAGCGATAATATCATCACAGGTTACGGTGATGCCGAGGGAAATCCTACAGGTGAGTTCGGACCCGATGATCCCCTCACCAGAGCCCAGTTTCTGAAAATGATAATGGAGGCTTTCGTGGTGACCGGTGCCAGTATAGATCTTACTGACAGCAGCAAGGATGATGTCCACTGGGCGGGAAAATATTATCAGGCCGCAAAAAAGGATAATATCCTTATTGCCAACGTATACGAGAGCAGCAAGGCCATGTTCCGCTGCACCGCCTCTGATCTTGACCAGAATATAACCCGCAATGAGATGGCGGTTATTATGGCCAATATGCTCACCAACATAGGTATGGACTCTGTGGTTGTGGTTAAAAACCCCGAGAACTATATAAGAGACTATAGATCCATTGATCCTACCTATATAAATGCAGTTGAGCAGGTTTTCGGAAAGAAGCTCATTCAGGGTGACGAGAAGGCCAATTTTAACGGCGAGCAGTATCTCACACGCGCGGAGGGCGTAACTGTCATCCATCGCTTCCTCTTTGAGTATGACATCAACGGCGACGATCTCTCTTACTTCGCCGCCAGACCCACACCTCCCCCTCCTCCCACTCCGGAGCCTACGCCCACTCCTACGCCCAAACCCACGCCCAAGCCCACTGCGAAACCCACTGCTACGCCCACTCCTGCCGCAACTCCCAAGCCTACTGCGGCTCCCACCCCTGTGGCACCTGTGCAGACTGCAACTCCCACCACACCGGGAACAACCACCACTCCTGCGCCCAGCGCTCCTGTGGCACCTACGCCCTCTGCACCTGTGGAGACCACACCTGCACCTTCTGCTCCCGGCACGGAGGCTACCCCCGCACCCACTCCTGTGCCTACACCTACACCTACACCCACTCCTACTCCTGCACCTAACGCAAGCATCCCTGCAGGTTACTCCACCTTTGCATGGTGGCTGCGCAGCGGTCAGGTGGATAGCTGGGGCAAGCTCAGCGCTCAGGCAAAGACTCTTCTTTTCGGCGATGCAAACAAGAGCTATTTCTCCTCTGCGGCAGAAGCAGCTCCCTATATGACCGATGTCGCGGTGCCTATCTGGACTATGGACAAAAGCGGCAACAGATTCTCCGCCACCGCTTACCTGACGGTAAACAAGATTCTTGCAAACGAAGTAAAATCTATCTTCAATCAGATTTATAATGATCCCGAAAAATTCCCCATCTATGGAGGTTGGTCTGTGGGCGGCGCCCGCTTCACCGATACCATGCGCCACTCCTGGGGTGCTGCAATAGACATCAACGCTCTCTATAACGCCGAGTGCAACCTCAAGTCAGGTTATCTGAAAGTTACCTGCGGCTACGGTTGGTGGCCTGTGGGTCACGCCGACAGCACCTTCGCAGGAAGCATGACCGAGCAAAGTTACTACTCCATCGGCAAAGTGCCCGGTGAGTATGGCTACAGCGTTGTCAAAGCCTTCGCCGATCACGGCTGGGGCTGGGGCGGCAACGGCTGGAGCGGAGGATTGAGCTTCGACTATATGCACTTCTCAATCCTGCCTTCCGGCGGCTAATATACATATTATAATAATATATAGCCCGAAGGGCGGACGGCGCGCAGCTGTCCGCCCTTTTTTGGATGGCAGGGGAGGGGTGTGATTAGGCTATATATTGTGTTGTTAATATGCATAAAACTACCATAAAATCTGCACAAAAAATATATAAAAAAATCTTCAAATTTTACAAACAAAATGCTTGACACAGAGCCGTGCGTTTGGTATTCTATAGGGGCGCGTGGGACGAGTATGTCCAAAAGCGCGTATGCGATGAAGCGGGAGATTGCTCCGAAAAGGAGGTAACTTCCGTGGAGTATGTCCGGTATCGTCTGAATTGGCGGTACGCAATCGGGCGGCTGAGATTTTCCTTTGGACCATGCGGTATACAAAGCGTATATCGTTTGGACTGGGAAGGAACCGGCCATTCCGGGTTCCTGCGCTGCGGCGTGGGCGCTCAATGCCGGTTACTTTTTCGCCCAAAGTCTGATACGCACGGCAAGGTGTACAGAAAATCTCATCCGTACGGACAAACATAAGGCGCGGCCAATGGCGCCGAAAATTATTCGTACGATTTTGGAGGAAAAAACATGGCAACCGCAAAGAAACAGATCCGCATCCGTCTCAAGGCTTACGACCATCAGCTCATCGACTCTGCTGCAGAGAAGATTGTCGAAACCGCAAAGCGCACTGACGCTAAGGTTTCCGGCCCCATCCCTCTCCCCACTCAGACTGAGATCGTAACCATCCTTCGCGCAGTTCACAAGTATAAGGACAGCCGCGAGCAGTTCGAGCGCCGCACTCACAAGCGCCTCATCGACATCATCAACCCCACCCAGAAGACCGTTGAAGCTCTCATGAGCCTCGAGCTTCCCGCTGGTGTTGAGATCGAGATCAAGCTCTAATCTCACCTTATATTAAAAATAACCCCTGCGCAAACAGCAAATCCCCTACAAAATCACAAACGACCCATGTCCGCAACTTGCGAATGCGGACGGGTTAAGTTGCCAGCCTCTGGACGGAGAATTCTTCAATCTTCGGGCTACGCGAGGCAACCAATAACCTTAAGGAGGAAATAATCCATGAAGAAAGCCATCATCGGCAAGAAGGTCGGCATGACGCAGATCTTCGATGAGGCTGGCAAAGTCGTTCCTGTAACTGTCATCGAAGCAGGCCCCTGCGTGGTCGTGCAGAAGAAGACCGTTGAGAAGGAAGGCTATGCAGCCGTACAGCTCGGTTACGAAGAAGTTGCCGAGAAGAAGCTGAGCAAGCCCGAGCTGGGCCACACCAGCAAGGCAGGCGTTGCTCCCATGAGACACCTGAAAGAGTTCCGTCTGGAGAACTGCGACGAGCTGAAGGTCGGCGACGTTGTTACCGCTGCTTCCTTTAAGGAAGGCGATCACATCGACGTTACCGGTATCAGCAAGGGTCACGGCTACCAGGGCGCTATCAAGCGCTACGGCGGCCACATCCAGAAGATGAGCCACGGTGGTGGTCCTGTTCACCGTCACGCCGGCTCCATGGGCTCCACCTCTGACCCCTCCCGTATCTTCAAGGGACATCACGGCGCAGGTCAGATGGGTGTTGACCAGATCACCGTTCAGAACCTGGACGTTGTCAAGGTTGACGAAGAGCTCAACATGATCGTTGTCCGCGGCGCTATCCCCGGCCCCAAGGGCGGCATCGTCTACATTAAGAACACCGTTAAGACCATTCGTGAGAAGAAGGGCGACGCCGGCATCAGCAACAACCCCCAGAAGGCTTCTGCTCGTGTCAATCCTCAGAAGGCCTCTGCACGAAACAAGTAAGGAAAGGAGAGTATCGTAAATGCCTACTGCAAAAGTATTCAACATGGCTGGTGAACAGATCAGCACCATCGAGCTCTCTGAAGCCGTTTTCGGCATTGAGCCCAACGAGTCCGTTCTTCACGACTCCGTCAAGAACTACCTGGCAAATCAGCGCCAGGGCACCCAGAGCGCACTCACCAAGGGTGAGGTTGACTACACCACCGCTAAGCCCTGGAGACAGAAGGGCACCGGCCGCGCTCGCGCTGGTTACAAGGGATCCCCTGTTTGGTATCACGGCGGCGTAGCATTCGCTCCCAAGCCCCGCGATTACAGCTACTCCCTCAACAAGAAGGTTCGCAGACTTGCTCTCAAGTCCGCCCTCTCTGCTAAGGCTCAGAGCGAAGAGATCGTTGTTATCGACGGCCTCAAGGTAGAAGAGCCCAAGACCAAGACCTTCAAGGCTTTCCTGAACAAGGTCGGCGCTACCGGCAAGACCCTGATCATCACCGCTGAGAAGGACGAGCTGGTCATCAAGTCCGCTCGCAACATCCCCGGCGTAGTCATCACCATGGCTACCATTCTGAATCCTTACATGGTCCTGAACAACACCATGCTGGTTGTTGACAAGACCGCCCTTGAGAAAATCGAGGAGGTGTACGCATAATGAAAACTTCTTACGATATCATTATCCGTCCCATCATCACCGAGCAGTCCATGGAAGATATGGACATCAAAAAGTACGTCTTTGAAGTTGCCAAGACCGCTACCAAGGTAGAGATCGCTAAGGCTGTTGAGGAGATCTTCGGCGTTCGCGTCATCAAGGTCACCACCATCAACGTCAAGGGCAAGGCAAAGCGCCTCGGTGCTAACCCCAGCGGCTTCACCAAGAACTGGAAGAAGGCCGTTGTTAAGCTCAGCGAAGATTCCAAGAACATCGAGATCTTCGAGAACATGGCATAAGGGAGGGAGTAAGATATGTCTATTAAAACCTACAGACCTACCACTCCTGCACGTCGTCAGATGACTGTCTCCGGTTTCGACGGAGTTGACAAGCACGCACGTCCCGAAAAGAGCCTGGTAGAAGTTCTTAAGAAGCACGCCGGCCGCAACAGCTACGGCCACATCACCGTTCGCCATAAGGGCGGCGGCAACCGTCAGAAGTACCGTGTCATCGACTTCAAGCGCAACAAGACCGATATGTTCGCTGAAGTTCTTCGCCTCGAGTACGACCCCAACCGCAGCGCATTCATCGCTCTCGTTCAGTACGAGGACGGCGAGAAGCGTTACATTCTCGCTCCCAACGGCCTGAAGGCTGGCGACAAGATTGTCTCCGGCGCTGGCGCCGACATCATTGCCGGCAATGCACTGCCCCTCGCCAACATTCCTGTTGGTACCGTTATCCACAACATCGAGCTCTACCCCGGCAAGGGCGCTCAGCTCGTTCGCTCTGCAGGCGTCTCCGCTCAGCTCATGGCTAAGGAAGGCGATCTCGCAACCGTACGTCTCCCCTCCGGTGAGTACCGCAAGGTTCGCATGAGCTGCATGGCCACCATCGGCCAGGTCGGCAACATCGACCATGCAAACGTTCACATCGGTAAGGCTGGCCGTAAACGCCACATGGGCATTCGTCCCACCGTTCGCGGCTCTGTCATGAACCCCTGTGACCACCCCCACGGCGGTGGTGAGGGACGCAGCCCCATCGGCCGTCCCGGCCCTGTTACCCCCTGGGGTAAGCCCGCTCTCGGCTACAAGACCCGCAAGGCTAAGAACGCAAGTGATAAGTTCATAGTCAAGCGCCGCAACGCTAAGTAAGGAGGAGAAGAAGTAATGAGTAGATCTGTTAAAAAAGGCCCCTTCGCTGCTCCTGAGCTTCTGAAGAGAGTCGACGAAATGAACAAGTCCGGCAACAAGCAGGTTGTAAAGACCTGGAGCCGCGCTTCCACCATCTTCCCCTCTTTCGTTGGACACACCATCGCTGTTCATGACGGTCGTCGTCACGTTCCCGTGTACGTCACCGAGGACATGGTCGGTCACAAGCTGGGTGAGTTCGCTCCCACCCGCACCTTCCGCGGTCACGCCGGAAGCAAGACTGGTAAGTAAGGAGGAGATATTAAAATGGAAGCAAAAGCACATCTGAAATTTGCACGCATATCTCCCAGAAAGGTCGGCATCGTATGCGACCTCATCCGCGGCAAGGACGTTAAGACCGCCCGCGCAATTCTCGCTAACACCCCCAAGGCTGCAAGCGAGCTGCTGATCAAGGTTCTGGACAGCGCTGTTGCAAACGCAGAAAACAACCACGGCATGGATCCTGAGAAGCTCTACGTTTCCACCACCTATGCCAACGGCGGTCCCATTCTTAAGCGCGGCATGCCCCGTGCACAGGGCCGTATGTATCGCATCAACAAGAGAACCAGCCACATCACCATCTGTGTGGCTGAGAGAAACTAAGGGAGGAGGCAGAATATGGGACAGAAAGTTCATCCTCATGGCCTGCGCGTAGGCGTTATCAAGGACTGGGATTCCCGCTGGTACGCCAGAGCTGACAAGGTCGGCGACCTCATCGTTGAGGACTACAACATTCGTAAGTATCTGAAGAAGAACCTGTATTCCGCAGGCGTCCCCACCATCGAGATCGAGCGCGACAGCGCAAAGGTTCGCATCTATATCCACTGCTCTCGTCCCGGCGTCGTTATCGGCAAGGGCGGCACTGAGATCGAGCGTATCCGTCTCGAGGTTGAAAAGATGATCGGCAAGCCCGTTGCTCTCAGCATCGTGGAAGTCCGTACTCCCGACACCAACGCACAGCTGGTTGCTGAGAACATCGCTGCTCAGATTGAGAAGCGTATCAGCCAGCGCCGTGCAATGAAGAACGCCATCGGCCGCGCAATGCGCATGGGCGCTCTCGGTATCAAGGTCATGTGCTCCGGCCGTCTGGGCGGACGCGAGATCGCAGGTGTTGAGCAGTATCACGAGGGTACCATTCCCCTCCAGACCATTCGCGCTGACATCGACTACGGCTTCGCTGAGGCTGCCACCACTTATGGCCGCATCGGCGTTAAGGTTTGGATCTACAAGGGCGAAGTCCTGAGCCAGACCCTCCGTACCACTCCCCGCGTAATGGACATGAACAAGCGTGACGACAAGCGTCGTGACCGTCGTGACAACAACCGCCGTGGCGGCGACCGCCGTCAGGGTGGCTACAATCGCGAGAACCGTGGCGAAAACCGCGGCAACTTCAATCGCGAGAACCGTGGCCAGGGCTACAATCGTGGTCCCCGCCCCGCAGCAGCTAAGGAAGGAGGCAACGCATAATGCTTCTGCCTAAGAGAGTTAAGTACCGTCGCCAGCAGCGCGGTCGCATGAAGGGCAAGGCTTCCCGTGGCAATTTCATTGCTTACGGTGAGTACGGCATCGTTGCCACCGAGCCCGCATGGATTACCAGCAACCAGATCGAGGCAGCTCGTATTGCCATCAACCGTTACATGAAGCGTGGCGGTAACGTCTGGATCAAGATCTTCCCCGACAAGCCCATCACCCAGAAGCCTGCTGAAACCCGAATGGGTTCCGGTAAGGGTTCTCCCGAGTACTGGGTTGCAGTAGTTAAGCCCGGCCGCGTCCTCTTCGAGGTTGCCGGTGTTTCCGAGGAAGTTGCCTACGAGGCACTGCGTCTTGCAAGCCACAAGCTGCCCTGCAAGACCAAGATAATCGCCCGTGAGAATTCTGAGAACGGTGGTGAATAAGATGAAGGCAGCAGAAATCCGCAATATGTCCGCTACTGAGCTTGAAGCCAAGCTCGTCGAGCTGAAGAAGGATCTCTTCATGCTCCGCATGCAGCACGCTACCAACCATCTTGACAACCCCGTTAAGATTTCCGCAGTGCGCCGTGATATCGCTCGCGTCAAGACCGTCCTGCGCGAGAAGCAGAACTGAGGAGGTAAGCGAAAATGAACGAAATTAGAACTACTTCCCGTAAGACCCGCGTAGGCAAGGTCGTTTCCGACAAGATGGACAAGACTGTTGTCGTCATCGTTGAGGACCGCGTTGCTCACCCCGTCTACAAGAAGATCATTAAGAAGACCTATCGTCTCAAGGCCCACGACGAAATGAACGAGTGCGGCGTTGGCGATACCGTTAAAGTGATGGAGACCCGCCCCCTGTCCAAGGACAAGCGTTGGCGCGTTGTCGAAATCGTAGAAAAGGCTAAGTAAGGAGGGGAACCGAAAATGATACAGGAAGAAAGCTATCTGAAGGTCGCCGACAATACCGGCGCCAAGGAAATCAAGTGCATCCGCGTTCTGGGCGGCAGCAAGCGCAAGTACGGCAACATCGGTGACATCATCGTTGCTTCCGTTCGTAAGGCTGCTCCCGGCGGTCAGGTTAAGAAGGGTGACGTCGTTAAGGCTGTTATCGTTCGCTCCGCAAAGGGCGTTCGTCGCGCTGACGGTACCTACGTTCGCTTTGACGAGAACGCTGCCGTTCTCATCAAGGAAGACAAGACCCCCCGCGGCACTCGTATCTTTGGACCCGTCGCTCGTGAGCTGCGTGACAAGGAATTCATGAAGATCCTGTCCCTGGCTCCCGAAGTGATCTAATGGAGGGCTCGAAGTATGAACATCAAAAGAGACGATAAAGTTATAGTTCTTTCCGGCAAGGACAAGGGCAAGGAAGGCAAAGTCCTCTCCGTCGACCCCAAGGCCGGCAAGGTCATCGTTGAGGGCGTAAGCGTTGCTTCCAAGCACTCCAAGCCCCGCAAGCAGGGCGAAAAGGGCGGCATCATCAAGATTGAGACCCCCATCTACGCCTGCAAGGTTATGGTTGTTTGCCCCAAGTGCGGCAAGGCCACCCGCGTTGCACACAAGCTCGAGAACGGCAAGAACGTTCGCGTTTGCAAGAAGTGCGGCGCTACCATGTAAGAGAGGAGAGTAGACAGTTATGACCAGAATGAAGAAAAAGTACCTGGAGGAAGTCGCTCCCGCTCTGATGGAGAAGTTCCAGTACAAGTCCACCATGCAGATTCCCCGCATCGACAAGATCGTTGTATCCGTCGGCTGCGGCGACTGCAAGGATAACAACAAGGCTCTCGACGCTGTCATTAAGGACATCAGCGCTATCACCGGTCAGAAGGCCGTTGCTACCGCTGCCAAGAAGAGCGTTGCTAACTTCAAGCTCCGTGAGGGCATGAAGGTTGGCGTTAAGGTCACCCTGCGTCAGGATCGCATGTGGGAGTTCATGGATCGTCTGTTCAACGTGGCTCTGCCCCGTGTTCGTGACTTCCGTGGCATCTCCGCAGATGCATTCGACGGCCGCGGCAACTACAGCCTCGGTATCAAGGAGCAGATCATCTTCCCCGAAATCGACTACGATAAGATCGAGAAGCTCCGTGGCATGAACATTGCCATCACCACCACCGCTAAGACCGACGAAGAGGCACGCGAGCTTCTCAAGCTCATGGGCGCTCCCTTCGTAAACAAGGACTAAGGGAAGGAGATAATTAGTTATGGCAAAGACTTCTATGAAAGTTAAGCAGGCTCGCCCCGCTAAGTACTCCACCCGCGCTTACAACCGTTGCAAGATCTGCGGCCGTCCCCACGCTTACCTGCGTGACTACGGCATCTGCCGTATCTGCTTCCGCGAGCTGGCTTACAAGGGCCAGATTCCCGGCGTACGCAAGGCTTCTTTCTAAGAGCGGTTTGTAATTTTCCACAATACTTCATGGCGGCGTCTTGTCGTACTCGCAGTACTGTCTGCGACGCCGCCATCTTGTCTTGCGAAAAATTCCTGCACCTTTATTGGCTGAAACTTGTCAAGGTTTTTGTTGCGCCGCCAGGCCGTGCTTTGGTCACGGTACCTGTGGACACGATTTCCCAGACTCATATCAAGCCCGATTTTGGTGCCGGTTGGCATCTATTGCTGCACTTCAAATCCGCCCGGATGGATATAATTATCCCGTCCGGCGGATTTTTGTCCCCAAAATTACGACACACCCGGCGCGGTCGTAAGATTTTATCACCGTTCCGATTCGTCGGAGGCGGCAATTTGTGCCTTTGGAAACGACGTTTTCCACAGCTTTTTTGACAGGATTTTCCCTGATTTGGGAGGCTCTTGTGATATTGCACAAAAGCGGGGGCTAAAAAGCCCTTAAAAGCATTGAAAAATCAAGCTTTTTTATTTAAAAAAGACTTTACAAATGCGAGTGTGCAATGGTATAATAAGTCGATTGCGGCTCTGAGAAAGGAAGGTTCTGGATGCCCTCCCGACGAAGCGTCCGATCACATAAAAAAGCACTGAAAACGCAGGGATAAATCTCTGCGGTTTTGGCGCGAAAGAAGCGGTGAGTCGCTGCCGCAATAATAGCGACTGGGATGACGAAAGGCCGCGGCTAATCATGTATTAGCGCGGAACCTCGCCGCCCAAACCGCAAAAGCGGTAACTCTAAAACAGGAGGAAAACAAAATGCAGATCACTGACCCCATCGCAGATATGCTGACCCGTATCCGCAACGCCGGTACCGCAAAGCATGAAACCGTGGATGTTCCTGCTTCCAAGATGAAGAAGGCCATTGCTCAGATCCTTCTCGACGAAGGCTACATCAAGAGCTTCCAGATCATCGAAGATGGCACCCAGGGCATCATCCGCATCACTCTCAAGTATCTCCCCGGCAAGGAGAAGGCAATCCAGGGCCTCCGCCGTGTCAGCAAGCCCGGCCTCCGCGTGTACGCCGGCGCAGACGAGCTTCCCCGCGTCCTCAAGGGCCTGGGCATAGCTATCATCTCCACCTCCAAGGGCATCATGACCGACAAGGCAGCTCGCGCAGCTAACGTCGGCGGCGAAGTCCTGGCATTCGTATGGTAAGGAGGGTATTGAACAATGTCTAGAATTGGTAGAGCCCCCATCACCGTTCCTGCCGGAGTGGAAGTTAAGGTTGACGCAAACAACCACATCACTGTCAAGGGCCCCAAGGGCACCCTTGAGAGAGACCTCGTTCCCCAGATCAAGGTCGAAGTTGCAGAAGGCGTTATCAACGTCTCCCGTCCCAACGATGAGAAGCAGAACCGTGCTCTCCACGGCCTGACCCGCACCCTCGTTGCAAACATGGTCACCGGTGTTACCGAAGGCTACAAGAAGACTCTTGAAGTTAACGGTGTCGGTTATCGTTGCGCCAAGGAAGGCAACAAGCTCGTTATGAACATTGGTTACTCTCATCCTGTCAACGTTGAGGAAATCGACGGCATCGTCATCGAAGTTCCCAACGCAAACACTGTTGTTATCAACGGTATCGACAAGCAGAAGGTCGGCCAGTTCGCAGCAGACGTTCGTGCAAAGAGACCTCCCGAGCCTTACAAGGGCAAGGGCATCAAGTACTCTGACGAAGTTGTCCGCCGCAAAGAAGGCAAGACCGGTTCTAAGTAAACGGAGGTGCGCCTAAATGATTAACAGACCTGATACCAGAGGACAGCGCATCAAGCGCCACAACAGAGTTCGCGGCAAGATCTCCGGCACCGCTGAGAGACCCCGTCTCTGTGTTTTCAGAAGCGAAAAGAACATCTACGCTCAGATCATCGACGACGTAGCAGGCAACACCCTCGTTGCTGCTTCCTCCGTTGAAAAGGATTTTGAGCTTTCCGGTTCCAACAAGGAAGGCGCTCGCGCTGTTGGCAAGCTCGTTGCTGAGCGTGCACTGCAGAAGGGCATCGAAGAGGTCGTATTCGACCGCGGCGGCTACATCTATCACGGCCGCGTTATGGAACTGGCAGAAGGCGCCCGCGAAGGCGGCCTGAAATTCTAAGGGGAGGAGGAAACTAATTATGGCATACGAAAGAAACAATCGTCGTCGCAATGACGAGGAAGTTCAGAGCGAATTTACCGAGAAAGTAGTTTCCCTGAACCGTGTATCTAAGACCGTTAAGGGCGGCCGTGTTGCTAAGTTCAGCGCACTGTGCGTCGTCGGCGACGGCAAGGGCCGCGTTGGTTACGGCCTTGGCAAGGCAAACGAAGTTTCCGAAGCTATCCGCAAGGGACTTGAGGATGCCAAGAAGAACATTGTTACCGTTACTCTCGAGGGTACCACCATTCCTCACGAGATCGTCGGTGAAGCTGGCGCAGGCCGCGTCCTGCTGATGCCCGCTCCCGAAGGTACCGGCGTTATCGCTGGCGGTGCAGTTCGTGCAGTTGTTGAAGCAGCCGGTATCAAGAACATTCGTACCAAGTGCCTGCGCACCAACAACCCCCAGAACGTTGTAAGAGCTACCATGGCTGGCCTGAAGGCTCTCCGCAACGCAGAGCAGGTTGCAGCCGTTCGCGGCAAGACCGCTGCTGAAATCAAGGCATAAGGAGGGCTTAAGACTATGGCAAATCTTAGAATTAAGCTCGTCAAGAGCCTCAGCGGTAGAATTGAAAAGCACATCGCTACCGCAAATTCCCTCGGTCTGCACAAGATCGGCAATGAGACCGTGCAGCCTGACAACCCCCAGACCCGCGGCAAGATCGCCAAGATCGGCTATCTGCTCCAGGTTACCGAAGAAGAATAAGGAGGGCCCTATAAATGAAACTCAATGAACTTTCCCCCGCAATGGGCTCCACTCACGTTGCTAAGCGCAAGGGCCGCGGCCACGCTACCGGCAACGGCAAGACCGCAGGTCGCGGTCACAAGGGCCAGAAGGCACGCTCCGGCGGCGGCGTTCGCGTCGGCTTCGAAGGCGGCCAGATGCCCCTCGCACGTCGTATCCCCAAGAGAGGCTTCAACAACATCTTTGCTAAGCCCCTCAACGAGATCAATGTCTCCGCTCTGGAGAAGTTCGAAAACGGCGCTGTTGTAGACACTCAGGCTCTCCTGGATGCTGGCATCCTGAGCAAGTGCGTCTACGGTTTCAAGGTTCTCGGTAATGGCAACATCACCAAGAGCATTACTGTCAAGGCTGCTGCATTCTCCGAGTCTGCTAAGGCCAAGATCGAGGCTGCAGGCGGAAAGGCAGAGGTGGTATAAGTGCTTTCTACCCTTCGTAACGCTTGGAAGATTGAAGAGCTTCGCAAGAAGATCATCTTCACTCTGTTCGTTCTCCTTCTGTACCGCATAGGCAACGCTATTCCCGTTCCCTTCATCGATGTAGCTCTCCTTCAGAACTACATTGCCGGTCTGGAGAACACCGTTCTTGGTTTCGTTAACGTACTGAGCGGTGGCGCATTCTCAAGCGCGACGATCTTTGCACTTTCCATCCAGCCCTATATTAATGCATCTATCATTATCCAGTTGCTCTGCATTGCCATCCCCGCTCTTGAGCGCATGGCAAAAGAAGAGGGCGAAGAGGGTAAGAAGAAGATCAACAATATCACCCGCTACTCCACCGTTGGCCTCGGCCTGATCATGGGCTTTGGTTACTACATGCTCATCAAGAACAACGCTCTCCTGAGCCAGGAAGGCGTATGGCAGGGAATCGTCATCGTTCTGACCTTCACTGCAGGTTCCGCACTCATCATGTGGCTTGGCGAGCAGATCACCGAGTTTGGTATCGGCAACGGTATCTCCATGATCCTGTTTGCATCCATCGTTTCTCGTTTCCCCACCGGCATCGGTCAGTCCATCAGCAGCATTGCTGCCGGCACCCTCAAGTGGTGGGCACTTGTTCTCATCCTTCTGGGCGCACTCGTTATGATCGTCCTGATCGTTATCGTGAACAACTCCGAGAGACGTATTCCCGTTCAGTATTCCAAGAGAGTTGTTGGTCGTAAGATGTACGGCGGCCAGGCTACCCACCTTCCCATGAAGGTTAACATGTCCGGCGTTCTGCCCATCATCTTCGCTCAGTCTATCAGCTCCCTGCCTGCTACCTTCGGCGCCCTCTTCGGCAAGACCGAAGGCGGGTTTGTAAGCCTGTTTGCAACCAACTCTCTCTTCTACGCATTCATTTACCTGCTGCTCATCATCTTCTTCAGCTATTTCTACTCCACCATCCAGTTCAACCCCATTGAAGTAGCAAATAACCTGAAGCGCAACGGCGGCTTCATCCCCGGCTATCGCCCCGGCAAGCCCACCAGCGAGTTCATCCAGAAGGTTCTGAACAAGATCACTCTGTTCGGCGCCATCTTCCTGAGCATTGTTGCAGTAGCTCCCATTGTTATCAGCCACTTCAGTGACGCCGCCGCACAGGCAGGCATCTCTCTCGGCGGTACCTCCATCATCATCGTTGTCGGTGTTGCAATTGAGACCTTTACCGCTCTTGAGAACCAGATGCTCATGCGCCACTACAAGGGCTTCCTTGATTAATTCGGAGGCTAATGACATGAAGCTTATTCTTTTAGGTGCTCCCGGTGCAGGAAAGGGAACTCAGTCCGAGATTCTCTCCCGCAAGTTCTCCATTCCCACCATATCCACAGGTGCAATGCTCCGCGCCGCAATGAAGGCCGGCACCCCTGTAGGTCTGAGAGCTAAAGAGTATGTTGATAATGGCAGACTCGTTCCCGATGATGTTATCGTAGGCATCGTCAAGGAGCGTCTCGCCAAGGACGATTGTGCTAATGGCTGCATACTTGACGGTATGCCCCGCACCATCCCCCAGGCAATTGCTCTGGAGGAGCACGGCATCGAGATCGACTGCGCAATAAGCATTGAGATCGAAGATGAGACCATTATCGAACGCATGACCGGCCGCCGCACCTGTCACGATTGCGGAGCCAGCTTCCATGTGACCAACAATCCTCCTAAAACTGAGGGCGTATGCGATTTCTGCGGCGGCGAGCTCACCATCCGCAAGGATGATGCACCCGAAACCGTTAAATCTCGTCTCGCCACTTATCACTCAGAGACGGAGCCCCTCAAGGACTTTTACGCACAGCGCGGCAAGTTGAAGAGTGTGGTAAACCAGCCCTCCATTGAGGCAGTTACCGCGTCTATAATTGAAGCACTGGGTGTTTAAGACATGGCTATTGTCATAAAGTCCGACAGGGACATCGAATTGATGCGTCAGGCCGGTAAGATAACCGCTCAGGCCAGAAGCCTGGCCCGCAGTATGATCGAACCCGGTGTGACTACCAATGAGATCAACAAAGAAGTCTTCAACTTCATCAAGAAATCAGGTGCTACTCCCGCATTTCTGGGTTACAGCGGTTATCCCGCCAGCATCTGTATTTCTGTTAACGACCAAGTCATCCATGGCATACCCGGCAGCAGACGTCTTCAAGACGGCGACATCGTCAGTGTGGATGTCGGCGCTGTCTGGAAAGGCTTTGTGGGAGACTGCGCAGGAACTTATCCCTGCGGCATGTGCAGCGACGGGGCTCTTCGCCTCATCGCTGTCACCCGCCAGAGCTTTTTTGAAGGACTAAAGTATGCCCGTCAGGGCTATCGGGTCAGCGATATTTCCGCAGCGGTTCAGAACTATGCGGAAAGTGCGGGCTACGGTGTCGTCCGCGATTTCGTGGGTCACGGCATCGGACGCAAAATGCACGAAGAACCCGAAGTTCCCAACTTCGTAAGAGGAAAGGGCGGAAGCCCCCGACTCATAAAAGGCATGACCATCTGTGTTGAACCTATGATCAACGCCGGTGGCTGGGAAGTTAAGGTGCTTCCCGATGGCTGGACAGTCTTGACGACTGACGGCAGCCTGTCCGCTCATTATGAGAACACGGTGCTCATCACAGACGGTGAGCCCGAGATACTGACAATGGCAGACGATATATAATCCAAGGAGGAATCTCAGTCTTGGCAAAAGATGATATGATCGAACTTGAGGGCACTGTAGTTGAATCTCTGCCCAATACTATGTTCCAGGTTGATATCGGCGGTGGCCATACCATCCTGGCTCACATTTCCGGCAAGCTCCGGATGAACTATATTAAAATTCTCCCCGGCGACAAGGTCACCGTTCAGATGACTCCCTATGATCTGACCCGCGGCCGTATCACCTGGAGAAGCAAGTAAGCTGTAGGAGGTTTTACAAATGAAAGTCAGACCCTCTGTGAAGCCCATGTGCGAGAAGTGCAAGATCATCAAGCGCAAAGGTCGCGTTATGGTCATTTGCGAGAATCCCAAGCACAAGCAGAGACAGGGCTAATTTTTCCCCTGGCACAACAAACAAACAAACGGGCGCGTAAGCATCTTGTACCATGCCCGCATTGCCCGAAAATACATTTTGTGGGTACAAAATCAATGAAAGGATTGATTGTAAAATATGGCACGTATAGCCGGCGTTGACCTGCCCAAAGACAAGCGCATTGAAATCGGCCTGACCTATGTTTACGGTATTGGCAGAACCAGCGCACTCAAGATACTGGAAGAGACCGGTATCAACCCCGACACCCGCGTTAAGAACCTGACTGAAGATGAGGAAGCTAAGCTCCGTGAGATCATCGACGAGAAGTACATCGTTGAAGGTGACCTCCGTCGTGCAAACGCTCTCGACATCAAGCGTCTCATCGAGATCGGCTGCTACCGCGGCCAGCGCCATCGTCGTGGACTCCCCGTCCGTGGCCAGCGCAGCAAGACCAATGCTCGTACCCGCAAGGGTCCCAAGCACACCATCGCAAATAAGAAGAAGTAAGGAGGGATATGTAAATGGCAGCACCTAAGAAAAAGGTAGTACGCACTCGCCGTAAAGAGCGCAAGAACGTAGAGAAGGGCCAGGTGCATATCAGCTCTTCCTTCAATAACACCATGGTAACCGTCACCGACACTCAGGGCAACGCTCTGTCCTGGGCATCCGCCGGTGGCATGGGCTTCCGCGGAAGCAAGAAGTCCACCCCCTTCGCAGCTCAGACCGCAGCTGAAGTTGCCGCTAAGGCAGCTATGGAGCATGGTCTGAAGACCGTTGAAGTTTTCGTCAAGGGCCCCGGCTCCGGACGTGAAGCTGCAATCCGCGCCCTGCAGACCGCAGGTCTTGAGGTAACGATGATCAAGGATGTGACTCCCATCCCCCACAACGGATGCCGTCCTCCCAAGCGTCGTCGCGTCTAATTGAAGAAGGAGGAATATAACTATGGCTAGAAATATGCAGCCCATCGTAAAACGTTGCAAGCAGCTGGGCATTTCTCCTGCTTACATGGGCTATACCAGCGGATCCAAGTCCGAAACCATCCGCAACCCCCAGGGTCAGACCCGCAAAAAGCAGAGCGAGTATGCTCTCCAGCTCAAGGAGAAGCAGAAAGTTAAGTTCGTATACGGCATTCTGGAGAAGCAGTTCCGCCTGTACTACGAAAAGGCAGCCAAGGCTCCCGGCCAGACCGGTGAGAACCTTCTCACCACCATCGAGCGCCGCCTGGACAACGTTGTCTACCGCCTCGGTTTCGCTATGACCCGCGCAGAAGCCCGTCAGCTGGTTTCTCACGGTCACTTCACCGTTAACGGCCGCAAGGTCAACATCCCCAGCTTCCTTGTTAAGCCCGGCATGGTTATCTCCCTCAAGGAGACCAGCAAGGGTCTTGAGAAGATTAAGTCCAATGTTGAGGCTAACTCCATCACCCAGGCTCCCAAGTGGCTTGAGTATGATGCCAACAACATGATCGCTAAGGTCGTCGCCAACCCCGCAAGAGACGACATCGACCTGCCTATTGAAGAGCACCTCATCGTCGAGCTGTATTCTAAGTAAGACAGAGACCCTCAAATTGGTAAGCTGAACCTTTTAAATGTGCGCAAAACACAAAAATTGAAGGAGGGTAAAATCAAGCATGATTGAAATTAAAAAGCCCCGTATCGAGTGCATCGAGACTCCGTCCGACGATTCTTACGGCAAATACGTTGTAGAACCCCTCGAGCGTGGCTACGGCACGACTTTGGGCAACTCTCTCCGCAGAGTGCTCCTCTCCTCTCTTCCCGGAACTGCGGTCACCGCAATTAAGATCGCAGGCATTCAGCACGAGTTTGCAACCATCCCCGGTGTTAAGGAAGATGTCACTGAGATCGTCCTCAACGTCAAGAGCATCATCGCAAGACTTCATTGCGAGGGTCCCAAGACTGTTTACATCGAGGCTGCTGGCGAGTGCGAAGTAACTGCCGGCGATATCAAGGCAGATGGCGAAGTTGAGATCCTCAATCCCGATCTCCACATCGCTACCCTCGGCGCTGACGCTTCTCTCAGCATGGAACTGACCATCTGCCACGGCAGAGGCTATGTCACCGCTGACAGAAACAAGTCCGCACAGGCTGTCATCGGAACCATTCCCGTCGACTCCATCTACACCCCCGTACTGAAGGTCAACTACACTGTGGAGAACACCCGTGTAGGTAACCAGACCGACTTTGACAAGCTCACCATCGAGGTATGGACTGACAAGACCATCACCGCACGTGACGCTGTCAGCCTGGGTGCAAAGATTCTCTGCGACCACTTCACCATCTTCACCGACCTGAGCGAGAACATCAGCTCCCGCCAGACCGTTGTTGAAAGAGTTGAGCAGCAGAGAGACAAGGTTCTTGAGATGACCATTGAAGAGCTGGATCTTTCCGTCCGCAGCTTCAATTGCCTGAAGAGAGCAAATATCAACACTGTTGAAGACCTGGTTGGCAAGACTCAGGACGAAATGATTAAAGTTCGTAACCTTGGCCGCAAGTCCCTTGAAGAGGTTGAGCATAAGCTCGCCATGATGGGCCTTAGCCTGGCAAGTGAAGAGAACAACTAATTTTCCCGACAAGGAGGAAACCGAAAATGCCCGGTACTAGAAAACTCGGCAAGACCACCGATCAGCGCATGGCCATGCTCCGTCAGCAGGTTACTGATTTCCTGGATAACGGCAGAATGGAAACCACTTTCACCCGCGCAAAAGAGATCGGCTCTATGGCTGAGAAAATGATAACTCTCGGAAAGAAGAAGGATCTGGCTGCATACCGTCAGGCCCTCGCTTTCATCACCCGCGAAGATGTTGCTAAGAAGGTCTTCGAAGAGATCGCTCCCAAGTACGCTGAGCGTCAGGGCGGCTATACTCGCGTGACCCGCATCGGACCCCGCCGCGGTGACGCTGCTGAGATGGCAGTTATCGAACTCGTATAAGTTCACTCTTTCCGTAAATAAAAATCCCTTGCCTTTCGGCAAGGGATTTTTTTATATCTTTATATATTATTCCGCAAGAGTGTTAAGGTCATAGGGAGTGGTCTGATAGACGAAGTAGTTGAGCCAGTTCTGGTAGAGAAGGTTTGCGTGGCTGCGCCATGTAACGAGAGGCTCTTTGGTGTCGTCATCATTGGGGAAGTAGTTATAGGGGACATGAATAGGAAGACCCTGATTTTTATCGCGCTCATATTCAAGCTTTAAGGTTTCTCTGTCATACTCACTGTGGCCTGTGATAAAAACCTGCTTGCCGCCCTCGGTGGCAACAGCATATACACCTGCATCAGGAGAGGAAGCGAGAATTTTCAGCTGAGGGCAGGCTTCGATATCCTCGCGTTTTATGCTGGTATGGCGGGAATGGGGTGCCATAAACACCTCATCAAAACCGCGGAGAAGCATATTACTGCGGCGCTCAACGCTATGGGGGAAAACGCCAAAGAGTTTTTCATCGAGGGTATACTTGGGTATGCCGTAATGATGGTAAAGCGCAGCCTGTGCTCCCCAGCAGATATGGAAAACGCTGTGGACATGGGTTTTGCTCCAATCCATTATTTCGCAAAGCTCATCCCAATAATCAACCTCTTCAAAATCCATAAGTTCCACAGGAGCGCCGGTTATAATCATGCCGTCATAATAGCGGTCGCAAACCCTGTCGAAGGTTGTATAGAACTTCAGCATATGCTCGCTTGCGGTGTTTTTGGAGACATGGCCGCGCATTTGCATAAGCTCCAGCTCAACCTGCAAAGGAGTGTTGCCCAAAAGACGGGCAAGCTGGGTCTCGGTGACCACCTTGGTGGGCATTAGGTTGAGGAGAAGTATCTGGAGAGGACGAATATCCTGAGTCATTGCTCGGTTTTCCGTCATAACGAATATGTTTTCGCTATTGAGAGTTTGGGTTGCGGGAAGGTCATTGGGGATTTTTATAGGCATGGACTATGGCTCCTTTCGGGGCGTTTTATATCTTTGCAAGAGCCTGTTCAAGGTCTGCAATAAGGTCGGTGACATCTTCAATGCCAACACTGAGGCGGACAAGGTCAGGAGTGACACCTGCTGCAGAGAGTTCTTCATCGTTCATCTGGCGATGGGTGGCGCTGGCAGGATGGAGGCAGCAGGTACGTGCATCGGCAACATGGGTTTCAATTGCCGCAACGCGGAGATGACCCATAAATTCCTCAGCGATGACTCTTCCGCCCTTTATGCCGAAGGAGACAACACCGCAGGAACCATTGGGAAGATATTTCTGACCAAGCTCATAATATTCGTCACCGGGAAGACCGCAGTACTTAACCCAGGAAATTTTTTCGTGCTTGCTGAGATACTCGGCAATTGCCTGAGCATTCTCGCAGTGGCGTTTTACGCGAAGGTGGAGGCTTTCAAGACCCAGATTGAGATAATATGCATTCTGGGGAGCTTGTATGGAGCCGAGGTCACGCATAAGCTGGGAGGTGCACTTGGTGATAAATGCGCCTTCAAGACCGAAGCGCTCGGTATAAGTAACGCCGTGGTAGCTTTCGTCGGGGGTGCAGAGTCCGGGGAATTTTTCAGCGTGGGCTGTCCAGTCAAACTTTCCGGAGTCCACAATGCACCCGCCGAGAGCGCCGCCGTGGCCGTCCATATACTTGGTGGTGGAGTGAGTTACGATGTCTGCGCCCCATTCGAAGGGACGGCAGTTAATGGGGGTTGCAAAGGTGTTGTCAATGATAAGGGGTACACCGTGAGCATGAGCGGCCTTTGCGAACTTCTCTATATCAAGGACGGTGAGTGCGGGGTTGGCGATAGTCTCGCCGAAAACTGCCTTGGTGTTGGGGCGGAAAGCCTTTTCCAGCTCCTCTTCGCTGCAATTGGGGGAGACAAAGGTGAACTCAACGCCCATGCGCTTCATTGTAACGGCGAAAAGGTTATAAGTGCCGCCATAGATGCTGGCAGAGGAGACAACATGGTCGCCGCAGGAGGCAATATTGAAAACAGCGTAGAAGTTTGCAGCCTGGCCTGAGGAAGTGAGCATAGCTGCGCTGCCGCCTTCAAGGGCGGCTATCTTGGCGGCAACATAGTCATTAGTGGGGTTTTGGAGGCGGCTGTAGAAATATCCGCTGGCTTCAAGGTCGAAAAGTTTGCCCATTTCCGCACTGGAATCATACTTAAAGGTGGTGCTCTGGATTATGGGAATCTGGCGGGGCTCGCCATTGCCGGGAACATAGCCCGCCTGCACGCATTTTGTTCCAAGTTTCTTTTCGCTCATATCAATGCTCCTTATATTTGAAAAGGCGGCTTGGGAACCTCTCCCAGCCGCCTTTAAGCTCAGGTATTTTAGAGTTCTATATCATTTTAAGCGCGCTTATTCCACTTGTCAAGCAGCTTTGCGGAAAAGAGGTTTGCGGGGCTTTTCGAATCCGTGAACCCAATCCGAGAACAAATAATAGAATAGATAAATTATGGAGCTTATTGTCCACGTGATGGGATATGCCCAGTATACAAAGCGGATTTCGCCCACAAAATGCATTATACAGAAGATATATACAAGGCGGATTCCGCACCATACGGCCAGCATAACAATCATGGGTATAAATGTTTTGCCTGCGCCGCGGCAAACTGCGGCAATGGAATGGGAGAATGCGAGAAGGAAGTAGAAAGCGGCGAGAGTGCGCACCTGAAGAGCGCCAAGCTCCACAACGCCGGGATTGTTGTCAAAAAGAGCCACAAGCTGGGAAGCGGAGAAGAAGACAACAACGCCTATGCACTGAGCAAGAACAACAGCCAGCAAAATGCCAAATCGAGCACCTTTCTTGGCTCTGTCATACTCTTTTGCGCCAAGATTCTGGCTTATAAAGGTGCTGATTGCCATGTTGAAGCTCATTATAGGCAGGAAGGCGAAGCCTTCAATCTTGCTATGAACACCGTAGGCGGCCATTGCAAGCATGCCGAAGGAGTTGATCTGGCTCTGGACAACAACATTGGCAAAGCCGATAACGCTGTTTTGCACACCTGCGGGAAGGCCGATTCGAAGGATCTCACCGAAAATTCCCTTGTGGAAGCGAATGCGACGGGGATAAATGGTGTAGATATGACCCTTTTTCAGAAGGTGGAAAAGGCAAAGCACAAAGGCGCTTGCCTGACTGATGACGGTTGCAAAAGCGGCGGACCATACTCCCCAATGGAAAACACCGATGAAGAGAAGGTCAAGAACGATGTTGATGAGGGAGGAGTAGATAAGATAGTAAAGGGGGCGGCGACTGTCTCCGAGAGCATTCATAACGCCCTTGCAGCTATTATAAAGCACAATGGTGCTTATTCCTGCAAAATAGGTGCGGAAATATGAGACGGCTTCATCCATAACTGCGGGGTCTGTGTTTATCCAGCGGAGAAGGGTGGGGGTGAAGATAATGCCGAAAACCGTAAGGATTAAGCTTGAGACAAGACCGAAGGCAATGTTTGTGTGGATAGCCTTGCTGACATTTTCAGGCTCGTTTGCACCGAAATAACGTCCGATAACAGCACTTGTGGCCATACCCATGCCGATAAGGAAGCTTATCATCAGGTGGATAAGAGGACCCGAGGAACTTACCGCGGCAAGGGAACTTGTGCCCAAAAGTCTGCCAACAATGAAGGCGTCGGCGGTGTTATAAAGCTGCTGAAAAATCTGGCTCAGCAGTATGGGCAAAGCGAAGGCAAGCATATGTTTATAGATGTTGCCGCTTGTCATATTGCGCGTTGTACGCGCTCCTTTATTCAGTTTTTTCTCAATTACATTTTCCATAAAGCTTATTGTACACCTCCCACAGGAAGAATACAACAGTAAAAAAACCGCAACATTCAGCTGAATGTTGCGGTTTTTATCGTTAATATTTATGCCTTGGTGTCGCAGTAGATGCAGCGGTAAACACCGTCTTCGCCATCGCTGCGGCGGAAAATATGAGGAAGCTCTTGCTCGATGCCGGTTATGCAGCGGCCATGGCTGCACTTGAGGTCGCGGCGGAGAGTCTCTTCGGGGGGAAGAGTGGACTTCTTTGCGCCCTTAGCGTTGTTTTCAAGCAGCTTCAGTATAAGAGCCATGCGGATGTACTTTCCGTTATGAACCTGGCGGAAGTATGCAGCGCGTTCATCGGCGTCCACGCCCACGCTGATCTCGTTTACGCGGGGCAGGGGATGGAGAATGCGCATATCAGCCTTGGCGGTGAGAAGCTTTTCGGGGGTGAGAATGTAGCTATCCTTAAGGCGGAGATACTCCTCCTCGCTTGCAAAGCGCTCGCGCTGAACTCTGGTCATATAGAGGATGTCCAGCTGAGGCATAGCCTCTTCAAGGGAGCGAACCTCGCTATACTCAATGCCCTGCTTATCCAGAATTTCGGTGCGGACGTGCTCGGGAATGCGCAGCTCATCGGGAGAGATGAGGACAAAACGCACGCCGGCATAACGGCTCATTGCTGCCAAAAGGGAGTGAACGGTGCGTCCGAACTTAAGATCACCGCAGCATCCCACAGTGAGACCTTCAAAGCGTCCCATCTCGCGGTGGATGGTGAGAAGGTCGGTGAGTGTCTGGGTGGGGTGGTTATGGCCACCGTCGCCTGCGTTGATAACGGGGATGGAGCAGTTGAGGCTGGCTACATAGGGAGCGCCCTCCTTGGGGTGGCGCATTGCGATTATATCTGCAAAGCAGTTGACAGTCTTGGCGGTATCGGCAACGCTTTCGCCCTTGGAGACGGAGGAACTGGTTGCGTCGGAAAAGCCGATGACATGTCCGCCCAGCTCATACATTGCAGACTCAAAGCTGAGTCTTGTGCGGGTGGAGGGCTCATAAAAGAGGGTCGCAAGCTTTTTGCGAGCGCACTTCTCGGCGTAGGCATCGGGATTTGCAATTATATCCTCGGCGGTGGCAATAAGACCGTCAATTTCCTCGGTGGAGAGGTCGAGAATATCGATTACGTCCTTTTTCATTCCAAAGACTCCTTAATTACTTGCCAATCCAGCTCTCGTCGGAGGGATTATTGCGGAAAGCGATGAGACGGGCTTTGTCGCTCTCGGCAATATAGCCGTCGGCTGCTGCAACTTCAACAATGGTGTCAAAGTCGGTGAGGCTGACGTTCTTTACATTGGCAGCGCTAAGACGCTCAACGCTCTTTGCCATGCCGTAGGTGAAGATGCTGGCGATACCGAGGACTTCTGCACCTGCTTCACGGAGGGCATCAACAACATCGATGCAGCTGCCGCCGGTGGAGATGAGATCCTCAACAACAACAACCTTCTGGCCGGGGAGAAGCTTGCCCTCGATGCGGTTGTTGCGGCCGTGGTCCTTGGCGCTGCCGCGGACATAGCCCATGGGCAGACCCATGAGATGAGCGGTGATGGCGGCGTGGGCAATACCTGCGGTGGAGGTGCCCATAAGAACTTCGGCTTCGGGATAGTTTTCGCGGATGATCTGGGCAATGCCGGATTCAACATCCAGTCTGACCTCGTGGTCGGAGAGGGTGAGGCGGTTGTCGCAGTAGATGGGGCTCTTGATGCCGCTTGCCCAGGTGAAGGGCTCGTCGGGACGGAGGAAAACAGCCTTTATCTTGAGAAGATCCTTTGCAATTTTGGTTTTCATATCAATACCTCTTAAATATATTTTTTAACCGATAAATTCTGCGCAGCAGCGCTTCCATGCTGCAACGGGGTCAGCGGCAGCGGTGATGGGTCTGCCAACTACGATGTAGTCGGAGCCAATCTCCTTTGCGCGTGCGGGGGTGGTAACGCGAACCTGGTCGCCAACATCGCCATCTGCGAAGCGGACACCGGGGGTTACGGTGACGAAGTCTGCGCCGCATACTTCGTGAACTTTGCCTGCCTCAAGGGGAGAGCAGACAACGCCAGCAAGACCTGCCTCAGCGGCGCACTTTGCATAGTGCATAACAACCTCGTCCAGAGGCTTTTCGATGAGAAGGTCAGCTTCCATACGCTCCTGAGAGGTGGAAGTGAGCTGGGTGACAGCGATAAGGAGAGGACGGGTGCCGTCGGGACGGGTGAGACCCTCGAGGGCGGCTTCCATCATGGCCTTGGTGCCTGCGGCATGGAGGTTGGTCATATCAACATCCAGACCGGAGAGAACAGCCATTGCCTTCTTAACGGTGTTGGGGATATCGTGGAGCTTCAGGTCCAGGAAAATCTTGTGACCTCTTGCCTTGATTTCGCGGACGATATCGGGACCTGCGGAGTAATAAAGCTCCATTCCGATTTTAACAAAGGGACGTTCCTCGCCGAATTTTGCGAGAAAATCGAGAGTTTCCTGTTTGCCGGCGAAGTCGCAGGCGATGATTACGTCTTTACCCATTAGTGTGCTCCTCCTATTATATCACTGAGATTCTTAATTCCGTATTTTTCCATGGCGGCAGGGAGAGAAGTTACGATGTCTCTGCAGGCGCAGGGGTCAACCAGGTTGGCAGCGCCAACTTCAATGGCGGTTGCACCGGCCAGCATCATCTCTATAACATCATCAGCGGTGGAGATGCCGCCCATGCCGATGATGGGAACTTTTACTGCTTCATAAACCTGATATACCATTCTCAGAGCCACAGGGAAGATGGCGGGGCCGGAGAAGCCGCCCATCTTGTTGGCCACAACGGGCTTGCGGCTATGCAGGTCGATGCGCATGCCCAGAAGGGTGTTTATCATGCTGATGCCGTCGGCACCTGCATCTTCGCAGGCTTTTGCGATGGCCACGATGTCGGTGACATTGGGGCTCAGCTTCAGGTAGACGGGCTTATTAGTGACAGCCTTAACCGCTGAGGTAACCTCCGCTGCAGCCTTGGGGTCAGTGCCGAAGGCCATGCCTCCGTTATGAACGTTGGGGCAGGAGATGTTTACCTCCAGAATGCCAACCTGTTCCTCCTTGTCCAGCGCAGCGCAGGTTTTTGCGTATTCCTCAATGGAGAAACCGCTGACATTGGCAACAACCTTTTTGTTGAAAACCTTTTTAAGCTCGGGCAGCTCATGGGCGATAACAGCTTCAACGCCGGGATTCTGGAGACCCACGGAGTTTATAAGACCGCGCTGGCACTCGGCAATGCGGGGGGTGGGGTTGCCGAAACGGGGCTCAAGAGTTGTGCCCTTGATGGAGAAGCTGCCGAGGCAGTTTATGTCGTAAATCTCGGCAAATTCATAGCCATAGCCAAAAGTGCCGGAGGCAGGGATAACGGGGTTGTCAAGCTCCCAGCCGGAGAGGCTTACTTTAGTGTTTACCATATGATTTCCTCCCTTACCAGAACAGGGCCATCTTTGCAGATGCGCTTGTTGCCATACTTGGTTTTGCAGCTGCAGCCCATGCAGGCGCCAAAGCCGCAGCCCATACGCTCTTCAAAGCTCAGCTCGCCGCTGGTTTTTGCGATTGCGTCAATAGCCTTGAGCATTGCGGTAGGACCGCAGGTATAGAAGTAAGTATAATCAAGCTCCTTCATAGCGTCGGTGACGAAGCCCTTGATGCCGATGCTGCCATCGGCGGAAGTGATGAGAACCTCAGCGCCCAGTGCCTTGAACTCGTCCACATAGAAAACATCTGCGGAGGAGTTGAAGCCCAGAATAACGGTGGGCTTTTTGCCTTCAGCGACAAGCTTCTTGCAGGCATTGTAGAGAGGGGGAATGCCAACGCCGCCGCCGATAAGGAGGGGCTTTTCGCCGCTCTTGGAAAGGTCATAGCCGTTGCCAAGACCGGTGAGAACATCAAGTTCGGTGCCCACGGGCAGAGTGGTCATCATCTCGGTGCCATTGCCCAGAACCTTGTAGATAATGGTGATGCTGCTCTCATTCCAGTCGCAGACGGAGATGGGGCGGCGGAGATAATAGCCATCCAGCTTGATGTTGATAAACTGACCGGAAGCGGTGCAGTCGGAAGTGTCGCCGGAGAGCACCATGCGGTAGATGCCCTCGGCGAGACGAATGTTTTCAGTTATTGTGTAAATTCCCTGCTTCATATTTTTAACCTCAGGAATTGATGGTGGAAACGGTGAAGGTGGTCTCTTCAAGAACATCCAACAGAGTGCCGACGGTGTCCAGAGAGGTGAAGGTGGTTACGCCGTTTTCAACAGCTGCACGGCGGATGGAAGTGCCGTCGTCATTGTGAACGCCGGAGAGAATGGCGCGGGTGTTGATGATGTAGCTGATGTAACCGGCGCGGATGTGGTTGAGAATATCGTCGCAGCCCTCGCTGATCTTGCCGAGAACACGGGTCTTGATGCCGTGCTGACGGAGGAAAGCGGCGGTGCCTGCGGTGGCTTCAATGTTGAAGCCCAGATTATAGAAGCGTCTTACAAGGGGGAGACCCTCTTCCTTGTCCTCGTTTGCGAGGGTTACAAGGATGGTGCCGTAGTTCTGCAAAACCATTCCGGAAGCCTGCAGAGCCTTGTAGAAGGCGCGGTAGAGCTTATCGTCATAGCCAATGGCTTCGCCGGTGGATTTCATCTCGGGAGAGAGGTAAGCATCCAGACCGTGAATCTTGGAGAAGGAGAAGACAGGAACCTTTACATACCAGCGCTTCTTCTCGTCGGGATAGAGATCGAAGATGCCCTGTTCCTTCAGGCTCTTGCCAAGGATAACATGAGTTGCGATGTCGGCAAGGGAATAGCCGGTGGCCTTGCTGAGGAAGGGAACGGTGCGGGAGGAGCGGGGGTTAACCTCGATGATGAACACGTTGTCGTGCTCGTCAACGATGAACTGGATGTTGTAAAGACCAACAATGCCGAGACCCAGACCAAGCTTCTTTGCATAGCCAAGGATGGTGCCCTTGACCTTGTCGGAGATGGAGAAGGGAGGATAAACGCTGATGGAGTCGCCGGAGTGAACGCCGGTGCGCTCAACAAGTTCCATGATACCGGGAACGAAGACGTTGCGTCCATCGCAGATGGCGTCAACTTCAACCTCTTTGCCGCGGATATAGTGGTCAACGAGAACGGGCTTGTCGGCGTCGATTTCAACGGCGGTCTTCAGGTAGTGGCGCAGCTGAGCCTCATTTGCAACAAGCTCCATGGCGCGTCCGCCCAGAACGAAGCTGGGACGAACCAAAACGGGATAGCCAACCTCTTCGGCGGCGCGGACACCGTCTTCAATGTTGGTGACGGCGCGGCCTGCGCTCTGGGGGATGTTCAGCTCGCGGAGGATTTTTTCGAAACGGTCGCGGTCCTCGGCGTTTGCAATGGCCTCAACGTTGGTACCGATGATGTTAACATCGCGCTCCATGAGGGGCTGAGCAAGGTTGATTGCGGTCTGACCGCCGAGAGATGCGATAACATCCCAAGCGCCCTCAAAGGCAAGAACGTTCATAACATCTTCGGGGGTGAGGGGCTCGAAGTAGAGCTTGTCAGCGGTGGTGTAGTCGGTGGATACGGTTTCGGGGTTGTTGTTTATGATGATTGCCTCGCAACCTGCCTCGCGGATGGTCTGAACGGCATGGACGGTGGAGTAGTCGAACTCAACACCCTGACCGATGCGGATAGGACCTGCGCCGAGAACAACGCGCTTTTCCTTCTCGGTTACGATGGAGGCATTCTCGCCGTGGTAGCTGGAGTAGAAATAGGGGATGTATGCATTGGTGTGGCAGGTGTCAACCATGCGGAAGATGGGGAGGATGCCGTTTTCGCGGCGGGTGTTCCAAAGCTCAATCTCGTTGCAGTTCCAGAGATGAGCAATGAACTTATCGGAGAAGCCGAGGCTCTTTGCCTCGCGGAGAACTTCGATGTTGCCAACGTTTTCGGCAAGAGTCTTTTCGAAGAGAGCGATGCGCTTGAAGGACTCAAGGAAGTAGGGGGTGATGGCAGTTGCCTTGAAAAGGCTTTCAACGCTCTCGCCGCGGCGGAAAAGCTCGCAAACGGCATAGATGTTGTCGTCGCGGGTCTCGGAGATGTAGGTGTAAAGAGCCTCGGTGGACATATCGTCGAACTTTGCCATGTGGAAGTGGCAAACGCCGATTTCCAGAGAGCGGACGGACTTGAGAAGAGCTTCTTCCAAAGTGGAGCCGATGCCCATAACCTCGCCGGTGGCCTTCATCTGGGTGCCCAGCTTGTTGCTTGCGGAGGTGAACTTATCGAAGGGGAAGCGGGGCAGCTTTGCAACAACATAGTCGAGGTAAGGCTCGAAAGCTGCGGTGGTGTTGGCAAGGGGAATTTCCTCGAGAGTCATGCCCACGGCGATTTTTGCGGTTACGCGGGCGATGGGGTAGCCGCTGGCCTTGCTGGCCAGAGCGGAGGAGCGGGAAACGCGGGGGTTAACCTCGATGAGGAAGTATTCGGAGGTGTGGGGATTGAGGGCGAACTGAACGTTGCAGCCGCCTGCGATTTTCAGGGAGCGGATGATCTTGATTGCAGAATCGTTGAGCATCTTCAGATCATGGTCGTTGAGAGTCATGATGGGAGCAACAACGATACTGTCGCCGGTGTGAACGCCGACGGGGTCGATGTTTTCCATGCCGCAGATGGTGATGGCGTGGTCATTGCCGTCGCGCATAACCTCGAACTCGATCTCCTTGTAGCCCTTGACGGACTTCTCAATGAGAACCTGATGAACGGGGGAGAGCTTGAAAGCGTTGAGGCCGATCTCCTCAAGCTCTGCATCGTTGTCGGCGAAGCCGCCGCCGGTGCCGCCGAGGGTGAATGCGGGGCGGAGAACAACGGGGTAGCCGATGCGGTTTGCGGCAGCCTTGGCTTCCTCGATGGAGTAAGTGATTTCGGAGGGGATTACGGGTTCGCCGATCTCCTGGCAAAGCTGTTTGAAAAGCTCGCGGTCTTCGGCGCGCTCGATGCTGGCGCTGCTGGTGCCCAGAAGTTCAACCTGGCACTCGCGGAGAATGCCCTTCTTTTCCAGCTGCATGGCGAGGTTAAGGCCGGTCTGGCCGCCGATGCCGGGGATGATGGCGTCGGGACGCTCATAGCGGATGATTCGGGCAACATATTCAAGGGTGAGAGGCTCCATATAGACCTTGTCGGCGATGGTGGTGTCGGTCATGATGGTAGCAGGGTTGGAGTTAACCAGAACAACCTCATAGCCCTCTTCCTTGAGAGCGAGGCAAGCCTGGGTGCCGGCATAGTCAAACTCGGCGGCCTGACCGATGACGATAGGGCCGGAGCCGATGATCATTATCTTCTTGATATCTGTTCTTTTGGGCATTTTTCTGACCTCCGTTAATCTATCTAAATATTTTTCTTACTTATTTATGATTTCACCGTTCATTGCAGTGAAAATGTGGCGTCCCCAAAGCTCCATTCCGTCGAAGGGAGAGCTTGCGCCCTTGCCTGCGTGGGTGGTTTTGGGGTCATAGGTGTAGCTTTCGCCCATTTCCCAAAGGGCGCAGTCGCCAACGCCGAGGGCAATGCCGAAGCGGCGGCGGGGAGCGTAGACCATAAGATCCATAAGCTTTTCAAAGCTCATGCGTCCGGTTTTGACGAAGTGGGTGTACATCACGGGGAAGGCGCTCTCTAAACCGATGATGCCGTTGAGACTTCCGCGCAGACCTTTGGATTTTTCCTCCTCGGAGTGGGGGGCGTGGTCGGTGGCTATCATGTCGATGGTGCCGTCAAGAATTCCCTCTATGAGAGCGTCTCTGTCTTCTGCAGAGCGGATGGGGGGATTCATGCGGAAACGTCCGGAATCCTCCAGCTCGCTGTCGCAGAAAACAAGGTAGTGGGGAGCGGTTTCGCAGGTGACATCCAGTCCCTTTGCCTTTGCCTCACGAATAAGCTGAACGGACTCCTTGGTGGAGATGTGGCAGATATGATAGGCGCAGCCGGTTTCTTCAACAAGCTTCAGGTCTCGTGCAATGGGGCCCCATTCGCTTTCCGAGCAGATGCCGGGAATGGAGTGGGCGTGGGCATATTCGCCGTCGTGGATGCAGCCGCCGTGGAGAAGGCTTTCGTCCTCGCAGTGGGCAACGATCATTTTGCCCAAAGCCTTTGCGCGGAGCATTGCCTCGCGCATCATGTCCTCATTCTGCACGCCCTTGCCGTCGTCGGAAAAAGCGATGGCTTCGGCGGCAAGCTCTTCAAGTGCGGCGAGGGTTTCGCCCTTTTGACCCACAGTGATTGCGCCGTAGGGGCAGACATGGATGAGAGCGTCCTTTTTAATGATCTCCAGCTGAGCGCGAAGGTTTTCGGCGGAGTCGGGAACGGGGTTTAAGTTGGGCATGGAGCAAACCGCGGTGTAGCCGCCTGCGGCAGCTGCGGCGGTGCCGGTGGCGATGGTTTCTTTATAAGAAAAACCCGGTTCACGCAGATGAACATGCACATCTGCGAAACCGGGCAACAATATAGCGTCGTTGAAATCATAGGTGGGGAGAGAAACTTCGCCGAGTTCTTCGACAAGCTCAATACGGCCGCCGCGGATAACCGCTGCAGCTTCTCTCAGGGTATTGTTTTCATAAACCTTGATGTTTTTGATAGCGAAGTTTTTGGAATCAAACATAGCTTTTCTCCCTTTATCAACAAAAGAAAAAGTCCTGCGGAATCCGGCCGCAAGACTGCAAAAACAGGAGATAGACGCAGCTATCCCATAACTATGTTTTTCCACATCTTGTCGGCATCTCTGTACCGCCCTTAAAGATCGAGATATTATACAATCTTTGGGGGCGAATTGTCAAGGCTTGCAGGGAAGATTAATGAGGAAAATCCCCGGAAAATAATCTCCATACATTAAAAATTAGTATATCACTTTTGTCGAAATTTGAAAAGGGAAAAATTAGGAAAATAATCAGTCCGTCGGGGCGTTAAGAAAATGTGCCGGTGGCACATTTTTAGCCACCGGTGCGCTGCGGATATGCCGCGAGGAGGGAAGAGCGTTCGGAGTATCCTTTTAAAGGCTCCCTTGTGTAAAGGGAGCTGTCAGCGAAGCTGACTGAGGGATTGTTATCTGATTGTCTCCGACGGCCATATTCTTTTTGTGCCAGCAAAAAGAATATGGAAAGAAAAACAGGCCAAAGAGGGGCATTTTCGCCCCTCTTTGGAAACTCCCTTACTGCGGCAAAAGGAAAACTGTTGTGCCACATAATCGAATTCGAAACCTTAGTGTGCTTCCCTCGATTTCCGCTCAGGACGCTGCTGCGTCATGCCGCCTGCCCGGCGCCACCGGGATTTCTCCTCGTTACATTCATTGGGGCGGACCAATGTGACCGCCCGAAAAAGCAGCGGTTACCATTCTTGGGGCAAAGTCATAATATGGAGAGAGGGGAAGCCCTCGGATATGAATTTGTTTTCTGAAAAGGAGAAATATATGGAAAAACCCTATTGCGAGCAATTGCCGCTGGCAATAGCCAGTGTGCCTATGCAGGAATTTCAAAAGCTTTATCCTCCCGAGGTGGCTCTTGACAGAGGCACAATGTTTGATGAGCTTTATCTGCCTTTTGAGGGAAAGGAGAGCCGCAAGCATGATGAATAAATGCGCCATGGAAAAGGAGATTGCCCGCGTCAGCTTCACCATGGATGAGCTGCGGCTTTTTCTGGATACCCATACCTGCGATAAGGAGGCTCTCAGTGCCTTCCGCGAGCTGAGAAAAAAGAGGGAAAAGCTTCTTGAAAGCTATGAAGCCCAGTTTGGACCAATGGAGGCCTATAGAGCCGGCGGAACGGACAAATGGAACTGGGTCAGCCAGCCTTGGCCATGGGAAAAGGGGTGACAAAGTATGTGGAGCTATGAAAAACGCCTTCAATACCCGGTGAAGATAAGGCGACCCGATGCAAGGGCGGCAAAAATCATTATCAGCCAGTTTGGCGGTGCAGACTCCAATAGACTATGAATAAAGTGCAAATAAAAAATTAGATGGTAAGGCGGTAGGTGATGCGGAGCGTCATGTTTGCCTTATCAAAAACGCAGCTTTCGAGTATTTCGCGGGCTGCGTTATTTTTTTGTTCCTTAGTGGCTATGGGGGAGCGGAGAGTTTCAAGAGTATTACTTATGCTGTTGCGGAGAGCGGCTTCGGCATTATCGGCAGAGTGGGATTCAAGCTCTTCGATGCGGGAGCGGATACGCTGACGCTCGGCGTCAACCTCCGCTTTGTACTGACGGTATTCATCCAAAGAATCAATGCCGGCGGCGTAAGCGTCACGTATTCTCTGCAGCTTTTTATCCAAATGTTCATCGGAGGCACGGAGGCGTTTCAATTCTTCGGCGGTACTGGAGGAGCTGGAAGCGAGAGAATAGTACAGCGGAAGAGCCCCGGAACTGTCGGCCTCCAGCTTGGCTATCACGGCTTCATGAAGCAGTTCTGTCTTTATATGCTGGCTGCTATGGCAGCGTCCGCGAACATAGTTGTTGCATTTGAAATAGTGAGGGTGAGTGAACACAAGAGTTCCGCCGCACTCAGCGCAGCGGACGATACCGCTGAGCCAGTCCTTCAGCTCATGAGTAGGTCGTGCCTTATAACCCCATTGAGCTTTGACTGCTGCTATACGCTTTTGGGAGGACTCCCATGTCTCCATGTCTATAAGCGGCTCGTGGTCGCCGTTGGATATAATGGTGTCGGGATTATCAAAGTCCCGTCGTGTGCGCCCGGTGGGCGTCCATCTGAGCTTGCCGATATAGGCCGGATTCCTGAGAATGTATTCTACGGTGCGATTTTCAAAGGCTCCGCCTCGGTGGGTTTTTACCCCCATTGAATTCAGCCATTTGGCGATTGGGAAAAGGCCCTCCCCGCCTATAAAGCGCGCAAATATCTCACGGACTAAGTCAGCCTCCTCCGGCTGTGGTATCATCATCCGCTGTTTACCATCTGCGCGTGGGGGCTCCAAGGTATAGCCGAAAGGCGGCACAGATTGACGCTGGCCCCGCTGGGCATTGACGGTCATGGAGCGCTTAACCTCGCCGCTCAGACGGATGGAATAGTATTCATCCATCCATTCGATAATGCGTTCTATGAGGGAGCCAAAGGGGCCTTCGATTAGAGGCTCAGAGACCGAAACAACGTCCACCTTGTCCTTTTTTAGCATGGCCTTATAGACAATGCTCTCCTCCTGATTGCGAGCAAAACGGGAGAATTTCCACACAAGGATAGCGTCAAAAGGGTGCTCCGGGGATTTTGCAGCCGCAATCATCTCGTTGAAGGCGGGGCGTTTCTTGGCTGTGCGGCCGGAAATGCCCTCATCAAGCCAGATGTAGTTATCCGGAAGAATGTAGCCGTTTTTCGCTGCATAGGCGCGTATTGTGGACAGCTGAGAATCCGGAGAAAGCTCTGCCTGCTCATCGGTGCTTACGCGGATATAAGCGGCGGCAATTTTTAATTCAGACATAGGTCACCTGCTTTCTGCTTGCACGATTCGACCCAATGTGATACTATAAAAGGGCAGAATGGTGCCTTGGTAGTGCTTGGTATTTCTGTACGACCGTTCCGGGGGTAGGATACCGGGACGGTCTTTTTATTTTTGATAATATTTGACCCTTGACGTATATACCAGCTGAGACTAAAATAGTACCATGATTTTCCTGTAGAATTTTGTCGAAGTTTTTGGAGGCAACAGGTTATATATGAAAAGGATGCTTACAATAGATGAACAAATTACCCACATGAAAAATAAGGGGATTACTTTCAAGGAAGTAACCGAGGACGAAGCCAAAGACTTTTTGTCCCACAATAATTACTACATGAAATTAGCTTCATATCGGGCAAACTACCCTAAGCATGAGGAAGGAAAAAAGAAAGGCAAATACAAAAAACTTGATTTCGCATATCTGAAAGAATTGTCTACTATAGATATGCACCTTCGATACTTCGTTGTCGAGATGTGCTTAGATATAGAGCACGCCCTTAAAGTGCGGTTGATGGATAAAATTTCATCAAACCCTGCCGAAGACGGATACGAAATCGTTAAAAAGTTTCTGTCAAAGGAAAATAATATCAACATTCTCAAAGGAATTAACTCTCACAAATCCAGTGATTATTGTAAAGGCCTTATCGAAAAATACTATCCCTATTTTCCTGCATGGGTATTTATGGAGGTTATTTCATTTGGCACACTCTTGTATTTTGTTTCATTTTATGAGGAGCTATATGGGGAAGCTGTTGTAAACAACACCCTAATGAATAGCGTGCGAGATCTGAGAAATGCGTGCGCCCATAGCAACTGCCTATTAAACCACCTTTCACAGGAAATAGACAGTACAAAACAGCCGCACAGCGATATTACAAATTTCTTAAAGGGGATGGATGGTATTTCGAAACAGGCCAGACGCACCCACTCTCGCAGATTGTTCACCTACAACATGGTAACTCTGTTATATGTTTACGATATGCTTATGCCAACGATCCCCAAGCAAAAACGCTATGACCAGCTAAAGCATTTTATGGAAAATCGTGTTGTTAGAAATAAACCTTATTTCAAGAGCAATGAGAAAATTGTGAACGTGTACGTGTTTATGAAAAAAGTTGTTGACAATTTGCAACACAGAGCATATAATACTACTACGATTGAAAAGTAGTTAACTTTTGTAGGGAGCGGCGTATTGCAGCATTGCAGCATTCCGCTCCTGATTTTATTTTCCTTATACTTCCTGACTCCGAACTGCCGTGTGGGCAGTTTTTTTATTATGGATTACGTGATAATGAAAAGCTATTCATGGACGGCCGGCAAGGCCGTCTTTTTATTTTGTCAGGGCATAGCTTCAAAGCGGGGAGTCACGGAGACCGCTTGTTTGAAAGTTCGGAGTTTTTGCTTAGTCGTGAAATACTTCATCGTAGTAGTACCCGTATTTCCGAAGTGCTTGACGTTTCCAGGAGTCATATGATGCATCGGTTTTATAAAGAAAACGATTGCGTTCCCAGTATGACTCTTGGTGGGCTTTATCGATGCGGTTTGTTTCTGCGATGAATTTTACCAACTGGAGTGATTCTAGTCCCCGACCGTGCCGCCGATAATTATTCATCAATTCATAAGGACCAAATATAGCCGCACCGCCGAGGCCAAGAATGAGAAACGGAAAGACTAACACATGCAAAGCCTTGGCAAGCCTTGGGCGACTGCTCTTATCCTCAAGAGAGCGGGCGGCAAGGGCGAGGTACAGTGAAATGGCGTAGAATATAGAAGAGGCAGCAAAAATACAGAATATGGTCTCTATGGCGCGCATATTCCAACCTCCCTACTTCACAATGCTGGTGAAGGCAACGGCCTTGCCGAGGATCCTGATATCTTCCATCTCCTGCCCTGCAAAAACAAGGGGTGCGTAGGCGGGATTCTCGGGCTGGAAGATGATGCTGTTTTCGTTGCGGTAGACACGCTTGAGCGTGGCTTCGTCTCCAATGAGAACGGCGGCAATATCGCCGTTATTAACATAGGCGTCCTGACGTATATAAACAATATCCCCATCGTGTATGCGGGCACCAATCATACTGTCACCTTTGCAGCGGAGGGCAAAGTCGGCTCGGACATGCTCAGGCATGCCAATATAATCCTCTATGTTCTCTTCGGCCAGTATCGGATCGCCGCAGGCAATAGTGCCAACAAGGGGAACTCTATTCATCTGAGGCATGGGGATAATATTGTCAGCGAGATCAATGGCGGAAGTGTCATCCCACCCCATCAGGAAAGCCGGCGTAGTATGAAGTGCCTCTGCAAGCTTCGCAATTTTATCGCGGCGCATGTTCTTGATATCCCCGCTTTCCCACTTTCTAACCGTGCTCTTGCCAACACCTACATGGTTGCCGACTTCTTCAAGAGTTAGATTATATTTATTTCGAAGATATTTAATCTTATCGTTTAATTCCATAAGTACACCTCCAACGTACAAATATAATAACATAAAGGTTTCTTATATGCAACATTCTTGGGCTAAAAAATAAAAAAGTTTTTTTTAGGAAACATATTGACAAATGCAGGGCGGTGATATAAAATTGGTGTCGTAAAAGACACAAACGAGGAGGTGGGAATATGGATACTGAGAAATTGATTACTGCAATGAAGGCAAAAGGAATAAAAGCCAAGGAAATGCAAGAATCCCTTGGCATGAGCCGCACGGCTTTTTATAGAAAAAGTCGCGGGATATCAGAGTTCACTCTCTCGGAAATTCAGAAAATTTGTGAGATCCTGCAACTTGATAGCCCTGTCGGTATTTTTTTTAACGTAAAAGTGTCCTAAAAGACACAACGAGGGAGGAGGCAGCCATGAACATAAAAGACAAAAAAGCCCCGGCCAATGCCGAGGCTGATAAGAAGATGGTTATTAGGCGCTATGACTGCAAGACTGGAATGGTTTCAGAATCACTCTTCGTCTATGGCTTCAAGTTCAAGGCACATGGGAGTTTCACAGCATATAAGAGATAGTTCCTTTGATAGGTACAGTTCAGGGAATTTGTCAACGATGCTGTTTATTAAATCTTCAAATGACTTAATTTTAGCTGCATATTCACCAGTAATCAGAAATGAATTTTCGTACATAGGTTTTGCGGAATAAGTGTGTTTTAAGAATTCTGCAACAGGAGCTAATACACCGGACATTTCTCGCGCCTTGAAGTGAAGATAATAGCCATTTGTCATAACTTTTCGCTTCCTTTCGTTTCTACGATAGTAAGAATCAAATGATTATTCGCTTTCTTTATCATCTGAGATGGCGAAGCCAATTCGGCGGGGAGGTTGCTCGGGGTCTGCTTTAGGCACGGCAATGAGGAGGAAGTTCAGCTGAGACATATGTTGAATTAGCGTTGCCTGATTGCCGTTGACGAGGCCGTAGAAAATCAGTGTAGTTGGATTTGCGTAACCAATGTCTGTCACGCTCATTGTTATGCTTTGACCGAAAGATGTGAGCTTAACACCAACCTCGTGTTCGTTGTCCAGAGAATCCTCGAACTCCTTGATGTACTCCCGGATTAGCTCATAGGAGTAGTCAGCGAGTTTATAGTTTCTGACAGAGATCGGGGTTATATCGATCTCAGGGAGTGACAGAGAGGGGAAAGTTAGGGAATTCGTGTCTTGGAGAAAGTTATCCATTTAGCATTCATCCTTTCGGTTTAGTTTTTATCTGTTGATTTTACACCAAGAATGCAATATCTGCAACAACATGGCATGAAAAAGTTGTCTTTTAGTAAAAGAAAGGAGGCGGACACTTGTGAATGAAAAAAGAACTGCCCGGCCCAGAGGGACGGACAGTGCAAAGGTTATTTCTGTCATTGAGACCCGAGCCATGGCAGGGCGAGGAACAGAGGAAGATCCTGTGAGGGAGCTTATTCAATACTGGAGCTTCAACGGCGAGCTGTTGGCCGTTAACGACCCCGTGGCTCGATTGCCAGAGCCTCCGCTGTGATTAGTTCCATGGAAATCCAATATACAGTTGCATCGATGAATTTCTTCATATCGGCAACATCGAACTCAGCAAACTTCTGAACATAATGGGTTTGGTCGTTTCCTAGCCAAGTTGAGCGAGAGGCGACGGCCTTAAGGTTCTCGTTGGTGACTTTATTCGCTATACAGTTAGCGAGCTGCATATTTTCAATTTTTTCTTTATCATCCGAGTTCTTGTGTATCAAGAAGTCCTTAATGAGGAATTCAAGAGCTTTCCTATAGCCGATGCCGGAAACCTCATTTAGACCAGAGGACTCCGCAGCGAGTGCTTCGTTATAGATTTTAACAAAGGCGGGGGATACCGATGATATGTGCTCATCAAAGTGCCTCGTAGCAAAACGGTCGGGCGCGACAAATGTTCTTACTGCAGTCGAATCGTTAATGTTGAAGTGGACGATAAAAGGCCGATAACAATGCTTACATAAATATGCAGCGACTATATGACGACGAGAGATATTGTCCCTGTAGCCATTTAGGAGCAACTCGACCGGCTGAATGGAGTGTTTGCAAATGGGGCATTCGTCGGGTTCGTCAATGTTAAAGTGGTTTGAACCATTGTCGAATGGGACTTTTTTGTAGATTACCATGCATGAACATCCTTTCATCAGTGTTTGATTAAATATTACACTATGTGCGGTGTTTCGGCAACAGAAAAAAAGCGTAGGACAATCCGAAAAAAACATACCATTTGAGGAGGTGAGCGGCATGATAACCAAACACGGGATACGGGTTGAAAGCTTCGTACATAAGCCAGATGGCAGCCTAATCAATTTTGATGAGTTGAGCGGTGAGGAGCGGGTCAGGGCCGCCACCGAATTGAAAAAGCGTTACCTGAACGCCCTGTATGCAGGGGCGGCCGTTTTTGTAGAGGACACCTCATCCGTCACGGTGAGGCCGTGACACCTTCCCCTCAAGGGGAAGGCTTTGAAGGAAGGAGAATTGTATGAACAGAGAAAGAAAATGCTGGCTTTGCGGAGCTAATGGCACCATGGATCCTCTGGACAAACACCACATTTTCGGTGGTGGGTTGCGATCCACCAGCGAGAAGTATGGAGCCACCGTTTATCTTTGCCATCACAAGTGCCATGAGTATGGTCCCAAGGCTGCTCATCGCTGCCGTGAGACCCGAGAGAAGCTTCAGATCTACGGCCAGAAGAAAGTCATGATAGAGCAGGGCTGGACCGTTGAGGAGTGGAGGCTTGCGTTCGGCAAGAACTACCTCAGCGAGGATGAGCTTGCAGAGGTCGCCGCCGCTATCGCCGGTGAGGAGCTGCCCACCGAGGTCGCCCAGCCTCGTAAAGAGAACCGCGGCCGGAGTGCTTTTAAGGTGCTGCCTGCACTGGCCTTGCCTTTCTGATGTTCGCAACGGGAAGGATCCCGCCGCCTTGCGTCAAGAACGGGGTGAAGTGTCCGCTGCGCCGTGCCGGGTGTCAGCCGGAATGCGAGGAGTATAAAAATTACGCCTCTGCGGTTGCCGAGTTTAACAAGACAATCCGAGAGGCGAAGAGAAAGGAAAATATAACATGGCTGAGCACTACTTGACGTGTAAGTTGGATTTTCCCCGCTGTCGCTGTCTGAGCTGCGCCAATGATTGCGGCTTTGACTTCGGCCAGAGCGGCGAGAACGAGGTGCCCTGCTGTCAGGAGCGTAACCGCAAATGCGGAAGCAGATGGCCCTGCCTGAGCTATGTAAGAGAGGAGGCAGATGACTATGTATGAGCCGCCAAAATGCAGGAAGTGCCACAAGATTATTAGTTTTCTGACCACAAAAAGCGGTAAGAAGATGCCTGTGGACAGCTTCTGCATATATGTTCTGCCTTATAATCGTGGATCAGTTTTCTTTGATGATAACGGAGAAACAGTCCGAGGCTACAAGGTGGAGAAGGATACCAGGGGCGCCATTCCTGCGTATCAGAGCCACTTCGCCACTTGCCCTTATGCGGACGAGCTGAGGGGAGCCAAGAAGAAACCCGACAAGCGCCGGGAGAATATCCGCACTCAGATTGAGCGGGAGCGGGAGGCAGCTGCACAGAGGGAAGCCCGGAGAGAGACCAAGGCCGCAGCTGCAGCCCAACGCTTTGAGGCGGAGCAGGCACAGATGAGCATTTTCCCCGTACAGTCGTGGAGGTAGTAATGGAGAGACCTATTATCTTTGTTGCCTTCCAAAATGACGAGTTCGAGCTGCCGGTTTACTGTACCAACACCGCGGCGGAGCTGTGCGAGCTGGTGGGGCTTACTAATCCCTATGACTTTGCCACCAGACTGCGAAAGAGCAAGGACGGGTACCTGACATCAAAAAACAAGAAGTATCGCTATGCTCGGATGAATCCCTGCACAGGCGAGATCTATGTGGGCGGGCTGCCGAAGGAGGTTATCGACTATCTTTGGCGTGAATGCTACAAGCTGACACGGAAGGTCGTTTTCCGCAAGAGCGGTAAAGAGACGGTTTTTGGCAGCATAAAGGAGGCGGAGTGCCTCACGGGTGTCAGTAGGTCAACGATCTACCGTGCGATAAAAACGGGGTGTTACTGCGGCGGATATTGGAGCTACAAACACTCAGAAAAATAAAAAGGCCCGACGCGGTGGAGCGCGTCGGACTGGGAAATATAGAACGGAAAGGAGTTCCGTTAAGCTATTATATCAGGCTTTTTCGGAAAAATCAATATGAATGAATTTCTTAAATCTGCTCTTGAGAAAATCGACAAGGGCATGAAGGAGCGGTTAGATCGCTACGGCGAGGCCATGAAGGCCGATGTGGGAGAGGCGCTCAAGGAGTTTTGTCGACAGGACGCCGAGTTCGCACAGGCCATCGTGCAGGGGGGAAGCTTTACCGATTGCATGAAGGCGGTAGCCAATGGCGTGAAGGGTAGCGCAATCAGTGACATGAAGGCCTTTGGTCTTGCGGTTGAGTTTTACTTTCCCGGAGCGGGAATTGACGTAAAAATGACGATTGACCTTTGCGCAGCGGTTAATGTTCAGGAGATGCAAGAAAAAGCAAAGCCGGCAGGTGTTGTCATTGATCTGTCTGCTTTCTTCTGAGGTGGAGCAGATGGGTCCTAAATGCAACATAGATAAAAACGAAGGTGAGGCAATCTTTGCCCAAATGAGCGGATATCTTGATCCCGCCGAGGAAGCTCTGTTTATGCAAAAATTCTCGGCCTACTGCTTTTACGATACGTGGGGTACGAGAAATCATCGCGAATGCTACTGCACCGTGTGCGGTCAATACTTTTCGGCATACAAAGACGAAGAACCAAGCTTTTTTACACACAAACACAATGAGTATACTATTTGCCCCTCATGCGGCGTGGAAGTTCAGCTTAAATGCCTTGGGAGAATGCGAGACGGCGCAAGCCTCAGAGAAACAGCTGCAGCGGCATTTATTCGCCCGGCAGGTGACGGCGCTTTATATATAAGCGCGGGGATCGGCTGCCGCGAGTTCTATCTTTGCAATGGCGATTGTAGCCCTTCGATGGAGTACATCGAAAAAGCACGATACTATCTTGCGCCCGGTAAGGTGATTGGATGGAAACGCAGCATACACAGCTACTTCCAGCGCTGTGTCTTTGGTTGCAGTGATTGGCAGAAAATGGCACGAATAGGCGAGGCGTTTCAAAGTAATTATTTATTTGGTCATGATAATGATTACTGGCTTTTTGGCACTGAGTTTCTCGAGGGGAGCGACTTTAGATATTCAATGCTTGAAGACTGGTATCACGACGTCACGGGTTACTGGCTCTGTGAATGCGAAACGACTGTGAAGCTATGCATTAGTTATTTGGCCAATTACGCCATGAAGCCACAAATGGAAATGGCTGTGAAGATGGGATTGCATGCGCTATGCACCGACCTTTGCGAAGGAAAGGCAAACGGCAACGATATTAACTGGAAGGCGAAAAAAACCTGGGATTTTTTGAAACTATCAAAGGCGGATGCCAAGGCGTTTTTGAAGACTCCAGATCTTGGACTGCTCCGCGCAATTCACATAGCCCGAAAAGAAGGGTTCGCAGTCGGTGTTGATGAACTGGCGCGGACCCGTAGCGCGGTAGGAAACTTTGGATTTGAAGCCCTTATCTCTTGTACCAGACGTTGCGGCATTTCTTTTGAAGTTGGCTTGAACTATTTTGCGGCACAAGGCCGCGGAGCGCTTGGGCTTTGGTCTGATTATCTCGATATGGGAATAAAGCTGGGGTATGACATGAGCCGCCGAGATGTATGCATGCCTAAAAATCTTAAAGAGCGGCATGATATGGCAGCTGATGCGATCCGAGTTGAAGAGGATAAAATAGCATTTGCACACTACAAAAATCGCTATAAAACCCTTTGCGATAAATATGAATTTGAAATGGACGGCTTCAAAATAATGGTTCCAGTTTCAGCTTCCGAAATTGTGAAAGAAGGCAGAACACTTCATCACTGCGTCGGAGGATACGCTGCACGGCATATAAAAGGAGCCTGCACTATTCTTTTCTTCCGTCGGGCGAGAAAGCCGGGCACAAGCTTTGTCACAATCGAAATGAAGGGCCTGAACGGAGATGAGATCAGGCAGATGCACGGCTATCAGAACGAAGGATACAAAGGGGCGGTTTCGCCTTTGAATAGATATCGACATATTATCGATGCTTGGCTCGATTGGGTGCGCAGCGGAAGCAAGCGGGACGGATCGGGCAAACCTATTTTGAAGAAGGAGGCAAAAATTGCATGAATGAATTACAGACCGTGAGAAGCGCGTCTTCTGTTGGGGCGGAAATTCGCGCCCTCACGCAGCAGTTTAAGTATATGACCCTCGTTTACGGCGTCGAGGTCGGACGCAGGCTTATTGAAGCAAAAGAACTTGTTCCTTATGGCTCCTGGGGCGATTGGCTGAAGGGCGAAACTGATTTTTCCGCTGCCACAGCAAGCCGATTTATGCGCCTTTATTCCGAATATGGAGCTCTTCTGGATGGCAGTTCGGAAGATGTTTCAACGTTGAAAAAAGTCAGTGTTTCCAATGCTTTGCGGCTTTTGGCGTTGCCCGAAAACGAGCGCGAAGAGTTCGCTCAGGAGCACGATGTGGAGAACATTTCAGCCCGCGATCTGGACAAACTTATAGCTGAGCGCGATGAAGCAATCAAAAGGGCAGCGGATGCGGAAAAAAGCCTTGCAGAAGAGGAAGCGCGGCGCGCCGAGGTCGTCGCGCCCTATGCCGAACAGCTTGAAATTCTCCGCGCCGAAAATAAAGAGCTTAGGGAGCGGCCTGTTGAGGTTGCGGTTGAAGTGGACGAAGAGGCAGTGGCGCGTGCCGCGGCTGAGGCCAAGAGTAAGGCAGACGCTGAGTGGGCCAAGAAGCTTGAGGCCGCCCAGAAGGCCAAAGAGAAAAGCGAGAAAAATGCGGAAAAGCTTGAAGCCAAGCTGAAACTGGCAGAGGCGGACGCTGAGAAACGGTGCGCTGAGGCCGTTGCACCCTACGAAGAGAAGCTCAGCGCTCTCTCCGGGAGTGAGGAGGAAATAGCCTCTCTCCGGAAGCAGTTGGCCATGAGCGGAGCGGAGATCACCACCTTCCGCCTCCGTTTCGACGCTTGGCAGCAGGCCTTCCAGCAGATGCTCAAGAGTCTGGAGGCGGTACCCGAAGAGAACAGGGACAAGCTCCACGCTGCCATCAAGGCTGCCTTTGATGCCCAGAAGTCTCAGATAGGAGGCGAGGACTGATGGAAAGGTGTCCATATTGCGGTGCTGATATGAGAGGTAAAGATGATGAAATGCGAGAAGTGCGGAAGCTGCAATACTGATGTTTTTGATACCAGACTTCGAAAAGACGACACTATCAGGTGGCGTAGGAGAGCGTGCAAAGACTGTGGGCATCGGTGGTCTACGGTTGAAGTACCCCTGAAAGGCGACGATATAGAACATATAGTCAAATGTAAAAATTGTAAGCACATGTTGCTATGCGTCAACGGTATGCGTTTCTGTAGAGTATGGAATTCTATGAATGGTGCGGGAGATGACGGCTATTGCAATTATGGGGAAGCGAGAGAAAGGAGCAATATCGATGGATGATATTACCAAGAGATATGAGGAACTGATACTTGAAGTCGGCAGGCTTAGAGGGCAGAACGAGGTTTATCTGGCGACCAACAAAGCTCTATGCCGGAGTCAGTTTGTCCATTGCATTGGCTGCCAGAGGCTGGGACGGGATGAGAGCGGGATATTCTATGTATGTCCTCTTTTGGGACATGTAGATCCTTTCGTTGACGGCTGCACCCGAAGAGACGATGGCCGACGGCTTTGAAAAAAGGGAGGAACCATATGCCTAAATCAATACTCCAAAGCGTTAAGCCCATTTGGGCTTCAAAAATTTACTCCGGTGAGAAGTGGCTGGAGCTCCGCAAAAGCTACCCTAAATGTACCCTGCCTACGGTGGTTTACATCTATGAGAGCGGGAAGGGGCTTGTTACGGGAATGTACATCCTTCAAGGAGTGTTGCACACCACAAAACCGGAGAGCTTTACAAAGCCCGGCTGTATCAGCCTTGAAGAACTCACAACCTACGGCCCTGATGGCCGGGGAGTATATCACGGCTGGGTGATTGAGGATCCGGTGAAGTTCACTGTGCCATACCCTTTGTCCGCCTTCGGCATTAAACGTCCGCCTCAGAGTTGGCGATATACTGACGGTCCAGTAGAGATAAAGAGCGAAGATATCCGCTATGCATTGGACCGCCGATGCGAAAAATGAAAGGAGAAAAATATGAAGTTCTTTTTGGTATTAAGCCTCTATGTTATAGCCATTGTTGGTGATGCTGCTGCCTATATATCAAAGCTAATGGAGCGGGCCTTCTGGCTGGGTGTAGCAAAAATAAGAGAGATCGAAGATATGGGAGGCGCCCATGAACGCCGCTATATCCGTCCCGCTGAGGTAGAGCAGGAATGAGCGCAGAAAAAATATGCGCCTGCTGCGAAAAGAAGTTTAAGCCCTCACATTCCTCTCGCAAGTATTGTGACCGCTGCAGAGGCGCCACAGAAGGGGAGCGGAAGCGTATCCGCATAAAGGCGGGGTTGCCCGTGGATAAGTCTGAGAAGAAAGCCAAGCGAGAGCCGGATGAGTCGGTACTGCTGGATCACCACAAGCTTAAAGGCAAGAGCCTTGCAAGAGTGGACGCTGAGGCCAAGGCCTTCGGGCTTACATACGGACAGTATACGGCGGCGGTATACAGCGGCGGCATTGACCAGCTGCTTAAATCAAAAGACATTGATGACCCTGTAGCTGTGCTGCGAGGTGTTAAGGTGAAATAATGCGGCGCGCCGAGCGCCCTACGAAAGGAGTTACATAAGCATGGAAGAATACAAAGGGCTTGCCCGAGATGTTATCGGAGCCATAACCGATGAGAGGGGACGAATGGGAGACTTTCACAGCGCCCATGAGGCTTATGCCGTTCTTTGCCAGATGGCGGAGGATGCCGAAAAAAACGCCTCTAACATCAAAAAGACCCTCAAAGAGCTCTGGGAAACCACCAAAGATGGAGATGAAGATTCCATAAGCGCCTACTCCCATCAATTGGAGAGCGACGCCAGAAATGCAGCGGTAAGTTTTGCCCGGCTGAGCGCAGCTGCCGGCAATGCTAAATAACAGAGAGGAGAAAAATATGCAGTACATAGGTACCCAGATCATTGATGCCGAGAAGGGATACAAATACATTATGCCCGGTGGCAAAAATTTCATTGTGGCCGACTCCGTTGAAGTTGGTGAGGAAGAGAGACAGGTGCTCCATGAGTGCGTAGCCGCAGAGCGTGGATACAAAATACGTCACGCAAACGGGCATGTTAGCTGGTGCCCCAGTGATGTGTTCGAGGAGAACTACCATCCTATGGAGGGGATGAATTTCGGCCTTGCCCTCGAAGCAGCAAAGCAGGGCAAGAAGATTTCTCGCGCCGGCTGGAACGGCAAGGGACAGTATGTATTTCTTGCTGATACTGTTGAATTCCACACAGATGCAGACATATCCGAACTCAAAGGGGATATAGAAGTAAGCGATATTCTGGTAATTCGTACCACTCGAGGCCTGCAGCCGGGATGGTTGGCTACGCAAAGCGATATGCTGGCCGAGGACTGGATGATAGTGGAGGTGTGATATGAGCTCTGCTATGAATCACAAGACCAGAAGCCATCGAAGCTACAAGCGACGCATGAGCGCCATGAGCGGCAGCGCTCGACGTGCAAGGCTCTATGAGGCTAATAAATACGGTAGGGTGGGAGCTCCTCTCGCCTCCCGTCTCTCTGCCTTCCGCCGCGCCCTCTTTGACAGACGGAAGAAAAAAGCCGAAGAAATGGCTATGGAAGCCTAAGAATGAAACCCTCTCCCAAGGTGGGAGAGGGTATCCCTTTAGTTTGATTCGGGCTCCTGCAACGGCAGGGGTCGGAATGAGACCAAAGAATCGGACCTTTTTATTTTGATATGGTGTATTGCGGAGGGAGATGTTCAGCGTATGACAATCCCTCAGTCGCCTACGGCGCCAGCTCCCTTTACACAAGGGAGCCTTGGGCACGGAAGATGGCGGGGCAAATACACCTTTTATATAACGCGCGCGTGCGCGTTTCTTGCAAGCTCGATTACAGCGGGATTTACGACCATTTCCAAAAAAGGAGAGAGAAAATGACAACTTGGTACATACGCCGGTATGTTTGCGATAACGGAATTGAGTACAAGACAAAATTCCCCGTTCGGGAAGATTTGTCGAAGTGCTCCTCTTCAAAGATGAAGACTATCGTTCATCGAGCCGAGAAGGGGGCCACCGAAGCCGCCCATGAGTTTGGCCGTCTGCTGAATTGTAATTTTCGAGTAAAGAGAGATTTCCACATGTTGCTGACCTACAGCGATGCAGGACTTGAGAAGCTGAAGAAGAGAGCCGGAGGAGAAGATATTAACGCTATTATTCTGGCCGCAGATCGGGAGTACGATAACTGCCTGAGAAGAGTGAAGCGCAGGGCAGACAAGCAGGAGAACGAAGTCAAGGCCGCTGCGGTTATAAGCATCACGGATCCCAAGACGGGAGAGCTTGTCAGAATCCATCATCATGTTGTTGTCAATGCAGAAGCTGCCCTTCTGTTTTCCTCATGCTGGAAGGCCGGAGAGGCCAAGGGAAAGGAGCTTTGGAGCAGCTGCGGAGTTGACCTTCAGGAGCTGGCCGACTACATGATAGCTCAGGCGGCCAGAGTTGGAGCGGGCAAGCGCTATACCCATACCCGCAATTTGGTAAGGGCTATAGTGACTAAGCCTATCAAGGCCAGAAATCCCGATGCTGAGCTTCAGGTGCCCAGAGGTTGCGAGAAAATATGGAGAAGCGAGAGCAAGAAGGGAAGAGCTCAGCACTTGAGATATTATCGACCGCCAAACATAGGTGTTGCGGATGATGAAGAAGCGGCGTAAAGGAGGGTGATTTTGTGGCCAATAAATTCAAATATATGCGCAGCTTGAAACTTAGCTATGAGAGGCAGGGAGAGATCTTCTTCACCTGCCTGAAATTCAAGCGGCTTTGCGAGGATGAACAAGAGCGCATTAAAGAAATCTGCGAGGCCTGCGCCGATGGGGACAGCTATAAACGCCGGGCAATTATGGCTTTTATGACCACCACTGCATCGTGGCAGGAGTGCTGCATGCGCTATCATATCAGCGACTCCACCATGGCGAGGCTCCGAAAAAAATTCTATGAGCTTTGGGAGGTTTTGTGATGGATGCAAAGCGACTGAAAGATATGAGCGCCGCAGAGCTCCGGGATAAGCTAACCGACAGGCAGATATCCTTTGTGGAGCTCCTTGTCAGCGGTCTTGACGCCACCGCCGCTGCAGTTGCTGCCGGGTATTCGGAAAAGAGTGCGGCAGGCCAGGCATCGAGGATGCTAAAAAATGAAAAGGTCGTTGCCTACAGGCGGGCGCGATACATTGAGTTATACGACAAGGTCGGCGTTACCCAAGAATGGGTAGGACTGAAGCTGGTAGAGATCGCGGAGCGGTGCATGGAGGGGAAGCCTCACATGGTATGGAACAGCGCGAGAAAGTGCTATGAGCCGGATGGGACATGGTGCTTTGACGCCCACGGAGCCATCAAGGCGCTCTCCGCCATAGGAAAGAGCGTGGGACTCTTCGCCGAAAAGCCCAAGACTGAAAGCGAGGGTGTTGAAAAGTTCCTGGAGCAGCTTGAGGGAGGGCGAGAGTTTTGATTAACCTCCGGAATCCAAGGACTTACTGCGAAAGATTTTTGCGGATAAGGAACAAGAAGGGCAGGATAATCCCCCTGAAACTAAATCCTGCCCAGTCTGAATTTTACAATATCGTTCGAGAGGAGCACGGGAAGGGGAATCCCGTGCGCATTGTGCTGCTCAAAGGGCGACAGATGGGATTTTCCACACTCATCGAGGCTATCTTCTTCGCCCACTCTGCCACCACTCACAATGCCAGCACCCTGATAATGGCCCATGATGACGAGGCCACAAGAAACCTTTTCGAGATGAACAAGCTCTTTTATGAGGAGCTGCCCGAGCCCCTGAAGCCCATGAGGAGGGCCAGCAATGCCCAAGAGCTTGTTTTTGGCAATCCCTCGCGGGATCCTGCCGAGAAGAGCGGCAATCCCGGGCTTAGAAGTCGTATACGCTGTGTTACTGCGGGCAGCAAGGGAGCGGGCCGAGGCTTCACCTTCTCCAACGTCCACGGCTCGGAGGTTGCCTTCTGGCCCAATTTCAAGCAGACACATGTAGCGGTTATGCAGACGGTGCCCGATGATCCCGACAGCTGCGTTATCTACGAGACCACCGCCAACGGCCTCGGCGAATTCAAGGAGTTCTGGGATGACGCTGTGGCCGGAAGAAACGGCTTTCGGGCTGTGTTCATGGCTTGGTACAAGGAGCCAGGCTATCAAAGACCGGTGGAGCCGGGGACGGAATGGACGGACTACGAAAAGGAAATGATGGAGCGGCTCTCCCTTACTCCCGAGCAGATGACTTGGCGGCGCTGGTGCATCAAGACCAACTGCGCCGGTGATGAGGCCATGTTTCGGCAGGAATATCCATCAACTCCCGAAGAGGCATTTCTTACCTCCGGCCGGCCCTTCTTTGACAATGACCGCATCAATCTTCTGCTGGCCGATGTTCCTCAGCCTGACAGCGTAGGATTTTTCGAGTATGAGGAGGAGCCTAACGGCAAGCCTATCAATCCCAGATGGGTGGAGGATCCTCGAGGCTTTATTCGTCTTTGGGAAGAGCCGGAGCGGGGAGTTCCCTATGTTATCGGCGGTGACACTGCCGGAGAGGGAAGCGACTTCTTCACCGCGCACGGCATCAACAACGTCACGGGCCGTCAAGTGCTTGAGTATGAGAAGCAGGACAGCAACATTCTCTATGTCCGCCAGCTCTGGTGCCTGGGTGAATACTTCAACTGGGCGCTGCTGGCGGTGGAGGTTAACTTCGATTCTTACCCGCTAACGGTGCTGGAGGAATGGGGCTATCCCAATCTCTACCAACGTCAGCGCTACGACCGCATAAGGAAGGAATATGTGGAGGCCTACGGCTTCCGTACGGACTCCAACAGCCGCCCCTTGGTACTGAGCAATCTCCGCACTGTCACAGACGAGTCGGGAGAAAGCTTCCGCAGCTCCCGTCTCCTGCGGGAGATGCTCCACTTCCGGTATGACAAACACGGCAAACCTCAAGCCGCTACGGGAGAGCATGACGACCATGTTATGGCCGCGGCAATCTGCCACTTTGCCAGAAGCCAGCAGAGCAGCAGCGTCAGCGAGGAACCGGCGGTTAAACCTCAGAAGCTCATAGACAAACTGGAGCGGAAAAGAGGATTCCGGCGGTAAAAACAGAATCAAGTGAATATGTAAAAGCCCGCAGAGCCTTGAATTGCAAGGCTTTGCGGGCTTTTTCATGTTGGAAGTAACTGAGGGGGTAGTAGGTGTAGAGTGGTATCACGGGGCAATGAAGCAGGCCCCAAAGGGCTGCTCATAGCTGAAGGAGCCATATCCTCCGGCTCCTTCGCCCCAGTCTCGCGAGTGGGGGCGGACAACCACAAAAAGAAAGGAGCCAGAAATGGACGAATATAATCTTAACCCGATAGGCGAGGACATCGCCGACGGCGGGGAGCAGGAGAACGTAGACCTGCAGGAAGAAACCATGGACGAAAGCGAGGATCTTTCCGACACCGGCGAAGGTGAGGGCGAAGAGCCCGCCGGGGACGCAGCCCGGCAGAAAGAGGACCGCCGACAGTTCAATGCCTCAATGAAGGCAGCCCGCAAAAGCGGAGAAAAGACCGGGGAGGAGCGTGCCAATGCGGCCGCGAAGAAACGCATCAGCGATATGCGTCTTCCTAATCCCGAGAAACCCGGCACTTACTTCCAAAGTTTTGAAGAAATGGAGGAATACTCCAAAAATCTGAGACGTTCCGATGCAGAAGCACGAGCCAAGCGTGAGGGACGCAGTGTGGAAGAAATCCTCGAAGAGGATGAAAACCGTGCGTTTCTCACTCGCATGAGGCAGGAAAATGAGGCCGTAAGGGCAGGTAAGAAGGTTCAAAGTGATGGCGGCATAAACGCCACGCTTGAAGCGCATCTCACCGAAATGGCAGAGCGCTATCCCAATGTGGATGTTGCCAAGCTGGAGGAGAACAAATCCTTCCGCCGTTTCGCCGGTTCACGTTACGGCAAGGAGAGCCTTGCCGACCTCTATGAGGCTTACACTGAGCTTGTAGGCGAAGCCGGACAGGCTGCCACAGCAAAAACGGCCAGCAAGAGCAGCCGAGCCACCGGCGGCAACAACGGCAAGGGCTCCGGCGCACTCACTTCCGCTCAGAAGGCCGCGCTGCAGCGCTGGAACGAAAACAACCCCGATATGAAGATGACTGAGAAGGAATTCATGGAGCGGGGTTAAACAACTTATCCGCCGCCAATGCGGCAACTCCCCATCAGGGGGAGGGCTAAAAAAAGAAAGGAAAATTTAATTTATGTCTTACAGTACCGTAACTCCCACTGCGTGGAAAACCGACAACTATAAGTTCGTCGGCAAGGCATTTGATTATGCCTACGCAAACCGAATCAACAAGCTCCTCGCCGTTATGAGCGAGGTCAACAGCACGTCCATTGACTACGAGCTCACCGGCTCCGGCGGCTACGGGGAGATGCCCGAATATAACGGCAACGACCTTAACGAGGCCACTAAGCACCGTGGCTTCAAGACCATCATCACTCCTCAGGAATACTCCCTCACAGAGGCCGTTGGATACAAGCAGGCTAAGATCGACAAGAGTGGCGAGTGCCGACGCGTGGGTGAGTATCTGGGTGATGCCGCAGCTATGACTGTGTATGTCCACGCTCTGCGCTGCTTTGCCAATGCCTTCTCCGACGATTATAAGGGCGGCGACGGTGTACCCTGGGCATCCGACGCCCACCCTGTGGCCTCCAAGGGCAACAACGGCAGAAGCTTCGTCGTGGATGAAGAAGCCGGCACCTACTCCAACCTTATCACAACCACCCTTTCCGTTGATGCCATCACCAAGGCTCAGAGCCAGGCTAGCCGTTTCGTTACTCCAGATGGTCTCCCCGTGCTGCAGGATATGAACCTTCTGCTGGTATCTCCCGAGCTGGAGGCCACCGCAAAGAAGATCTGTGGTGAGAATGCCAAGTTCCGTCCCCTCCGCAACCCCGACGATAATACTAACGCAGCGAACCCTGTGGGTGATCTGCAGTATATGGTTATCGGCGGCGGCAAGGACGGTTTCAGCGCCAAACAGTGGGCTATCTGCGACCCCGTGCTCATGAAGCGTGTATTCAAACTGGTGTACATCACCCGACCCAAGGTGCTTCAGTCCGACATGGACAATCCCCTGAAGGACCTCTATACCGGATATACCGATTTCGGTATTGGCTGGGGAGATGCCAGACCCATCATCTTCTCCAATCCCGCATAAGAGAATACCCAATACCTCCGGCGCCCAAAAGGCCCCGGAGGTTTCGGGCTTTTTTAATCCAGACGTAAGGAGCTATTAAAAATGACATTAGGCGAAGGAAAACGCAAGGTATATATGCTGCTGGATGAATATTCTTCCGGTGGGGCTATCACTGCGGACGCAGACATCGAGGCCAAGATGGCGGACTTCTTCGACATCGCCCAGAAGCAGGCGGCGGAGATCAAGAAAATACGCCGCATACACACTATAGAACGGGTGGTAGGCCAGACTGTCTATTCCATGCCCAAGGACTTCCTGAAGCTTGTGCGGGTATGGAAGGGGGATATGGTCACGAAGCTTTTCCGTTGGAAGGGCGGAAGCATCATTATTCCCGAGAGTGAAAAAGCACCAATTGAGATAGAGTATTTCGCCCTTCCTGCCACCATAGGCCCCGGCACTCCCGATGACTATGAGTTTGAGGTGGGTGAGGATGCAGCAAAGGCTCTCCCTTACTTTGTGGCAAGTCAGCAGCTTATAGCTGACCTCGTTATGGACTATGGGGCACTCTACGCCATCTACCAGAATATGCTGGGCACGCTGAACATCTCAGAGCCGGGCGGCCACAGCCTTGTGAACAGCTTCTACCGGAGGTGAGGATATGCCCAGAAGAGCAGGCGTAAGCATCAAAAGCACCATTTACCAGAAATTCAGGGGTGCGGACTTTTCCACAGATCCCACCCTTATAGATAAGACCCGCTCGCCCCTCTGCACCAACATGATCTCCGATGGCGGAGGGATGCCGGAAAAACGCTGCGGGTGGCGCAGTCTCCACTCCCTTGGGGAGAAGATAAACGGCCTTTTTAGCGCTGTGTATGAGGGAAAAAGTTATTTCTATGTCCACTCGGGCAGCAAGCTCTACACATGGGTGCCCGGAGGCGGGGAGCCTGTGCTGAGGCTGGAGGGCCTCCATGACGGCAAGAGCCGTGGGCAAAGCCTCGGCGGAAGATACTGGATAGTCACCGGCGGAGAGTACCTCTGCTGCGAGGGTGACAGCGTAAAAAGAGTAAGGGATATGGGAGTATATATCCCTACCACCGTCATAACCAGAGAACCTACGGGAGGGGGCATCGTCTACGAGTCTATAAACCTCCTGAGCCCCTATAGGCGAAACGGTTTCCAGACTAACGGGGAGGCCACGAACTTTCTTTTGGATTCGGATAATATAGATACTGCCTTCATTATGACCACCGCTGTGAGTGACGGCGAGAGCCTGTATTTTGTCGACGGAGACGTTTTTTGGTGCTTCAGCACCGGGAGCAAGCTTGAAATTGGCTGCCCTATAAGGCTGGATTTTGAGGCCAAAATTGCAAATGTCGATGGCGTGAATGTGGACATGGAGAAGGCAGAAACAGCCTCTGGAACGGATATTCTCAGCGTGGCTGATCTCACCACGGATTCCATAATCACCGCTGAGATCTGGGGAGAGTCTGCAACAGACTTCACCGTAAACAGGGCTGAAGGAATAGTTACATTTTCCGAGGCTCCGGCAGCTCCCGGAGCGGGCAGCGCCGACGGACTTACAATTACATTTCCCAAGACCGTGGAGGGCTATGCCAACATGGCGGACCGCTGCAGCATTATCACCGCCTACGGTGCAGGCAACAGCGACCGCATAGTTCTAAGCGGCAACCCGGATTATCCCAACCGGGACTGGATAAGCGGCCTCAACGACCCCACTTACTTCCCGGATCTGGGCTACAGCGTGGTTGGCATAGATGATGTGCCCATAGTGGGTTACTGCCGCATTGGCAGCGCTCAGGCCATAGTGAAAGAGGACAACGGACAGGACTCCACTGTGTTTTTCCGAACTGCTAACGTGGACGGCGAGGGAAACGTGAGCTTCCCCCTGCGGCAGGCTTTGACGGGCGTGGGAGCGGTGTCCAGAGGCGGCTTTGCGAACTTGCTGGATGAGCCCCTATTTGTTTCGGGTACAGGCATATACGCTGTGAGCGCCAACTATCTCACCGGCGACCGGGCAGGCCAAAACAGAAGCTATTACCTCAACCCAAAGCTGTGTGGAGAAGATCTATCTTCTGCAGAAGCTATCAGCTGGAACGGTATGTACCTTCTCTCATTTCCCAACGGCCATGTCTACGTGCTGGACGCTCGCCAGAGCAAGACCTACCGCAGCGAGTCTCTGGGAGACTTTGTCTACGAGGGGTACTACTGGGAAAATGTGCCGGCTATCTGCTGGCTCAACTACGAGTCCGGAGCGGTGGAGAATCTTTTCTTCGGTACGGAGGACGGTAGGATTTGCCGCTTTAACACGGACATAGAAAGCCTTGAGCGCTTTAGCGATGACGGAGAGGCCATTGATTCTGTATGGGCCACTAAAATGGATGATGACGGCGGTGCCACCATCCTCAAGACCATGATAAAGCGGGGCTGCGCCGTCACCCTGAAACCCTACAGCCGTTCGAGCGCCATGGTGAGCTTCCGTACCGACAGCGACCCCGGCCCCAAATTAGCGGTGAAAGGAACCTTGGATATCTTCTCTTGGGAGGATATAGACTTTGAACGCCTGAGCTTCGACAGCAATGATAGTCCCCGAGAGATCTTCTTCAATACCAAGGTGAAAAAGTATAAGCGTTTGCAGATACTTGTCCGCAATAACACCGCCGCCGAGGGCTTCGGCGTTTTCGCCATTACCAAGAACTATGTGGAGGGAAACTATGCCAAGAGGTGAAAAAGTGAAAAAGAAAAGCGAATTCTACGGCATTCCCGGCTATGACTACTCCGATGCCGAGGCAAGGCAGACCACGGCAATGAATCTGCTTGACAAGGCCAAGAGAGCCAAGACCGTGGTGGAGAGCGACTGGGAACGCTTCAACGACTATTATAACTTCATCCATGATGTGAGCTCCGAACTGAAGGAGTTCTGTCAGGAGAAAAATATCTTCTGGGCTCCTGCAGTCTGCCCTGACCCATGGATAGTGGTGGAGAGCCAGATAGATCCTAATGTCCCTGAGCCTGAGTTCAGGGGCCGGGATAGTGACCTTGACTCCCAAAAGGCCAAAAAGAGGGAGTATGCCGTCAAGTACATAATGGAGGCCAACGACCTTGAGCATAAGAACACTGCCAACGAGCGCCGCCTGCTGAAACTGGGTGACGCCTTCTGGAAGGCATACTGGGACAGCGAGCGCCGCTGCGGCGTACACGAGGGGGATATATCCATTATCGATGTTTCACCCGAGGCCATCTATCCCGACCCCGCCGTGAAAAACGGCGACATCGAGGATTGCCAGTATCTGGCCTACGTCTACTCCATCCATAAGGTGAAGTTCTGGCAGCTCTACGGCACGGTCCTTGAGGAGAAGGGCATAGATCCCGGGGAGGTTCTCTCCGGAAACTATGTGCCTGACAGCAGCATCTTTGACCTTTCCACTTCCATCGATGACCGCGAGGACACGGTACAGATCATGGAGTTCTGGTTCCGCTGGCCCATGGCCACGGAGGTGGACACTCCTTTGGGTAAGGTCAGCGTGGATGCAGGAGATATAGGCTGCAGCATACAGGCTGGAGGCATCGAGGTAAGGCTGATCGCCAAGTATTGGGAGAAAACGGGCAGGCAGTGCAAGCGCTTCCCCTTCGTCCACTACTGGCGAATTAAGGATGAGAACAGCTTTTGGAACAAATCTGAGCTGTTTCCGATTATGGATCTTGTGGACGCACAGGACCGCAAGCTGGCCTCTGCATTACTCAATGACGCTCTTCTCAGCAACGACACTCTCGTTATGGAGGAGGACTCCCTTGCAGATGGTGAAAGCCTCAGCAATGAGCCCGGTGCTGTTGTCGTAGCCAGAAAGAACAAAGGAGCAACCATCCGACGAATGGGCGGGCTGCAGAGCGGCGCCAACGCAACTATTTTGCTGAACTATCTCAAGGAGCAGATAGAGCGAACAGGCAGAAACTACGAGACCAACATGGGCAAGGAGACCTCAAGACAGACAACTGCGGCCGGACTTGCAATGCTCCGTGAGGACGCCAACGAGCAGGAGAGCATCAAGGAAAGTGACCGCCGCGGCGGCTTTGAACGGCTCTATCAGCTGTTGGACTGGCTGGCCCTTGAGTTTTATGACGATGACAGACTCATCTATCTGGGCGCCGACAAGGACAAAAACCGTGAAGAGCCCATATCTATAAACTTCAACTCCGCCGAGTTCGCGGAGACTATGCCAGAAGTCTACGACATGGAGGGTAATGTAGTCCGCGAGGCTTGGGATTATTTCCCTAAGGTGGATGTAACCCTGACCGCCGGCGACAGCGTGGTGAAGGGCAAGCAGGCCACTCTCAGCGCGCTCGCTGAGCTCAGCCGCACCAACATAACACAGGATAACTGGCAGCTGTATAAGGCCCAGTTGGAGATCCTGGATATTCCCGATAAGGATAAAATCATCGGTTTCTGGAAGGACAAATTCGACAGCGGGGTTCCTCAGGAAATCGTGGCGGCTCTGGGACAGAACCCCGATCTGCTTCAGATGGTGGCTCAGCAGCTGCAGATGAGGCAGCGGCCTCAGCAGCTGCCCATGGAAGGGGGCAGCATCATATGAAATGCCCAATATGCAAGATAGAAATGAGGCGGGAGAGCAAGGATAAGTGGGTATGCCGCAATCCCAAGTGCGCCGCCAAGGGGAAGGAGGAGGCCAAATGAGCTACGATAATTTCAAAATAAAAGAGTCGGACATAAGCACCCACGGCGTCGTTGCCGCACCCGACCGCCTCACCGGCACGGCACAGGAGAACAAGGCCGTCTTTGACCGACTCATAAAGATGGTAGTTGCCCAGAAGTTCAATAGCTTTATTGAGCAGGTCATGGCGGAGATAGAGAGTATAGAAGTTCCGCCCAAAGGTTTTTCCGCCTATGAGGTGGCCGTTGAAAACGGCTTTAAGGGCAGCGCGGAGGAATGGCTGGACTCCCTCCGCGCTGAGAGATTGGCCGTTGCTTCCTTCGCCGTCACCGAGGCGGAGGACACCACCACAATCGTAAGCGGCTTTGAAGATGGCAGCGAGGAGACGGTGATTATCTCCTTCGGCTCCGAGGGTCAGGTGACGGGTATAAACGTTGACGGCGTAACCATACCCGTCAGCTGGACGGAGGTGTAAGCCGTGGCAGTCACAATATCCAATGTTGGCGCAAGGTCTCTATGTTGGTATGTTGGCACCCTCGATGTCCTCACGGGCTGGTCGGCGGAGCAAATACAGGTAGGTTACTATAATGACGCTTACCGCTATATAATTCAGCTTCGTTTTCGGCTGGATAAGCCTTGCTCGTCTATAAAAATTAAGACCACCACCGTATACGACTCAAATACAGGAAACATTTACTGGAAAGTCAGCGACAAGGAATTTGACGAGGAGCTGCTGCGGAGAATGTTCGAGGAGGGCAACGAGCCTGACGCAACGGAGGCAGGAAGCTGGGCAACCTTCACCATAGAAGGCGATTTCCCCGCCGATACGGATTTGTATATCTACGGCTCAAACTATGGCACAGGCTATAACATTATTAATCTCTTCGGCTTGTATGACAGCGACAATTATACAAAGGTCATCGATGCAACGGAGGCTGAGTATTACGCCGTCAGCTATGAGCCGGGGGCACATGGTAGCGGAGCAGCCGTAAGTGCTACCAAGACGGAAGGGTTTCCTCTGAGCTTGGAGGGCGCGATCTTCACCCGTGCGGGTTACACTCAGACGGGCTGGAGCAGAGCAGACGGAGGCGAAAAGGTCTATGAGCTTTCCGGAAGCTATACCGCAAACGAGGCTGCTACCCTGTACCCTTACTGGACGGCTAACAGCTACACCCTTACCATTGACCCCCACGGCGGCAAGTTTGCCGATGGCGGCAAGACCGAAATCACCCTCGGAGAAAAGCTGAGCTTTGACGACACAAGCCTAAACTCCTTAGCCGACTACGCCGCAAGGAGGAACGGCTGCGGCCTTATGGGTTGGTATGCCCCGGACGGCACAAAGGTGTATGACGGAATGGGCACTTGCGTGAGGGGAACACCCTATTGGGACTCCGAGGGAAGATACATCTATCCCGGCGATCTGAGTCTTTATGCCCGGTGGAAGGCGGGGGTGGTGCTCTGGGCACTCTTTTACATTGCCACCAAGGGTAAAGTAAAGAGCGGGCTGTGGGCAATCCGCAGCGGCAACACAATAACAATCTACCGTGCCTATTCTGTCACACAGGACGGAGGCACATTGGAGGTTAGATAATATGGCAGATATTGTTTTGATAAACAAAAACGGAGAGGCTGAGATACACAGGGGCGTTGATGCTGTCGGCTTTGCCACTCCAGAGGGCGGTACGGTTCTGTTCGGCGAGGGCGGCGGTTCGATAAGCCGCGAAGAACTGGAGCAGGCCATTGAAGCCTACCTCGAAGAAAATTCCATCGAAGAGACCGATCCAACAGTTCCCGAGTGGGCGAAGCAACCGGAAAAGCCGGAGTATACGGCAGAGGAGGTCGGCGCACAGCCTGCGGGTGATTACGCCGAAAAAGACGAAATTCCCACCAAGACAAGCCAGCTTACCAATGACAGCGGATTTATAAAAAGCTACACCGAAACTGACCCCACAGTTCCTTCTTGGGCGAAGGTAAGCACCAAACCCTCCTACAACAAAAGCGAGGTGGGCTTAGGCAATGTTGATAACGTCAAACAGTACAGTGAAAGCAATCCGCCCCCGTATCCCGTCAAAAGCGTAAACGGCAAAACGGGAGCTGTCAGCCTTTCCGCTTCAGATGTTGGAGCACAGCCTGCGGGTGATTACGCCGAAAAAGACGAAATCCCGACCAAGACAAGTGAGCTTACCAATGACAGCGGATTTATTACTGTTGCCGTTGCAACGCTGCTTAATTACTACCTCAAGTCCGAGACCTACAAGAAAAGCGAGACTTATTCCGCAACCGAAGTTGACAACCTCGTGGGCGGAATTTCAGCAAGGCTTGACGCTTTTCTCGACACAGACGATACAACGCTCGACCAGCTTTCGGAAGTAATTGCGATTATCAAGAGCAACAAGAGCCTCATTGATGCCATAACCACAAGCAAGGTCAGTGTATCGGATATAATTAACAACCTGACCACAAGCGTTGCGAATAAGCCCCTTAGCGCAGCACAGGGTGTTGCTCTAAAAGCTCTTATTGATGCAATCACAGTTCCTACAAAGCTGTCAGAGTTGGACAACGACAAGGGGTATATAACGGGGTACACGGAAACAGACCCCACCGTACCGAGTTGGGCAAAAGCAAGCTCTAAGCCTTCTTACACCAAGAGTGAAGTCGGTTTGGGCAACGTGGATAATGTAAAACAGTATTCGGCAAGCAACCCTCCTCCTTATCCCGTGACCTCCGTAAACGGAAAGACGGGAGCGGTGACTGTTGAAGTTCCTGAAGTGCCCACAAAAGTTTCTGCATTTACAAACGATGCTGGGTATTTGAAGAGCTACACCGAAACCGACCCGACAGTCCCTGCATGGGCAAAAGCGTCAAGCAAGCCCTCTTACACCAAAAGCGAGGTAGGTCTGAGTAATGTTGATAACGTCAAGCAGTATAGCGCGAGCAATCCTCCCCCTTATCCGGTTACAAAGGTGAACGGAAAGACAGGCGCGGTAACGCTTTCAGCGGCGGATGTATCTGCAGTTCCCACCTCTT
>JAZQVC010000010.1:0-20142 GCA_045631645.1 Oscillospiraceae bacterium
TTAATAAATGACTAACCCCGCCTACATAGCCCCGCTTAAGTTTTTCCCCGCCAAGAAAAACAGAGCCGCCGACCATCAGGTCGGCGTCTCTGTTTATCTTGGCATGTTGGCGCAAAATGTGGTTTTCTTCAAAAGTAGTAAATTGATGGTACAAATGGGAAGAGACCCTTGCAAATCGTGGTATTGTACATTGTAAATTGTTCTAGTTTTCTATGGTAAAATCTTCCCATGGCATACGAATAAAATTTTGTGCATAGCTGAGGCCTCGCTTTCGAGAGCATTATAACGCAGTTCGCAGCGGGAGTAAAGCCTGCCCGAGGATTGATTTATACGATAGACAGAAGTATAATTTGGGAAGATATAAAATTAAGGTGATAACCAATCATGGGAGAGGTGCAAAGTGGAGCACGAAGAGAAAATATTATTGCTCAAAGAGTTGTGCAGCGAAGAAGTTTCGGAACTTGACCATTATTACGAGGTTTTGGACAAATGCGGCATATTAAAGAGCGATTACTGCAAATATATGAGCGCCGCGCCGATAAACAGCGATGATGAACTGCTCCGATTGGAAAGTGCGGACTATGATTTGAGCTGTGCCTTGATAACAATGCTGCTGAGAGAAGACCATTTTGATAACGGTAGCTTTGAAAGAAGGCTTGCGCGCGGTCAGGTGAAACCCATAATTGAGCACATAATCGACTGCCTCGAGGGAAACAAGACGAAACACATACGCAGTTTTTCCGAGAAAGCTATTGAGGCGCTAAACGGATTTTACGTATATGCTTTGATAGACCCCAGAAATGGCAAGGTCTTTTATATTGGCAAAGGAACAGGAAACAGAGTCTTTTCCCACGAGACTGAAAGCGGAAAACTTCTCCAATCTGAAAAGCAGAAACTGAAAATCATCCGCGAAATAGAAAGCAGCAATCATTCGGTAAGGCGAGTAATCGTCAATTGGGGTCTGAGTGAAAGCGAAGCTTTTGCGGCTGAAGCTGCGCTTATAAATCTGCTGAATTATACGGAACCTATTCAGCTGAGTAATGCGGTTGCAGGACACCATACCCATGAGGCTCTTATTGCAGAGGATTTTGAACTGATGCATGGTGCTATACCTTTGGAAAAGGAAGACATAAAGCACAGCATCCTTGTTATTAAAATCAATAAGCTTTACCGCAGAGATATGAGCGATGCGGAGCTGTATGACATCGTAAGAGGCTATTGGGCTGCATCGTTGAAATCCATTGAAGCAAGAAAGGTGCGCTATGTTTTTGGCGTGTATAACGGCTTGATAGTTGCTGTTTACAAGCCGGACGAGTGGCATTACGGGCATGAAATGGTGGACATTCCCCAAAAGAATATTTTAAAGCCGGTAGATTATGAAAAAATTAAAAACAGAGTGTACTTTACTTGCGTGGACTATCGCACTCTTGACGATGAAGGGCAGTTTTATCTGCATAAGACCATAGATAATCTGAAGGTGAATCAAACAGCGCAAAACCCGATAAGCTACTTGTTGCCGGAAAAGAACAGCCCTGAGGATGCTCAATAAAGGATGCAGACAAAAAAGCCGTCTCCATTTTGGAGACGGCTTTTTACTTATCTTTCAGCTTTCTTCGGGGAAGGTGTACTGTGCCTTATAGCGGGCAAAATGCTCTGCGAAGGCGGCGGATTCCAAGAGCTCGCCCGCCTTGAGAGCGCCCAGATATTCATGAGCTTCCAGCTTACCTTCGGCAACCTGCAGCATCTCAATGGCAACATTGGAGCAATGGTCGGCGGTACGCTCGCAGGCAGTAAGCAAATCTTCAAGCACAAAGCCGTATTCCACAGTGCAGAGACCATCGCGCAAGCGGCGCACATGACGGCTCTTTATCTCGCGGACAAGAGTGTCAACCACCTGCTCGCGAGGTTCAATTTTCATAGCCTGTTCGCGATCAAAGCTGCGGTAAGCGGATACGGTGCGGTTGACAATGTCGAGAACAGCCTGCTCGAGAACGGAAAGCTCGCTTTTAGCCTGAGAGGAGAACTCGATTTTCTTTTCCTCTATTTCCAATGCGGCCTTGGCAACAGCTTTTGCATGGTCGGCCATGCGTTCAATATCGGAAATGGTGTAGAGCAATGTGTTCAGAATTCGGTTATCCTGAACAGAGAGGTTTTTTGCGGAAAGTTGCACCAGATAGGTGTTCAGGGCATCTTCATAGCGGTCGGTTTTGTCTTCCAGCTTGATGACTTGCTCCATAATGTCAGTATCAAACTTTTTGGTAAGCTCCATGGCAAGGCGCATAGCTTCCGCAGCGTCAGAAGCCATTTCGCCTGCTATTTCGTGAGCGCGCTGCACAGCGACGGCGGGGGTGGCCAGCAAACGAGTGTCCAGCAGCTCCATAGCCTGGGGCTTGTGCTCCTTGGGAATAAAGAGGTATGCAAGCTTCACCAGCAGACCGTTCATGGGCATTAAGACAGCGGTGGCAACAAGGTTGAAGCCCGTGTGAATAACAGAAACATCCCAGGCCTGCACAGAATCATCAAGGAACTTCCATTCAACGAACAGCCCGATGCCATAGAATATTACGGCGAACATGGTAGCGCCTATCACGTTGAACAAAAGGTGAATCATGGCGGTGCGGCGTGCGTTGCGGTTTGCGCCAACGGCTCCCATGATGGCGGTGATGCAGGTGCCGATATTTTGTCCGAGAATGATGGGGATCGCAGCGCCAAAGGTGACAACGCCTGTGGAGCAAAGACCCTGCAAAATGCCGACGGATGCAGAAGAAGACTGGATAATGGCGGTCAGCACTGCGCCGAAGAGGATGCCTACCAGGGGATTGGTGAAGGAAATCATAAGCTGGGCGAACCAAGCTTCGTTTTTCAGGAATGACATAGAGTTGGACATCAGATCCATGCCGGTCATCAAAGCCATAAAGCCCATCATGATGGTTCCGATGCCTTTTTTCTTTTCATTCTTGGTGAACATATAAAGGGAAATGCCCACTATGGCCACCAGAGGAGCAAGGGTTGAGGGCTTGAACAGCTTGATAAGGAAGCTGTCTCCCTCCAAGCCCGACAGAGACAAAATCCATGCGGTAACGGTGGTGCCGATGTTGGAACCCATGATAACGCCGATGGCCTGTTTCAAGGTCATAATTCCGGAGTTAACGAAGCCGACAACCATAACGGTGGTTGCGGAGGAAGATTGGATTACGGCGGTTACACCCAAGCCCAGCAGAAATCCTTTGAAAATATTGGAACTCATCTTTGCAAGAACAGTCTGCAGCTTGCCGCCTGCCTGACGTTCCAGTGCCTTTCCCATGATGTCCATGCCGAACAGGAAAAGAGCAAGTCCACCCAGCAGGGTGATAATCTTAAAAATATATGCGGTCATATTTTACTCCTTTACGGAAAATTTTTAATTTCAACGAGGCAAATTATAAATTTAACCGTTGGCAAATACCATAGAGGACTTGAAAAGTATATGTAAAATCTATGTAAAATAAAAGACCGCACCCTATAGGATGCGGTCTTAACTCAAAATTTAATAGTAATGCTTGTGCCCTTTCCGGGGGCGCTGTCCAGAAAAATTTGGCCATTATGATATGCAACTGCGTGCTTGACGATGGAAAGTCCCAAACCGGTTCCGCCGGATGCCTTGGAATGGCTTTTGTCTACGCGGTAGAAGCGCTCAAAAATCCTGTCTTTGTGTTCTACCGGAATGCCTATGCCTGTATCAATGACGGTAAGGCAGCTGTCTTCCGCGCGGATGGTGACGCTGCCGCCGGGAAGATTATACTTAATGGCGTTATCGCAGAGGTTATATATGACCTCATGGAGCATTTGGCGAACGCCCTCCACGCAGAAGCCTTTGCCTTCAATGCAAACTGCCACCTGCTTATCCGCGGCGCCGGCTTCCAAAAGGTTTTTCACATCCTCAGCAAGTTCTAGCATATTCACAGTTTCTTTCGGCAACTCCACGCCTTCGTCCAGCTGAGAAAGGCGGATAATATCCTGTATCAGGTTCACTAGGCGGGAGGCTTCTTTTTTGATATGCCCAACAAAGCGGGACTCATCCTCGGGCTTCACCATGCCGCTTTCCAAAAGCTCCGCGCTGCCGATGATGCTCTGCAGCGGTGTTTTCAGCTCGTGAGACACATTGGCGGAAAATTCCCGACGCAGTTGCTCCGAGTTTAACCTTTCGGTAATATCAAAAGCCAGAATAACAGCGCCTATGGCGGAGCCGTCGGATTCAATGCGGCTTAAATCAAGCTGATAATCCCGTCCGTTTCGGTTCATGCGCGCATAGCCGCGGCCTTTATCCAAGGCGTCATTCACAGCTTGACGCATGAGGCTGCTGCGGTCTACCATTAAAAAGTTTTTTCCTATGCAATTATCCTCTGCCTCAAACAGGGCTTTTGCGGAGGGGTTAATGCTGATGATAGCGCCTTCACTATCCAGCAAAACAAGACCCTCCTGCATGTTGGAGGTTATCTGTTGAAATTCATCGGCTTTGCGCTTTAACTGGTCCATCTGCTGTGCTATTTGGCGGTGCTGCCTATGGATGCGATGGAGAAGGGGAGAAATTTCTTCATACACATTATTGCCCAGAGGATGCTCCAAATCCAGCTTGTTCAAAGGCTCAACGATGTTTTTCGCCATTCTGCGGGCGAGAAGAGCGGAAAGACATATTGCCAGCACTATTATCAGAATAATAGGCCACAACATGCCCATCATCAAAGCCCAAGCGGACTCCTGACTGGTGGAAATTCGAAGAACCGTTCCGTCTTTTAAGCGTTGTGCCTCATAATAGGTCTGCTCCGTTAAGGTGGAAGAATTGCGCACCGAACTGCCGGAACCGAGGGTGAAGGCTTCCAGTATTTCTTCGCGGTCTGCGTGGTTTTCCATGGTTGTCTGATCAACCTGCGTGTCAAACAACACTGTGCCATCAATATCTATCCATGTGACACGGAAACGCTCTGCTTCCACATTTTCCAAAAATGCGTTGCCGTACTGCTCTGTTCCCGTAACAGCGAGACTCAGTTCGTTTTTCAGCTGCTGCACCTGCACTCCTGTGAAATGATTATAAAGCACGCCCATCACAACGCCCAGCGAGCAAAGGAGAACAATTGCAGCAACAAGAACTGTGGAGCGAAAGATTTTACTTGTCATGCTTTGCCTCCAAACGATAACCCACATTGCGAACGGTTTCGATGATATGACCATATAAACCAAGCTTCTGACGCAGGGTGCGTATGTGCATATCAACGGTGCGGGTTTCGCCCAAATAATCTGCGTTCCATACGATGGAGAGCAGTTGCTCTCTTGTAAAAGCAATACCGGGGTGGGAAAGGAACAGATGCAAAAGCTCATATTCCTTATATGTCAAAATAACGCGTTCGCCATCGATCGAGACTGTGTGCTCGTCGTTATCAAGCACCAGACCATCCAGCCTGAGACGGTGCTCATCCTTGGAAGGCTTGCAGCGCCGCAACACAGCTTTAACGCGGCTGACCATCTCCATAATCCCAAAAGGTTTTACAAGGTAGTCATCGGCGCCCAGATCCAGACTTTGGATTTTGTCATACTCCGAGCCCTTGGCAGTTGCCATGATTACAGGAATATCTGCAAATTCTTCATTGGATTTCATCAGCTTCAGAAGAGCGACACCATCCTTGCCGGGGAGCATAACATCCAAAATTACCAAATCGGGCTTTTCGGACTGCAGCGCACTCCAGAAGCTGTTGCCATCTTCAAAGCCTTTGGCATCAAAACCGGTGGAAGACAAGGCGTATACTTCAATATCGCGGATGCTGGAATCATCTTCAACACACCAGATCATAGCAACACCTCCGTTGTTTTTCTCAATTTTAGCGGCTTTATCAAGGGAATTCAAGGACTTTACATACATTTTACAATTCGATCGGCTATAGCAAAACACCGGACTGCGACAATGCCGCAGACCGGTGTTTTCTTTATCGATTACACGATGATGCTTGCGCGGCTTCCGCCGAATTTATCCTTTTTTACAACTATCTGCTTTTCAATCTTCTCCTTGAGCTCTGCCACATGGGATATGATGCCCACAAGGCGGTTGCCCTCGGTGAGAGAAGCCAGCGTGTGATAAGCCTTGTTCAAGGCCTCGCTATCCAAAGAGCCAAAGCCTTCGTCAACGAAAAGGGTGTCCAGTCTGATACCTGTGGACATCTGCACCTCATCGGAAAGGCCGAGGGCAAGAGCGAGAGAGGCAAGGAAGGCCTCGCCGCCGGACAGGGTGTTTACGCTGCGCTCCGTGCCGTTTACATGGTCAACGATGTCCAGCTCAAGACCGCTTTGTCCGCGCATATTTTCCGCCTTGCGCCTGCGTTTGAGGTCATACTGACCGCCAGACATTTTCATAAGGCGGATATTGGCTCTTTGCAGAATGCGGTCAAAATAGGTGGTCTGGATATAGGTCTCCAGCATGATTTTATCCTTGCCCGACAAAGTGCCGTTGGCGGTATCGGACAAAGCACGAAGCCATGCATGCTTTTTCTCAAGGAGGGAAATTTCCTCTGCCTTCGCGGCGATATCTCTTTGCGCCTTTGCGTTTGCCGTGCTTCGGGCGTGAATATCTCTCTGGCGCTTGGCGATAAGAACTTTTTGCTCGGAAAGAGATTGTTTTTTCTCTTTAAGTGCCTCGCTGTCGCTTTCGCTGCTGTCCGCCAGTTGGACTTTAAGCTGGGCTATGGCGGAGCGAATGGCGGTGAGGGTATCTTTGCAGCCGCCATAGGCCTCCTCCGCTGTGGAAAGAGCCTTTTTAAGGGCTTCGGATTTGTTTTTGAGTTCTTTTCTTTGTGCCTCCGCTTCGGCTTTATCGGCAAAGCTAAGCTTTCCTTTCAACTGGGTAAGCTGCGCCTGCATAAGCTCCACAGAGGTGCTGAGGGCGGCTATCTGCTCCTTTGAACTTAGGCGGCTTTCCTGCGCGGCGTCAAGGGCGTTCTCCTTTTCGGGGATGAGCTTATCCAAAGCCACTTTGCGCTTTTCCTTGCTTTCAAGAGCGGCAATTTCTATCTCGAGGGAGCTTATTTTTTCGCTGAGCTCCTCGGCCTTTGCCCTTGCGGCAAGGGGAGCAGTTTCCAAATCTGCATCGGGGAGCAAAACTGCTAATTCACGAAGAAGCTTCTCTTCGCTGCTGCTCACGATGCCCTTTTGGGTGCTGGCTGCGGCGCTGGCGGCATTTGTGGCTTTCTGCGCGGACTCATAAGCTTCCTTTGCTTTCTTCACGTCCGCTTCGGTGGGCGCGGCTGCGGAAATTTTTGCAGGGATGGGATGCTCGAGAGAGCCGCAAACGGGGCAGGGGATGCCATCGGAGAGTGTGCCTGCCAAAATGCCTGCCTGTTCGTCCAAGAAGGCCTTGTTTTTGGCATCATAGCTTTGCCGTTTTTGGGTGGACTCCGCCTCGGCCTGCAAATAGGCCGTCTGTTTTTTGGATAAAAGTTTCCTCTGCTCATCCAAAGCCTTGAGATCGGAAATCAAGCTATAAATATTTTCCTGTTGCTCGCCAAGCTGCTGCTTTTCCCTGAAAAGCTTTTCCTTGGCGGCGCTTACACTTTCCAAAGCACTACGCTCTTCCTTAAAGGCGGCAAGAGCTTTTGTGAGAGAAGATATGGCCTCGCCGGCGCTTTCTTCCTGAGCAGTTGCCTTGCGGAGGGCTTCCTGCTCTGCGCTCAGTGCGAGAGCTTTTGCGCTCAATTCGTCATAAGAGGGGAGCAGCAGTTCTATTTCGGTTATCTGTCTGCTGAGGGAATCTTGCTGAGCGGAATCGGCCTTTGCTTTCTCCAAAGCGACATTTGCCTTTTCCAATTCAAGGGCGAATTCCCCTTCTTTTCTTGTGTTTTCTTCAAGAGAAGTCTTGGCTTTGGCGTAAGATTCCGCCTTGGTAAGCTCTGCGTTAACGCTCTCAATGGCTTTTTCAAGCTGCGCAAGCTCCTCATCAAGAGCGCTCTGAGCAAGAGCGTCTTCCTCCAGAAGCTTTGCCAGCAAAAGCAAAACATCCTCGGTGAGCATAGTGCCCTCCACGGCTTTTCTTACATCCTGAAAAAGCAGGGAATCCTCGCTGCAGGAAATGCCGCCAATATACTGCTTGCGGCTTATATTGGCCTTATCCAAAGCGGATTTAAGCTCGTTTGCTTCGTCTTTAAGGCGATTTTGCAGCGCAACATAGTAGCCCGTTCCGAATATATCGCGGAAAATTTTCTGGCGCTCCTTGGTGTCCGCCTGCAAAAGCTTGCGGAAGTCTCCCTGAGAAATCATGGAAACCTGAGAAAACTGCTCTCGGGTAAGGCCGATTATCTCGCTGATGGCCTTGTCCACCTCTCGCTGTTTGCTAACAATACGACCGTCGGGAAGGATAAGCTGAGCCTCGGCGGTCTGCTTCGTGAAGCCAACGCCGCTTTTTTTGGCTCTCTCATATTCGGGGGAGCGCTTGAGGGTATATTCCTTGCCCTTATACTCGAATATAAGCTCCACCTCGGTGGGATCTTCGGGCTTTGCGTATTTGGAGCGGAGCATGCTCACTTCTCGGTTGCTGCCGCTTGCCTCGCCGAAAAGGGCATAAGTGATGGCGTCGAAAATGGTGGTTTTGCCGGCGCCTGTGTCTCCGGTGATGAGGTATAATCCTCCCGTTCCAAAGGCGGTGAAATCCAGTTCCTGAGTTCCGGCATAAGGGCCGAAACCGGAAATTATCAATTTAAGAGGTCTCATATTTTGTCCTCCCAAATAGATTCTATCAATCCCTGAGTGAAGGCGCTTTGCTCCTCGCTCATGGGGCGGTTATTTTGCAATTCATAAAGCTCTGCGAAAAGCTGCAGGGGTGATTTTTGCTCAACGTCCTCCGCTCCGTCTATGTCCCGATTTGCACGGGTGCGGGTATTGTCATAGCTGAGCTTCATGATATTTGGATAAACAGCGCGCAGCTTGCCAATGGCTTCGGGAACATCCTCTTCGTCCGTCAAAACAACATGGAGGTAATCCCCTGTGGGGCTACCCTCGTAAAAAGCCCTGTCGATAAGCTGGGCGAAGCTGCCCCGGATAATGCGCATATCACGCAGAGGGGTCAAAGCTTCTGTGCGCAGTTCCAATTCACCTTTGGCGGAAAGGTTCACGATTGTGAGGCTCTTATAATGCTCCGCCTCGGAGAAGGAATACTTCAAGGGAGTGCCGCAATAGCGAATGCGATTTGTGCCTATATTCTGAGGGCCGTGGATATGACCCAGCGCCACATAGTCAATGCCCTCAAACACGGAGGCGTCCACATTGTCGCTGCCGCCAACGGAAAGCTCCTCCGATTCGCAGGTGGAAGCGCCCGTTACAAACTGGTGGGTCAACAGCACATTGCGAGAGGTAAAATCCATACCCATTTTCTCGATGGCAACTCGGCAGGCGTCGGTGTAGCTTTCTATTTTCTCCTCAGGGTGGAAGCGCTTAACATGGGCGGGCTTTATAAAGGGCAAAAGCCAGAAGTTCACCTCGCCGTAAGCGTCATGGAGGGTGATGGGCGTAACCTCGCCGCTATAAACGGGAGAAATATGTATGCCTGCGCCCTCCATCAACCTGCCGCCAAAGGCAAGGCGCTCGGGGCTGTCATGGTTGCCGCTTATGACGAAAACCTGCTTTTTCAGCGCCGCCAAGCGGCTCAAAAATTCGTCAAAAAGGGTTACAGCCTCCGCAGAGGGCACGCTTTTATCATAAATATCTCCCGCAAGCATAACGGCGTCGGCATTTTCGTCTTTGATGATGCGGAGAATTTGCCGAAGTATATATTCCTGATCCTCGATCATGGAAACTTCGTTGACCCGCTTGCCTATATGGAGATCGGATAAGTGAATAAGTTTCATAAAGATAACCTCTTATGATGTGTTAAACAAATTATAAACTGAGGGTGATAAGGCTGTCAATCCGAAGGGGGATGTGACAAAAAATCCGCCTCCAAATAGGAGGCGGATTTGAACTTTATTTATGGAAAAGCTTGCCCAGATCCAACTTTTTAACTTTGAAATCGAAGATAAAGAGGAATCCCACAACGAGAAGCATCACATGGAGCAAAACGAGAAAAACCTGAGCGCTCAAAAACCAGTGGAGAATATAAAGGGCGGGGAAAATTATGGCCATGGAGGTTACGGGAAGACCGCGATAAGTCTTGTTGCCGCCCTCTTCAACCTTCTGGCGCTTGGCCTCAAGAACGTTGAAAAATGCAAGACGGATAACGGCGCAAAGGCTGAAAAGGCAGACAAGGATAATGCCGATAACGCTGTTTACGCCCATGCAGTAGCAAATATAGGCGGGGAAAACGCCGAAGCTGACCACATCGCAGAGGGAGTCCAGCTGGATGCCGAAGTTCTTTTCGTCCTCGCTGCGGTTTTTCTTGGTGCGGGCAACTGTGCCGTCAAAACCGTCACAGAGTCCGGAAAAGAGCAGGCAGAGTATTGCGCCGAAGAAATGGCCCTTGCTTGCCAGCGTCATTCCAAAAACGGCGGAAACGATGCTCAGATAAGTGAGGATAACAGTATAGTCATAAAAACCGATGAATTTTTTCATTAATCTTCTCTCTTCTTCCCTAAAATATAAGACACAAAAAAACCAATTATAAGCAGCGCGATGGATATTGCGGATGCCCAATTGAAGCCCAGAACACAGCTTTTGTTAAGCATGTTGGGGATCATGGAAATGAAAATGCCGAAAACTATGGAGTAGGTTGCGGTGTAAAAGCGTTTGAAAAGGAATGTCATAAAGCGGGAGATGGCAACAAGGCTGATGATAAGGCCGATGAGCATAGGGGCCAGAATCGCGAGATTGAAATCTGCCAGCGCGGAGACATACATGCGGTAAATGCCGAGGGTGGTGAGGACAACGGTGGGGTCAAAGCCGGGGATAACGGCGGTGAGGCCAACCGCGATGCCAAGAAGGATGGACTGGAGTATATTGGGGTCGGTGACTTCGGGGAAAAGCTGGGGGTTGGCTCTGAAAAGCCAGAGTCCGAAGGCGGCGGCAAGGAGCATATAAAGATAATGGTGCCATTTGCAGCCCTCTTTTCTTACCTCCTGCCATACCATGGGGATTGTGCCGAGGATGAGACCGAGGAAGCAGAAACGGGTGGGCATTTCGAAATTCCCCATAAAGAAGTCGATTATTTTGCTGAAAAGCAAAACACCAACTGCCATTCCCAAAACAAGAGGGAGGAGGAAACGACCGTTTTTCTTTATATCCTTGAAAAGATGCCCGAAAGCATCGAGGGTTTTTTGGTATAGTCCGAAGATGATGAGGAGGACACAGCCGCTAAGCCCGGGAGCGATGCCGCCGATGCCCACAACTATACCTTTAAGAAAATTTTTCAAGCATTTGCCTCCGAAATAAAACGATTACATAACAGTATATCATATGGAATTCTACATTTCTACAAAGAGAAGAAGATATAGAGAAAAAATTTTATTTTTCGACGCTTAAAGCCGGGCAAGAAAACTGCAAAGAGCGTCGAAATCTCCGTTGGGATATTTGGAAATGTCTGCGCCATCTTGGTTTATAAGGCAGTCTGTGAGGAGGAACACATGCAGTCCAAGCTCTGCGGCAATCATGTCCTCGCCAACATCGTTGCCAACCATGAGGCATTCATCTGCTTTTACGCCAAGGCCTTCCATAATTGCCTGATAATATTTAAGATTCGGCTTGCAGAAGCAGGAATTTTCGTATGTAGTGTAAATTTCAAAATCCTCGGGGCGCAATCCTGCCCAGCGGATTCTTCTTTGGGTGGCGCAGGCAGGGAAGAGTGGATTTGTTGCCAGCACGATGCGGAGACCTTTTTCCTGCAGCATGCGCAAAATTTTTGCCGATGCCGCATTATAGCCGCAGACGGACTTGACCTTGTCATATTCGTTTTCATAAAAATCATCGAAAATCGGCTTGTCAAGAATAACCTTTTCTCCGTAAGCGGAGCGGAAATATTCCCAGAATGCCGCTTCGTTGGTTTTGCTGCCGTCGTTTTTCACCATTGCCGAAATTCCGCGGCGAATTTCGCTTATAAATCGGGAGGGCTCATAGCCATGCTGCGCAAAGTGCGCTGCAAGGCGTCCGAAATAGTCTTTAATATAGATGTCCAGATCCATAGGCAGCAAAGTGCCGTCCAGATCGAACAAAACCGTTGTAATTGCCATAGGGAGAGAAGTCCTTTCCGTCGAATAAGTTATTTTAACACCGACAGGGCGCTTTAATCAAGCTATCTGTTCACAAGCGGAGGAAACTATGGTATAGTTCAGATTAACGATACAAATGGGAGGAAGAAGTATGATAACAGAAAGAATACCTCTTTGGGATGGCCGCGAGGATGTGGCTCTTTACACTATGCTGAGAAAATGCAGCCCCCTGCCCATGCAGACAGAGCCGGTGGAGGATCTTCCTGCCGTTATCGTCTGCCCCGGCGGCGCCTACCTTTTCTGCTCCGTTGATTTGGAAGGCGATACAACCGCCCTCAGCTTTGCGGACAAAGGCTACCAGACCTTCATCCTTGAATACACCGTCGGCTCCCGCTGCGGAGATATTGACTCCCGCCATCCTGCCCAGTTGCTTGACCTTGCAAAGGCAATTTTGATAATCCGCGAGAACGCAAAGGCATGGCATGTGGACACCGATCGCATAAGCATTGCAGGCTTTTCCGCAGGCGCAAACCTCTGCGCCAATATGGCGGTGCATTGGCATGATAGCTTCCTTGCCGAATATTTCGGCGTGGACAGCAGCGTATTCAAGCCCCTTACGGTCATTTTGGGTTATGCCCTCATTGATTATCGCTATCAGGAGGAATATATGGCCGAGGCTCTCCCCGGCAACTCCATCATGATGGGCGGCAACAAGACCATTTTCGGCACTCCCACCCCCACTCCCGAACAGTGCGATGAGCTGAGCCCCCATAATTTTGTTAGCGAGAAAACTCCCCCTGTTTTCATGGTGCATGCCGCCAACGACACCCTTGTGCCTGCGGTGCATTCCCTGAAACTGGCATGTGTTCTTGCTGAAAAGGGCATTCCCTATGAGCTTCATATTTTCCAAAACGGCGAACACGGCTTTGCAACGGGTGTTCCTGCCGGCGTAGGCCCTTACCGCTCCGATAAGAAGATGGCGGTGAGCGCGTGGGTTGACCTTTGCGCAAAGTGGCTTATGCACTATGCCTCTCCCGAAACCGCCGAGCACGATGCCTGCGTTGCCGCAAGCATGCGCCGCAGCGAAGAGGCAAGACGCGCCGCAGCGGCAAAGAAATAAAAAAATATAACTCCGACAGAAAAAGCACTCTGTCGGAGTTTTTTTATTAAAGATAAAAGTAAATAGTGCTGGCGCCGCAGCAGCCCACATTTTCAAAGGTGAAGCTATATTTCTCGCTCTCGCCGCTGAGGCATTTTTCGGCAGGGAGGATAAATTCACCCTTACGAGAGGACATATACTGTTTGGCAAGCTCTGCCAGAAGAGCCTTTTTGTTGGGCTTAAGCCCTGTCTTTTCTTCAAACCAAGCGAAGAAAACATCCTCGTTGACATAGTTATACATATCTTTTTCAGCCCCTTTCTTTGTAATCAGTATACATCCGCAAATTGCCGAGTGCAATAAGCTGTTGCCAAGCGGGGGGATTTATAGTATAGTGAATCGGTAAAATTATGCGAAACTAGGAGGATTCCCATGGAAAAAGAGAAATATATCGGCCTGAAGGCCAGCAAGTGCGTTCATGCCGTTACTGAAGAGGAAGTCACCGAATATCTGGAGAAGCTTCGTCAGGCCAACACCAAGACCGAAGTTATCACCGACCGCGCCGCTCAGGACGGCGACGAAGTTATCCTCGACTATGCAGGTTTCGTTGGCGATGAGCAGTTCGCAGGCGGCACCGCTGAGCGCCAGAGCCTCACTCTCGGCTCCGGCACTTTCATTCCCGGATTTGAGGAGCAGCTTGTTGGCGCAGAAATCGGCGCTCAGGTTGATGTCCGTGTAACCTTCCCCGAGGTTTACCACAGCGCAGATCTGGCAGGCAAGGAAGCTATCTTCAAGTGCACCATTCATGAAATTCATGTTAAGAGCCTTTATGAGATGGACGATGAGTTCGCTCAGAATATTGCAGGTCTCTCCACCCTCGCAGACATGCGCGCCGCTCTCAAAGAGCAGATGGCCGCTGCCGCCGAGGAGCAGGCATACAACAGAGTTATCGACGAGCTGATGTTCAATCTGGCTCAGAATTGCCAGGATATCGAGCTTGACGCAGAGGCAGTTGAGAAGGAAATCGACGGCATGATTGCAGGCATGGAGCAGCAGCTCCGCCAGCAGGGTCTGGGCATGGAGCAGTATCTCCAGTTCACCGCCCGCACCATGGAAGAGCTTCGCGATGCACAGCGCGATCAGGCCGAATTCGGCGCAAGAGTCAGCGCAGCCCTTGACGCAATCGTTGCTGCAGAAGGCATCGTGGCATCCGAAGAGGACTTCGAGCGCGAGTTCCAGTTTATCGCCGACCAGTACGGCCTCACCGTTGATCAGGTGAAGGGCTTCTTCGGCGAGGAGGTTATGGGAAACATGGGTCGCGAGATTTGCCAGAAGAAGGCAGTTGCCCTCGTTCTGGAAAATGCCGACATCATCACCGTTGAGGAATAATTGCAAATAAAAAAACCGCAGAGCAAATAGCTCTGCGGTTTTTTATCCCATGGAGAGGTTTTCTTTTTTGAAAATCTGCACTTCCAGCTGATATTTCTCCGAAACTTCGTAAAGGGCGTCGAGGATAGTGTTTTCCAAAATGTCCGCGGGACAATCTGCACTTGCGTTGAGCAAAACTGCAATCTCCGTGGAGGACGTTCCGAAGCGGTGGCTTACCTCTACGCCGCGGTCTTTTCCGATTATATCCGCCTTTGCGTAATCGCCCTCGCTCTCCCAAGCGAGAAGTTTCATATGAGGGATGTCATGACCGGCATGGGCTATGCGTTTTTGTATAAGACCGGCAAGATGAGCAAGATAGCCATTGCCGTCAAAATCGTCGCAGCAGACAACGGCGCGATATTGAATATAAAATTCGCTCATTCTGCTCATGGCGGACATAAATGCCTCGCCGCCGTAGCCAATATCGGGGCGGCGCATGGAGGCTTTTCCCTTTATAAGAGCCTGCGAGAGCTCTTCAAGTCCCTCGCCGCTTAGAGCGCTTATGGCAACTGTGTCGGCGTGGGGATAGCGCTCCGCCAGAAGAGCCAGAAAAGCAGACTTCTCCTCCGCGCTTATACTGTCGCATTTATTCAGGATAATAAGGTCGGCTTCTTTAAGCTGGCTATCATAGATATATTCAAGCTCTCCGGCGCTGCCATTTTCCAGCAGGGAGAGGGTTTTGGGCTCAACAAGCACCGTGAAGGGCGCGAGCGCAAACTGGCCGGGGAATTTTTCCTCAAGCCCATGGTAAACGTGCTCCAGCGCGCCTACGCCAAAACCGGGAATATCGGAGATAACAAGCTCAAAGCCCTCGTCATAATAGGCGCTGAGCCGCTGAGCAAGAAGTTCATTCACATAGCAGATGCAGTCTCCCGTTATTTCCGAGGCGCTGCAGCCGGAGAGGGTTGCAAGCTTGTTGTCGGCGAGGCTCACCCCGTGGCCGAGATCGTTGGAGATCATCGCGGCCTTGCAGTGGCGGGCGCTTAAATATTTGTTCAGGGCAATCATAGTTGTGGTTTTTCCGGAGCCGAGAAAGCCGCTGAAAACCGTGAATTTTTTCATAGGGTTAAATCCTTTTTGGCTTTTTCCTGAGTATACCATGCAGAGGAAAGGAGAACAAGGGGGGCGTTGTAGGGAACGGTTTTGACCGTTCCGCACATTCTGCGCAAAAAGAAAGACCGCACTTGGCGGTCTCTCTTGAATTTATTTAGAACATTTCCTTGCTCATGCGGTCGATCTCTGCGTTGACGAGATCGTATGCGCCGAAGACGGTCATATTCATACCTGCGGTGAGGCAGGGGATGAAGCTGTTCTTGCCGCACTTACGGCAGGCACGCTCAACTTCGGCTCTGACAAGTTCGGGAGTCCAGCCGGGAACGTCAAGCAGTCGGGTCTCGATCTCGCCCATGAAGGTGATCTTGCCGCCGAATTCCTCGATGAGGGAGGGGATATCGTTGGAGGGGATAACGCCCTGCCAGATGTCGATGCCCATCTCTACCATGTAGGGAACGAGGTTTCTTGCGTAACCGTCGTTGTGGTGGATGATAAGGCAGCCGTGCTCCTTGTAGAAGCCATAGATCTTCTTATAAGCGGGGAGGAGGAACTCTTCAAACATCTCGGGGGAGAGGAAGGAGTTCTCGGTTGCGCCCCAGTCGTCGTGATGGAAGATAGCCTCAATGTGGCATCTTTCGATCATGGTCTTTGCGAAGTCCAGCTCGCACTCGGTGATGAAATCGATGAGAGCGTGCATCTCTTCGGGCTCTTCGTAGAAGTTTGCGAAGGTGTCTTCCATGCCCATGAGAGCGTGGAGGCGCTCAAAAACGCCCTGTGCATGGAAGCCGCAGACATACTGGTTCTCGCGGTCGGTCTGTGCGGCGATGCCGTTGAGCATGCCCCAATAACCGGGATCTTCAGGAACGTAGTGCTTATGGAGAAGCTCTCTCCACTTGGTGATGTCTTTCAGCACGCGGTGCTCGTCATCGTGGCGGGGGAATGCGCCCATCTGTCCGATGGGGAGGCACCAAGTAACGCCGTACTGGTCAACGCCGTCGGGAGAACCGGGGATGATGGGGTAGTTGCCCATGTAATAGGTGTCGGGAACGAGAAGGTTCAGGAATTCATACTGCTTTACAAAACGGTCGGGATTGCCGTCCTTCTTCATAACTTCGAGAAGATTCTGTTTTGCTGTTAACATCTTTTTACCTCCAGATGCCTCGTCAATATATTTTAAAATTCGGTTTGATTAAAGAGGCTTATAGGGGGATTTTATACTAATGTTCGACATTTTTCAAGGGGAAATGTTAGAGGGGGGATGAGAGAAGATCGGGTGCAAACGGATTGACCGCTCCCTCTCTTGCTGTTTCATGCTTCCATAATCCAAAGGTTCTGCTGGTCCGATAATTTGATGGTATCCGTCTTCAAATCCTGCTGAGTATCCACACATACCATACAATATTATCTCTGGCAATCTGCGGCCGCAATCTAGGTTCCTACATCTATTCGGCAAATAACACAGACGGATTTGAACTTGCGTTATTGCGCGCCGTGTAGTCGCAGTCTCCATCCTTGACATTATATAGATAACTATATATAATATCTCACTGCATACTAAATAAGGAGGTAGATGTTCCAAAATGGAACCCGACAGTCTGAACGATTGCCATCGAAAATGTTTTATCAATATCTTATGTTCGGCACAACTGCGCCATAAGAAGCGTGGCTGTGCTTTTGCGCGCTATAAGAGGCTAATTCTCTAGAGTGGCGACTGGATGTGACATAATAATATTCGATAAAGGAGACCATTTTTATAAATGAACAACATAGCTTATGTTATTATTATGCTGATTTTCCTTTTGCTCTCCGCCTTTTTCTCAGCCACGGAAACAGCATTTCTTTCTATGAATATGACCCGAATGCGGACATTGTCGGAAAGCGGAAACAAACGGGCGGAGCTTGTCTGCAAACTTGAGGGCAAGTACGACAAACTTATTTCCACCCTTCTCATAGGCAACAATATTGTGAACATAGGCCTGGCCAGTATCGGTACGGTGGTATTTGTCCACATATACGGCGATATCGGCGCTACCATATCCACTGCGGTTGTCACCGTGGCGGTGCTCATCTTTGGCGAAATAAGCCCCAAAAGCCTTGCCAAAGATTCACCGGAGCGCTTTTCAATGTTTGCTGCTCCGGCGGTGAATGCACTTATGTGGCTTTTCACTCCTCTAAATTATTTGTTCTCCAAGTGGAAAAGTCTTCTAAGCCATATCATAAAAGTTAAAAACGACACTCGTATGAGCCAGGAGGAACTTTTGATGTTCGTGGAGGAGGTTCAAGCCGATGGTAGCATTAACGAAACCGAACGCGACCTTCTCAGAAATGCCATCGAGTTCACCGATCGGCGTGCGATCGACATCCTTACTCACCGCGTTGACCTTGAGGCAGTTCCCCTCAGTGCCACGCATGAAGAACTGGCTGAGCTTTTTACTGCAAGCAAATTCACACGTCTGCTGGTATATGACGGTACAATAGACAATATAGTCGGCATAATTAACCACAAGGATTTTTATACCGGAACGGGCATGAATCCCGGAGAAATCAATGAAATAATGACACCCCCCTTGTTTATACCCAAATCAGGAAAAATAAGCGAGATATTAAAAAGTCTTCAGAAAAAGAAAAGCCACATTGCTGTTGTTCTGGATGAATACGGTGGCACCCTTGGTATCGTAACTATGGAAGACATTCTTGAGGAACTGGTTGGAGAGATATGGGATGAGCACGATGAAGTAATCGAAGCTTTCAAGGAAGTAAAAGAGGGCGTTTATTTAGTTGATGCCTCTGTCAGCTATGAGGATTTTACGGAGTTTTTTGACATAAGCAGTGAGTCTGATATATATTCCATAAGCGGATGGGCGGCACAAATTTTGGGTCGAATGCCGGAATCCGGTGACCGATTCTCTTTTGAAAATCTGGATGTTGAGATAACGGAAGCTGAGAGTCACCGCGTAAACTCGCTGAGAGTTAGTCTTGTCCCGGAAATGAAATCAGAATAATAAAAAGAGATATATGTAATGTAAGTAGAAACAACAAGAAAGCACGTTGATACGAGCAAACAATATCTGCAAATAAGGCGGTACCCGTGATGGGCACCGCCTTTATCTGTTCTACACGACAAAATATTATTTTCCTATCATTACCATAAAGAAATGTGCAACATCCTCGGGACTATGTTTTGTATCCTCTGTCATCCACCATTCTACTGCTTCGGCAAAGGAAGCGGCTAGATGCTGCAACAGAAAATCTTTTGGCACGACTGGATTAAATTCTTCTTTATATCTTGCGAACAAATCATAAAGATATTGTTTGAGAAAGTGTAAGAATATGATAATGATTAAAGCAGGTCTTTATTGTTTTATCACGCAATGCTTTTGCCATAAATCAGATACCCTGCCTTTCAAAATTTTCGAGTTTAGGCAGGGGGTCTGACTTTTAGCTAGAGAAAAGTAAAAACCCTTGAAAACGTAGTGTTTTCAAGGGTTTGGGGCTCCAGCGGAGATTTACCCCATACGGGGAATGAACATCGAATCACCGGGAGCGACCAAAGAAAAATACCGCTTCACCTGAAGGTGAAGCGGTATTTTTGGTGCTCCAGCGGAGATTCGAACTCCGGACACCCTGCTTAAAAGGCAGGTGCTCTGCCGACTGAGCTACTGGGGCATATTCGATTTTTAGCCAAAGAGTGGCAGGGATGGCTGGACTCGAACCAGCGAATGAGGGAGTCAAAGTCCCTTGCCTTACCGCTTGGCTACACCCCTGTATGGGGAAAAGAAAACCGGGATCGGGAGGTTTCCCAATCCCGGTTTTTGTGGGGTGGGTAATGGGACTCGAACCCACGACACCCGGAACCACAATCCGGTGCTCTAACCAACTGAGCTATACCCACCATAAAAATGGCACGCCAGAAGGGACTCGAACCCCTGGCCTACTGCTTAGAAGGCAGTTGCTCTATCCAGCTGAGCTACTGGCGCATATTCTTGCTGCAGTCCGTAGTAAAAAGCTGGAGCGGGTGAAGGGAATCGAACCCTCGTATCCAGCTTGGAAGGCTGGTGTTCTACCATTGAACTACACCCGCAAGCCTAAAGAGTTTAACATCTATTTTTCAGATTGTCAATAGGGAATGAGGCAAAAATATAGGTTTTTTGTGTCGAAACGGGGTAGAAAAGCCTAAAATTCTCTCCCTCCGCCTCTACGAGGCGCTTCCCTCGTCAGAGGGAGGCTTTTAAAACCTCTCCGTCGCGGCTTGCGCCGCGCCACCTCCCCTCGTAGGGGAGGCATTGGGCGGGTGGTGCGTTTTTAAGGCCCCCTTGCAAAGGGGGCTGTCTGCGAAGCGGACTGGGGGATTGTCTTTTCAATCCCTCCGTCTTTTGCCTGCGGCAAAATCCACCTCCCTTTTCAAGGGAGGCTTT
>JAZQVC010000011.1:0-28438 GCA_045631645.1 Oscillospiraceae bacterium
CTTAACGCTCCCATCAATGACCTTTCCCGCGGCTGCAATGCTGACGAGGTCTACAAGATGGCTATCATCACCTGCGCTCTGGCATAAATTTAATATTCTTCACTGCCCTGCCGCTTTCGGCGGGGCAGTTTCTTTTTAAAGCCTCCCTTGTGTAAAGGGAGGTGCCGAGCAAGGCGAGGCGGAGGGATTGTCCCTCGGTATGTTTCGGAACGGTCAAAACCGTTCCCTACATGTGCTCGGTGCACTCCAACAACATCGTAGGGCGGGGGTTTACTCCCGCCGTGAAACCGCAAATCCCCCGTAGGGCGCGATGTCTCGGCACGCCTCCCACCACCCATAAAAAAAGCGCGGGCCGATTTCTCGGCCCGCATAGGGTTGTGGGATAAAGATATGAGCTGGGTATCCAACGATAAGTCATGCCCCATCAATTGGATAAGCTGTGGTCAAATATTAACTCTTTTCCAAAAATTTGTAAATAGCGAAGAAAGTCAGGCTATGGGAAGTTTTGTCGAATGGATATTTTCCACGCAAATTTTTCCATCTCGGACTCTTGCAAGGGCTTTATCACCCTCCCGAAGCTGACCGCTCAGCACCATTTCCGCAACTGAATCTTCCAGCATACTCTGTATGCAGCGGCGAAGAGGTCTTGCTCCATAGGCCTTGTCAAAGCCCTTTTCGCAAAGGAGACCGATTGCCTCATCTTCAACTTCAAGCTCAATGCCCATAGCGGCAATACGCCTGAGGGATATATCCACAAGATTTGCGGTGATAAGGCGGAGATTTTCCTTGTCAAGAGCGCGGAAAACTATTGTCTCGTCAATGCGGTTAATGAATTCGGGCTTGAAAGCCTGACGCATTGCGCTCAAGGCAAGGTCTTTGCTGTCGCGTTCCTCCTCTTCCGCTCCCGAAGCAAAGCCAAGGCTCTGCTTGCGGCTGGTGAGCAAGGATGCACCCACGTTGCTGGTCATAACAATTATAGTATTTTTGAAATTTACCCGTCTACCCTGGCTATCCGTCAGATGTCCGTCATCCATAATCTGAAGCAAAATGTTGAAAACATCCTCGTTTGCCTTTTCAATCTCATCAAAGAGGATGAGGGAATAGGGCTTTCTTCTCACCTTTTCGGTAAGCTGACCTCCGTCATCATAGCCAACATAGCCGGGAGGAGAGCCTATTAGCTTGCTCACCGTATGCTTTTCCATGAACTCGGACATATCAAGGCGAATCATGGCGTTCTCGTCCCCGAAAACCGCCTCGGCAAGAGCCTTGCAAAGCTCGGTTTTGCCAACGCCTGTGGGGCCAAGGAAGAGGAAAGAACCAATGGGACGGCGTGGGTCTTTGAGACCTACGCGACCTCGGCGCACAGCGCGCGAAACAGCGGAAACCGCCTCGTCCTGACCGATAACTCTGGCGCGGAGGGTATCTTCCATGTGCAAAAGCCTTGTGCTTTCGTCCTCGGAGAGGCTCTTTACGGGTATTCCCGTCCAAAGGCTCACAACGGAGGCTATATCCTCGGCAACCACGTTGCGATGCTCTCCGCTTTTTGCCTCCCATTTTCTGCGCATATCCGCAAGAAGCTCTCTCTCTTTGGTTTCACTATCGCGGAAGCGGGCGGCAGCTTCGAAATCCTGCGCCTTTACAGCCTCGTTTTTCTCCTCGCAAAGGGCATTTATCCTCGCTTCCACCGTCTTGAACTCCTCGGGGGGAGTTTTGTTTTCCATTCTGACGGCGGAACAGGCCTCGTCCAGCAGGTCTATGGCCTTGTCGGGGAGATAGCGGTCGGAAATATATCGGGCAGAAAGATTCACAGCAGCCTCTATTGCCTCGTCGCTTATTTTCAGCTTGTGATGGGACTCATAGCGCTCCCGCAGACCGCGGAGAATGGCCACGCTGTCTTCAAGACTTGGCTCATCCACCATAACGCTTTGGAATCTGCGCTCCAAAGCCGCATCCTTTTCAATATGGCGGCGGTATTCTTCAAGAGTGGTGGCGCCTATAATCTGCACCTCGCCCCTGCTGAGAGCGGGCTTGAGGATATTGGCGGCATCAATGGCGCCTTCTGCGGCGCCTGCACCCATAATGGTGTGAAGCTCGTCGACAAACAAGATGATGTCTCCTGCTTTGCGCACCTCGCTGAGGACATTTTTAATGCGGTCCTCAAAGTCGCCCCTATACTTGGTGCCTGCCAACATAGCGGTCAGGTCAAGACTCACAAGGCGCTTATTTCTAAGCTCTTCGGGAACATTTCCCATAATTATTCTCTGGGCAAGAGCTTCCGCAACCGCGGTTTTGCCCACTCCCGGCTCTCCGATGAGAACGGGGTTATTCTTGCTGCGTCGGGAAAGAATCTGCAACACCCTCAGAAGCTCCTTCTCTCTGCCAATCACGGGGTCAAGAGCAGAAAGCTTTGCAGCGGAGGTAAGGTCTCTGGAATATTGGTCCAAAGTTTTTGTCTCGGCGCGGTGGGGTGCATAGCCCTGCGTTTTGCCTTTGGCAAAATCTGCAATCTCGGAAGAGGGATTGAAGGAGCTTACAAGGTCGGTGTAAAGCTTGTTCACATCGCAGCCTGTGCCGGAAATTATTTTCACCGCGGCGCAGTCGCTCTCGCGGAGAATGCCCATAAGCAGATGTTCAATGCCCACAAAGCGATGGCCCAGGCGACCGGCGTCGCCGATTGCCAGCTCGATAATTCGCTTTGCCCGAGGGCTGAGACCCTGAACGGAGCCTCCTGCATCCCCTCTGCCTACGTATTTTTCAACAAGAGATGTAACAAGTTCGTTGCTGATGCCGTATTTTCGAAGAATTTGCGCCCCTCTGCCAAACTCCTCACGCAAAATTCCAATGAGCAGATGCTCGCTGCCCACATAGCTGTGCCCCAGCTCTTCCGCTGCGGCCTGAGCCTTTTCAATAGCCTTCTTTGCTCGTCCGGTGAACTTTTCGGAACCATTCATTTGAAAATCAACTCCTTTGTGGATTTGTCGGAGAAAGGGGGCGCATAACCGCGCCCCCTTGTCTTTTTCTGATCGATTAGCCTAACTTTCGAAGAGCATCTCTCAGCACTATGGCCTGCTCATAGTTTTCGGCTTTAACCGCCTCATCAAGCTGTGCTTTCAGAGCGGCTTTTTCCCTTGCAAGGCGAATTTCCTCGCCCATGTCTTCGGGAATTTTTTCCTCTGCCGCTTCCCTTGCGGGCGCAGCGGCGCTCTCCCCAGAGTCCAATACAAGGTGGAGTCGGGGAAAAGCAGGAGCCATTATACTACGCAGTCCTTCGCCGAAAAAATCGAAAGTGGGAAGGCGCATGAAACTTCTTGCGGGGGGGAAGAAGTCATCGATCATTGTGTCAAAGGCGCGGTCAAATACGCCTGTGCTGCCGAGCATTTCACCAAAGCCTTCGGCTCGGGCACACTCGGTGCAGAGATTTTTTTGAGTTTTTTTACTATTAATATTTGCGCTGTAGAAAAATGTCGCTTCTCTTTCTTTGCACTTTTCGCACTTCACATTCAACACGTCCTTTCTGTCGGAATTGATATTACTTATTTTTTATTATTTTTCGATCAGCTTTTCTCACTCATTGAGGAGGCTTACCAGCATATGCTTGAAGATGCTGCTTCTGAGGGTATCTCTGTCCTCGGGTGCGAGGGGTCTCAACGCCTTGTCGCTTATAGCGGCAAGGATAAGACGCGCGCAGCCTCTGTCAATAATACCCGCTTTATAAAAGTTCGAAACATAAGCCGTCGCCGTGGACATATCCAGCTTATTTCCAATCGCCTTTACAGCTCCCATCACCACATCGGAGGGTGAGGAACGAACTCTGCTGATGCGGATATATCCTCCGCCGCCTCTGCGGCTTTCAACAACATAGCCGTGTTCCGGAGAAAAACGGGTGGAGATAACATAGTTTATCTGGCTGGGAACGCAGGAGAACATTTCCGCAAGGGCGCTGCGCTGCAATTCCGCGAAGCCTCTCTCGCTCTCCTCTATGGAATCCATAATAAATCTCGCTATCAAATCGCTGGTTGCCATAGCTTTCACCTCTTGTGTGTTTGTTGGTCACTACATTGACCATTACTGACCTTTACAGTTATATAATAGTCAGGAAAGGTCAGTTTGTCAAGATATATTTTTGACCTTCTTTGACCAAACGAGGCAAGGACAGGAAACGAGCTCCATTTGCCACTATAAAAGCTTGTTATTTCTTCTCTTTTCGACGCTTTTCATAGCTATGCAAAATTTTTACACAATATCCGCAATTTGAATTTGACAATCAAAAATATTGTGATATTATGATTGTACCATTAAACAAGGAGGACCAAACCAATGTATGTTATCAACGACAGCTGCATCGCTTGCGGTGCTTGCAGCGATTCCTGCCCCGCTGGCGCTATCGCTATGAACGATGATCTCGGCCGTTACGCTATCGACGAGAACACCTGCCTGGACTGCGGTTCCTGCGCAGACGCTTGCCCCATGGGCTGCATCTCTGCTGAGTAAATTACATATTTTCTCAAATTGAAGGTCGACATCTTTGATGTCGGCCTTTGATTTTTCCGCCATTTTCTTGACCTTTTAATACGCTTATTATAAAATGGTTTTGTATGGACTAAATTCACGGAGGAGGCTCATTTATGGCTGAACCCTATGTTGCCGTTGTAGGCGCCATCAACATAGATATCTGGGGCAAAAGCAGCTCCGTCTTGATTCTCAACGACTCCAACCCCGGCGTTATAAGCTATTCTTTCGGCGGTGTGGGACGCAACATCGCCCACAACCTCTCCCTTCTGGGTCAGAATGTCAGCATGCTCACCGCCATGGGCGATGACCACTGGGCACCCCAGATCCGCAGTTCCTGCAGGGAAAACGGAATCGACCTTTCCCGCGCCTTCCATGTCCCCGGCTCCCGCACGGGCACCTATCTTGCCCTCAGCGGACCTGACGGAGATATGGCAATCGGTCTCAGCGACATGGCTATTGCCGATGAGATAAGCCCCGAGGTCATACTGCGTGAACTGGACTTCCTCAACGGCGCAAAGTGCGTTGTTATTGACGGAAACCTCAGCGCCGAGACCATAGGCTGCATCTGCGAGAACGTCACCGCTCCCATTTTTGCCGACCCCGTATCCGTCACAAAGGGCAGAAAATTCCTGCCTTATCTCGGCCATCTCCACACCTTCAAGCCCAACAGCCTTGAAGCGGAAAGCCTCACCGAAACCACAACTCCCGAAGCTGCTGCAAAGGAGCTTGTCCGCCGCGGTGTTAAAAGAGCATTCGTCAGCGATGGCTCAGGCGGCATAGTTGTTGCCGAGGGTGAAGAGCTTTTCCGCACCCCCTGCCGCCCCACCACTTTGGTAAACGCAACTGGCGGCGGCGACGCTGTTATGGCCGCAATATGCGATGCCTATTGCAGAAACTGCAGCAACGAAGAAAGCGCCATCCGCGCCATGGCAGCCGGCTCCATAGCCGTTGAATCTGCCAACACCATAAGCCCCCTGATGAGTCAGGAAAGCCTTTTAGCAAGAATGTAAATAAATTTTTCAATATATTCCAAACGGAGGATAATTCAAATGAACAAGTATCTCGACATTTCTCCCGAAGTAAAAGAGGCTCTTGAAGCCGGCAAGCCCGTTGTTGCTCTGGAAAGCACCATTATCTCCCACGGCATGCCCTATCCCCAGAACGTTGAAACCGCTCTCAACGTTGAGCGCATCATCCGTGAAAACGGCGCAGTTCCCGCAACCATCGCTATCATCGGCGGCCGCCTGAAGGCAGGCCTCAGCGAAGAGGAAATCGAATATGTCGGTAAAAACGGCGCAAAGGTTGCCAAGGCCAGCCGCCGCGACCTGCCCGTTCTGGTTGCAAGAGGCGCTGACGGTGCAACCACCGTTACCACGACCATGATTATTGCCCACATGGCAGGCATCAAGATTTTCGCCACCGGCGGCATCGGCGGCGTACATCGCGGCGCAGAAACCACCATGGATATCTCCGCCGACCTTGAAGAGCTTGGCCAGACCCCCGTTATGGTTGTCTGCGCAGGCGCAAAGAGCATTCTGGATATCGGCCTGACCCTTGAGTATCTTGAAACCAAGGGTGTTCCCGTTATCGGCTTTGGCACCGACGAGCTTCCCGCATTCTATACCCGTCGCAGCGGTTTCGGCGTTGACTACCGCATCGACACTCCCGAAGAGCTGGCAGCAGCTTTCGCAGCTCAGAGAGAGATGGGTCTGCAGGCCGGTATGCTGGTCGCAAACCCCATCCCCGAGGAATATTCCATGGACGAGGAGATCATTTCCAAGGCCATCTCTCAGGCAGTTGCCGAGGCCGAGGCAAATGGCATTCACGGCAAGGCAACCACCCCCTTCCTCCTTGCAAAGGTCAAGGAGCTCACCGGCGGCGACAGTCTGGACAGCAACATCCAGCTTGTCTACAATAACGCCCGTCTGGCAGCCCGCACCGCCGTTGCTCTGAGCAAATAAAGTCATTAATCGCAAAAGCTCCCCTTCTGTGGAAGGGGAGCTTTTTGTTTTTCCGCACCGCAGAGCCTTCCCCTTGAGGGGAAGGTGGCTGCCGAAGGCAGACGGATGAGGTGTTTATGCCTCCGCCACGGAGATTTCTCCTCGTACTATTTTCGGAACGGTCAAAACCGTTCCCTACACAACACCACCGCCCCCCCTCGTAGAGCGGGGGCTTGCTCCCGCCGCAGCGGATATCGCAACACAAAAAAAGACGTTGTGTCCTCTGGACACAAGGTCTTTTTTTGTCTCAAACCATTTCAGCAAGCATATCCACCGCTGCAAGGCTCATTGCATTTATAAGCATATGCATACCAATAGGCACCCAGATGCTGCCGCTGCGCTCATAGGCCCAGGCAAGGGCGAAAGCCGGAGGCAGATACTGGAGCACATAGATAAGCACGGTCCAGTCTGCAGCCGCAATAGCATACTGCCAGACATGGCAAATGGCGAACATCAGCATGCTCAGCACATAGGCCCAAACCCTGCTTTTTCTGCGCACGCCGCCGAAGAGGGCGCCGCGGAAGAGAACCTCCTCCACAATTGGTGCCATAAATATAACCGCCGCGCGGAAAGCGCCGTTATCAACCGCCAGATCCATAACCAACTGGTCATTGGGGTTGCCGGACTGGGAACTGAGGCCGAGGACGACGAGATTCACAGCAACATTTCCGATGTAGTAAATACCCAGTGCCATGAAAAATGTCAGCAGACAATGGAGAAATCTCTCCACCAGAGGGTCAAAATTCGCCCTCAGGTAGCGGAAGAACACTATCAGCACCACAACAACGCTGAAAGCGTAGTAATATACGTTGATTTGTCCAATGTCCGTGATGCCCATTCCCATAAACACGATAGGCAGCAGCAAAGGCAGCACAACAAGATGGATGGGCAGATAGATGAGACCGAAGAGGGTTGCTCCCCAACTCATCTTATTTTCAAAAGGGGGAAGTTTTTTCATCAAAGCTCAACTTTCTTCTTAAGCTCGCTGAGAGCCATCAGAGCCTCAAGCGGAGTCATATTGTTGGGGTCAAGGCGGCGGAGGGCATCTCTCACCTCGTCGGCGCCCATATCCATAAGGCTTATCTGGTCGGCGGCGGCAGCTTTTTCAACGTTGGGGGCTGCGCCCTCGCTCTCCAGCTCGCGGAGATAGGTCTTCGCCTTGGCGATGACGCTGTCGGGCACACCTGCCAGCTTGGCAACCTCGATGCCGTAGCTGTCATCGGCAGCTCCGGGAACTATCTTGCGGAGGAAGATAAGCTTTCCGCCCTGCTTTTTGGCGGTGATATTATAGTTGCGCACTCCGGGAAGGCTGCCTTCCAGCGCGCTCAGCTCGTGGTAATGGGTGGCGAACATGGTCTTCGCTCCAAGCTTGCGCTGGTCTGCGCAATGCTCCAGCACTGCGCGGGCAATTGCCATTCCGTCATAGGTGCTTGTGCCGCGGCCTATCTCATCCAAAACAAGAAGGCTCTTATTGGTGGCATAGCGGAGAATATTTGCCATCTCGCTCATTTCCACCATAAAGGTGGACTGACCTGCGGCAAGATCGTCACTGGCGCCTATGCGGGTGAAAACTCTGTCCACAATTCCGATGGTAGCACTTTTCGCCGGAACAAAGCTGCCCATCTGTGCCATAAGGGTAATGATGGCGGTCTGGCGCATATAGGTGCTCTTACCTGCCATATTGGGTCCTGTGACGATGGCAACGCGGTCGGTGCTGTCGTTAAGGAGGGTGTCATTGGGAACGAAAAGCACATTGCTCTGTGCCTTTTCAACAACGGGGTGGCGTCCACCAACAATATGGAGATTGCGGCTGAGGTCAACCTCGGGCATGCAGTAGCCGCCGCGTACGGCAACTTCTGCCAAAGAGCAGAAGCAGTCCAAAGCCGCAACTGCATCGGCGGCGCGCTGAATTCTCAGCACCTCGTTGGCAACTGCCATGCGAACGTTGGTGAAAAGTTCAAATTCCAGTGTGGAAAGTCTGTCTCCTGCGGTGAGGAGGGTATTTTCCAAATCCTTCAGTTCAGGAGTGAAATAGCGCTCGTTGCTGACAAGGGTCTGCTTGCGGATATATTCCTCCGGCAGCGCCACATCGCCCGCAGAGCGGGGAACATCGATATAATAGCCAAAAACCTTGTTATAGCCAAGCTTCAGCTTCTTGATGCCGGTGCGCTCGCGCTCACGCTCTTCGAGGGCGCGAACCATGGCAGCGCCATTATCGCGAACCGAGCGGAGGTAGTCCACTTCCTCGTTATAGCCGGGGCGGATCATTCCGCCTTCGCGGACAGAGAAAGGAGGCTCAAGGTCAATGCTGCTGTCTATAAGTTCATAAATATCGGCAAGGGTATCCATCTCGCCAATTTCCGCCAAGGCCTTGCTGCGTGAACCCTCAAGCAAAGAAGCGAGAGCCGGCAAGATGGCACAATAATTGCAAAGGGCGCGAAGATCCTTTGCGTTGGCGGTGCCGTAAACGGCCTTGCCGCCCAGTCGGCGCATATCGCCTATGTCGCGGAGAAGATAAATAAGCTCGCTGCGCTTCACAGTGTCGCCAAAAAGCTCCTCAACGGCGCTGAGGCGGCGGCGGATGGCGGTGGGGTTAAGAAGGGGGCGCTCCACCCAGCTGCGGAGCATTCTTCCGCCCATGGGGGTCTTTGTCTGGTCCAGCACCCAAAGCAGACTGCCCTTTTTCTCCCCAGTGCGGAGAGATTCGGTAAGCTCAAGATTGCGAAGAGTGGTGTAATCCAGCTCCATATACTTGTTTTCGGAGAAAACCTCAACGGAGTTTATGTGGCTTATATCGAACTTCTGAGTTTCGATTATATAGCTAAGCAGTGCGCCTGCGGCGCAAACCGCTGCTTCCTCGCCGCCGAATCCAAGCGCATCCACGCTTGCAACATCAAACTGGTCGCAAACGCGCATTGCGGAGAGCATATAGTCAAACTTTTCTCCGCCCTTTTCCATAAGAGCATCCAGACGGCGAGAGAGAAAATCGTTTATATCGCCGCTTTCCCAAGCACCGGGGCTGAGGACAGCCTCGCGGGGAGAAAAGCGGCCAAGCTCATTGACAATATGGCTTGCAGCCTCTTCCGCGAAAGCGCTTACGCAAAATTCGCCGGTGGAAATATCCGCGAAAGCCACTGCGCCGAACTTGCCCTCCAGATATACGGAGGCCAGATAGTTGCTGCGACCTTCCTCAAGCATACTGCTTTCCGTAACAGTGCCGGGGGAGATAATGCGGACAACATCTCTGGTGACAAGCCCCTTCACGAGGGCAGGGTCTTCCATCTGCTCGCAAATGGCAACCTTATAGCCCTTGGCTATAAGGCGGCCTATGTATGCCTCTGCGCTATGATAGGGCACGCCGCACATGGGGGTCTGTTCCTCCACGGGCTTGCCTCTGTCGCGGGTGGTGAGGGCAAGGTCAAGTTCACGGGAAGCCAGCTTCGCGTCCTCGTCGAACATCTCGTAGAAGTCGCCAAGGCGGAAAAAGAGCAGGCAATCCTCGTGGCGAGCCTTTATTTCATTGTATTGCTGTTTCATGGGGGTTATTTCCGCCATGGTACACCTCCGTGAGGACTTTTGCTTTTCTTATTTCTTCTTTCCGCCCTTTTTCTTGGGAGGGAACTTCTTGTTGGTGAGGGCGTTGACTATGGGCGCAATGATAACCACGCAGATAATCTCAATGATAATCTGTGCCCAGTAGGCGGTCATGTTGTCCTTGAAAATAACAAGGAGAACATAGGCGGTGATGGCGACGAAAATTGCGATGAAGAAGCAGATAGCGCCTGCGGTCTTCTGAACATAGTTCCAGATTTCCTCGCTCTCTCTTGCTCTGCGGGTGGGGAAGCCGAAGCTATCATTGAAAGCGGGCTTACCTATATAGAGCTTCCATGCGTAGAAAAGAAAAACGATGGGTATTGCGAACTGCCAAACTCTTCCGGTCATAATTTATTCCTCCAACTCTCCGAACAGCGCCCATGTGGTGCTGCTCGTAATTTTAACATTTTTGAACTGTCCTACAAGGGAAGCGTCTCCCTTCAGGTGGACAAGTCTGCCGCCCTTTGTGCGGCTAAAAATGGGGAATTCTTCCCCTTCCGCATATCCGTCTATAAGAACCTCGACGCTTTTGCCCACATACTCTCTGTGCTTTTCGCTGCTCAGGCTGTTGGCAACTTCAAGGAGCTTATCAAAGTTAATCTGCTTTTCCTGTCTCGTCATGGGATCGGGCATCTTTGCGGCAATCGTACCCTCTCGCGGAGAATATATGAAGGTGAACATGCTGTCATAGCCCACTGTCTTAACAAGGCGAAGAGTGTCTTCAAATTCCTCGTTGGTCTCTCCGGGGAAGCCCACTATCATATCCGTTGTGATAACAAGATCGGGCATATATTCCCTTGCAATGCGCACTTTTTCAAGATATGCCTCGCCTGTATAGCCGCGGTTCATGGCCTTCAGCACCCTGTCATTGCCGCTTTGCACCGGCAAGTGGATATGATGGGAGCATTTTTCGCATTCCGCCATGGTTTTGAAAAGCTTCTCCGTTGCATCCTTGGGATGGCTGGTCATAAAGCGGATTATGAACTTTCCGGGAATGGCGTTCACCATTTTCAGAAGATCGCTGAAATCCACTCCGCAGTCAAGATCCTTGCCGTAACTGTTAACATTCTGACCCAGCAATGTGATGTCCTTGTATCCTGCAGCGATAAGCTCTCTTGCCTCTTCAACAATGGCCTCGGGACGGCGGGAGCGCTCTCTTCCGCGGACATAGGGAACAATGCAGTAGGAGCAGAAGTTATTGCAGCCGTACATTATGCTTATCCATGCCTTCACGCCTCTGTCGCGGACTCTTGGCTCGCCCTCGGTGACGCAGCCATCGTGGGGAGCGGTTGCGAAAACTCTCTTTTTCTTCAGAAGATAGCGCTCCAAAAGTTCGGGGAAGCGCCAAAGCTCGTGAGGTCCGAAGCAGAGGGAAACAATGGGGTAAGAATGCTTCACCTTTTCAGACATGTGCCCTTGCTGAACCATGCATCCGCAAAGGCAGATTATTTGGTCGGGCTTTGCCTTTTTGGTGTGGTTCAGTGCTCCAACATTGCCCAGAATACGCATCTCCGCATGCTCGCGGACAGCGCAGGTGTTGATAACGATTATGTCCGCCTCCGCCTCATCCATGGTGAAGGCACAGCCCATTTCCGCAAGATATCCGCGGATGCGCTCGGAATCGCTCTCGTTCTGCTGGCAGCCGTAGGTATCCACAAAGGCCAGCATGTTTTTTCTACCCTGAGAAATAAAACGCTCTTTCAGCTTTCGGCAAAGGGCTATCTGGCGCTCTATCTCGGCTTTTTCAATTTCGATTCTTTCGTATGGCATAAAAGCAAAATTTCCTTTTAATATTATCAGACATTGTATTATAGCATTTTTATATAGCGTTTTCAATGTATATATAGTATAATGTAAGATGGATTTATATCTGCGGAGGAATTTTTATGTCCCAAATAAATATACTCTCTCCCCACGTCGCGGACCTGATTGCTGCCGGCGAAGTTGTTGAGCGCCCTGCCAGCGTTGTTAAAGAGCTTGCGGAAAACGCCATCGACGCGGGAGCCAAAAATATAACCATTGAAATATCAGGCGGCGGCATGAAGCTCATCCGCGTCAGCGATGACGGCTGCGGAATGAGCCCCGAGGATGCGGGCGTTGCTTTTTTGCGCCATGCCACCAGCAAGCTTCGCGACGAACGGGGTCTTGAGGCTATTGCCACCCTGGGTTTCCGCGGCGAAGCTCTTGCCGCCATATCCGCCGTTTCTCACATTCAGCTGCGCACCCGCACCGCGGATGCCGCCGAAGGCACCCGTGTTATCCTCAGCGCCGGAGACATTGAGGAAATGGGACCTGTTGGCTGCCCTGCAGGCACCACCATGGAAATCCGCGACCTTTTTTATAACACCCCTGCCAGACTTAAGTTTATGAAAAGCGACAGGGCGGAAACCTCCGCCTGTATAAATGCCGCACTGCGCTGCGCCCTCGGCCATCCCGAAGTCAGCGTGCGCATGATTCGCGACGGAGAAGAGGAATTTTTCACCCCCGGTGATGGACGCAGCGAAAGCGCCGTTTACTCCCTGTTGGGAAGAGACACCGCAAAAAGCTTCCTTAGCGTAAGCGGCAGCGATGAGGGCATCTCTGTGGAGGGCTTCGTTTCCGCTCCCCACGCCTGCCGCGGCAACCGCGCCATGCAGTTTTTCTTCATAAACGGCAGACCCTTCCGCTCCCTCACCATTCAGGCAGCGCTGGAGCAGGCATTTAAGAACAACATGCTGGTGGGTCGCTTCCCTGCCTGCGTGCTGTATATCACCCTTGGCTTCGGCAAGGTTGATGTGAACGTCCACCCCACCAAGAGCGAGGTTAAATTCAGCGAGGAGAAAAAGGTTTTCGACTGCGTTTACTATGCAGTTCTCAGCACTATAAGCGAAGCAGGCAAGGCCAAAACCGCAGAGATAAGCCTCTCTCCCTCCACCAAAAAAGCAATCGCCCCCAAGGCAGATTTCTATAAAAAAATGAGCGCGGAGGAATTTCGCGCATCCCAGAAGAGCGTCTCTGCCCCCACGCGCAGCGCTCCTCCTCAGCAGACAAGGCTCAACATGGGAGATGTGAGCAAGGCTCTTTTCGGAGAAGAAAAACCCCTTCCCACCCGTGCGGAAGCGCCTAAAATAACTCTCCGCTCCCCTGCACCCGAGTATAAGTCCAGCCCCCTTGTGCCAAGACCGGAGATTCCCGTAATAAAATCCGAGCCCGTGCCCGTTTCTGCACCCACCCCCACGCCTGTTGCAGAGGAGGAAAAGCCCCTCATCCCCGATTATCGTCTTATCGGCGAGGCTCTGAACACTTATATCATCGTTGAAAGCGAGGGCGCGCTGCTGCTTATCGATAAGCACGCCGCCCACGAGCGCATCATATTCGACCGCCTGAAGAAGGAAGATGAGGCCATGAGCCAGAGCCTTCTTCTCCCCGTAACATGGCGCCCCGACACGGAAAGCCTCGAGCTTATCGAGGCCAACGCCGCCGTCCTTGAAAAGGCGGGCTTTGAGATTGAGCCCTACGGCGCAAGAGAGGTCATCATCCGCGCTGTCCCTGCGGACACAGATGGCAGCGAAATTGCCATGCTTGAGGATATCCTCAGCGCCATAGCCTCGGGAAAAGCGGAAAATCCCATGGAAAAGATTTACCATACCATAGCCTGCAAGGCTGCCATAAAGGCAGGTTGGAAAACCGACAGACGGGAGTTGGAGGCTCTTGTGGAAAAAGTCCTCAGCGGAGAAGTCCGATATTGTCCCCACGGCAGACCCGTCAGCGTTTCCCTCACCCGCACCGAGCTTGATAAGTTTTTCAAGAGAATAGTTTAAGTGCCAAAGACTGTGTCAACGGCGGGAGTAAACCCCCGCCCTACGGTATGCGCATAAAATGTGAATTCACTCTCGTAGGTGGCGGCGCACCATCCGTAGCACCGCGATGACCTCAGCGCGCCGATAAATATAACGAGGTACAGTCCCCGTGGCGCCGAACAGGCGCCTCAAGGCAGCAGCGTCCTGAGCGGAAATCGAGGCATGCACACTAAGGTTTAGGCGCCCATTATGTGGCACAACGCCGTTTCTATAACCGCACCGAGGGGTGTTTCCAAAGAGGGGGCTTTCCTCGCCCCCTCTTTGGTGGACTTTTCTTTCCATATTCTTTTCGGACATACGAAAAGAATATGGCCGTCGGAGACAATCCCTCCGCCCCACAAAACAAAAAAATTCCGAACGGCAGTGCCGTTCGGAATTTAGTGTAATTTCGCTTTACTTTCTCTCAAAGAGGATACCAAGGGTCTTGGGACCGCAGTGGTTGGAAACGGTGCAGCCTGCGCGGCTGAAAAGGATTTCGTCAAAGGACTGATACTTTTTGACCTCTTCCTCAACAGCCTTAATCTCCTCATCGGTGAATTCTCCGGAATTGGTGATGAAAACGCGGTTGAGCTTGATGTCCTCGCGGCCTTCAAGGCGTTCGCGGACATACTGAATGAGGCACTTGCCAATCTTGCCGCGATACTTCTTGGCAACACCCATTGCACCGTCGGTGACCTCGATGCAGGGCTTAAGACCAAGCAGGTTTGCGCCGAGAGCGGCAACGGCGGAGCAGCGTCCGCCCTTATGGAGATAGTTCACGCTGTCCACAACGAAGCTTGCCTCAACCTTGCTTCTGCGAGCATTGATTTCGGCAACGATTTCCTCTGCAGCCATACCCTGCTCTGCCATTTCGCAGGCATCGATAATGAGAAGACCGATACCGGTGGAAAGGTTAGCGGAGTCGATGGGGTAAACATTTTCAACTTCCTCTGCTGCTATGCAGGCATTCTGGTAGCAGGAGGACATGGAAGAGGAAATATGGAAGTGGATAAGAGCATCGCAGTCTTCAAGCTCCTTGCCGAAGAACTCAAGGTAGTCGGCAACGGAGAGAGCTGCGGTGGAACCAAGGTCGCCGCCTGCGGCAACATGGGCATATATATCCTCAGGAACAATATCCACGCCGTCACGACGCTCCTTGCCATCCAGCATTACATAGAGAGGCAGCACATTGAGGCCATATCTTTCTCTCTGCTCAGGGGAAAGGTCGCATACGCTGTCAGCGGTGATTTTTACTTTCAAATTATTGCACATCCTTATATTAGATTTGTCGCGAGGGGATTATATCACAGTTTTTTCCCTTGTTCAAGGAGATAATATGATGAAAAAAGTTATTGTAATAACGGGACCCACCGCCACGGGCAAAACCGCCCTCAGCGTTGCCCTTGCCAAAAAGCTCAACGGAGAGATAATCTCCGCCGATAGCATGCAGATATATAAGGGCATGGATATAGGCACCGCCAAAGTCACTCCCCAGGAGACCGTGGGCATAGTCCATCATATGGTTGATGTTGCCGATCCGAAAGAGAACTTTTCCGTCTCCCGCTGGGTGGACATGGCCGCCGAGGCCTGCGAAGACATCTTCGCACGGGGCAAAGTGCCCATAATCGCAGGCGGCACGGGACTTTATATAGACTCTCTCCTCAGCGGCAGAGATTTTGCCGCCGCCCCCGAAACCGATGAAGCGCTCCGCGAAAGACTGGGCGCAGAATATGACAGCATTGGTGGCGAGGCATTTCGGGAAAAGCTGCGCCTTATAGACCCCGAAAGGGCGGAAAAGCTTCACCCCTCCGATAAAAAGCGCCTCACCCGCGCAATGGAGGTCTATCTCCTGACAGGGGAGACCATAACCGCCCATGATGAGCGCACTCGCGCTCTCCCTCCCCGTTATGGCTCCCTCCGCCTTGCCCTCACATATGAAAACCGCGAAACTCTCTATAGCCGCATCGACCGCCGCGTTGATGTAATGGTGGATATGGGTCTTTTCGACGAGGTTGAATCTCTTCTCCGCAACGGACTTGAGGAGGGCTCAACCGCCATGCAAGCCATAGGCTACAAGGAGGTCGCCGCCTATTTCGCAGGCAGACTCAGCCGCGAAGAGGCCATAGACAAGATAAAGCAGGAGTCCCGCCGCTACGCAAAGCGCCAGCTTACATGGCTGAGGCGCGACAGCGGCATCCATTGGATTTATCGGGATGGCGCCGCCTCTCCCGAGGAACACATCGGCGTGATTCTCGACCTTTGGTCAAAATAATTTTCTCTCCTTTCTTCGACAGCTTTTGCCCTCCTCCAGCGTGTAGAATATCAAAGAGCTCAAAAAAATATTCTACATACGCGGCGGAAAGGGCAATGTCCCACAAGCCGCGGGAAGGAGACAAAAAATGCAGAAATCACAGAATTTTCAGGACGCATTCCTCAGCGCCGCAAGGAGGGAAAAAGCCCCTCTCACCCTTTTCCTTATGAACGGTTTTCAGCTCAAAGGCGTTTGTAAGGGCTTCGATAATTTTGCCGTTTTGGTGGATAGCGACGGCCGCCAGCAGATGATTTATAAGCACGCGATTTCCACAATTTCTCCCATGAAAAACCTTAAGCTTGGCGACGAAGAAGCTTGAGCAAAGGTAAGAGCGGAGCTTTTTCGGGCGCCATCGCCCTTATCATCTTTCTCGCCCTTGTCGCCTATCTGGCGGCAGGACTCAGCGGAAGCCTCAAAGCCGACCTTCGCTGGGAAAGCGTCAGCGCGAGAAGCGTTGAAAGCAGCTTTTCTGCCAAAGGAATAATAATCCGCGAGGAGATAAGCCCCCTCGAAGGACAAGCCCCGGAAGGTCTGCGTCTGGGCGCAGGAGACAGCATGGGCGAAGGCTTCTTTGCTCCCGCTTCGGGTATTTATTTCAAAGAAAGCGACAGCCTTTCTTATCTCTCCCCTAAGGACATCCCCCGTCTTGATGCTGCCACGCTCTCCCGCCTTCTCGGCGAGGAGAGCCGGCAGCTGGCCGAGGGCAGGCTTATAACAGGAAACGACTGGTATTTCGTTAGTTTGCCGCCTTCCTCTCTCCATCTTGAAGAGGGCAGCTGCCTGATGCTGGATCTGGGACTGGGTGAAATTCCCTGCCTTGTGCAAAGCTTTGAAAGCTCCGTGCTTGTCCTCCGTATGGACACACAGCTTTCCCGCCACGCCTCGTTGCGAACAGTGTCCGGGAAAATAATAACCGAAAGCTTCAGCGGTCTTGCGCTGCCCTCCTCCGCCCTGCGTCAAAGTGGGGACGAGCATTATGTATGGGTCATTGCGGCAGGTCGCCTTGAAAAAAAGAAAATAAACATCATCTTCTTCGGGGAAGATTTTGTCCTTGCCGAGGCAGCGGATAATGCCAACGCGCTGCAGGAGGGGGACAAGGTTATAACTGAGGGAGAGGAGCTCTATGAAGGGAAGATAATAATATGAGCATAAAAGAAAATGTGGCGGAAATACGCCGCCGCATAGCAGAAATCTGCCCCGAGGGCGTCATCCTTGTTGCCGCCACCAAAATGAATGATGCCGACCGTGTGCGTGAGGCCATCGAGGCCGGGGTTGACGCCTGCGGCGAAAACAAGGTACAGGAGTTTCTGGAAAAGGACGCCCTTTCCGCTTATGAAGGCGCGCCCAAGCACTTTATCGGCCATCTTCAGAGAAACAAGGTCAATAAAATTGTTGGAAAAGTGGATCTTATCCAGAGCGTGGACAGCGAAGAGCTGCTGCGCCTTATCGACCGCCGCGCCCTTAGTTTGGGCATTATTCAGGATGTTCTCATAGAAATTTCCATAGCCGGAGAAGAGCAGAAAAGCGGCATAGATCCCAATGCTCTTCCCGAGCTTCTTGCTTTCGCCTCCCAGTGCAAGGGTCTTCGGGTGAGGGGGCTTATGTGCGTCCCTCCCGTGCAGGAAAATTATGGCGAAAACCGCGCTTATTTTGCCCGAATGAAGCAGCTTTTTATTGACAATTCGGACAAAAAATACGATAATGTTTCTATGGACTTTCTGTCCATGGGCATGACCGATGATTATCTTGAAGCTATCAGCGAAGGCGCCAACATGGTGCGTATCGGGTCTGCCATTTTCGGCGCGAGAAATTACGCCAACTGAGCACAGCGGAGGTTGAAAATGGGAATCTTTGATGAACTTAAAAGACTTACTCGTCCTTACGAAGACGATGAGGACGATTTTCTGGACGAAGCCGACGAATTCGAGGAAGAGCCTCAGCAGGAAAAGCCCAAGATGAATCCCTTTGCAGGATTCTCCTTTGGCGGAGAGAAGACCGAAACCGAGTCCAAGATCCCCAATCCTGTACGTCCCGGCAATAACAAAGGCGGCAAGGTTGTCAACCTTGCAGGCAGCAACAACGCAATGCAGATGGTTCTGGCAAAGCCCGACCGTTTCGAAGCTGCAGTTGAGGTTGCCGATCATCTTCGTGATCGCCGCGCAGTACTAATGAACCTTGAAACCACACCTAAGGATACCGCCCGCCGCCTTATCGACTTCCTTTCCGGCGTAGCTTACGCTATGGGCGGCAAAATCAAAAAGGTCAGCGCAAACACCTATATCATCACTCCCTCTTCCGTTAATCTGATGGGCGAGCTGATGGACGAGCTGGAAAGCACCAGCTTCTACTTCTGAGCATTACCCTCCTTTTGGAGGCTGCTATAAATTAAAAATATAAAATCTACATAATTGGGGGATATTAAGATATGATCACTCCGCAGGATATAAGAGAAAAAGCATTTGAAAAAGCAATGTTCGGTGGCTACGATATGGCCGGCATTGATGAGTTCCTCGAAGAAATCGCCAACGATGTGGCAGCTCTCCAGAAGGAGAACGCCGTCCTCAAGGGCAAGATGAAGGTTCTTGTTGAAAAGGTTGACGAATATCGCAAGAGCGAAGAGGCTCTCAATGGCGCTGTTATGTCCGCTCAGCGTCTCGCCGTTATGATCGAGACCGAGGCAAAGCAGAAGGCCGCCGCCATCATCGCTCAGGCCGAGGCCGAAGCATTTGAAATCACCTCCGCAGCTTCCGATAAGGTTGCCGCCGAGGAGAAGCGCCTTGCAACCGCCAAGGCAGCAAGCGCCAAGTTCATCGAGGGCATGAACGCAATCTGCGCAAAGCAGGCTGCTTTCCTTGCCAAGATCGGCGAGGCCGAATTTGTTAAGTCCGCTCTGGCTTCCACCCCTAAGGCAGCTCCCGCTGCACCTGCTGCACCCGCCGAGATGCACGAAACTGTTAAGAGCATCGAAGAAACCGTCAACAAGGTTGCCGATGTTCCCGAGCAGACCATCATTCCTGACATCGTTGCTCCCCAGCCCGCTTTTGACGCTGCTCCCACCAGAGCATTCGGCCGCGTGGACGATGCCACCATCCAGTTCTCCTGCGACTTCTTTGACGACGTCGAGTAAGAACCGGACTAGCTCAATATGACCACACGACCAATATGCCCAAAAAGGCATATTGGTCTCTGTGCTGAAAAGGACACCTTTTTGCTGTGCCTTTTCAGTCCTATACAGATAAATTTTTCGGGAGAAAATAAGAAATGTCTAAAGATTTTAACGCAACACTGAACCTTCCCCAGACCGATTTCCCCATGCGCGCAGGACTTCCCATGCGCGAACCTGCCATGCTTGAGCGTTGGGAGAAGGACGATATTTACAACGAACTGCTGAAGAAAAACGAGGGCAAGCCCCTCTTCTCTCTCCATGACGGCCCTCCCTTCTCCAACGGCTCTCTCCACATGGGACACGCCCTGAACAAGGCCCTCAAGGACTTCATCACCCGCTCCTATGCTATGCGCGGCTACTATACCCCCTATATCCCCGGCTGGGATAACCACGGTATGCCCATCGAAAGCGCCATCATCAAGGAGCAGAAGCTCAACCACAAGGCCATGGACGTTGCCGATTTCCGCTCCGCCTGCGCCGCTTATGCCCAGAAGTATGTTGAAAAGCAGATGGAAGGCTTCAAGCGCATGGGTGTTGTGGCCGACTGGGAGCATCCCTACACCACCATGAGCCCCTCCTTCGAGGCTGAAGAAGTAAAAATCTTCGGCGAGATGTATAAGAAGGGCTATATCTACAAGGGTCTCAAGCCTGTTTACTGGTGCCCCAAGGACGAAACCGCCCTTGCAGAAGCCGAGATCGAGTATAAGGACGACCCCTGCACCACCGTTTATGTGAAGTTTTCCATGAACGATGATCTGGGCAAGCTTTCTCACCTTGACCTGAGCAAGCTCTATTTCGTCATCTGGACCACCACCATCTGGACCCTTCCCGGCAACCTTGCAATTTCCCTCCACCCCGAAGTGAACTATGCCATCGTTGAAGCCGAAAACGGCGAGATGTATGTTATGGCAGAGGCTCTCGTTGAAAAGGTTATGGGCGTTGCAGGCATTGCCTCCTACAAAATCGTTGAAACCCATCCCGGCGTATTCTTCGAGAATATGCTGGCAAACCATCCCTTCCTGCCCAAGACCAGCCGCCTTCTCAACGCTGACTATGTCACCACCGAGAGCGGTACCGGCTGCGTCCACACCGCACCCGGCTTCGGTGCAGACGACTATCAGACCTGCCGCAGATACGGCATGGAAATGGTTGTCCCCGTTGATGACCGCGGTCGCCACACCGAGTATGCAGGCAAGTATGCCGGTCTCAAGACCGAGGAATCCAACCCCGTCATCCTCGCCGACATGCGCGAAAGCGGCGCACTTCTGGCAAGCGAGGATATTATCCACAGCTATCCCCACTGCTGGCGCTGCAAGGGTCCCATCATCTTCCGCGCAACTCCCCAGTGGTTCTGCTCCGTTGACGCATTCAAGGATGCCGCCATCGAAGCTTGTGACGAAGTTGAATGGTTCCCCGCATGGGGTATTGACCGCATGAAGAGCATGATCCGCGAGCGCAGCGACTGGTGCATCTCCCGTCAGCGCAAGTGGGGTCTGCCCATTCCCGTTTTCTATTGCCCCGACTGCGGCAAGCCCATCTGCAACGATGAGACCATCGCTGCCGTCAGCAATCTCTTCGCCGCCGAAGGCTCCAACGCATGGTTCCTGAAGGATGCTTCTGAGATCCTGCCCCAGGGCTTCAAGTGCCCCCACTGCGGCTGCGACCACGGCTTCACCAAGGAAGAGGACACTCTTGACGGTTGGTTCGACTCCGGCTCTTCCCACTTTGCTTCCATGCAGCGCGACCAGAACTTCTGGCCCTGCACCGTATATATCGAAGGTCTTGACCAGTACCGCGGTTGGTTCCAGAGCTCCATGCTCACCGCCGTTGGCGCACTGGGCAAGGGCGCTCCCTTCAAGCACTGCCTGACCCACGGCTGGACCGTTGACGGTCAGGGACGCGCAATGCATAAGAGCCTTGGCAACGGTATGGATCCTGCTGAAATCATCAAGAAGTACGGCGCAGATCTGCTCCGTCTTTGGGCTGCAAGCGCTGACTACCATGCCGATATGCGCTGCTCCGACCCCATCTTCAAGCAGCTGAGCCAGAACTACCTGAAGTTCCGCAACACCGCCCGTTACTGCCTGGGCAACCTTGCCGGCTTCGACCCCAACGCCCTTGTATCTCCCGAGGATATGCTGCCTCTGGATAAGTGGGCAATGACTAAGCTCAATGCTCTTATCGAAAAGTGCGAAAAGGCATATGTTGGCTATGAATTCAATGCCATCACCCATGCTATCAACGACTTCTGCGTTGTTGAAATGAGCAACTTCTACCTTGACATCATCAAGGATCGTCTCTATTGCGATGAGCGCGACGGACTTTCCCGCCGCAGCGCACAGACCGCAATGTACCTGATTCTTGACACTATTACCAAGATCATGGCTCCCATCCTCGCCTTCACCTGCGACGAAATCTGGCAGGCAATGGCTCACGCTGATTCCGATGACGGCCGCAACGTTCTCTTCAACGAGATGAATAAGCCCTTCGAAAACTACGTTCTCAACGAAGAGGAAATGGCTCTTTGGGATAAGCTGGCCGCTCTCCGCAGCGATGTTAATGCTGTTCTGGAAGCTGCCCGCAGCGAGAAGCGCATCGGCAAGAGCCTTGAGGCACAGGTAACCCTCACCGCCCTGAACGAAGAAGGTGCAGCTCTTCTCGCCCAGCTTGAAAGCTTCAATCTGGCAGAGCTGTTCATCGTCAGCAAGGTCAGCGTAGGCGAGGGCGCAAGCACCGCAGGCGCAAACTTCCCCGGCATTGCTGTAGCCGCCTCCGAAGCTCCCGGCACCAAGTGCCCCCGCTGCTGGGCACACTCCGAGGAAGCCAACGAAGATGGTCTCTGCCCCCGCTGCGCCGCCGTTGTTGCCGCTATCGAGGAATAAAGTTTATAGAAATATATCCTATAAGGAGGTAGAACTATGCTGTACGCAATTGTTGCTGTCATAGCTCTCATCATTGATCAGGCGGTCAAGTATTGGGCCACCGCCAATATCGTTCTGAACACCGGAAGCAAGGAGTTCATCCCCGGCTTCATTCAGTTCACCAATATCCATAACACCGGCGCCGCCTTCTCCATTCTGGAGGGTGCAAGATGGTTCTTCGTCATTCTTTGCCTTGTGTTTGTGGCACTCATCGTCTATGTTCTCATCACCGACATAATCTCTGCTCCCGGCGCACGCTGGATGGCTGTTATCGTTATGGCCGGTGCTATCGGCAACTGCATTGACCGCCTTATCTGCGGCTATGTTGTTGATATGATCGAGTTCGAGTTCATGAACTTCCCCGTTTTCAACGTTGCTGACATCTATATCACCGTTGGTGCAGTCCTCTTCGTTATCTTCACCCTGCTGGAGAAGCCCGCTGCCAAGGGCGCAAAGGCAGCCCCTGTAAAGGCTGAGCCCGTTCAGGCCGCTCCTGCCAAGAAGAGCGCCAAGGGCGCAGCAGGCAAGCTCGGCTTCGAGCTCCCCTCCTTCGGCAAGAAGAAGACTCCCATCCCCGAGTTCCCCAAGCGCGAGCATAAGGTAGAATCTTATGATGTTGATCCTCTCGATCCTTTTGCCGAGTGGGAACGCCGCGCCAGCCAGATAAAGGCTGCCAACGAGGCAAAGCCCCCCATGGAGTATGTTAAGCCCGAGCCTCCCAAGGCCAAGGCTCCCGTCGCTCCTCAGGAGAACGCCTACGAAGCTCCCAGAACCGTTCGCCCCGCTGTGAGCTATCCCTCCATCAGCGCCGAGCCTCAGGTTAAGGCAGCTCCCGCTGCCCCCAAGGCCGCACCTGTTGCACCTGCAAAGCCCGTTGCTCCTGCAGCACCCGTTGCTCCTGTCGCTCCTGTCGCTCCTGTTGCTCCCGCAGCACCTGCTGCCCAGAGTGTTGATATTGATGAGTTCGACTTCAATATCGACGATATCCTGGCCGAGTTCAAGGATTTATGATAAATACATTCAGCTTTACCGCTGACACCGCAGGAGAGCGCATTGACGCTCTCCTTGCGCGTAATGTGGAAAACTTAAGCCGCAGCGCCGCCCAACGCCTTCTTGAGCAGGGCGATGTGCTTGTAAACGGCGCTATCGTGCGGAAAAATTATAAAAGCAACCTGGGTGATGAGATAAGCGTGACCCTTCCTCAGGCGGAAGAGGTTGAGCTTATTGCCCAAAACATCCCTCTTGATGTGGTTTTTGAGGACGATGACGTCATCGTTATCAACAAAGCCCGAGGAATGGTTGTCCATCCCGCCCCCGGCCACAGCGATGGCACCCTTGTTAATGCCCTTTTGTATCACTGCGGTGACAGCCTCAGCGGCATAGGCGGCGAAAAGCGCCCCGGAATTGTCCATCGCATAGATATGGATACCTCGGGACTTCTCATCGTTGCAAAGAACGATTTCTCCCATCGCTTCCTCTCCGACCAGCTCAGCGACCATAGCCTGAGCCGCGTGTATGAGGCCGTAGTCTACGGACGCATCCGTGAAGATTCAGGAACGGTTAATGCCCCTATCGGCAGACATCCCGTGGATCGCAAGCGCATGGCTATCATTGAACGTGGCGGCAGAGAAGCCGTCACCCATTATGAGGTCATCAACCGCTATAATGGCTTCACCCATATCCGCTGCCGCCTTGAAACAGGACGCACCCATCAGATAAGGGTTCATATGGAAAAGCTGGGTCATCCCCTCCTTGGAGATATGGTCTACGGTCGCAAGAGAGCGGAAAAGGGACTGGAAGGACAGTGCCTCCACGCAAGAGAGCTTAAATTCATCCACCCCCGCACAAAGGAAGAAGTGCATCTCCAAACGGAGCTGCCCGAATACTTCCAAACTATTCTCGCCAAGCTGGGCGAGCCACAAAACTGATAATGGAGGCCACGCTATGAGCCGCGCAGACGAAATATTCATCCAAAACTGCAAAGATATTCTGGAAAACGGCGTTTGGGACACCGATCTGGATGTCCGCCCCCGTTGGGAGGACGGCACCCCCGCCCACACCGTAAAAAAGTTTGGCATAGTCAATCGCTATAATCTCAAGGAAGAGTTCCCCATCCTCACCATTCGCCGCACTTACTGGAAAACCAGTCTGGACGAGCTTCTTTGGATCTGGCAGAAAAAGAGCAACAATATCAACGACCTTCGCGGCCACATCTGGGACGAATGGGCAGACGAAAACGGCAGCATAGGCAAGGCCTACGGCTATCAGCTGGGCGTGAAGCACCACTATAAAGAGGGCGACATGGATCAGGTGGACAGAGTTATCTACGACCTGAAGAATAACCCTGCCAGCCGCCGCATTATGACTAACATCTATAATTTCGCCGATCTCAGCGAAATGGCTCTTTATCCCTGTGCTTACTCCATGACTTTCAATGTCAGCGGCAACACCCTCAACGCCATCCTCAACCAGAGAAGTCAGGATATGCTGGCTGCAAACAACTGGAACGTTGTTCAGTATGCTATGCTCACCATGATGATGGCTCAGGTTGCAGGTCTTGAGGCTGGCGAGCTTGTCCACGTCATCGCTGACGCACATATCTATGATCGCCATGTTCCCATCATCGAGGAAATGATCAAGAACGCTCCTCTCCCCGCACCCAAAATGACTCTCGATAGCGAGATCAAGGATTTCTATCAGTTCAATCGTGATTCCTTCAAGCTGGAGGGCTATGAGTTCCATCCCTTCACCGCAACAATTCCGGTGGCTGTATGATGGAAGCAATTGTAGCTGTTTACTCCGACTGGGGCATCGGCTGCTGCGGCACTCAGCCCGTAGTAGTTCCCGAGGACAGAAAACATTTTCGCAATGTAACTGCTGACTCCGCCGTTATCGTCGGACGCCGCACCCTTGCGGACTTCCCCGGCGGCAAACCCCTCAAAAACCGCGTCAACATCGTTCTCACTTCTCAGAATATTGAGATTGAAGGCGCGATAGTTGTCCACAGCGTTGAGGAGGCTCTTGCTGAAGCCGAGAAAACCGCCCGCTGCCTTTGCATAGGCGGCGAGAGCGTGTATAAGCAGTTCATGCCCTACGTTGATAAAGTTTATGTGACCAAGGTGGAAGCACTTCCTAAGTCCGATGCTTATTTCCATAATCTCGACACCGATGAGGCCTGGCGCATCAGCGATGAAGGCGAGGAAAAAGAGCACGAGAGCATCAAATACCGCTTCATGGTCTATGAGCGTGTTTGAGTAATATATTTAAATGTATATAAGAAAAAGCGGGCAGTTTATGAACTGCCCGCTTTTTTATTTTAAGCCTCCCTTATATAAAGGGGGGCGCCACGGGGATTTCTCCTCGTAATGTTTTCGCGGCGCACCTTTAAAGCCTCCCTTGTGTAAAGGGAGGTGCCGAGCAAAGCGAGGCGGAGGGATTGTCCCTTGTTATGTTTTACGGCGCACTGAGGTCATCGCGCCCTACGGATGGTGCGCCGCACTTGGTAAACATCTGCATGATTTTCCTCCGCCGCAAGCAGCGTTGGGAAGCCAGCAGCTCCCACGCCTTTTATGATGCGAAAATGATGTAAAAATTATGGGAATTGGGAACATTTTCCTCCTAAAATGTTGATAATCGGAGGTGTTTAGAATGTTCAAGGATTCCAACGAAAAATGGTCTTTTATCCGCGGCTGTTCACTTTTGGGAATTTCCCTTCTTCTTTTGCTGGCGGTCCTTTTCAGCGGCTGCGCCTCGCAGGATGATATTGACGATGGGCAGGCAGACATTCTCACACTTGTGAACCCCTGCCATAGTCTTGAAGAGGACTATGTTCCGCCTCTCGCCTCCCTCAATGAAGGCATTGAAGTGGATGCGAGAGCCCTTGAAGCTCTTATCGAACTTCTTGACTCCTGCGTCGAGGCCGGCGGAAAGCCCTATGTTTGCTCCGCATACAGGAGCTATGAAACCCAAAGCGCCCTTTATGAGGACAAGGTAGGGAGAATGAAGGCTTCCGGTATGGACGAAGACCTCGCCCGCATTGCCGCAGCCAGGGAGGTTGCCGCCCCGGGAACAAGCGAACATCAGCTGGGTCTTGCAGTGGATATAATCGACTCAGAGTATTCAGTTCTCGACGAAGCGCAGGCAGACACCCCAACACAAAAATGGCTTATGGAAAACTCATGGCGCTATGGCTTCATTCTCAGATATCCCGAAGGCAAAAGTGAGTTCACCGGAATTATCTTTGAACCATGGCATTATCGATATGTTGGAACGAATATAGCAAAAGACATATTCGAAAGCGGACTGTGTTTTGAGCAGTGGCTGGAACAAAATAAATAACAAAAGAGCGAAGTGAGTTTCTTTATCGGAAAACTGCTTCGCTCTTTTATACTGCTGCAAAAAATATGTGACATTTTGCGAAAAAAATCGTATAATGTCGATGTCAGGAGGTGATGGGAATAAATAAAATCATTAACAAAAAGCTATTGTTGATCTGCGGCATAATCTTGCCCCTTGCAATGCTTTTATCCTCCTTTTCTCCACTATTGGAAAGCCTGAAAACAAAAGTTCAGATCAAAAATCCACCCATATGCGCCTATGTTATAAGCAGCGTTTCAAAGGAAGAAGATCTGCTGGCTCTTGTTAACTATAATCATAGTTTGGATAAATATTATTCCCCACGCCTTGTTCGCTACACCGATAAGCTTATGTTGGATCACCGTGCAATCGATGATTTTATGATTATGCTGCAAGCCTGCAAAGATGCAGGAAACCAGCCCTATGTTTGCTCAACCTACAGAAGCTATTGGAGGCAGCTGGAGCTTTATGAAAACAAGGTTAAGAAATTGATGGACAAAGGTATCATGGAGCCTCGCGCAAGGGTGCTTGCCGCCCGCTCGGTTGCATACCCCGGCACCAGCGAACATCAGCTTGGTCTTGCAGTTGATATAATCGACGCCTATAACGGTAATCTTGATGAATCTCAGGCTGATATGCCCACCCAAAAATGGCTTATGGAAAACTCATGGCGCTATGGATTTATTCTCCGATATCCGGAGGGTAAAAGTCATATCACCGGCATTATCTATGAACCATGGCATTATCGCTATGTTGGCAGAGAATATGCCAAAGAGATATACGAAAGCGGCTTATGCTTTGAGGAATGGCTGGAAGCAAGAGAAGCAATGTGGCCAATAAAGAGAATGGAAAAATAAAAAGGACAGGCAATTGCCTGTCCTTTTCTCATTTGTGTTGGCGCCGCCCTATTTTCCCGGTCCGTCTCCAGACAAGTATTTTTGGCGCTGGTGAGCTTAACTGCCGTGTTCGGAATGGGAACGGGTGGACCCTCACCGCTAAAGGTACCAACTCTGACTGACGCCTCCTGCGTATCCGACCCAAAGTCTTCGTTTTGGCGCGTCATATATAAACTTTTTTCTCGCTCCCCAGCATCAAGCGCTTCCGAAGCGAAAAATAAAGGCCGTGAAAAAGCTCCCGAGTGAAACTCGAGAGCTTTGTGTTGGCGTTGACCTATCTTCCCGGTCCGTCTCCAGACAAGTATTGTCGGCACTGGTGAGCTTAACTGCCGTGTTCGGAATGGGAACGGGTGGACCCTCACCGTTAAAAACACCAACTATGGGGTTTGCACCCTCAAAACTGAACAAATGGAATTTAATCGAAGTAAGGCATTGCCTGCATATTTCATTGTAGGTCAAGCCCTCGGGTTATTAGTATCGGTCAGCTGAACATGTTACCATGCTTACACCTCCGACCTATCAACGACATAGTCTACGTCGACCCTTACTCTCCGAAGAGATGGGAGATCTTATCTTAGGGAAAGTTTCACGCTTAGATGCCTTCAGCGTTTATCTCGTCCCGACTTAGCTACCCAGCTGTGCCCTTGGCAGAACAACTGGTGCACCAGAGGTCAGTCCATCCCGGTCCTCTCGTACTAAGGACAGCCCCCTTCAAATCTCCTGCGCCCGCAACAGATAGGGACCGAACTGTCTCACGACGTTCTGAACCCAGCTCGCGTGCCACTTTAATCGGCGAACAGCCGAACCCTTGGGACCGAATCCAGCCCCAGGATGTGACGAGCCGACATCGAGGTGCCAAACCTC
>JAZQVC010000012.1:0-63395 GCA_045631645.1 Oscillospiraceae bacterium
CGTTGTGGACAATATATTCCACGATTTGGTTCACAAAATAGATCTGATGGCTGTCCAGAGATGTGTCATTCAGGAACTCCGCAAAGGCTTCCTTGGCAGCGTTCATATCCAAACCCACAATCTCACGGACAAACTCACCCAAAGGCTTGCTGCCGTATTCATTTTCATAGTCTTGTTTGGTGCCAATTTCGCTCCAAAGAATTTCTTCCAGTTCTTTCACATCAGCGCTTGTCAGAGGCTTGTTGGTCTTTAGCTTGGCGATGACCGCATTGTTCTGGTTCTGACGAATATAGAACTCAGCCTTCATCTTGTAGTTCTGCAAATCGTCATTTTCAAGCTCGGACTCGTTCCATTCCGTAGAAAGCAACTCATCCGCAAAGTTAGTGATGTAGGTCATTCTGCCCGTGGGAATGTACTTGATGAGATCACGCAGGTTCTCACGGATGTGCTCAAACTCATTGATGCCTGCATTCTCCAAATAATCCGTGTGCAGAATCTTGTTGATCAGTTCACTCTGCACCATGATCTCCGGGATGTTTGCAACGGAAGCAATGCCGCTGACCTTTTTGAAAAGGTCTGTTCTTGCCTTGGCATACTTCTTGCCTATAAGATAGGCCAGTTCAATGCCGTACATAAGCGCATCGAAGCGCACGGCCTTGGCGTCATCCGCATCCGGAATGATAAGCGGGGCGAGCTCATCCCGCATTTGCAAAGTGTTCTCATAGGTCAGAGAGATATAATTATCGGGATTTGAGAACAGCTCAACATATTTCAGGTGCTGGCGAACCGCAAAATTCTCCCTGTTCAGTTCCTGAACCTTGCGCACCATATCGTCCACCAAAGTCTTGCGGAACGCAATCAATTCCTCCGTCTGATACGCAATGTCCTGTAGCTTATATATTATCTGTGCCTTTAAGCTGAAGATAGCACCTTGCAGTGCGATTTGCAGTGCGGTAGGTTTCCCGTTGCTCATGCGGAAAAACTCAAAGTTACCGCAGAAATCAAATATGTAGAATTTGTCCTTATCCGCTCCATCCAAAAGCCCTTCGCATAGACGGGTTCCACGGCCTATCATTTGCCAGAACTTCGCCTTGCTCATAACCTTTTTGAAAAATACGAGATTAAGGCACTCGGGAACGTCGATGCCCGTGTCCAGCATATCCACGGAAATGGCTATCTGCGGCAGCTTGTTTGCATCGGAAAAATCGTCAATAAGGCTTTGGGCATAGTTTATCTTGTTGTCTATAACCTTGGCAAAACCGGGCAGATGGGGGTATTCCTTGTTGAATACCTCGTAAATCTTTTCCGCATGACTGTGGTTCTTGGCAAAGATAATGGTCTTGCCCAGCTTCTGGCCGTAGTTGATTTTAATTCCCTCGGTCATCAGGAAGTGAAGAACCTGCCGAATGGTATCCTCGTTGAAAACCCATTCGTTCAGCGCGGAGGAAGCAATCTTCTCGGGAAGCTCATCGTTTTCGTCAATGAACTTCTCTTCATACGCGGCCTTATCTTCCTCGCTAAGCTCATCATATACGATACCCTGTTCGATGAATTTCAGCTTGGTCTCCACGGACATGAAGTCCACCAAATAGCCGTCCTTTACTGCCTGCGCCAGCTCATAGCCATAAGTGGGTACGCCGTTTTCAAGTTCGAAGACCTCATAGGTGTTTTTGTCTATCTCGTCCTTGGGAGTGGCGGTTAGACCGACGAGGGGCGCATCGAAATAATTGAAAATATCCCGATACTTGTTATAAATGGAGCGGTGAGCCTCGTCGCAGATGACAAGGTCGAAGTGACCGCAAGTGAAAAGCTTGCCCTGCTCGTCCTTCACATTGTCTATGCAGTTCATCATGGTCTGATAGGTGGAGAATACGCAGTGAGCTGTATAGTTATCCTTCTCCTCGCAGAGATTCGTGCAGGAAAGGTCGGGCATAAGGTTCACAAAGCTGCGCTTTGCCTGAGTTACAAGGCTGTTTCTGTCTGCGAGAAACAGAATGTTTTTCACCCAGCCGTGCTGCAAAAGCACATCGCAAAGGGCGATGACGGTTCTGGTCTTGCCCGAACCGGTGGCCATTACAAGCAGCGCCTTGCGGCGGTTTTTCTTGTCGAAGGCATCGCAGACGGCTTTGATAGCGCCTTCTTGATAGTAGCGGCTGGCAATATGCTTTTTCACCACAATATTTTTGAGGGATACCCGCATGGTGCGCAGATTGAACATCTTCTCCAAATCACGCTTTGAGTATATGGTGGCGCACTTGCGTTCGGGATACTGTCCGTCAATAATGCGGGTCTCAAAGCCGTTGGTCAGGAAGATGGCAGGGCGGCGCTTATATTTCTTCTCCAGAATATCGGCATAAAGTTCCGCCTGCTGTCTGCCCTTGGAAACATCCACGCAGGTGCGCTTGGCCTCAATAACTGCAAGGGGCTTGTGAGAGTCGTCATAGAGCACATAGTCGGCAAAGCCCACTTCGCTGCGGTTGGGCATACCGGGAAGCTCCACTTCGTTTATCCAGTCGCTGCCCTCGCACCATCCGGCGTCCTCCAGCATGGCGTCGATATAGATTTTGCGGGTCTTGTATTCGGAAAGCTCGAGGGGCTTGGGTACATAGCTTTGCTGCTGTTCTTCGCGGCGGGCGGTCAGCTCTTCGCGGAGCTTTCTGTTTTCCTCTATCAGGGCGGCAAGCTCAATTTCGCTTTCCTTTGAAGCCTCCCTTGTGTAAAGGGAGGTGTCGGCGGAGCTGACGGAGGGATTGTCTAAAAGGCTTTTGTCAAATTCCCTCTGTTCATATTCGCTGCCGTAGCAGCAGACCACGAAATCAAGGAAAATGAAGAGGTTTTCAAGGCAGAGCATAGCCTGCTCTTTCGTTATCTTTCCGCTGCCGTGGGCGGCAATGTTGCCCTTTTTTCGGATAAGCTCAATTCGCCGCCAGAGGTCATCACCAACTATGGCGCGGAAATCCTCGTTTGTCATAAGGCTGTGGAGCTTATCCTGATAGGGCATTTCCAGCTCCTTGTCCACGGAGTACATCCACTTTATGGCAAACTCCATCGCCCGTCGGCAATTGATAACGCTTGCCGCCGGATCAATATGTAAGATTTTCTCCGCCGATACCGCGACCTCTGCAAAGGGAGCAAACGCAGCCTCGGAGAGCAGGAATTTGAAGTTGGTCATGGTTAGTTACCTCTTGCTAATTACTTTGCTGATTTGCTTCCTCTATAGCCAGTTCATCAAGCACAATTTTCATGTATCTTTCCACATATATGTACTTCTCTCGAACTGAGGGATCTATTTGGGTGTCCAATTGCTTAATTGCATAGTCGTATAGCGATTTTGCATCCGAGCCATTTCTGGGGCCTCTAGCAAGCATTCCGAAATAATTAATGATATAAAATGCATCAGAATCCCGAATCGTAGATTTCCGGACAATTTCTCGACACATACCCTGCGTTTCGTTTATACCATTTTGCAGAACATCTCCTGTCATTATTATCCGTGGATACATTGCACTCTTTTCCTCTAGAAGATATGCATTGGTCAAACCTGGGCCAAATGTAACATCTCCACTAGCATAGATATCACCACGAACAATGCCGCCTCGCATTAGGATTGGCTCAGGTAATGCTGCCATCTTAGTTTGAAACATCTGACATACAGATAACAATGCACAAAATGAGTTAGGGATAGATGCGTCAATATAGAAACAAATACTGTCAGATATGATTTTTATATTAACACTTGTAGCTGTCTTTGCGTCCAAAAGATTTACCCACTTACCGTCCTGTGAAATATAAATCTCATACGCATCCACCTTTATCTCTGCAAAGATAGCCAGGATGTCATCGCATGTTTTTTTATTGATTATCCCTTTAAATCCAAGCAAATCCAGAAATGCAATATAGCAATCAGTGTAAGTGGACTCCTTTTTCTTTACTATTTCATCCATAATTTTCTCTCCCTTACCCTAAGTATTCCTGTATCAGGCTTTTACTATTTCTAGTTTTTCAAGGCTCTGCTTGTCGCAGAGTCAATATGTAATATCTTCTCCGCTGATATGGCAACCTCCATAAATGGCGTAAAAGTGGAGTCAGTTTGTAGGAATTTGAAGTTGCTCATAAACATCACCATCAACTTTTATTCTATCCATTGCCTTTTTTACGGCTTCCTCATTCTCTCCAAATATAAAACCGCGCCGCAGTGTTTCGATGTCTCCGCCAAATGCAATATCTTCAATTGAACCAATTTCAATAATTTGAGGTCCGCTTGCATGGCGCGGCGGTAGAACAACCCGAAATTCTTTTTGCCATTCATAATCAACTGCTTTTTGAAACATTTCTTTCTGGTCAAACTTACATAAATCAAGGAAATTTTGAAACTCTTCGTCAATCTCTCCATAATGAATGCTGCGTGCAAAACACCTCTCTACTTGTGATAATCTTTTAATAAATAGATGAGGATGAAATATCAGCACAAATGCATCATGTTGGAACTCACTTTTCACTCGGTCAACAAGTTCTCCCAATCGAAAAAAAGCTACATCATATTTATATACGAAATCTTCACTATCGACTTTTCTGAAACTGCACAAGGGTGTAGCCTTAGATTTGTTTGAAATGGTACGCAATTGTGCACGATCTGCCAATTCTATTATCGGACCATATTTTATATCTTCATCTTGGTCAGATATTACTGGAGCACATATCAGCTTTGTAACCTCGTATGTCAGATGCGAATCCCATTTGTCTTGTTGCGCTGAGGCAAGATTTGATTGAAAATTAAAAACACTGGGAAAATTAAAACAGAATCTTCCTTTCTTCAAGGTGTCTTCTAGATGCCTTTTTTTCATCGTTTTAATCAAGAATTCGATTTTCTGGTCTTTTTCATCGAAATTCCACGCAACCATTAGATCACCTCTACATTGAGTTTTAGACAATCCATTTTATTATGTCCTTATCAATTCCATCCAAAGTGATTTGCTATCTCAGCAAGGCATAGGTAAAACGCCTGCTCTTGATGCCGAGCGTCCATCCTTTTGACTGCTTCACACATATCTCGGACGGCATTTACTGCCTTAACAACTTCGTGGCTCTGCTCAAATTGATACTGCTGTATACGAGCCTGATTTTGAAAATAAAATGTAGGGTTAATATATGTTTGGTTTAACATCTGATTATAAAAGTATGTGTTATACATTCTGAATTTCCTCCTCATCCAAAGTATTTCTGCATTAAGGGTTTTTAAGGTTTCCTGCTTTTCAAGACTAAGCTTGACGCAGAGGCAATATGCAATATGTTCTCAACCGCTATCCTGTTTGTTGTATTCTTTTGAAACTAATTTTGCTAATTCAACGAATTGTTTTTGCGCTGTTTCCCAATTGCAGGCATAAAGGCTATAGTGTAGGGAATCCAGTTTGGGATACCATTCAACGGGGACATATAAGTACATTCGCCCTATACTTGCTCCGGCGCTAGACACATTTTCTTTTCCTCTATATTCTGTTGCTGCGCCTACATTTGCCAAAAATAGTTCGTAGGCCTCTGTTCTTTTAGAAAGCTTCTCCTTTTCTTCGTTCAGCTTTCTGTCCTGTACAGACTTTTTAAGCTGAAAGCGATTATTGGCGATTTGGCTAAACACAGGAACAAGAATGGAAAGTATAAGAGTTATTGCGATTGCAACCCAAGGTGCCAATGTGTTTATATCTAATTTCATCTCTTCAACCTCATCCAAAGTATTTCTGCATCAGGGTTTTTTTTAGGGTTTCCAGTTTTTCAAGGCTCTGCTGGATTGCCAATTTTGATTTGTCGGTCTGTTCGACGAAGGTAATAAACGCATCTTGGAGTTCAATCGGAGGAACCATCAATTTCAAGCTGTTAATGGAATTGAAATTCAGACCTGCCTTAACTGCGCTTTGATTCTTCGACTGGAACTGACTCTTACCCGCTTCGCTTTCCATGTAATATGCCACATAGAGAGGTCGCACAGCATCTTGGTTGAGCCTTATACAGGTTAAATGCTGATTGATATATCCGCCATAATCTGCAATTTCTTTTGTTACGACACCAGTTCTGCCTAAATCGGCAGTAATGCTAATCAAAAGGTCTCCCTCTTGCACCCTTGTGCGCTTCGCTTCCGCATTGTCAGGCGGAACAACATACTGCACATCATCAAGCATAATTCGACAGTTCTTTACATTCTTTATGGTGATGAAATACTCACCACTTTCTGTAAAATACTGCGACCAACCTCGTGAGCCCGAGGTAATAAACTGGATGTGCTCGGACAATTCGCAAATAGGCCATTCCTTTGGGTTCAAAATGGTGTCGCCAACCAGTTCGATAAATCGGGATTTGACCAACTGCTCCAGCTTTGCAATCTGCTCTTTCCGTAGGGCAATTAGTAAATAGACCCTATTAAGTGCTTTTGTTGCTTTTGCTTGATCCTCTGCAGATGGAATATAGATTTCCATATCACGCAGGATTTTAGTATTAATATTATTTTGTGCCACACCGCGGCCGATTTCATTTACATATTCCTTTTTTGATAGCAGATAGTAGTAAAGATAATCTGGCGAAACAGAATCATCATTAAGCGTTAATCCCGCAATAGCTTGGTTGGTAGCAGCATCTATATCTAAGATGCAGGTTTCGCCTAATGTCGCAAAGATTGTGTACAGAATGGTTCCTTTTAAAAAGATTTTAGCAGAAGAATTGTCTAATCCAGTATGTGTGATTTTTTCGCTTGTATGGTCTAAGTACTTGCCGGAAAAATCACTAATTTTTACCCACGGAATTGTCCCATTTTCCCAATAATCTTTGTTGCCACGGGATGGTGTTCCTCCGGATTGAATTGTACAAATATCTCCCAATCTTGCCATCACAGCATCTCCTCCAGTTCAGCAAGGCCTGCGGTAATCTGTATTTCCAGTTCGCGCAGGTCAGCAAGAATCTCGGTGGTAGAGGGGTATTCCACAGCCACATACTCGGTCTTCTTATACTTGTTGATGGAAAGGTCATAGCCGTTTTCGGCGATCTCGTCCTTGGGGACGAAGAAGGATTTTGCGGTGCGGGGATTTTCGTGCTCGTTGTACACCTCATCCACCGCTGCGCGGTCCCCCTTCCCCTCAAGGGGAAGGCTTTGGAAGGAACGGAATCTTGCAATGATATCGGGGATGTCGTTATCCTTGATTTCGGTTCGTTTATCGTCAAGAGAGAAGCCGTCGGCGGTCATATCATAGAACCAGACCTTGTCCGTGCCGCCGTGGCCTGTTTTGGTGAATATCAAAATTGCGGTGGAGACGCCTGCATAGGGCTTGAACACGCCGCTGGGCATGGAGATTACGGCCTCAAGGCGGTTGCCCTCCACCAGTTCCTTGCGGATTGCTTTATGTGCGGTGGAAGAGCCGAAGAGAACGCCGTCGGGAACGATGCAGGCGCAGCGCCCGCCGGTTTTCAGCATGCGAAGGAACAGAGCGAGGAACAGCAGTTCTGTCTTCTTGGTTTTGCAAACCTTCAGCAAATCGGCGGACACGGTGTCGGCGTCCAGACTGCCCTTAAAGGGGGGATTGGCAAGGATGAGGTCAAACTTCTCCTTGTCCGGATTCTGGTCGGAGAGACTGTCGCGATATTCAATAAAGGGGCTGTCCACCCCGTGGGTCATCATATTCATCGCGCCGATACGGAGCATGGTGCGGTCCATATCATAGCCGAAGAACATATGGTTCAGGAAATGGTCTTTCTTGCGCCTGTCGAAAAAGATTTCCTTCTTGTGGTTTTCCATCAGATATTCTTCCGATGCCACAAGGAAACCGGCAGTGCCGCAAGCGGGGTCGCAGATGGTGAAATCGGGCTTGGGCTGCATAAGCTCCACCATCATCTTGATGATATGGCGGGGGGTGCGGAACTGGCCAATCAAGCCGGATGAGCTGATTTTGGAAAGTTGATATTCGTAAACATCGCCGCGAATATCGCTGTCTTTCACTTTTTCCATTTCTGCATAAATCATATCCAGAGAGGTAACGACTTTATCAAGCAGCAACGGGGTGGGAATTTTAAAAATAGCATCGTTCATGTACTTCGAGTAAGCGCTGTCTTTGCCGCCGCCAAGATTTTTGATGAAAGGGAATACCCATTCCTGCATAATGGCATACATTCTGCCTGCGTCAAAATCGTGGAAGACAGACCATTTCAGCTGCTGACCGTCAATTTCGCGGTCGCCTATCTGCACCTTGCCTGCAAAGCGGCTCTGATAAGGCAGACCCAGCATGGCGCTTTCCTTGGCGCGGAGGTTATCGGTGGTGTCCAGATCATGAATGAACATAAGGTAAGTGATCTGCTCAATCACATCCAGCGGATTCACCAAGCCGCCTGCGGCAAAAATATCCCACAAGCCGTCAATTCTGTTTTTTAGTTCACCTGTAATCATATCAATCTATCTCCCTGTTCCAAGTGTAAGAAGTGTAGCGGCCGCCGCCGATCTTGATGATTTCGCCGCTCTTGACGAGATCATTCAGCGCGCGCTGGACGGTGGTCTGGCTCACATCGGGGCATTGCTGCATAATTTCTGTTTTTGTGATTTTGCCAAGATGTCCTTTGACTATTTCACGAACGCGGTCGGGCTTGCTGGAATTTTCGCCGACTATTTTCACGCGGTTGGAAAATTTGCGGTAAGCTGCCAAAATAACCCCAAGCTGATAGGTGACAAAGGGGATATAATTATTCTCCTCCTTGTGCCAATCCACAGAACTCTCCTGCAAGCTGTCATAGTATGCACTCTTGCTTCGCTCAATCAGCTTTTCAACGCTGATAAATCTGCCGACATGGTAGCCCGTGCGATAAAGCAGGAGCAATGTCAGCAATCGGCTCATTCTTCCGTTGCCGTCGTTAAAGGGGTGGATGCAGAGGAAGTCCAGAATGAATACGGGGATCATCAGCAGAGGGTCATACTGAGCATTGTTACAAAGGTCATTGTAGGCTTGGCAGAGCCGTTCCATAGCTTCGGGAGTTTCCCAGGCGGATACTGTTATAAAACGGATGCGCTTATTGCCTTGTGCGTCTTCCTCGGTGATTTGGTTATCGGAAAGCTTATAGCTGCCTCCAATGCCCATGCCGCTGAATTTATAAAGATCGCGGTGAAGCTGCAAAATCATGCTCGGTTTAACGGGGATATACTCGTAGCTCTCATGGATGGTGGCAAGCACATCGCGGTAACCGGCAATTTCCTTCTCGCTGCGGTTGCGAGGTGTGGTTTTGTCCTTTACGATTTTCTGCAAACGCTCATCGGATGTATAAATACCCTCTATTCGGTTGGATGCCTCGGTGCTCTGAATTCGGGCAATCTCGGTCAGGTGGGTGAGCTCGTCCTCCTGAACCTTCGCGTGTTCGCCCTTATGCTCGTGTATTTGAGCAAGCAGCTGCACAATTTCGGGAGTAAGCAGAGAGTTATATATTTTTTCATAGTTATAACTGCGCATAAATTCACCTCTTATAGAAAGTGTCACCTTATTATACTTTTAATATAGTCAAATATCAAGTTAATTTAGTCATTTTCCGAAAAATGACTAAATTAACTTATCTTGAGGACAAAATAAAACTTGCCGCCGAAAAGGCGGCAAGTTGGAACATTTATCCATTATAACAATGTCGCTATCCAATAAATAAGCCCATACACAACACTCGCGCTCACTCCGTACACAATCACCGGACCTGCTATTGTGAACATCTTCGCACCTACGCCAAGGATGAAGCCCTCGGTCTTGAACTCAAGAGCGGGGGAGGCCACGGCGTTGGCAAAGCCGGTGATGGGAACAAGCGTGCCCGCACCGCCATATTTGGCGAGATTATCATAAAAGCCAAGTCCCGTGCAAAATGCGCCGAGAAACACCATTGAGATTGTTGCGGCAGTGGCGGCATCGTCTTTTGTAAGACCCAAGGCGCTCCAACCGTCGTTTATAAGCTGACCGATGCAACAGATAATTCCGCCGAAGAGAAAGGCCATAAGGCAATCTCTGACAATGGGTGAGGGCGGCATCTTGTCGGAAACATATTTTGCGTATTCGCTTTTGGACATTTTCATAAAAATTATCCCCCTTTTAGCCTATTATGGCAAAGGGGGATTTTTTTATTCTGCATTTTCTATGCTCAGATTGTCAATTCCGTTGCGCTCGAACTCATCCATATAGTCATCCATGCGCGAAGCCAACTCACGAAGGTCATCCTGACTTAGGTTTTCCTCCAGCATATCTCGACGCGCAAGCTCTTCCGCAAGAATGTCGAAGAAAACTGCGTCCTCATAGTCGGCGATGGCTTCGTGAATTCCGCCCTCTTCATAGGCCTTGGAGGGGAAATAGTGCCCCATATAGCTTTCACTCAGAACGCGGAAACCGTTTTTTGCGCAGATGGCGAAGAACTTTTCCTGCAAAAGGTCATAATCCTCAAAGCGGTCCTCGCCGCGAGTGGAGTTTAATATCCAGTTTCCGATGTAAACAAGGTCAAGAAGCCTGCGAAACTCTTTGTCGCTAAGTTCAATATTCATTGGGCGACGCCCCCTTCCCCTATGAGCTCATATAATATTATATCTAATTCGCGGCAAGAATTCCACATATAAATTATGCTTGTAATTAGTATGGAAATGGAATACAATATACTGTCGTAATGGAATTAAATTGGAGAAGTATGCCAATGGATAAAAGAGCAATTGGCGTGTTCGATTCAGGACTTGGCGGACTTACTGCCGCAAAGGTTCTGGAGGAGACAATGCCCTGTGAAAATATAATATACCTCGGCGATACCGCCAATATGCCCTATGGTCCGAGAACAAGGGAAGACATCACCCGTCTTGCTATGCAAAACGCAGAGTTTTTGATGGCAAAGGATGTGAAGGCCATACTGGTTGCCTGCGGAACGGTTTCCAGTAATGCGCTGGACAAGCTGCGTGAAAGCTTTGATGTGCCCTTTTTCGGAGTTATCGATTCTGCTGCCATAGCGGCTGCGGAAGCCACGGAAACAGGAAGGATCGCGGTTATCGCAACCGAGGCCAGCATTCGCAGCGGAGCTTACCGCCGCGCCCTTGAAGCTCAGGAAAAGAACCTGAAAATTTTTGAAACCGCCTGCCCCAGCTTTGTTCCCCTTGTGGAAAGCGGACATTTCGCCGCAAATGACTCCGCTGTAAGGGCTGCCGTTGAGGCGGAGCTCAGCGCCTTGAAGCGCTTTGGCGCGGATACGCTGATATTGGGCTGCACACATTTCCCCCTGCTTGGAAATGCCATTGCCGAATATCTTGGTGAGGATGTGCATCTCATTTCCTGCGGCGGAGAGGCTGCTCTTGCCCTGAGGGAATATCTCCACAGGGAGGAAAAGCTCAATGCCGATGAGGGAATGGGCTCGCGCCAATGGTTCACCAGTGGTGACGCTGCTACCTTCAGCGCCGGAGCGGGAACCTTCCTTGGCCACAGCGTTGAAGCCGAGAAGGCAGATTTTTGAGGAAATGCCAATGGAAAAAGAAGTTCTTATAAGCATAAAAAGCAGCCAGAGCACCGGTGGGGAGGAAGCTGAGCCCACCGAACTCATCACCTTGGGAAACTACGCTTGCCGCGGTGGACTTAAAAAGTTTTCCTATATGGAAAGCGCCATAACGGGTCTCGAGGGCACGAAGACGGAGTTTCTTATTCGCAGCGATGAGGTGGTTATGAACCGCACGGGTGCAATCACCGGACGCATGGTTTTCAACCTTGGGAAAAAGCACAGCTTTCTTTACGGCACTCCATACGGCACTCTCGCTATGGGAATAAACACAAATTCAATAGATGTGCGTCTTGACGAAAAGGGAGGAAGCCTTGAACTTGCCTATGATCTTGATTTTGAGAACGCACTTCTCAGCCGAAACCGAATAAGCATTACTATTAAAGAAAAAACCGAGAAGGAGAACATATAAATGAACCTTATTGAAAATGCAAAACTGCAGATACACGCTCTTATTGCAGCTGCCTATGATGCAGCAGCCGCAGCAGGCGCGCTGAGCGAAGGCGCAGAGCTCAAGGGCATTGTTGAAATTCCCAAGGACACCGCAAACGGCGACTATGCCGCAAACCATGCCATGGCAGCTGCCAAGGCTCTCAGAAGCGCCCCTCGCAAAATCGCAGAGGCTCTTGTTGCTCACATGGATCTCTCCGAGAGCTATTTTGAAAGCGTTGAGATTGCAGGCCCCGGTTTTATGAATTTCCGTCTGGGAAGAAAATGGTTCGGCGATGTTCTTTGCAACATTGAGGAAGAGGGCGCAGATTACGGTAAGACCGATGCTCTCAAGGGTCAGAAGATAATGGTGGAATTCGTCTCCGCCAACCCCACCGGCCCCATGCATATGGGCAATGCCCGCGGCGGCGTTCTTGGCGATGCTCTCGCCGAGGTTCTCCACTGCGCAGGTGCCGAAGTGAGCCGTGAGTTCTATGTCAACGATGCAGGTAACCAGATCGAAAAGTTCGCCACCAGCATCGATGCACGCTACCGTCAGCTTATCCTTGGCGAGGACGCAGTGGAGTTCCCCGAGGACGGCTACCACGGCGATGATATCAAGGCTCTGGCAAAGGGCTTTTATGAGGCTAATGGCGAAAGCTTCATGGATAAGAGCATTGAAGAGCGCCACGCAGCCATGGCCGCATTCGGTCTGGAGCGCAATCTGCCCAAAATGAAGGCAGACCTCGCCCGCTATAAGATTAACTATGACCAGTGGTTCTATGAGTCCGATCTTCATAATAGCGGCTATGTTGCCGAGTCCGTTGAGGAACTGAGCAAGGCCGGATACACCTATGAAAAGGACGGCGCTCTCTGGCTCAACACCTCCAAGATCCTTGGCGATAAGCTCCTTGCCGCAGGCAAAAAGCCCGAGGCAATCGAAAAGCTTGGCCTCAAGGACGATGTTCTCCGCCGCGCCAACGGTTTCTACACCTATTTTGCCGCTGACATAGCCTACCATCGCAACAAGCTTGCTGTCCGCGGCTTCGATAAGGTTATCAATATCTGGGGCGCCGACCACCACGGTCATGTTGCCCGTCTCAAGGGCGCTATGGACGCTCTGGGTCTGGACGGCGAGAGAAGACTTGATGTTGTTCTCATGCAGCTCGTCCGCCTTATGCGCGACGGCGAAGTTGTCCGCATGAGCAAGCGCACCGGTAAGGCAATCTCCCTCAGCGACCTGCTGGACGAGGTTCCCGTTGATGCCGCCCGCTATTTCTTCAACTCCAAGCCCGACAGCCAGATAGACTTCGACCTGGGTCTTGCTCTCCGTCAGGACAGCGAAAACCCCGTATACTATGTTCAGTATGCCCATGCCCGTATCTGCTCCCTCATTGCAGGTATGGCAGCTGAGGGTCTTGAAGTGCCCAAGGCAGAGAATGTGGATATGAGCCTTCTCAGCGATGTCCACGAGGTAGAGCTTATCAAGCAGCTTTCTGCCCTCCCCGAGGAGATTAGAATTGCTGCACGCGACTATAACCCCAGCCGTATCAACAACTATGTCAACGAGCTGGCCGCCCGTTTCCACCGCTTCTACGGCGCATGCCGCATCAAGGGCGTTGAGGAAGAGACCGCTAAGGCAAGACTTATGCTGGCATGCTGCGTAAAGCAGACCATTGCAAATTCTCTCGCCATCATTGGCGTTTCTGCCCCTGAAAAGATGTAATTCAGGCAAATTTTGATAATCCGATAAAGAGATGATTTATTAATGACAGTTTTTGAACTTGCTCTGAAGCTGATGATTTTCATCGCCGTAGGCTATGTTGCACGCAAGCTGAAGGTGATGGTTGACGGCTTCGACAAGATGCTCACCAAGTTTGTCATGGCAGTGCCTCTGCCCTGCATGATAATAAATTCCTTCAACATAGAGTTTGATATTGAAAAGCTCATAAGCACTCCTGTGATTTTGCTGATGAGCGTGGGAAGTCTGGCCTTCGTTTTCATCGCGGTCCGTTTCCTTACTCCCAAGATGAAGAATTTCGACATGTGGCGCACTGTGCGTTTTTCCCTCATGTTCACAAACTTCACCTTTATGGGGCTGCCCATAGTCTCCGAGCTTTACGGCCCCGAAGCCGTTTTCAACTATGTAATCTTTACCCTGCCTGTGCGTATTATCTTCTATGGCGGTGCGCCCCTTATGTTGGGTAACGGTGAAAAGCTCAATGTTAAGGAAACTTTGAAGAAGTTTATATGCGAGCCCGTTGTGGCTGTGTTTATAGGCTTCATTCTCTATGCCACACAGATTCAGCTGCCTCAGGTTGTAACGGGAGTTATTCAGGGTCTGGGCAATATGGCCTCTCCTCTGGGTCTTATCCTCTGCGGCAGTATCATTGCCGATGCAAACTGGAAGGGCATCACCAAGTATCCCTGCGTATTTCTTGTAGTTGTTGCAAGACTTTTTGTGGTTCCCGCCGCAGTGCTTGGCATTTTCCTGCTTCTCGGAATAGACAAGCAGACCATACAAAGCGTAATTTTCTACTATGCAATGCCCGTTGCATCCTTCCTGCCCTCCTTCCTCCTCCGCTATAATCCCGAGGCTGTGGAAGCGAGAGTTGCGGGCGGCTATATGGTGGTGCTTTCCACCCTTGCCTGTGTTGCAACAATCCCCATATGGACCTTGCTTCTTGAACTTATCTGATAAAAGGATTAATCTGCCGAAAGGGGAAGAACACCATGTTTGAAAAAAGACCTGTTATTATGGACGGCGCCACCGGTACGGAACTTCAGCGTCTGGGTATGCCCGCCGGAAGCTGCACTGAAAAATGGGTTCTTGAAAATCCCGACAAGATGATTTTGCTCCAGCGCGCCTATGTTTCCGCAGGCAGCAGACTTATCTATGCCCCAACCTTTGGTGCAAACAGCATCAATCTTGCAAAGCACGGCATTAAGGATGATTTGAACATAATGTGCCGCGACCTTGTTGCCATAAGCCGCGAAGCCGCCAACGGTCTTGCTATGGTTATCGGCGATATAAGCTCCACCGGCGAGCTTGTTGAGCCTTATGGCGATATGGAGGAGGACGAGCTTTTCTCTGTTTTCGTCCGTCAGGCGGAGGCCATCGAAAGAGCGGGGGTTGACCTTTTCGGCATAGAGACTCAGATGTATCTGGATGAAGCGAAACTGGCTGTCAAGGCCGTCAGGAAAGTCAGCTCCAAGCCCATCATCGTCAGCTTCTCCTGCGGTCCCACCGGTAAGACCCTCTGGGGCGAGGATCTTTGCGATGTATGCGATGAACTTCAGCAGCTTGGCATTACCGCCTTCGGCGTGAACTGCTGCGGTGACCTTGATCTGCTCTGCTCCATTCTGGAAAGACTTCACGAGAGAACTCAGCTGCCTCTCATAGCAAAGCCCAACGCGGGCGTGCCTGTGGTTAAGGATGGACGCAGCGTTTATGATTTTCCCACGGAGAAAATGGCGGAATACGCCATTAAGTTCCATGAGCGGGGCGCTCGCCTCATAGGCGGCTGCTGCGGCACTACGCCTCTTCACATTGAAGCCATCAGCCGCGCCCTGAGAGAAGTCTGAGATATGTCCTATAAACGATAAAAATCAAAAGCTCCGCCATGAGCGCCTGCGCGCTTTTATGGCGGAGCTTTTGGTTTTTCGGGATGGTGCAGCAGCTAAAGAGGAAGTTCGCTGATAGCGATTTATTCATATTTGTTTGGATAAACAGCAATATTTTACGCTTTGACTAAAATTTGGAGAATATTAATGCGGTATTTTTAAAGTTTTTAGCTTGTTAATCGCAAAATTATGTGCTATAATCTTAGCGCATATGTGTACGGGCGCACTTTGACGAATTAAAACGCTAATGGGTTATAGCTAAACCGTATACCTTTGGAGAACTTAAATGGCAAAAGGAAATGACAAAACACGCAGAACGGGCAGAAGAGCCTATCTGAACGATATACAACCCAGCCTTTCGGGAGAATATGTATATGTAGGCGCTCACTACCGCTATGTGACCGAGGAGAAAACCTATCTTCGTGCCATGCTTGAAATAAGTGTTTTTGCTGTTTTGAGCCTTGCGGGCTTTCTGGCTGCAGGTTTCGTCAGAGCCGGAGGAATGAGCAATTGCATATATGTGCTTGTCCCATATATGGCAGAAGCCATAGCGGTGTTCACCCTGATTCTGGCGCTTTGCAAGGCGCTTATCAAAGGCAGAAGGCTTCGTGAATATGAGTATGAGGCCAGCATTGTCAAGCTTCCGGTAAGAGCGCTCCTTTCCGCAGTGTTTTCTGCTATAGGTTTGATTGGCATAATCATATTTGTCATTATAAACGGAGCGGGAGGAAGCATAGCTGAGCTTGTTATTCTCCTTGTTGGCAAGGTGGTTTCCGTTGCTGCTCCTGTTGTTCTCAGAAAGAAGATGGCTCCCCTTCGTTGGGAGAAAGAATGAAGGATTTGCGCGGTTGACATACATACCATAATAATATATAATCCTTAAATAACTTGTCCGTACAAGTTGGCCCCGCAGGAGGCTTATCCTGCCTGAATGATGTGAACGTTGGGTCCTATATAAAACATTAAATAAGCCCATTATAGTTCAAAACATATAAGGAGGAATTCCAAAATGAAAAACGCAAAGAAACTGGTTGCTCTGCTTCTTGCTGTTGTCATGGTAGTTGCTCTCTTCGCAGCTTGCGGCAATACCGCTCCTGCTGAGCCCGCAGCTCCCGCTGATCCTGCAGCTCCTGCAGATCCCGCAACCCCCGCAGAACCCTCTGAAGGTGGCGCCGACACTCTCGTCGTCGCTTACGACTACTTCTCTCAGAAGTTCTCTCCCTTCTTCGCCACCACCTCTTACGACCAGGACGCTGCAGGCCTGACTCAGGTCAGCCTTCTGCCCACTGACCGTGAAGGTAATGTTCTCCTCAACGCCAAGGAAGGCGAAACCGTTACCTACAATGGTACCGATTACACCTACTATGGTATCGCTAACTGCGAAATCGTTGAGAACGAAGATGGCACCCTCACCTACAAGATCGACATGCGTGATGACGTGACCTTCTCTGACGGCACTGCTCTCACCGCTGACGACGTTATCTTCTCTATCTACGTCCTCTGCGATCCTACTTATGATGGTTCTTCCACCCTCTACTCCAACAAGATCTCCGGTATGGAAGACTATCGTTCCGGCATGGAGACCCGTTTCAACCTCGTATTCAACACCGAGCGTGCTGGCTATGAGGCAAACGACTTCTTCACTGAGGAAGACTACAATGAGTTCTGGGCAGCATTTGACGCCGCTGGCGAAATGTTCGTTCAGGAAATCGTTGACTACTGCGCAGCTTACGGTGCTACCACCGTTGCTGAAGCCGGCGCTCTCTGGGGCTACGGCGATCTCGCTGCTGAAGCTACCACTGCTGACTGGTTCGCAGTTATCGTAGATTCTTTCGGCTATGACCTCTCTTCCAACGGCATCAACTATGAGTCTGCTGGCACTCCCCTCGAGAGCTTCATCTATGAAGTTCTTGGCGAGAACGCTGCCAAGTTCCAGGCTGGTGTTTCCACCGGTGCTGGTGCTGCTAACATCGCAGGCGTTAAGAAGACCGGCGACTACTCTCTCGAGATCACTGTCGACGAGTTCGAGACCCAGTTCATCTATCAGCTGACCCTCGCTGTTGCTCCTCTCCACTACTATGGCGACGTAGCAGCTTATGACTACGAGAACAACATGTTCGGTTTCACCAAGGGTGACCTGAGCGGCGTTCGCGCAAAGACCACCGAGCCCCTCGGCGCTGGTCCCTATGCTTTCGTCAGCTATGAGAACAACGTTATCTCCTACGTTGCAAACGAGTCCTACTATCAGGGCGCTCCCAAGATCGCAAACCTGAAGATGCAGGGCGTTTCCACCTCCGACAAGATGACCGGTATGACCACCGATCTGTTCGACATCACTGTTCCCAACTACAACGATCAGGACATCGCTGCTATCAAGGCTGCTAACTCCAATGGCGAGCTGACCGGCGATAAGATCACCACCGCTGCTACCGACTTCCTCGGCTACGGCTACCTCGGCATCTGCGCTGAGAACGTCAAGGTTGGCGACGACAAGGCTTCCGACGAGTCCAAGGCTCTCCGCCGCGCTCTCGCAACCCTGATGGCTGTTTATCGTGAGCCCGTTGTTTACGCTTACTACGGCGACCGCGCTTCTGTTATCCAGTACCCCATCTCCAACACCTCTTGGGCAGCTCCCAAGCCCGCTGATGAGGGTTACAACCTTGCATACTCCAAGAACGCTGCTGGCGAAGTTGTTGTTACCGCTGACATGACTCAGGAGCAGAAGGTAGTTGCCGCTAAGGAAGCTGCAATCTCCCTGTTCATCGCTGCTGGCTACACCTTCGACGAGGCAACCGGTAAGTCCACCGCTGCTCCCGCAGGCGCCGATATGGAATGGGAAGTCATCATCCCCGCTGACGGTGTTGGCGATCATCCCTCTTACGGCATCCTCACCGAGACCAAGAACGCTCTTAACGAGATGGGTCTCGACCTGATCATCAATGACCCCGCTGACTCCAACGAGCTTTGGGATGCTCTTGATGCAGGCACTGCTCAGCTTTGGGCTGCTGCTTGGGGCTCCACTGTTGACCCCGATATGTATCAGGTTTACCACTCCTCCAACATTGTTGGTCTGGAAGGCTCTTCCAGCTCCAACCACTACCAGATCCAGGATCCTGCTCTGGATGAGCTGATCATGACCGGTCGTACCAGCCCTGACCAGGCTTTCCGTAAGGCAACTTACAAGGAAGCTCTCGAGCTGATCATGAGCTGGGGCGTTGAACTGCCCACCTATCAGCGTCAGGAAGCAACTCTGTTCTCCACCGAGCGCGTCAATACCAGCACCATTCCTGCTGATATGACTCCCTACTACGGCTGGGCAGCAGAGATCCACAACCTGGAGCTCAACTGATTGATTATTAAACAAAATTAATCAGCCTCACCGACAGGGGGCATTCGCCCCCTGCCGATGAACCTATGAAAACTATGGGCGCATTTTGCGCCCATAGTTTAACGGGTATTTTGGGGCATTATCCGGTCTTGGTCTGAACAGACAAATCTGGACCTGACACAAATCCGGTATATGACAGATCCGGATTTGTCTGCTCAGACAGATACCGCGGCGATTTGATTCGCACAGAAAAATATAACGGAAACGGTGATATAATGGGAAAATTTATTGTCAAGCGTCTTCTGTTATCAGTTGTGATTCTTTTCTTTGTCATGCTGATAATATATACGCTGATGCATTGTCTCCCCACAAACTACATTGAAACTATGGCCAGACAGCTTGCGCAGAGACCCGGTTCTACCAAGTCTGCTGCAGAATGGCTGGCTGATCTTAACGCCCAGTACGGTATGGACAAGGGTATCATAGGCGGTTTCTTTGTTTGGCTCAGATCTGCCATTGTGGGTGATTTCGGTACCAGCTGGGTTCACAACATTCCTCCCACGGAGAAGTTTGCCGATGTTATTTGGGTAAGCTTTGTTCTGGGCGCAGCATCCTTGTTCTTTGAGGTTATTATCGCAATACCTCTTGGCATTCTTGCAGCAAGAAAGCAGTATAGCGGAATTGACTATTTCGTTACTGTTCTCGCAATGGTCTGCATTTCTATGCCCACATTCTTTGTGGCAACCCTCTTTAAGCTTTTCTTCGGCGTTAAGCTTGGATGGTTTGAAATTGCAGGTTTGACCTCGGCAAGATACTTTGATACTCTCAGCGAATTTGGCAAGCTCATCAACATGGGCTGGCATCTGGTTCTGCCCGCGCTGACCATAGTTGTTATCAGCATCGGCGGTCTTATGCGTTATACTCGCACCAATATGCTCGAAGTTATGAACTCCGACTATATCAGAACTGCTCGTGCCAAAGGTCTGCCCGAAAAGACTGTTATCAACAGCCACGCATTCCGCAACACTCTTATCCCCATTGTTACTATTCTCGGCGGCAGCCTGCCCAGCTTGTTCTCAGGTGCTCTTATAACTGAGCAGCTTTTCTCCATACCTGGCATTGGTTATACCGCTTACCAGTCTATGATAGTCGGTGATATTCCCTTCACCATGTTCTATCTGACATTTATGGCAATATTGACTTTGTTGGGTAACCTTATCGCCGACCTGCTTTACGCTGCGGTCGACCCGCGTGTGCGTCTGAGCTAAGGAGGTAAGATATGGGAAAAAGAAATTTTAACGAGGCTCTCAAGCAGAGAGAGCTGCGCGAAAAAGAAGAAAATGCCCGCCGTGCCGGTGAAAATGAAATGACCCTTGATGACGCTGCCCGCGTTAAGGTCCTTTCTCCCGGTATGCTGGTATTCAAGCGCTTTATTCGCAATAAGCTGGCGATTGTTGGTTCCGCCATTCTTATAATCATGTTCCTTTTTGCATTCCTCGGACCTTACTTCTATCGTTATGGTCAGACCGAGGTTTTCAATGCATACAAGCTTCTCAATGTAAACTATGCCAACGCCGAAGAGCGTACAGAGTATACCGTTTACCCTGTTGAGGATCTTGGCATCAGCACCAACACCAAGAACAGATTCAACTCCATGATCATTACCATGGAGGAGGAAGGTCTTGAAACCTACAACTATTACGATGAGCCCAGTGCACAGAACGTAGTTGTTCGCAAGCTTGGTGAAAATGTTTACGATATGTCCGTTGCCGATGAAATTAAAGTCGGTAGCTACTCCATGCAGGATGTCGGTAAATACAACACCCGCTTTAAGAAGATTGCATATTCCGGACAGGCTCTTTCCGCTGAGTTCGAAGCAATGCTCCAGCAGGCAATCACTGCCGGTCAGGGAAGCTTCGAGTTTGAGGAAACTCTTTATATCATAAAGAGCATCAGCAAGATGGAGTGCGAGATCCTTGCAGCAGGTGGCGCAGCAATGAAGTATTCTTCCGTCAACATGGGAGAAGAATTCGCTGCTCTTGTCGGTCAGAGCATTATGGAAGATGTTGAGTCTTTCGAGTTCGAAGGCGAGACCTACAGAATCAGCGCTCCCGATGCCGGCAAGTATCAGATTAGCTGCCTTGGCAACTTCCGCACCGCATATATCTCTTCCACTTTCGTATTCGATACTGTTGAGCCCGGTCTTAAGCTTAGCGATGACTTCAAGCTTCAGGCTCTGCTTGCCATTTACGGCGACGGCGATTTCGAAGCTGACGGCAAGAGCTACAGCATCAAGAATGATGAAGAGGAAATGTCTGTTTACGATGCAGACGGCAATCAGTTTGCCGCCATTTCCACCTTCGTTGTCCGCCGCTATAACGGCGAGGACTCTCTCAGCCTCGAGTTCAAGTCCCGCGTTCGTGAAGTAGTTATGGACATGGAGGAGCAGAGACTTCAGACCTCCACCTTCAGCTATGAAATTGCTCAGCTTGATGAAAACGGCCTTCCCGTTCTTGATGAGAATGGTAAGGAAGTTCTTGTTGAGTCTGATCTCGTTGTAAACAATAAGGTCACCACTTATGTTGTTGTCTGCGAGCAGTACACTTATATGCTGGACCGCTTTGCAGCACCCTCTCAGGCTCACCCCTTCGGTACCGACGGTGACGGTATGGATATTCTGGCTCGTATGATGGCCGGTGGCCGCGTATCTCTGCTGGTCGGCTTTGTTGTCGTTATCCTTGAGATCATCCTCGGTGTTATCATGGGCGGTATCGCCGGTTACTTCGGCGGTTGGGTAGACAACCTTGTCATGCGACTTGTTGATATTTTCTACTGCATACCTTCCATGCCCATACTCATCATCCTTGGCTCCATGCTGGATGCTATGCGTGTTGAACCGTATGTGCGTCTTATGTGGCTGATGGCAATTCTGGGCTTCCTGGGATGGGCAAGCATTGCCCGCCTTGTTCGCGGCCAGATCCTTTCTCTCCGTGAGCAGGACTTCATGGTTGCAACCGAGGCTACCGGTCTGCCTATTAGAAGACGCATTTTCCGCCACCTCATTCCCAACGTTATGCCTCAGCTTATCGTCACCGCCACCATGGGTCTCGGCTCTGTTATTCTTACTGAGTCCACCCTTAGCTTCCTCGGTCTCGGCGTTAAGCACCCCATGGCTACCTGGGGCACCATGATCAACTCTGTTGCCACCAGCGCACAGGCCATGACTGAATATACCTATATCTGGATTCCCGTTGGCTGCCTTATTTGCCTTACCGTTATCGCCTTCAACTTTGTTGGTGACGGTCTGCGCGATGCCTTCGACCCCAAGATGAAGCGATAAGGAGGTTTTGAAATGGCTAAGAACAACGAAAAGAATAAAGGCTATATATCTGCCAAAGCCTCTCAGAAAATATCCCGCTTCAACCGCAAGCTGACCAAGCAGCTTGAGAAGGAAAGAAATGATGCCGGCAAGGATCCCGCTCTTTACACCAGCACCATGGCAGACAATAACAATGTTGTTGAGTTTGACAATGTCTGCACCTATTTCTTCACCGATATCGGCACTGTAAAAGCAGTTGACGGTGTGTCCTTCAATGTTCCCAGATGCTCCACCGTCGGCGTCGTCGGTGAGTCCGGCTGCGGCAAGAGCGTTACCAGCCTTTCTCTCATGCAGCTTCTCCAGCGTCCCACTGGTCAGACCGTGGGCGGCGAGATCCGCTTCAACATGGGCGATGGCAAGGCTATCAACATTGTTAAAACCCCCACCTCCAAGATGCAGGAGATCCGCGGCAACCGCATCTCCATGATCTTCCAGGAGCCCATGACCTCTCTGAACCCTGTTTTCAAAATAGGCCGTCAGGTTAACGAGGTTCTGGAGCTTCACCATCCCGAAATGACCGAAGAGCAGGTTAAGGCACGCACTCTGGAAATGCTTGAACTTGTTGGTATCGCCAACAAGGAAGGCGTTTACGAGATGTATCCCCATGAGCTCTCTGGTGGTATGCGTCAGCGTGTTATGATTGCAATAGCCCTGGCTTGCACCCCCGAGCTTATCATTGCCGACGAGCCCACCACTGCTCTTGACGTTACCATTCAGGCACAGATTCTGGATCTGCTTCGCGAGCTGAAGGATAAGATTAATTCCTCCATCATGCTCATTACCCATGACCTTGGCGTTGTTGCCAATATGGCAGACTACGTTGTTGTTATGTATGCCGGTCGCGTCATTGAAAAGGGCACCGCTGATGACATCTTCCATAATCCCTGCCATCCCTACACCATTGGTCTTATGAAGTCCAAGCCCGTTGTAGGCAAGAAGGTTGAAGAGCTTTACAATATCCCCGGCAGCGTTCCCAACCCTGTCGATATGCCCAACTACTGCTATTTCAAGGATCGCTGCGAAATGCAGTGCGAGCATTGTAAGGGACAGTATCCCCCCGAGATTGCCATCAGCGATACCCACATTGTCTCCTGCTACCGTTATCTGGATAAGGGAGAAATACTGGGCTACCCCAAGTCTACGAATGTGGAGGAGCTTTTAAATGGATGAAATGAAAAAAACCGGATACGGTCTCAACAGCTTTGATGGCGCGGAAAACGATTCCGATTATCTGCTTGTTGTAAAGAACCTTAAAAAGTATTTCCCCATAAAGTCCAGCTTTTTCAAGAAGACTGTCGGCCATGTAAAGGCTGTTGACGGTATCTCCTTCAAAATCAAGCGCGGCACTACCATGGGTCTGGTCGGCGAGTCCGGTTGCGGCAAGTCCACCATTGGTAAAACCCTTCTCCGCCTCCATGATAAGACTGACGGACAGGTTTTCTTCAATGGAACTGAGATCTTCTCTCTCAGCCGCAAGGAACTGCGCAAGAACCGTCCCAATATTCAGATCATCTTCCAGGATCCTTATTCCAGCCTTTCTCCCCGTCTGCCCATCGCTGAGATTATCGGCGAAGGCGTTCGCGAGCATGGCATCGTTCCCAAGGAAGAGCACGATGAATATATCTCCCGCATTATGAAGGCATGCGGTCTGCAGGAGTATCATAAGGATCGTTATCCTCATGAGTTCTCCGGCGGTCAGCGCCAGCGTATCTGCATTGCACGCGCTCTTGCGCTGAACCCCGACTTCATTCTTTGCGATGAGCCTGTTTCTGCTCTGGACGTTTCCATTCAGGCACAGATCATCAACCTTCTGCGCGATCTGCAGAAGGAGTTCGGCATTACCTATCTGTTCATCTCCCATGACCTCAGCGTTGTTGAGCATATTTCCGACACCGTTGGCGTTATGTATCTGGGCAACATGGTAGAATATGCGCCCACTGAAAAGGTGTTTGCTAACCCCATGCACCCCTACACCAAGGCTCTTATTTCTGCAATCCCTGTTCCCGATCCCGATGCAAAGATGGACCGTGTTATTCTCGAAGGCAGCATTCCCTCTCCTGCAAATCCCCCCAAGGGCTGCAAATTCCATACCCGCTGCAGCAAGTGCATGGAAGTTTGCAAGCATTTTGTACCCGAATTTGTGGAGCTGGAAGAAGACCACTTCTGCGCATGCCATCTTTATAACAGCCCCGAGCATCAGGCCGAACTCGAAGCTAAGCTTCCCAAGGCATGAGCAGAAAAAGAAAGCAGTATGACGATGACGACGGACGCGTTATCGCCAATATGAATGTGGACGGTATGCCCTGGTTTATGAGCGATGCTCTTAAAAACAGGAGAAATACCGATGCAGAAGGCGAACAGCTGGATTTGACCAGAGAGGAAAGCCGCGCCCTTGTAAAGGGCGCCATAAAGGCCGGACTTTTGATAGCCGCCGTTTTCGTGTTTGCCGCACTGCTGTTTATACTGTTTTGTGTCCATGTTTGGTTCAAATAAGTAAAAAAAGAGAGACCTTCGGGTCTCTCTTTTTTTATGAAAAATCCGCCGCAGAGCTTTCTCTGCGGCGGATAAATTTATTTATGGACTTACTTGCCGAAAACCTCAGCGGAGAACTTGTCGATTTCCTCGTTGACGATATCGTCAACACCGGGATGGATGAATCCGGGGCCGCCGTAGGTGACGGAGGGAATGAAGAGGTTGCCGGGTGCGCAGTATTCGCGGCAAACGCGCTGAACCTCTGCACGGATTTCTGCCTCGGTGGAGTCGGGTCTGTCAACGATAGCAGCGTCAATACCGCCCTGAAGTGCCATGCGGCCGCCGATCTGCTTCTGGAGCTTGACGATGTCGTTCTGGGGGAGAACGCCCTGCCATACATCGATGCCAAGGTCGATCATATCCTCAACGATGGGCTCGCAGAAACTGTCGGAGTGGTGAACGATGATAACGCCCTTCTCCTTGAGGTACTTGTAGCTCTTCTCATATGCGGGCTTGATGATCTCGCGCCAGAGCTCGGGCTGAACGAAGAGGTTGGTCTTGCTGCCCCAGTCGTCGTGGGAGAGGATGGCATCGGGATGAGCGTTTTCAACCATGAGCTTGAAGCCGTTGTAGCGATATTCGCCGATAGCCATGCTCAGGTCAGCCATGAGTTCGGGCTCAAGCATGAAGTTGCAGAGGGTGTCCTCAAAGCCCATGAGGAAGTGGAGGCGCTCAAAAACGCCGGTGGGAGCGAAACAGGTAACAAGCTCTTCGGAGCGGTTAACTGCGTTGCAGCGCTCGATATAGGGAGCCCAAAGTTCCTCAGCGGAGCAGTTGGCAATAAGATCAGGGATCTTAACGATATCTTCCCATTCTTCAATGTCGTCTATAACCTTATGAAGGGGATCGGGAGTGGCAGCAACTTCGTGTGCAGGCCAGAGGATACGGGTGCCCCACTTGTCGAACATGGGCTCCATGCCGGGATAGCGGTTGCCGCGAACAAAGGAGCAGACGGGGTCTCCGGGCAGCATGGCCATATATTCATACTGCTTTACAAAGCGGTCGGGCTTGCCGCCGCGAATGGTCTCAAGAAAATTCTCTCTCTTAGTGAGCATAATGTACCTCCTGATAAACTTAAAAGTGCCGCCAAGGTCTTTATTTGTCGGAACTTAGTATTTTTACTCTTTAATATTAACACATGGTTTGGAGTTTGTCATCGTAAAAATATAATATAATTGTAAATATTTTACTTTCTTCAGGTGCTGGATTTTCAATGCGAAAGAGAAAGCTTGTCGTAGCAGAGCTTTCTTTCGTGTATTATTTTGTCGAATATGTCATCGGCGGTATACATGGAATCTTCGCCAAGATCCTCAGCAATCTGCTGATAAACCTTGGGCTCATAGATAATGTCCTCGTCTATCACATAGCAGTTGATTTTTCCTGTGAGCAGCGTTTCCTCAATTCCGTTTACGCTGGCTTTTTCGGAAGTAAGCTCATCGTCCAGAAAGTATATAAGGGAATAAATGCTGTATTCTCTGTTGTAGCCCTTGAAAATCAAATGGAATGCGAGGGGCGTTTTTGCGTCCGTCTCGAAGGCGGACATATCGGTGGGAGAGAAGATGAGCTTGTTGGGGAATTCATCAGACATATAGAAAATAAGTCCGCTGTCTGTTTCATAGGAGAAATCAAAGCGTTCGTTTCGCTCGCGGGGGATATGCACAATGTCGGCCTCGCCGTCGAGGACGCTTCCAAGGAAAACTGAGCTGTAATCCCCGGAGGCGGAGGGCTTCAGCTGCTTGAAATCAATACCGCCGGTAGTGTACATTTCATCGGCGTAAGAGTAGGCAAGCATGCTTTCGGGGGTGGTGACGGAGTATTCAAGAGGTTGGCTTCTTTTGGCAATTTCATAGGCGCTGATACCTATAAAAACGGTGGCGACCAGAGAAACCATTGCAACTATAAGAGAAATTTTATCAACACGCTCTTTGCTCAGAAGGCGGTTGAGTTTTGACGGAGTTTTGTTGGCTTTCATATCTCGTTCACCTCGCCTTTCAGTTCACTTCAATCAGCTTCTGATAACAAAGATTTCTCTCTGTGGAAATAATTTTCAGAATATCTTTGTGCGTAAAATGTTCGTCTTCGCTTTTTCCTTTGTTCAGGTCATAGGCAATGCGCTGAAGAGTTTCGTGGTTATACATGCTGTCCTCGTCAAGAACATAGATATTAAGGTAGCCGAAGTCCGCGGCGAAGGACTCCCCACTGTTTTCGTCTTTCAAGGTTTCAGAGGAGAGATTTCCGCCGAAGGTGAAAACCACGGTATAGATGGTGTATTCTTTATTGTAGCCTTTGAAAATCAAATGGAAGGCCTGAGGGGCATCGTTGAGCTCTTCTGGGCTTACGCCGATGGGACCGAAAAAGAGCTTGTTGGGGTTGTTGGGAAAGATGCTGTAGAGTATGCGCTCACCTGCCGTGTGTTCGAAGCCGAACTCCTTATCCATCTTGTCGGGGACATATACGATGTCAACAGCCTCGTCGGTAACGGTGGCAAGGAAAACAGAGCTTAAATCTCCCGACCATTCACCCTTTTTCTGCTGGAAAAGAATGCCCTCGGTGGTGAGCAGATTATTGTCCATTGTGATAAGGCCAACTTGCGCATTGGCGCTGACGGTGTAATCCAGAGGCTGCATCCGTATTGAAATCTGATTAGCCATAATCCCCGTAAAAGCCGAGACTATAAAGGATATAAAGGCAATTATTAAGGAGACTATATCAAAACGGAAGTCCCTTTTGCCGCGTCCGCCTGCGGAGGGGGTTTCTTTGTTTTTCTTGCTCATGCTTCCACCTCGTTGAGAAAAACTCGATAGCTTTTACGGAATTATACCGCCATAGACGAAGAAAATCAATCTTGAAAAGGTGGGGGGAGAAGGGGGAAAATGCAATGTTGCTTTTTTGCCCCTTTTGAAATAAAATAAACTGCAAAGGGTGAAAACCCGCATGATTAAAAGAAATTATAATGTTGATTTGTTCCGCACTCTCGCCGCTGCAGAAAAAGTCATCGCTTTTCTCTTTCCCGCAGCCTTGGGCGTGTATCTCATCTATGTACATTCCCTCATTTTTGAAAGCATACTGAAAAATGCATCTGTCGGCTTTGCGAAAAAATAAAGACAATTATAATAGGATAATAAGGAGATAAACACATGAAAAAACTGATTGCCCTATTGCTGGCAGTGCTTATGCTGCTGACCTTGACAGCCTGCGGCGGCGCTGCAGAGCCTGTGGAAACTGCACCCGAAAGCCCCGAGACTGCACCCCAGGAAAGCGCAGTGCCCACCGAGGAACCGACTGCGGCTCCCACTGCAGACCCAAATGCTTATATTGCTTATGAACTGGGCGCAAATGAATCCTATAGAGATGCACTCTTTGCCCATGGCTTCTATGAAGTGTACCTGGAGCGGTGTGTAGACATTGCGGAGGAATACGGCAAGTCCGGCGCCTATGCAACTCCTCTGTCTCTGGAGTTCAATCAGAACAGCTTCCGTATGAAAGTGGATTATGCAGGCTATGATTTCCTTGCGGATGATGTCGTAAGCTATGGCATTATCGAGATTATCGGCACAAAGTCTGAGGGACTTGAAGACCTTTCCGGCTTTACGCCCGATGATTTTAACTATAGAGGAAGCTCTACATATCAACGCGACAGCGGCGAAACTTTTGAGTTTGGCACATTTGCAAACGGCTATCTGTTGGAAGACCTCAACTGGTATTATAATCTGAACGAAGCAGAGGAAATGTGCGACCTGACTTATGTTGCGCAGGACTATTATTCATATACAGGTAATCTGTATAATGCTGTCTACTGTGTTCCTGAAGGTCACATTGATATTGACCCCCCTTATTTGCTGGAACAAATCGATTCCCAATCTCCTTATCCCAGCTTCAACGCCACTGTGGAGACCCTTACTTACGGAGACTTCACCTTTGAGATGTCTCAGTTTGCCATCCAGTGCGGCGATGAGAGATATGTCTATAATTACCGCCCCGGCATGAGCCTCAGCGACTGGGCCTGCTCCGAACTGAATACCGACGGATGGATTCCCTGGTATGACGATGAGGTTCTTTCTCCCGATAGGACTTATTCCTATAATACGGGATATCTGGATATGCAGGTAACATTTGATTGGTTCGGCAAAGGCAATCTTATCATTGCGAATGAGTATGACGGAAGCACAAATTATATGAATAACGGCAGTATTGCCGGCGTTGAATTTGGGAATGTTACACCAATTGATCCCGGCGCATTTATGGGTGACCAGACGGGTGGAGTTACCGCTATTGATGTCACCGGTATGACAGCGGAAGAAATACAGGAATTTCTTGCCCAGCAGGGAATCAATGGTGGCGTTATTTCTGCTCCGGAAGGTACGGATGTAAATGATCTTACCGATGATGATCTGCTGGATATGATCTCAACGGAAGAGAGCGAAATCGCTATGAACGGCAACATCTCCGCGCCCGTTGCCCATATGGTCAATGCCAGAACTCCTCTTTTCAGCCCCGGCTTCCGTATTGTCAGCAAGGAGAATGGCCGTGCGGCATATCATTCCACGGAGATGACCACAGATCTTCTGCTGGATGATATCATCGATATCTATATGAACAATATTGACGATGAGCTGATTCCCCATATCAAGCTCTATGCCTTCCCCGAATCCGAGGAGTTTATGGCAACTTTGGAGGGACATACCATCTTCAATGCCCATCCCACACCTTTGGAGCAGGGAAATCCCATGTTGACTATCCCCGAAAATGCGGTATGCCTGAGCTTTGAAAGGGTGGCCGACGGCAAGGAAGCCCCCGATAGCCCCAATCCTCTCAAGCCCGGTCATGAAAACCTGAACGAGGGAGCGGTCTATGCCCGCTATGTGACCAAGGATGACCCCAACTTCGCTAAGGGAGTTAATCTTGTATTTGCCATCACCTTTGACGATGAACTGGTGTACTGGATTCATATGGGTGCCAACTTCTATGAAACCTACAGCGGTGAATCTTTGTCAGGCGGCATGCGTTATTAAAAAATAAAAAAGAGTGCGATGTCTTATGGCATCGCACTCTTTTTGTTTTATCAATGCTTAAAATTTCCATGGGCAATCCTATCCAATTCTCATCAACTTCCTGCGTATAAATCCCCTTGTCTTACAAATAATAACACTGTAATTTGACATTAACGAGGAGAGAAGATATATGAAAGCAACCGGAATAGTCCGAAGAATAGACGACCTTGGTCGTGTTGTTATACCCAAAGAAATCCGTCGTACTATGCGCATCCGTGAGGGTGATCCTCTTGAAATATTTACCGAGCGAGACGGAGAAGTTATATTCAAAAAATATTCCCCAATGGGTGAGCTTGGTGAATTCGCAGGTCAGATTTGCGAGAGCCTTTATAAGACAAGCGGAGCAATGGCAGTGGTATGTGATAGAGACAGCGTTATTGCAGTAGCAGGTGGAGCTCGCAGAGAGCTTATGGATAAGCCTATTAGCCGCCAGCTTGAGGAAATAATGGAAAGGCGAGGGATTTGGAGGGCTGAAGTGCGGGTCAGCCAGCCCATATGCGAGGGGCAGAACGAGCATTGCATTTCTGTTGCCGCGCCCATACTTTCCGCAGGTGACGTGCTGGGATGCGTTGTTTTTGCCGCGGTGAAGGAATCTGCGCCCCATGGCGAAACCGAATGCAAGCTGGCGCAGGTGGTTGCTGCATTTTTGGGCAAGCAAATGGAAGAATAAAATAAAAGCGAACGGATTTCCGTTCGCTTTTATTTTGCAATTTTGCGTCCTATATCCTCGGCCTGCATGGTGACGCTGTCCACGATTTCGTGGACACTTTCACAGTTGCCGCAAAGACTGAGCCACTTGGGTAGGCTGTCAAAGCCGCTTATAAGCTCCTGTTCGGGGATAAGTCCAACGGAGACGATAAGTGTATCGCAAGGGATAAGCCTTTCCTCGCCGCTTTCCAGATTCCGTACGCTGACAGCTTCAATGCGTCCTCTTCCGTGAACTTGGGTGACGGTGGAGCGGGTAAGGACAGGGATGGAATAAGCCTCGATGCAGTTTCGTTTATTGCGGACAAGACCGCCGGGAAAAGCCTCCTTTTCCACCATGGCAATGACCTTTTTGCCCAAAAGGGTGAAGCGCCTTGCCATTATCATGCCGATATCGCCGCTGCCGAGAATGATGATGTTTTCGCCTATATCAAGCCCCATAAGGTTCACCATTTTCTGAGCTGTGCCTGCGGAGTAGACTCCCGCGGGTCTTGTGCCGCTGACGGGGAGGGAGCCTATTGCCCTCTCGCGGCAGCCCGTTGCCAGAATGCAATGGCGAAAATGCACCATTTCAACCCCCTCTGCGGAGGAGAGGAGGGCGCTTTTATCTTCATAAAGAGCCAGCACAGTGGTGTCGCCGCGAAATTCAACGCCGCTTTTTTCAAGGCGAGCGATGAAGCGCTGAGCATATTGAGGGCCTGTAAGGTCTTCGTGGAAATATCCGAGACCAAAGCCATTATGAATGCATTGGCGGAGTATTCCGCCGGGCTGAGCCTCTCGCTCGGCAATAAGGATTTTTTTTGCGCCGGCCTCTTCTGCAGCAAGAGCGGCGGCCATTCCTGCCGCGCCGCCGCCTATGACAAGGAGATCATATTCCATCATTTCTGCCGCCTCCTGTCATATAGCTTCCGGGGCCGTCCTTCATAATTTCGCTGAGGGGTTTACCAAGCTCTCGGGAGAGTATTTCCATAATGCGTGTGGAGCAAAAGCCTCCCTGACAGCGTCCCATGCCCGTGCCGGCACGGCGCTTTATTGCGTCAAGAGTGCTTGCGCCGCGATGGATTGCATCCACTATTTCCCCCTCGCTTATTCCCGCGCAGCGGCAAACTATGCGGCCGTAGAGAGGATTTTTCTCCGCGGCAGCGATTCTTTCTCCGGCGCTTGCGTGGGCAAGGCTCAGGGGAGAAGTGCGCACAGGATTGAAATCGGGATTTGCATCCGCGCCGAGATAGTTGGCGGCGCTTATGGCGGCATATTCGCCAAGCTCACGGGAGCAGGTGAGTCCCGGGGTTTTAATGCCTATAAAACTGAGGAATGATCCGTCAGAGTCGGAGAGTATGGTGAAGGAGCTGATGCCCTTTTTGTCTCTTGCATAGCTTCCGTCATCGGACTTTTCAACATAGAAAGGGTTGGGGCGCAGCGCGCCGAAGGAGCGGATAAGCTTAGTTTTATCCAAAGAGGGGAGAACCTGGTCGCAGAGGGAGAGAAGGCTTTCGATGCCCTCTTCCGTGGTGGAAAAATCCGCCTCGCCCTCAAAGGGAAGCTCGGAAGGCCCGATGAGCAGATTGCCGTCAACGGTGGGAACGGCGGTGAGACCCTTGCCTTTCTGCTCAGGTTCATGGAAAATAACGCGGCTTAAAACGCCGCCTTCGGATTTGTCGAAAACAAGATAATCGCCCCGTTTGGGGAAAATACGCACAAGAGGAGAAAAGCACATTTCCCGAACATTGTCGGCAGAAAGGCCGCCGCAGTTTATAATAAAGCGGACGAAAAATCGTTCCTTATCAGTTGCAACTTCGTAGCCGCTGTCACGGCGCTCGATTGAAATAACCCTCTCGCCAAAGCGGAAAAGAACGCCGTTTTCCTTTGCGTTTTCGAATGCAGCAATGCCAAGTTCCCAAGGATTCACGGTGCCGGTGGTGGGGGAGAGAAGACCCATTGTCACATTTTCCGTAAGGGCAGGCTCAAGGGCACGGACTTCTTCGCCGCTGAGAAGCTGCAGCCCCTCAACGCCGTTGATGATACCCTGCTCAAACTTTTTGCGCAAAACATCGTCGCCACGCTGACCAAGGCTTATCATCAATGAGCCGCAGCGGTTAAAGCGCACGCCAAGCTCTTGGCAAAGAGTGTCAAAATCACCGTTTGCACGCAGGCACATTTCCGTTTTCAGAGTGTTGGGAGCGGTGTCATAGCCGGAATAGACAATAGCAGTGTTGGCGCGGGATATGCCTGTACATACATCTTCCCGCGCCTCAATGAGAACAGTATTAAGCTTAAATCTGCTCAGTTCACGGGCGGCGAAGCAGCCCAGAAGGCCTCCGCCAACGATGAGCACATCATAGTTTTTCATGTCAGGAAACTCCGAAATAATAACCAATTTCAACAGCTTATATTCTCTCATATTATAAATTGACACAGAGCAAAATGCAACCTATACTGATATTATACATATTGAGTTAAATGATTTATCAGAAGGAGGCGCATGGCATGGCAAGTCGCTACGGCGGATACATGGGCAAGGTAATGCTCCTTGACCTCTCCACCCAAAAGGCGGAGGAATACCCCTGGACCGATGAGCAGAGAGCTCTGTTTATTGGCGGAAAGATGATGGCCGCCAAGATTTTGGATGATAACTTCAAGGGGGACGAAAAGCCTTTCAGCGAGGAAAATCTTGTTGTAATATCCACAGGACCTCTCACCGGCACAGGCGCGCCCAGCTCAAGCCGCTTCAATCTTTCAACCCTCTCTCCCCAGACGGGAATAATCACAAGCTCCAACTGCGGCGGCAGCTTTGGTTACTACCTGAAAAAAGCGGGCATGGATGCTCTTATCATAAAGGGAAAATGCCCCGAGCATACCTGGCTGGAGATACACAATGATAAGTTTATCTTCCATAACGCAGACGCCCTTTGGGGAATGAAAACCACGGAAACTCAGGATGCCCTTGCGGATATTCTCTCCGGCAGAAAGAACAAAAAGGCTCATTTTGGCCGTCTTTGCATAGGCCCCGCAGGTGAAAACCTTGTTCTCTATTCCGCCGTTGTGAGCGAAGAGCGCGCAGGTGGACGCACAGGTGTGGGCGCTGTTCTGGGCTGGAAGAATCTGAAGGCAATAACCGTCAGCGGCAACCACGAAATCCCCATTTATGATAAGGAAAAGACCACCGCATGGTGCAAAAAGTGGTTCAAATATCTCCGCAACCATCCTCTCACGGGCAACCAGCTGCCCCGTCTCGGCACTGCAGGACTTGTGAGCAGCATGCAGATGCGCGGACTTCTCTCTACCAAAAACTATACTTACGGCCAGTACGAGGACTTTGAAAAGGTCAACGGCGAAACCCTTGCCGAGGAGCATAATATAGTCAATAAGGGCTGCCTCAGCTGCCCCATCAAGTGCGCCCGCACAGTTAATGTGAACGGTCACGAGGTTAAGGGTCCCGAGCTTGAGACTTTGGGTCTTCTCGGTGGCGGAATTCTCAATAATGATATTGAGAAGATTCTCCGCTGGAATAACGAGCTGGACGAGCTGGGCATGGACACCATTTCCGCAGCCAGCACTCTGGCTTACGCAATGGAGGCCAACGAAAAGGGACTTTGGGATAACGGTCTCGCCTTTGGCGATACCGATGGCATATCTCAGGTCTGGGAGGATATTGCTTTCCGCCGCGGAGTCGGCAACGAGCTTGCAGATGGCAGCAAGCGCCTCAGTGAAAAATACGGCGGCAAGGAGTTCGCAATCCAGTCCAAAGGCTTGGAGTTGGCTGCCTACGAGCCTCGCCGCGCTGTGGGTATGGGTCTTGGCTATGCGGTCAGCAACCGCGGCGGTTGCCACCTCAACGGCGGCTATATGGTAATTATGGAAGGTCTTGGACTGAACATAAATGCACAGACTCCCCATGCCAAGGCTGACGGAACCGTTATGTTCCAGAACCTTATGGAGATGATTTCCGCCTCCGGTCAGTGCCTTTTCACTTCCTATGCCTTCTTCCCCGGATTTTTGTTGACCCGTCCCAACGGACTCATTACAAAAACGGTGAACTTCCTTGTGCCCTATCTGGGTTGGGCTCTCCGTTTCCTGAATAAGTTTCCCACTGTGGCACACCTTCACCTGCCTGTTTTCCACCATACCAAGATGTTCAAGCTGGCTCTTGGTATGCCCATGACTTTCGGCAAATATATGCGCTGCGGCGAGCGCGGATATAACCTTGAGCGCAAGGTGAACGCAAAGTTCGGCATAAGCGCCAAGGACGATACTCTCCCCAAGCGCCTTACCGATGTTCCTCAGGATAGCTCAAGACCTGATACCAAAGTACCTCTTGAGAGAATGAAGAAGACCTATTATAAAGCCCGCGGCTGGTCTGCAGACGGCGTTCCCACCAAGGCAAAGCTGCATCAGCTGAAGATAAATAAGTGAGGAGGAGCGGAAAATGATTAAGGTTAAAATTTTCGGACTTCTCCGTATGGATACGGGTTTGAAAGAGCTTGAGCTTGAGGGAGAAAAGGTGAAGGATCTTTATCCTCAGATACTGGCTCAGGCAAAGCTGGCAAAGCCCGGAACAAGGGTTAAGGCAAAGGATATTGACGGCTGCATCATCATGATAAACGGCGTTCAGGGCAAGAAAACCAGCGTTCTCTGCGATGGAGACACGGTTATGCTGATGAGCCCTGTCTGCGGCGGCTGAGGAGGGAACAGAATATGAAGAGTTATTATATCAATGAAAAGTGCATAGGTTGCACCCTCTGTGCCAAGATTTGTCCCGTTGGAGCAATAAGCGGCGAGCTTAAGCAGCGCCACAAGGTGGATACCGACCTTTGCATCCGCTGCGGCGCATGCGGCAGAGTCTGCGCCAAAGAGGCAGTGGAGGATGAAAACGGCAATACTGCAACCCGTCTTCCCAAGCGCAGTGAATGGCCCAAGCCCTATATAGACACTGATAAATGCGCAGGCTGCTCCGTGTGTGTGGAGGCATGCCCCAACGATTGTCTTAAAATAACTGCCCCCGCTTTCCACGGGGATATTCGAACAGTTGCAGCGCTGAACGAAGAAAACGATTGTATAGCCTGCGGTCGCTGCGCCGCAAATTGCCCCATTGATGCCATCACAATGCTTTCTCCCGGTCAGAAGGTGGAGGATGTCAGGGGCAAGGAAAAAAGAAAGGGGAACACTATGAGCAAACTTTGGTGCCGCACTTTCCAGGCCGTTATGAAATTCGGCCACTACTTTATGGGTTATCATATGCCCGATTATATCGAAGGCCCCGGAAGCATTGCCAAGCTGGCCGATATGGTCAAGGACAAGGGACTTGATAATGTGCTGGTTGTAACGGATAAAACCCTTCTCGGCCTTGGTCTTCTGGACACTATGCTGGACAGCATGGATAAGAAGGGTATAAGCTACACCATCTTTAATGATATCGAGGTTAACCCCACCAGCGATGATGTTGAAGCAGGTCTTGAGGCATATAAGTCTAACGGCTGCAAGGCCATTGTTGCCTTCGGCGGCGGCGCTCCCATGGACTGCGCAAAGGCCATCGGCGCCCGCGTTGTAAGACCTCGCAGAAAGGTTGATAAGCTCCAGGGTCTTCTCAAAGTTATGAAGAAGATTCCTCCTTTCTTCGCAGTTCCCACCACCTCCGGTACAGGCTCCGAAACCACCGTTGCAGCAGTTATTACCGATTCCGCAACCCATCATAAGGCCTCCATAAATGACCCCCACCTGATACCCCATTATGCGGTTCTCGACCCCGAGCTTACCAAGGGACTGCCTCCCTTCGTCACCGCTACCACCGGTATGGACGCCCTCTGCCACGCTGTTGAAAGCTACACCAACTGGACTTATTGCACCAAGCTGGAAAAGCAGCTCAGCCGTGATGCGGTTAAGCTTATCTATGATAACCTTCTCGCCGCTTACCGCGACGGAAGCGATATGGAAGCCAGACAGAATATGCAGCGCGCCAGCTTCTTTGCAGGCCGCAGCTTCACCCGCGGCTGCGTGGGCTATGTCCACGCTGTGGGTCATACTCTGGGCGGTCTCTACGGAGTTCCCCATGGGCTTGCAATGGCAACCATTCTGCCCCATGTAATGCGCCAGTACGGCAGCGCCGCATATAAGCGTCTTGCAGAGCTTGCTGAAGTTTGCGGTATGGACGGAAGAAACGACGAAGAAAAGGCTCTCAAGTTCATCGAATGGATTGAGCAGCTCAAGCGTGCCATGAACCTGCCCGTTGGCATCGAAGGCATCAAGAGCGAGGATATTCCTCAGATCATCGCATGGGCAAAGGCAGAGGCAAATCCCCTCTATCCCACCCCCGTTGTATGGGGCGATGAGGACTTCAAGCGCCTTATCAAGGCTATCAGCGCATAACTAAAAACAAAAAAATACCGGACGAAAGTCCGGGATTTTTTTAGTATCAATTTCAGTTGATGATTCTCTTTGCGCCAACATACATTCTGGTGTAGTAGTTGGAGCTGAGGTCGGTGATAACAACATATCCGCTGCCGGAAGAGGAATGGATAAACTGGCCGTTGCCTATGTACATACCAACGTGGGTGATGGAATAGGGACCATAGCCAAAGCAGACAAGGTCGCCGGGGCGGAGGTTGGCTTTGTCCACATATACGCCGTCATAGCTGTACATATCCTGAGCCACGCGGTGGAGGGAGTAGCCATAGTTTTTGTAAAGGTAGTAAACAAAACCGCTACAGTCAAAGCCGGAGGGGCTCATGCCTGCCCAAACATAGGGAGTGCCAAGATAGAGCTTGGACGTTGCAACGATCTGGTCTGCAACGCCGCCGGTGGGGGCTGCGGATGCAGTGCCAATCTTCAGGTAATCGCTGTGCATATAGCCAACAAGACCGGAAGAGGTTTTTACGTTTACCCATTCGCCGGAAGTTCCGAGAACGGTGAACTGAGCGCCGGTGTTGTAGTAGCCGTAAACCTGAGAGGAGAGGGAAGCGCCTGCGCGCAGGCGAACGCTCATTCCGGAAACGGTACCGATGGTGCCGGAAGCAGCGGGGGTGTTCTGGGTGCTGCTGTCGGGAGCGGTGCCGGTGATGCTGACATAGTTCTTGTGAACATAGCCGTTAATGCCGTTATAGCTGATTTTGTGCCAGTCGCCCTGAGTTTCGCTGATTGTAACAGTGCCACCCTGATAGATGAGACCCAGTATGCCGCTGGCAGTGGTGGGCTGGCTGCGGATGTTCAGTGCGTCAGCGGTAACAGTACCTGAGGATACAGCCAAAGCGCTGGGAGCAAGCAGGGAAACGAGAACGATTGCGATGATAAGGGTACGGATTATCTTTCTGTACATGTGTACCTCCTGGAGGGGGTTAGATTACTGCTTAGAGAGAGCACGCTCCAGCCAGACGGATGCAACGTCCATTGCTGCGTAAAGGCTGTCCTTCTCGCTCTTCTTAACAACGCGATCGCGGCTCTTGATGTCGGGATCGGTGAGCTGAAGCTGAACGGAAACCTTGGTTGCAATATCCATATCCTTTACCTTCTTGGTTTCGAGGATCTGGAGCATGATAATATATTTATCGGACATACTGCCGAAATATATGAGATTGTCTTTTCTGCGAAGGGGATAACCCTTGTATTCGAGAGCTGCGAGCTTAGCCATAGTCATATCACTCCAATATAAAAAATCATAAATGTAGCTAAATTGTAACATATTTTGTGAATTATGTCAACAATGCAACCTGTAAATTGTGGAAATTGTGAAATTCCACAAGTCCTTGTGCAGAAATAAAGCCATTGCAACAAGATTTGGTGGAGAAAAAATAATTCGCCAAAAAATTTTTTGGCGAATTATTTTTTTATTTAATTAAATTTAATTTGCGTAAACATCAGATGATTCCCAGCGGAACGAGGACCAGCAGCAGTATAATATTGATGACCACCATGGTACCTACAACCTTGATCTGCTTTTTCAAAGGCAGGTCATAGATGAGGTAAGCGCCCACGAAGAAGGGGATATAGGTGGTTATCCATACGGGGATGCAGCCCCACCAGGGGTATACCCAAATGAAGGCGGGAGTCCATGCAAGGAAGATTTCAACAACTGCGCAAAACAGAGCCATGGCAATGCCCATAAACCAGCGGTTATTGATGCCGAGAATCTTTGCCTTTTTGTCTTCGGGGAGTATTTTGCAGCTGAATCCCGCAACGGAGAACATAAGGCTCAGCTCAGCGCCAACGCCAACAAGAAGAATAAAGGCGCTGCTTTCCGCGGAAACTGTCCAGAGGGCGTAGCCCGAGAAATGGGCAATCACCGCGTTGGCGATTTCATAAAGCCAGTGGATGGAGTAAAGACCAAGGGCGGCAAAAACAGCCTTGTAATTTTTCACCTTCATTTCCTGCCAGTATACGCAGAGGACGAGGGCGAAGATGGGGAGGAGATACCATTGGAAATTCGAGGGGTCGCGAACTGCCTTCATGGCAGCTTCTGCTGCCGGAGCAAAGGACCAATTACCAAATAACATAGCTTTGACCTCCTTGTTTAATTGTGCCTAAATTTTACCATGGAATGTATGCAAGAGCAAGGGCGGGATTCTTGACAAGGCGCTTAACGCAAGATAAAATTCGTATAATAATATTTAGAAAGAGATTGAATTTATGAGCAAAAAAGTGATCTTCTTCGATGTGGACGGAACTATAATGGATGAGCATGGATTTGTGCCCCCCTCTGCCATAGAGGCCATACACGCCGCCCGCGAAAACTCCATTGCCTGCATAGTAAATACAGGAAGACCCTATACCCACATTGAAGAGTTTATTGTGGACATAGGCTTTGACGGATATATATGTTCCTGCGGACAGTATCTCATTCTTGAGGGAAAAGAGATATTCCGCGCTCCCATGGATGCCGGGGTTTGCCGTGCAATAGTAAAAAAAGCAATTGAGTGCAATATGGACGCTTATTATGAGGCGGAGGAAGGCATTCGGTATCGCCTTTGCCATGAGCCTGATTATATTATGCGCATCTACATGGAGCGCATGATAGAGCGCGGCTTTGAAACGGAGCTTGACCCCCTTGAGGAGGGCTACTTCTTTGATAAGTTCTGCGTGTGGGCAAGAGAGGATAGCGACTTTGAAAGCTTCGCAAATTTGGCAAAGCAGCACTATACCATCATTGAAAGAGGCGGTGGTATGTATGAGTGCATCCTGAAAGGCTATTCCAAGGAAACAGGAGTGGAAGCAATCCGCAGGGCTCTGGGAGCGGAAAAGGAAGATTGCTATGCTATAGGAGACAGCGCAAACGATCTCCCCATGCTTATGGCGGTTGGACATTCCATAGCCATGGGCAATTCTCCCGAGCGTCTCAAAAAGGCCGTTGAGTATGTTACAGATGAACTGAAGTGCGACGGACTTGCAAATGCGCTGCGCCACTATAATCTGATCTGAGAATGAAAAAATGGGGTGTCCGAAAGGGCACCCCAACGTTTATATTTTAACAAATCAACAGTCCGGTGTCAATGAAAAACGCAGCGCAGAATAAGAAATCTCCGATTGCAACAAGTGAGGGAGTATATTTTCGGGTAATATCCCAAGTTGCAAAAACCCCACCCTGATGGTATATTATAGTCAGAAAGGGTGATATCCGATGTACACCTGAAAGATAAAAGGCTCTGAAATTTGAGAGAGCCGATTCTGTAGAAAGAGAGGTTAAAATGATGTTAGATAATAAGAATTCAGAGAAGTAAGCCTTGACCGGAGCGACAATGCAAGGGTCAAGGCTTACTTCGTTTTAAAGATAAAATCGCGGTCTTTCTGCAAAAAGCGGAAAGGCTTTTTTGTTGCCCTCATAAAAGCCCTTGTGATATAATAGCAAAAAAGCAACGGGAGGAAACAGGAATGTTTACTTTGGAAAACACCTGCATCGAAAAAGGCTGCCTTAAGGGTGAGGTCGCTCTTGTAACCGGCGCTACCAGCAATGTGGGCAAGGGCTATGCACAGGCTCTGGCATGGGCGGGAGCAAAGGTGGTTGTTGTGGGACGCAACGCTCAGCGCGGCGCCGCCGTTGTTGACGAGATAAACGGAGATAACGGGGCTGGCACCGCCATATTCGTATCTGCCGATGTTTCGAAGGAAGAGGATATTGCCCGACTTAAGCAGGAAGCATACGCCGCCTTCGGCAAGGTGGATATTCTTATAAATAACGCAATGGATATGTCTCTTAACGGACCTATTCTCGGAGCAAAGGTTGAGGAACTGGACAGAAGCTATGCCATTTCCGCAAGAGCGGTTTTGCTCACCGTGAATGCCTTTGTTCCCGATATGATGGAGCGCGCCCACGGCACTGTTGTTTATTCCACAACTCAGTTCCACTATATGCCCCCCATGATAGGCGGCAGCGTTTACACCGCAGGAAAGGCAGCGGCAACCTCCGCAACAATGAGCCTTTCCAACGAGATAGCGGGCAGTGGAGTTAATGTGTTCTGCCTTGCTCCCGGCGGCGTTGGAGTTATCAATCCCGACAGCGTTGATGACCCCGAAGCGGTGGCTCAGCGCATAAAAATGCCCGGTTTCCACGGTCTTATCCCCATAGATGCCGCAGGTGCAGGCCTTGTTTACTGCATCCTCCACGGCGAGGAAATCCACGGCAGCGGCCTCATAGTGGGCAATGTTCTCAAGGAGATGGATTATCCTTTCCCCGCACCCGAAACCCTTCGCCCCAATCTTATGGAGAGCGTTGACGGAATGCCCCTCACCATGTTCTTCTGCTACATGGGCAAAGGCTTCCCCAAAAAGTGATAATAGTAATAATAAAAATAAGCCCGTCAGTTGACGGGCTTATTTTTATTATCAGAGATTATTTTCCGTGCGGCTTATGAGGTCATTCTGGCAGTCCAGATTCAGCTCGTTGAAGTAGGCGGAGTAGCCTGCAATTCTCACGACAAGATCGCGGTAGGTTTCGGGATCTGCCTGAGCGGCGCGCATGGTGTCCGCGGAGACTATATTGTACTGAACCTCCATACCGCCGAGATTCATATAGGTCTGAGTCATGGCGCGTAGCTTTTCAACGCCATCCTCGGCGCTGAGTGCGGAGGGATGGATGCGTATGTTGATTGCAAGACCGTTCATAAACTTGCCGTGCTCGAAGCAGAGTGCGCTTTTCAGCACGGAGAGAGGACCGTTTTTGTCGCGACCCTGAGCGGGGGAGGCGGCATCCGCAATGGGCTTGCCTGCAAGCCGTCCGTCGGGGGTTGCCCAGGTGATGTAGCCCTGAGCAACATGGCTGGCCGCGGAATACATGCCGCCCTTAAAAATTCTGCAGCGGGGGCCTGAACATTCCTGGCAAATGTCGTAATAAGTGTCAACAGCCCAGCGCATTTGCTCGTCGGCATATTCGTCGCCGTTGCCGTAGTGGGGAACTTCGCTGAGAATCTGCTGGCGGAGCATTTCATAACCTTCCCAGTTTGCCATAAATGCGTCATAAAGCTCACGGGTGGTGCAAAGCTTTTTGTCGAAGCACATATATTTTATGGTGGTGAGGGAGTCGGCAACTGTGGCAAGACCAACAGCGGTTGAGCCGAAGGAGTTATATTTTGCGCCTCCGCAGATAACGTCCCTGCCGCTTTCCATGCAGCCCTCCATGGAAATGGAGAGGATGGGATGGGTGTCATAGTGCATAAAAAGCTGCTCAACATAGTTCTGGAGGGTAACTTGACCCTTCAGTATATAGCGCGCCATTTTTGCCCAGGCTTCCTTGACAGCCTCGAAGGACTCCATCTCGTAGAGATAGCCCGTGCGGAAAGAGCATTGGGCTCCGTTATAGGGGTTGCAGCCGTTGTTGAGAGCCATTGTGAGGATAGTGCTGTACTGAGTGTAGCACTCGGGGGGAGTTGTGCCGCTGCCTGCGGCATAGTCATTGCCGGAGCCTGTAATCTCCTGACAGCCGATGAGGGCATAGTCTCTTGCATCGCGGAGAGAGAAGCCAAGCTCCTTCATCATGCCGGGGATTATAACATCGTCATTCTGGAAAAGGGGAAGTCCGCCAACAAGACGGTTAACCTCAAAGGCGCATTGCCAAAGTTCCTTGGGGGTATTTTTGTTGATGCGCAGAGAAATGGTGGGATCATGGAGTTTAAGCCTTCCCATGGTCTCAAGCACCATGTATGTTACGGGATTGGTGGCATCCTCGCCGGTGTCGGGGTCAACGCCGCCGATGGTTGTGTGGAGATAGGTGTTGCCTATGCCGATAATGGAGGTGAGGGGGCCTACGCTGCCGTTATAGAAGCTGTTTACCTTGAGGAAGAAGCAGTCGGTGATCTCCTGCGCCTCGTCCATGGTGATAAGACCTGCATCAAGGTCGGCCTTCAGATAGGGCCAGGTGTACTGGTCGAAGCGGCCGAAGGAGCCTATATCGGGCATGCCGGACATGGAAATCATAAGAAGATAGAGCAAAGTGGCCTGACATGCCTGCCAGTAAGTCTTAGCGGGATTTTCGGAAATCCACATAAGGTTATCGCCCATCTGACGAAGCTCAGCTTTTCTGGAGGCATCTTCGCATTCCTCTGCAGCAGCGTAGCAGCTTTCGCCGTAGCGTTTGAGCAATGTAGTTGCACCCTGACAGACTATTTCAACGGATTTATAGAACATATATTTATCCGTATCCTCGCCCATAAGGCAGCCGAAGTGCTCATCCATCCAGTCTCTTGCCTGCTGTGCGATGGCCTTGTAGCCCAGAGAAAGGATTTTTCCGTAGCCGGGGGTGGAGTGACCCGCAGGCATCATAACAATGGGCATATTTGCGCCGAAGGAGCGAACACCCAGGCGGTTAAGCTCATCAAAACCATCGGGCTGCCATGCTTTTGCCATGTCGGAGATGGTCTTGCCCTCCCAATAAGGGCCAAGCTCACGGAGAACTTCAAATTCCTCGGGGCTCATAATAAGGCGCAGTTCATCGGAGTCGGGGTTATGATAATAGCCGTCCTCGCCCATGGTCCATTTGCCGCTTTCCACAAAAGCAACATACATATCGCCGCGGCTCCAGCGAGGGTCTATGCGTGTGCCGCAGAAATACTTGGTGTTGTTTGCAACAAGAATTTCGTGAGGCTCAACGCGGGTGGTCATCTCTTCGCAGAGAGCTTTGAATATAAGGGCGTTTTTTATGGTAGGCACAACGCTTTCGTATTTTTTGTGAGCGTTGGTGATTATGAGAGAGCGCTCGGAATCCACAAGGAAAAGACGCAGGCGCACCTTCTCGTGCATGAGCTTCATCCTGTCTGTGACGGGGCGGAACTTATACATATAATATCCTCCGAAAATCAGGCTTTTCTTTATTTTACAGTACTGCTGCGGCGTTTGCAATAGCGAGCTGACTTCTGTGGAAATGTGTAGAAAATGTAAAATTACCAAAAGTATCTTCCCCATGACAACAAGTTGTGATATAATACGCTCACCTATTAAAAGGAGGTAAAAAAATGAAAAAACTCTTGTCTCTTCTGCTGGTTCTGGCACTGTGTGTCGGCCTGATCGGCTGCGGCGCCACCCCCGCTGCTCCCGCTGAGCCCGCTGCTCCCGCCGAGCCCGCAGCTCCTGCAGCTCCCGCTGAGCCTGCAGCCCCCGCAAAGGAAGATGTTGTCATTCTCTACACCAATGACGTTCACACCTATATTGACGGCGTTCTCAGCTATGATGTTATCGCCGGCGTAAAGGCTGAGCTGGAGAAGACCTATGGCAACGTGCTCCTCGTTGATGCCGGTGACGCCGCACAGGGTACCGCTTTCGGTTCCATGGATAAGGGCGAAACCATCATCAAGCTGATGAATGCTGCCGGCTATGATCTGGCAACTCTCGGTAACCACGAGTTTGACTATGGCATGGACGGCGCCATGAACATCATCGAGTGGGCTGAGTATCCCTACATCTCCGCAAACTTCTATCACGAAGAAAACGGCGTTCGCGGCGAAACCGTTCTCGATGCTGCCAAGGTTTTCGAAATCGGCGGCCAGAAGATCGCTTTCGTAGGCGCTACCACTCCCGAGACCTTCACCAAGTCCACTCCCGCTTACTTCCAGGATGAAGCCGGCAACTACATCTACGGCATCGGCGCCGGCGATGACGGCTCCGTTCTTTACGCAGATGTTCAGGCAGCTATTGACGCTGTTGAGGCTGATGTTGTTATCGTTCTTGGCCACCTTGGCGATGACCTCGCTTCCCAGCCCTGGACTTCCGAAGAAGTTATTGCAAATGTAAGCGGCATCGATGCTTTCATCGACGGCCACTCTCACTCCACCGTTGTCGGCAAGGAAGTCGCTGACAAGGAGGGCAACAATGTTCTTCTCACTCAGACCGGTGAATATTTCGATGCTATCGGTATGATGGTTATCGGCGCTGACGGCACCATCAAGACCGATCTCATCGGCTACAACGAGCTCACTGAGGTTGTTCTTGACGAAGCAGGCCAGCCTGTTCTCGACGAGGACGGCAACGAGACCACCGAAGTTGTCGGCTATGAACTCGCTTCCGAACTCTATAACGGCGCAGCATGGGTTTCCGATGAAGCTGTTGCTGAAATCAAGAACGCTTGGATTGAAGAAATCAACACCAAGCTGGGCGAAGTTATCGGTTCCACCGAACTGACCTTCGACAACTACGATGCAGAGGGCAACCGCCTTGTCCGCAAGCAGGAGACCAACACCGGTGCCTTCGCTGCTGACGCTCTGTATTACCTCTTCGACGGTATGGGACTTGATGTTGACGTTGCCATTATGAACGGCGGCGGCGTACGCAACAAGGCTATCACCGGCGAGATAAGCTATCTCACCGCAAAGCAGATCCACACCTTCGGCAACGTTGCTTGCCTGCAGACCATCACCGGTCAGCAGCTGCTTGACGCTCTCGAGTGGGGCGCACGCGATGTGGGCAGCGCTGAGTGCGGCGGCTTCCTCCATGTTGCAGGTGTCACCTATAAGGTAGATCCCGATTGGCCCAGCTCCGTAGCAAAGGACGATAAGGGCGTTTGGGTCGGTGCTCCCACCGGCGGCTATCGCGTATACGATGTTCAGGTCTTCAACAAGGAGACCGGCGCATACGAGCCTCTGGATCTGACCGCTTCCTACAACCTGGCAGGTTATAACTACACCCTCCGTGATCTGGGTGACGGCTTCAACATGTTCTCCGGCGCTGTCAATGTTCTTGACTATGTCATGGAAGACTACATGGTTCTTGCCAACTACATCAAGGGCTTTGAGGGCGGCGTTGTTGGCGCTACCAACTCTCCCCTGCTTGCAAAGTATCCCGGCATGACCATCGACTACTCCGCAACCACCGGTTTCGGCCGCGTCGTCATCGAGGCTGCTCAGTAAGCTGAACACAAAAATTAAAAGAGACTCCTTCGGGAGTCTCTTTTTTTGTCAAAATAGGTATTAACAAGCAGAAAAATATATGATAATATAAGATGTTCTAGTGTATTTTGGCGAGGGATATTTCGCCTTTTTATAATTCGGAGGATAGTATGGTTTTTTCCAGCTTGACATTCTTGCTGCTGTTTTTCCCCGTGGTGCTGCTTTTCTATTTTATGAGAAGCGGCATAAAGTGGAGAAACGGAGTGCTGCTTGTATTTTCTCTTCTCTTCTATGCTTGGGGTGAACCTATATGGGTTCTGGCAATGATAGCCTCAACGGTTATAAATTATTATTGCGCCCTTCAGATAGCAAGAAGTGAGTATGAATATCGCAAGAAAAAGTTCCTTATAATAGGCGTTGTTGTTTCTGTTGCGCTGCTGTTTTATTTCAAATATGCCTCATTCCTTCTTAGCTCCGTCACAGGAATTTTCGGCAAAGCGGTTGAGATTCCGGGACTTAAGCTGCCTATAGGCATATCCTTCTATACCTTCCAGGTGCTCACTTATACAGTGGATGTCTACAGAGGCAAATCCCCCTGCATGAAAAGCCTGCCTCGCTTGATGCTTTATATAAGCTGCTTCCCCCAGCTTATTGCAGGTCCCATCGTTCAGTATTCCGATGTTTGCGACGCGCTGAATGAGCGCTCTTCCAACACTGATGATTTTATCTGCGGTATGAGACGCTTCGCCGTAGGTCTCGGCAAAAAGGTGCTTATAGCCAATGTGAGCGCTCTTGCCCTTGAGCAGCTTTCCCTCGGCGATGGCAGCATGTCCGTACTGGGCGCATGGTATGCCGCAATTCTCTATTCCCTGCAGATTTATTTCGACTTTGCCGGCTATAGCGATATGGCAATCGGTATGGGCCGCATCTTCGGCTTTAACTATAAAGAAAACTTCAGCTATCCCTATATTTCCAAGAGCATTTCCGAATTCTGGCGCAGATGGCATATTTCTCTGGGCAGCTTTTTCAGAGACTATGTTTATATCCCTCTGGGCGGCAACCGCAAGGGCACGAGACGCACAATAATCAACCTGCTTATCGTGTGGTCTCTTACAGGCTTCTGGCATGGCGCGGACTGGAACTTCCTTATGTGGGGCGCTTACTACGGCGTGCTTATAATTCTCGAGCGCTTTGTATTCAGCAAAATCATTGAGAAAATGCCCTCTGCGCTGAATATTTTCTTTACCCTCGTACTGGTTATCATCGGATGGGTAATTTTCTATTACACCGACATGGGAGATATGAAGACCCATATTCTTGCAATGTTCGGCATGCAGGCAAGCGGCAGCGGAATTGTAAAGGCTGCTTTCAGCGATGCGGTGACCATGGCGGTTATGCGCAGATATACAGTTCTCCCCCTGCTTTTTGCCGTGGCCTGCACACCCGTAGTACCTGCGGTTAAGGCCCGCCTTGAAAAGAAAAACGAGCTGGTATTCAACATTGTTTCCGGCGTTTGCTATGTTTCCGCAATGGCTTTATCCCTGCTCTTCATTATCGGACAGAGCTATAACCCCTTTATTTATTTCAGATTCTGAGAAAGGAGACCGCAGAGCGTGAAAAACAAAATAACATTTTTCATAACCGTGTGTTCGGCGGCGGTGCTCCTTTGTCTGGGCATTATGCTTGTTGCCCTTGGCGAAAATGAGGACAGAGCCTCGGACTTTGAAAACCGTATGCTTCAGGGCAAGCCTGAGCTTAGCTGGGAAAATATCTTTTCCGGCAACTACAGCGGAGAGTTTGAAAACTTTTTGTCCGACGGCTTTTTCGGCAGAAACCTTGTTATAAACACAAGCGAGAGCTTCCTCGGTCTGTTTTCCGCAGAGACGGAGGAGGATACTCAGCTTCTCGATGATAGTCAGGATGAGCTTCAGGGAGTAACCGATTCCGAAACTCCGGTCCAGCCTGATATTCAGGAAGAGAGCGTCCCCGGTATGGAGGATTTTGAAACAGAAGAGCCCGAAGAGGAAATAATCTTCGATGAAAGCGAACTTCCCGAAGAGGGAGAGGAGCTTGAAATCATCCCTGCCACCGATACTTACGGATTTTCCTACATATATAAAAACGGCCATCTTCGCGAATACTTCCGCGTTTCCGAGAAGCAGATATCCCAGGTGGCTCACGCGCTCAACGCCTATAAGTCCGAGCTTCCTGAGGACGGAAACGTTTTCTATATGATGGTGCCCCTGACCCATAGTTGGGAGCCTCTGCCCAACAGCAGCAAGTATGCGGGCTGGTACAGCAACACCGAGGGCGCAATTCAGGAGCAGGTTGACGAGGGTGTTCACATCATCAATATCCCCGAGATACTCAACCCTCATCTCACCGAGTCCATCTATTTCCCCATTGACCACCATTGGTCCGCTCTTGGCGCATGGTATGCCTATGAGGAACTTATGAACATTCAGGGCATCCCTGCTGTACCCTATGATGAGTATAGCTACAGAAAGGTTTATACCTATAAAGGCTTCTTCGACGTGATGAATCCCCTTCAGGCCGCCGAGGTAAACCGTGTTTATAACAAGACCACGGAAGAGAAGTCCGCCCTTATGAACTACCGCGAAGAGACCTATATGGCCTATGTGACGGGCGTTATCAAGCCCTGGACAAAGATAGAGACGGGCTTTTCCACAGGCCGCAAGGCTCTTGTAATAGGCGATAGCTTTGCAAACGTATTTACCCCCTATCTCTGCCCCCACTATGACGAGGTTCATATGACCGATGTCCGTCAGGGCTATTACTACACCGCCGATACCGGCGGCTGGATAGCCGACCTTATGGAATATCATGGCATTGACGATGTTTATATCGTTATGAGTTATGCCAATGATGCCCATACGGACACATCCTGCGTAAGATTGGAGCAGTGCCTGTATGGATAAAAATTCAGCATTTGTAAAGGGAACCGTGCGCTTTGCCGTAGTGCTGGCAGTGCTGCTTATAGTCCTGGGCTGCCGCTTCTGGACCGCGCTTCCCGATATCTATGAAGACCGCATAAGCGCCCTTGCCGCCGCAGGAAAGCCGGAAGCTGCCATTGAAAAATATGACAGGATGAAGGTTGTTATTGCCGAGCGCCTTGATGACGAAACTAAGGATAGCTGCGAATACGCAATTGCTCAGGGTTACCTGAACGCAGGCGACTATGAGCAGGCGCAGTTTATGTTTGCCGCGCTGGGCGACTTCCGCGATAGCGCACAGATGGTCAAAGAGTGCATCTATCTTCCTGCTCAGCAGCTCTTTGAAGAGGGCGATTATGATGCCGCTGCGGAAATATTTCGCTCTCTGGGTCTTTATTCCGACAGCGCAAACCGCTATAAGGATTGCCGCATGGCAGTTGCCGAGCTCCACTATGCAGCGGGAGAACACAGCGAAGCCATCAATGTCTTCCGCGAGGTTGGCGACTATAACGGCGCTATGGACAGAATCTATGAAATCGCCATGGAACTTACCGGTGACGAAGAATTTGCTCAGGAGATGGTGAGTGGTAAGCTTTCCGCGGTAGACCAGGAGATTCTTCTTGCAAGAGAGTATGCCCGCCAGAAGCTTAAAACCGACAGCATCGCCGCAGGCAAAAACCATACCGTTGCGATCCTTGCTGACGGCAGCGTTGCCGCAGTTGGTGATAACAGCTTCGGCCAGTGCGATGTAAGCAGCTGGAGTGATGTTGTGGCTGTCTACGCAGGCGCTAACTTCACCATTGGCCTGCGCAGCGACGGAAGAGTTCTTGCCACGGGCGATAACACCCACGGCCAGTGCAATGTGAGCGAGTGGACCGGTGTTGAAAAGATAGCTGTCAATGACCACGATACCCTTGCCGTTACCGAAGAGGGCAAGCTTCTTTTCACTGGTTATCACGATTATTCCGAAACCCTCGCCGCTGAAAACATAAAGGAAGTTTTCGCGGGCTCCTATCAGGGCGCCTGCATTTTGGAAGATGGCTCCGCCCTCACTTCCAATAAGTCAAGCCAGACAACCCTCAAGCCCGAGGCAATCGCCCTTTCCACCGCCGTTTCCGTCTACCTTATGCCCGACGGAAGCACCCAGTCCACCTATGAGAGAATCCCTCAGTGGAAGGATATTATAACTCTCACTATGAGCCCCAGAGCAGTTTTGGGTCTCACCACCGAAGGCGAGCTGAAAAGCTTCTTCTTCAGAGAGAGCGACGCTGTGGAATTTAATGTGAGCGGTAAGTATATAGTTGCTGCAGTTGCAGGTGGCGAGCACTACCTGCTTGTGGACTCCGACGGAAAAGTTTATGCCTATGGCGATAACGGCTTCGGTCAGTGCGATGTAAGCGGCTGGAAAATTAAATAAATTAAAAGAGACTCCCTTGGGAGTCTCTTTTTTTATATCCCGAAGCTGCCGTTTGTGGGATCCTGAAATAAGGGCAGCTCAGGCGGAAAAAAAGTGAAAAATACAAACAGCGCGGCAAGCAAAAGCAAAAGCAAAAGGGCAAAAGCTGCGTAAGCTGCGCTGCAGCGAAGGGATGCGTTTTTGAAAAGGCGGTTTTCGAAATAAAATGCGGCAGCGGAAGAGAAAATGAAAATGCCTATGTTCACCCAGTCGGGAGAAGCTCCCAGCGCGCCATTATAGGTGTAAAATAACAGGGGAATGAGCGCAAGACCAAGAGTGATACCCATAAGCTTCGCGCACCAAAAATCCTTAAGATGGAGGAAAAATCTTCGCTCAACGAGGGAGAAAATAAACGCAGGGATGAAGAAAAGCTTCATATGTTCCCAAGTGGATTCGTTCACAGCGGATATTGCGGCGACGAAGGCGCTGCCTCCCGTTAAATCATAAAGAAAATGCAAAAGTGTGCCGCCCAGCACCGTTATGCCGAAGCCTATGGCTTGCCAAAGTGAAATATTGCGTTTCACTGCCCCCACCGCCTTAAAATTAGTTACTATAATTTTATGCGCAAAGTGCCGCGTTATGTGGTATAATCATCTCAATACTAAATCAGATAAATTTCAAGGAGAAGAAAAATGCTGAAATTTATATGCTACCCCAAGTGCAGCACTTGCCAAAAGGCTCAGAAATGGCTGGATGAGAGAAGTATCAAATATGAGCTGAGACATATAAAAGAAGAAAATCCCACCGCGGATGAGCTGAAAAGCTGGTATAAGGCAAGCGGTCTGCCGATAAAAAAGTTTTTTAACACAAGCGGACTGCTGTATAAGTCAATGCAGCTGAAAGAAAAGCTGGGGGCAATGAGCGAGGAGGAAATGTTCTCCCTCCTCGCAACAGATGGAATGCTGGTGAAGCGTCCTCTGCTTATCGGCGAGGATTTTGTCCTTGTAGGCTTTAAGGAGAGCGAGTGGGGAGAGAAAATATAAGAAGGGGAGTTTGCCTATGAAGAAGCTTTATGAAAAAAGTGAACTGGGCTTTGCCCTTGTGTGGATAGGCATTTACTGTTTTGGAATGTCGGTTTTTGATGAAATTTCCCGCGCATTGGGAGTGGAGAGTATTGCATCAGCCGCGTTTGCTGTGGCTGCTGTTATCTTTCTCCTTTTCTGGCTGAAAGCAAAGGGGCTTTCTGTTCACTTTGGTCTTTGCCGCGCCAAAACACCTGCGAAGGAGCTTTGGTTTTACATACCCCTGCTTCTCATAACAAGCTATAATTTGTGGCGCGGTGTGGGAAGCAATTACGGGGCTTTGGCCTTGGTTTGCTTTATTTTGAAAATGCTTTGCGTGGGATTTTTGGAGGAAACCATATTCCGCGGATTTCTTTTTAAGGCCATCTCCCGTAGCAGCCTTAAATGGGCGATTGTTGTTTCAAGCCTCACTTTTGGACTTGGGCATATTCTCAATCTTTTCAACGGCAGCGGAATGAGCCTTGGAGAAAATCTGGTGCAGATAGTTTCTGCTATCCTCATCGGATTTCTTTATGTGCTGATTTTCATCCGCAGCGGAAGTTTGTGGATGTGCATAATCTCCCACGGAGTTTTCAACTCCCTCTCCGCATTTTCTGTTTCGGATAAAACTGACTGGACTATTATAATTCTCTGCCTTATCACCCTTGTGTACGCACTTAGTCTTTCCAAAAAGGCGGTATGTGAAAAATGAATTTTTTGATAAGCGGTGCAGCTTCGGGAATCGGCAAAGCTGCCGCCGAATACATAGTTGACCAAGGTCATACCGTATACGCCATAGACCTTGCCGCTGCGGAAGAGCGGGAAGGGCTGCATAGCTTCGTGGCGGACATCACGGATGAAGCCGCGCTTATAAAGATAAGAGATTTCCTTCGGGAAAAAGGTGTTACGCTGGATGTGATAGCAAATATCGCTGGCATTCATATGATGGCCTCGCTTGTGGAGAGCGACTATTGCCGCATGAAAAAGCTTGTGGATGTGAACCTTGAAGGCACTATGCTTGTAAACCGCGTTTTCCATCAGTGCCTTAGGGAAAAGGGCAGGATTATAATCGTCACCAGTGAGGTTGCCTCTTTTGATCCCATGCCTTTCAACGGCCTTTATAATGTCACCAAAACCGCCCTTGAAAGCTATGCCCAGGCTTTGCGTCAGGAGCTTAATCTTATAGGACAAAAGGTTGTCACCATTCAGCCGGGTGCCGTTGAAACACCCTTGAGCAGCGCTTCTGTGAAAGCCACAAAAACCCTCGCTGAAGAAACCAAGCTTTATAAAAAGCAGGCAAAGAGCTTCTCGGGTCTTGCAGCGAAGTTTATGGGTACGCCTATTTCACCCGAAGCTGTGGCAAAGCTTTTGTATAAAGCCTCGGTGGCATCCCGCCCCGCCCTCAGCTACAGAAAGCACAGAAACATAGGCCTTGTGCTGCTGAATACGTTGCCAAAACGCTGCCAGTGCGCAGTTATAAAGCTTCTGCTGAACAAATAAAAAAAGACCGCCTAATAGCGGTCTTTTTTTATATCAATGCACCGTCGTGAATGCGAAGAGCCTCGTCGGCCCGGTTTCCAAGCTCCTCGTCATGGGTTACGATTACCACGCAGTAGCCATCTTCGTGCGCCAGAGAATCAAGAATTCCAAAGATGTGGTCGCTGTTTTTTGAGTCAAGGTTGCCTGTGGGCTCGTCTGCCAGCAACACATTGGTATCCATACCCAAAGCGCGGGCGATGGCAACGCGCTGCTGCTCTCCGCCGGAAAGCATGGCAGGGAAGCGATCCAGAACCGTTTCGGGCAGGCCAACCTTTTGGATAAGCTCTGCGGCGCGTTTTTTCGCTGAGGCAGGCTTCACTCCTCGAAGCTCCATGGGGTACATAACGTTTTCTGCCACGGTGAGCATCGGGAAAAGGCGAAAATCCTGATATATTACCGCCACACGCTCGCGGCGATATTTCTCAAGATTGATGTCCGAAGTGGAAACGCCTTCGCACAAAACGCTGCCCTCGGAGGGAACATCAAGCCCTGCCATAAGAGAGAGCAGGGTGGTTTTGCCACCTCCTGAAGAGCCCATAATGGAATAAAGCTTTCCTGCTTCGAAGGAATAAGAGATGCCGCGCAGAGCCTCAACACGCTGATACTGGCTTTGGTAGACATATTTAACATTGTTCAGTTCAATAACGCTCATATTTTCCGCCTCCTTCATTATTCGCGGATGGTAAGAAGATCCATAAGATCGGTTTTGCCAATCATAAGGATAGATATGCTTGTGCCAAGCAGATAGCAGATGAGATATGCCACAACGGCCAGAGGCTGGGCTAGGCCTCCTGCATAGAGCCAAAGGAGCAATATGCATCCCACGAGACAGCCTACAAGGCTGAGTATTGCCTGCTCTAAGAAAAAGGAGGCAAACACCTTGCGCTTTTGCGCGCCGAAGCCTCGCATAAGGGCGAACTCCCGCCGTCTGGAGAAAATCATAAGCCAGGAGATGATGAAGCCCAGCAAAACTATCAGCAGAGAAATCACTGTGGACATAAATTTACCCATGGCTATGTTGCGCTCCATATTTTCCACAAGTGTCATGAAAGCCGCGTCGCGCAGCACAATGGTTGTGCGGTTGTGGGATATGTGTCCCACGGCGCTGAAGCCCTTATCACGCAGGAGCTGACGAACGGCGTCCAATTCACTGGCAGAGGATAGCTGGAAGCGGCAGGTTCGGAAGGAGAACCTATCCCATCTGTTGTTGCTGCTTGGACCGTCAGTGGTCAGGAGTGATGTCTGAATGTGGCATGATAGCGGCACATAGACCTGTGCTTTGCCTCCCTGCTGAACATAGCTTCCAACAACTATAAGATTCAGTGGGATTTCCTTGCGGATAGCGCCGCTATATTCAACCAGTGCAAGGCAGGAGAAGGTTTCACCAAGGGCTATATTATGCGCTTCAAGGAATGTGGCGCTGCAAACACTGGGGATTAGCTTTTCTTCTGCAACTCCCTCAACTCTGTCGCGCAAAGGCGTAAAGTCCGTCTCTTCCAGCATAGTTTCGTCCCAACCATCCAGCCATGTGACGGCGGAGGCGGTGTCGGTGTAATAAAATTCCTTGGCAGCGGACAGCGAATTCAAGCTTACCAACTCAGGCTGTTGGTCAATCCATGCCTGTCGGTGCGCCTGACCGAAACTGCCGTTGGTGAAGCTGGGTTCATCTTCGGGAAGCCAGTAACGGTAGCTATAGGATACAGAGAGGTTTTCTATTCCTTCCATATCAAGGAGGGTTCGAACATCGTTTATGGGCATTGCAAGACCTGAATAATGGCGTCCATTGAGACTGACAACCATGCCGTCTATGCGCGTGTTTTCCAGCGCATCGTCAAGCTCATTCTGCCAACCCTGATATACTCCGCCCAGTATAAGGACGGTTACAGTAAGCACCATGGAGACCAAAGGCACTGCCAGTGTCCTCAGACCGCCTCGGCGAATTGAAAGCAGGGAGAAACCAAGTCCACCAAGACTCAAGGAGCTGCTTTTGCAGCGGGGCAAGCGAACCTTGATTTTACCCTTTTTGCGTACGCCGCCCTGACGGGCCATGCTAAGAAAGCGCAGGCAAAATAGCAGCGTTAGCGCCACGATCCCTAAAACGGCAAGCAGACTGGGCCAAAGAGGAACCTGAGGGTCAAATGCCGTATGTTTCACAACGCCGATGGCGGTTTCACTGTACCAGCGGAAGCCATCACCATTTTTTGCGGCATCTGCGGCTGCGGCAATCATGTTAAATACCGTCGGGCGCAAAATCGTACCAATCGCGGCACCCAATATAGAGGAGATGCCGCAGATAACAAGAGCACCGGATAAAAACCACAGGGAAATCTTGCGCTTGGGCGTTCCCATGGAAACCATAATTTTCACTGTGGTTTGCTGCCTGCCCACATAAAGAAAGGCAAACAGCAGTAAAACGGCCAAAATACCTGCGCTGCAGATAAGCAGCACGGTTACTGCGGTTTTTTCAACTTCTTTGAAAGGCTGAGCGGCGGCGTTGTATCCCTGGTCAAGCAGCGTTACGCGCACCTGCTCAGGCATGATTTCCTGAAGAGCTTCCACTGCCGCCTCCGCTAAATCGTTGCGAAGAGAAACAGTGCCGAGGAGGTAGCCAAACATGGGGGTGTCTGCGTCTTCAGCAATTACCCAGACTGTTCCGCCATAGTCGGTAGATTCACCGGCGATGCCGCTGACGGTGAAGGTATAAGTTTCTTCCTCGGTAGTGAGTTTGTATCGGTCATCTGTTGTTCCCTGAAGAGAGTCCGTCGTAAATGTGTCTCCCGGCTTCAAGCTCAACTGCGTTGCAAGGTCATTGCTGATAACGCAGGAGTATGATTCTTCGGGGTTCGGCATTTCACCCTCCGCCAACTGAAGCTCGCTTTGGTGGAATGCATAAACATCGTTCACATCGCGGCAGGGCACGATGTGGACATAGTTATTCATAATTCGGTACTGCTCGGCGGCGTTGAGGAAAACTTCGGGGATATCCTCGCCCTCGATGACTTCGGCATAGGGCAAGTCATCGGTTTCGAAAAAGGAGTCCACCTGAAAAATGCTATAGCCGTTCATGGGATATGCGCCAAGCTGAGTTGCGGTGCCGGCGGTTTCTATAAAAGCGCCGTTGAGAACATAGCTTTTTCCCTTCTCAGGGACAAAATCACATTTATCTGTGAGAAGGTCGATATAAACGCCCTCTCTGCCATTTCGGGAATAGAGGGAAGTTTTCAAAATGCAGGTGTAATAGGTGATGAATCCGGCTTCCTCAACGGGCCGGTTTATCTCGTCGAAACTTGCCCATTGGATTATGGGATTGGAAACGCTGCTGACAATAATAACCGCTTTGTTTCTGTAAGGCATAGTTCCGAAGCGGCGTTCAAATCCTTCGGCGGATGCGAAGGCGGTGTTGCCCCGTGTCCATGCGGTGACACCGGGCACAGAGAGAATGCTCTCGTCGCTCAGTGCTGCCGCCGCACTTCGGGCAGCTGCGTCTGCCTCGTCCTCGTTGGGATATTCAGCGCCCATATATTCCACCAAGGCGATGGAGCGGTAAGCCTCGTCGCAGGATGCCATAACGGCGTTGCTGTATAATAGTACGCTGAGGGACAAAATCATAGTAAGGGTCAGCAGTATAATTAAAAGTGAGAACAGCGTTGTCCGACCCCGTTCCCGCAAAATTGACTTGACGCCGTTGCGAATAAACATATAGCCTATCCTCCTAAAAGAGAAAAACAAGGAATAATTATCGAATATAATACCATATATTTGAATATATGGTCAATGAAGCATTCTAAAAACCACATAAAGTAAAAAGACCGCTATTAAGCGGTCTTTTTTATTTGCTTAGCGTCTGGCGGGGATGACCTCCAGCCAATATTCGTCGGGGTCTGTGATGAAATAAATGCCCATTGCCTCGTTTTCGAAGCAGATGCAGCCCATTTCCTCGTGGAGAGCGTGTGCGGCATCGAAATCATCCACAGTGAAGGCGAGATGGAACTCGTTGTCACCCAGATCATAGGGGCGCTCCCAATCGCGAAGCCATGTCAGCTCCAGAGCATGGGCGCTGCCGGAGGCATCTCCAAGGTAAACGATGATAAAGCTGCCGTCCTCGGGAGCAATGCGGCGAAGTTCAGTGAGACCCAAAGCCTTCTTATAAAATTCCAGAGACTTGTCCAGATCGCGGACGTTGAAATTATTGTGTGCAAAGGTGAATGTCATAGCATATCCACTCCTTTTTCGCTTTTGCTCAATATATCACGGAAAGCAAGCTGCGGGCAAGAGAAAAGTGGTCCGCCGCGCTTAGATTTGTTTTGTGTGGGCAAGCTTGTTTATAGGATGAAGAAGTATTAAAATGTGGTAAAGCCGCACATTTTGCAGTCATTATCCGTTAAACATTATGAAGGGAGGTTTTGCAGCACATGGATATTGAAAAACAATACGACAAAATATACCGTTATTGCTACTTCAAGTTATTCGATAAGCAGTTAGCACAGGATATCACACAGGAAGCCTTTCTTCGCTTTTACCGACAGGGATTAAGCTTTGATAATGGGAAAGAGCTGCCCTACTTATATACAATTGCCAAAAATTTGTGCATAGATGAATTTCGGAAAAAGACTGTTGATAGCATTGAGGAACTTGAAAGCGAATCGGTTTCTGACCCTTCGGAAGAATGGATAGATACGCTGGTATTGAGAAATGCTGTGTCAAAGCTTCCAAGTGATGAACAAGAACTGCTGTTTTTGAGATATGTGAATGATCTTCCGATTAACTCTATCTGCTGCATCACCGGCTTATCCCGCTTTGCAATTTATCGCAGACTATCAAAATCTTTGAAATGGCTCAAAGAAGAATTAAAAAAGGAGGGCTTTTCAGAATGAATAATCAACTAAAACGAAATATTCAAAAAGCGTTTGCCGCTCCTAAACCAAATCAGCAGGAAAAGCTAAGATTTTTAAGATCATTGCCCCAGCCGCAGATCGGTATGTTCCGCTTTATATTGGTGCAGGCATCATACGTGAGAAAATTATCATGGATTTTGTCCGGCTTGGTATTATTACTTGCGCTGCTTTGTGCCTGCAATATCAGTCGGGACACTTTATGGGTTGTGTCTGCATTTGTTCCGGCACTGGGTCTTTTGGCGGTTACAGAAAGCAATCGCTCAATGATGTATGGGATGAGTGAACTTGAAAAATCCACACGATTTTCCTTGAAAAGTGTGGTTCTCGCAAGAATGAGTATTTTGGGGGCGGTCAATTTTGCTATAATTGCCGTCCTTGCACCCCTATGCAGTATCGGCAATGATTTTTCTCTTCTTCAAACGGGGATGTATCTTCTTGTTCCATATCTTTTAACTGTAAACTTCAGTTTATGGATTGCTCGCCGCACCAACGATAAGGAAATTATTTATGGATGTATGTGTGTTGCCATAATTGTAAGCGCCATCAATACCGGTTTGCATTTTGTGGTAGAGCGCATATATCAGGGAGTTTACGTCAGTTGGTGGCTTATTTTGGCAATTGCCTTGCTCATAGAGATGGCATATGAAATACATTGCACGATAAAGCGAACGGAGGAATACACATGGAACTTGTCATTGATAGATTAACAAAGCAATTTCAAAATAAAATCGCAGTGGACCGCGTCAGCTTGCGTTTGCATAGCGGAGTTTTCGGGCTTTTGGGCACTAACGGTGCAGGTAAAACAACCCTCATGCGTATGCTCTGTGGCATTCTGCAGCCCACAAGCGGCGCTATCACTTTTGACGGTATGGATGTCTGTGAGGAAGGCTATCGGGCAATATTGGGATATTTGCCTCAGGACTTCGGCTATTATCCGGAATTTACTGCTACGGATTTTCTGCTGTATATGGCAGCCTTGAAGGGCTTGCCCAAAAAGTCAGCTAAACGGAAAGCAAATGAACTTCTGGAATTGGTGGGTCTGCAAGATGTGGGACGTAAAAAGATTAAAACATTTTCGGGCGGTATGAAGCAGCGACTGGGAATCGCGCAAGCGCTGCTGAACGATCCGAAAATGCTGATCCTCGACGAACCCACCGCAGGACTTGACCCTAAAGAACGGGTGCGTTTCCGAAACCTTATCCAGCAAATCGGTAAAGACAGTATCGTACTTTTGTCCACCCACATTGTTTCCGACATTGAGCATATTGCCGATGAGGTGCTCATGATGAAAGATGGAGCTTTGATTTATCACGGAACATGGGATGACCAAATGGGTGATCTGGAGAGCTTCTATCTTGCGCAGTTCGAGGAGGGAAGCCATGAATAATCTGATTACCATGTATGCTTATGAGCTGAAAAAGCTGATGCAGAAGAAACTGCTTTGGCTCTCTCTGCTTGTATGCATGGTTGCTATTGTCTTTTTAACCCTGTTTCCCCTACTGGGAACTTATTACGTAAATGGCGAACCCATAAGCACAAATTACGAACAGCATCTGATTGATCAGGCGTATCGAAAAGCACTCAGCGGCAAGCCCATAGACCAGTCCCTGCTGGAGGAAACCATTGCCGCTTACAAGGATTTGCCGATCGAAGGCAATTATATTTTAACGGAAGAATACCAGACCAACGCCCGTCCCTACAGCGAAATTTTTGAATTGATCCGAGCATGGACCGGCATGGACAAACAAACCGCCGTAAAGTGGGTTCCCGATGAAGATGCACTATATGCTGCCATGATGGCGAGATTTGAAGAGGCGGCTATTAACAACCATCTGAGTGAAGCCGAGATTGCATATTGGCAGGAACAGGCCGATAAGCTCTCAAGCCCTCTTGTATATCAGTTTCATGATGCGTACGAAGGTATCTTGGAGACATTTCTCACCGTAGGCTTCATGATGCTGCTCTATGCTGCCATCGCCCTTTCCAGCAGCTTCCCCGACGAGCGCACTCACCGAACAGATCAGCTTGTGCTGTGCACTGCTAACGGGAAAAAACGGCTCTACTGGGTCAAGCTGCTTTCCGGAGTCACCGTGGGCTGCATTGGTGCCTTGCTCATGACGGCGCTGACTTGGGTGCTGAGTCTGTGCGTATATGGTTCAGAGGGATTTGATACCGCGATGCAGATTTTTTACGCCAACTACGCAGGCAATATCACCTTAGGACAAGCCTGTCTGATTGCATACGGCTGTCTGCTGGTTGCTGCGTTTTTGATCAGCGTATTTGTCATGTTCCTGTCGGAACTTTTCCACAGCAGCATTGCAGCAATGTCCGTTACCGCAGGACTGATCATTGCCGGAATGATTATTCAAATACCGGCAGAGTATCGCGTGCTGGGGCAGTTATGGGATTATCTTCCCACCTGTTTTTTGGCCATGTGGAACACTTTTGACCTTCGCTTGGTTTCTCTGTTTGGAATGCAGTTCACCTCGTACCAAATCGTTCCCTTGCTCTACATTGTTGTCGCAGCGCTGCTGGCTTGGCTCGGAAGTCGCATCTATAACCGCCGTCAGATCAGCGGAAGATAAACGCCCACCGCGCATAGCTTTGGCAGGCGAAGATACAAGACCAAAAATAAAGAGGGAGGCAAAAGCCTCCCTCTTTATTTTTGGTCCGAGTGACAGGATTCGAACCTGCGGCATCCTGCTCCCAAAGCAGGCGCGCTACCAACTGCGCTACACCCGGATATATGTGACAATTTTGGATTATAGCAGATAAGGATGAAAAAGTCCATAGAAATATGAGAGCGAAAAGAAAACCACCGGCTTGGCCGGTGGTTTGTTATTATCAGTGAATCTGCACTCTGGGAGTTTTCCATTTTCCGCTGATGAGGAAAATAAGGCATATTGCAATTGAGGGGAGAGGTCCAAGGCTGTAGGAAACTGCAACGCCGAGGAAGCCCATAGTGAATATGTTGCAGAGAATCCATGCGGAGACATAGCGGACGATGAAGGCGCTGAGAATACCGCAGCACATGGTGACGGGGGTGTAGCCCGAGCCGGTGACAACGCCGAAGAGGCAGAACATAAGTCCTTCAAGGACGAAGGAGACGCTCATAACCTTGAGATAATCAATACCTGCGGCAATAACGGCCTCGTCGGAGGTGAAGATGCGGTAAGCCTGAGCGGGGAATGCTATGCAAAGCAGGCAGACAATGAGGCTGAGAGCGCCCGCGAAAACAAGACCGGTGCCGAGTCCCTGCATAACTCTCTTGGGTTTGTCTGCCGCAAGATTTTGGGCGGAGAGGGAGATAATGCCGGACATAACACCCTGAGCAGGGAGATGGGCGAGGGACTGAATCTTGGCGGCTGCGCCGGCTGCTGCAGAGGGATTGACTCCGTAGAGGTTGACAATGCCGCTGAGAAGCACGAAGGAGCTGGAGGCGAAGAAAAACTGTATGGACTGGGGCAGACCGATTTTGATGATAATCTTCAAAAACTCTCCGTTGATGCGGAAAGAGCGAAGACGGAAATCGAAAAGCTGGGTTTTAGTTTTTATGTAGAGGGCAGTGAGCAGCAGACTCATAAACTGGCTGAACACGGTTGCAAGGGCTGCGCCGATAACGCCAAGGGGGATAACCGCAACCAGTAGCAGGTCAAGAGCGGCATTGAGAATAACGGTGATGAAAACGATGACCATGGGAGCGGTGGAGTTGCCAACGCCTCTCAGTATGGCGGAAAGGCCGTTGTAGCAATAGACGAAAACAGTGCCTGCCATGCAGATGAGGAAGTATGCAACAGCCTGCTCAAAAGCCACATCGGGGGTGTTTATGGCGCGGAGCAGAGGTCTTGCAAGGATCATAAGCAGCACAGTGAGGATGATGGCGGCAATGGCGAAAAAGCTGAGAAGAGTGCCCACCAGTGAGGGCAGCGCCTTGTGCTCACCCTTGCCGAAAAGCTGAGCGGAAATTACGGTGCCTCCGTTGCTCAAGCCTGCCGCAAGCACCAGCACAACTGCGGTGATCTGGGCACCCATGCTGACGGCGGACATGCCTGCAGAGCCGATATACTGGCCTACGACCACCATATCCACTATGCCGTAAATGGCCTGTATGAGGTTTGCGAGAATTATGGGAGCGGAAAAGCTTATAAGACGCTTGCCGGCGCTTCCCGTTACAAGACTTGTGTTGGACTCCATTTAATTTGCCTCCGAGATATTTGTTGTGTTCAGTATGAAGCCTTGACCGAGATTTGTCAACGAATTATCCGGAATAATGAAAAAAGGCATCTGCGATGAAAGCGCAGATGCCTTTTTGTGTTGAATTTAGTCTTCCTTCATGCGGAGAATGTACATGCCGTCATGCCAGGTGTCCATGTAGATATAGCCGCGGTCGTCGACAACTACGTCTTCAGTGGTGGCAATCATAGGACCGGGAACGGGCACATTAAAGAGAAGCTTTTCGGGATTGGGGGGGATGAAGTATGCCAACTCCTTGATGTAGTAGGGGTCGGATACGTCATAAACGCGCATACCTGCGTGGAAGTAGCAGCAGTAAACGCGGTTGGAGTTATCCTCAAGCCAGCTCTTGCCCATGGGCTCATGAACATTGTGGGGACCGAAGGGGCCGGGAGCGCCTATGCCGCAGTCATTGAAGTTGGGATAGGGGAAGTCGGCAGGAACTTCGGGATAGGGGAACTCCGCAACCAGAGTGGGATCGGCGGGATTGGAAACGTCGATCATATGAAGGTTGTTCATGGGCTGTGCGCCGGAAGCGAGAACCTTTTCTCTGGTGAAGAAGGGGAAACGCTCGCCCTCGTTGGTGAGAACTGCGAAATTGCGTCCGGTGAGGGGGAGGTAGGTGTGGCAGCGTGCGCCGCACAGCTTGCCTGCGAAGGGGGGCTGCATCATGAGCTGGGAGATGAGCTTGGGACGGGTGGGCTCGGATATATCGAGGATAATACCGCCGCCGCCGAAGTAGCCGAGGTAAAGCTCATTGGGGCGGTCTGCGGAAATGGTGCAGGCATGGCACATTGCCCAGTCCTTTTCTGCGGCGTGACCGACGGGATAGGTACCCTCAATCATACCGTCCTTGAACTGCTGGGGCATGAACCAACGGCCGCATTCAACGGGATTGGTGGGATCGGCAATATCAAGAATACGTACAATGAAGCCAACATAGCCGGGGCATTCTGCGGGCATGTAGATGTATCTGCCGCCGTTATAGGCAAAGCGGTGAACGCCCATGCCGTTGGGAACACCGGTATCCCAATGGCTCAGAAGCTTGGGGTGAATGGGGTCTTCCTTCAGGTCGTAAATCTGCAGACCGCCGAGAGCGGGGTCGCCGGGATTGATGCCATGGAGGAAGGGCACACCGCCACCAAGGGCAACGATAAGAAGTCCGTCAGCCACCTGAATTTTGGGGGTGGACTGTGCAAAATAAATCTTGGGGTCGCTGACCTCGATATAGTTGAGGACAGTGGGATTGGTGGGATCGGTGACATCAAGCACATTCACGCCCGCGCCCTTGAAAGAGCCGCAGTACATATAGTACTTGTCGCCGGTTTTATAAAGGGCCATCTGGAAGGCATTGATGCCGTTGAGGTCGGAAAAGCCGACCACTTCCATATTCTTTATGTAGCCCTTGTTATTTTCGCTTTTGGCGTAGAAAGGAACAGACATATCTTTTCCTCCAAATCAG
>JAZQVC010000013.1:0-42396 GCA_045631645.1 Oscillospiraceae bacterium
TGACCTACCATACGCTCGCCGGTCTTGGAGAAAGCTACGACAGAGGGAGTGGTGCGGTTGCCTTCAGCATTAGCTATAACGACGGCTTCGCCGCCTTCCATAACGGATACGCAAGAGTTGGTGGTACCCAGGTCGATTCCTATAATTTTACCCATGATTAATTCCTCCTGATTTATTAGAAAATTTTATTTGACATATTTAATACATCTTTGCCTTCCCTTGGGGGAAGGTGTCTGCCCAAAGGGCAGACGGATGAGGGACTATTGTTTCTGCCGGTCTTTCGATTCAGTTTGCCACTTTTACCATAGAGAAGCGGATAACCTTTTCGCCTACCTTGAAGCCCTTCTGGAACTCTTCAACGATTTCGTTTTCGCCCTTTTCCTCGTCTTCAACGTGCATAACTGCATTGTGGAAGTTGGGGTCAAAAGTCTTGCCGACAGCTTCGATTTCCTCAACGCCCAGCTTCTTGAAAACCTCGCAGAGCTGGTTGAAGGTCATCTCAACGCCCTTTTTGTAGGCTTCATCTGCGGTGACAGTGCCCATTGCGCGGGCAAGGTTGTCGTAAACGGGAAGGAACTTGCTGACGGTGTCCACGCGGACATCGGTGTATATATTTTCTCTCTCCTTGGCGCTGCGCTTGCGGAAATTGTCATACTCGGCCATAAGGCGGAGGTAGCGGTCATCGGAAGCGGGGGCAGCCTCGGTGGCAACTTCGGCCTTAACCTCTTCTTCGACGGTTTCCTGAGCGATTTCTTCCTCGGGAGCGGTTTCGTTCTTCTTCTTGGACATTGGGGTGTTCATCCTTTCAATTTATCGCTGGTCTTTGTTATCGGGAATCATAAGTGCGCCGAAGCCGGGCAGAGAGTGGTCCTTGCTTCCGGCAAGAGCCTTGCTGAGTCCGTCGGCAATATAACTGAGCTTTGCGGCAACGCGGGAATAATCCATTCTTGTGGGTCCAACAACGCCGATGAGACCTTGTGTACCGTCGCCTGCGTCATACTTGGCGAGAACCACGCTGGAATCGCGAAGTTCTTCTGCAACATTTTCAGGACCGATGATTACTTTAACTTCGTTGCCGAAATCCATGCCCTGCAGCTTGCTGAGATGCTGGGAGTCGGAAAGATAGTTCATAAGGGAGTGGGCTTTTCTGGGATCCTGATATTCAGGCAGACGGAGAAGTTTACTTTCTCCGGCGATTACAGCCTGAGAGCTCTTTTCCTCGGAGAGAACCTCAATGGCGAAGCCTGCGATGGCTGCCACAAGACCCATTGTGTCGCCCGTGGAGCGCTCGGTGGAAGAGATGAGGACGGGGGTTATCTGGTCTTCCGTAATGCCGCAGAAGTTTGCGTTGAAAACGGTGGAAAGTTTCTGCACCATAAGCTGATCCACAGAGAAGGGAAGGTGCATAAGGCGGTTTTTAACCGCGTTGGAGCTGAGGAGCGCAACGATTATAAATGTGTTGGAATCAACATATATAAGATCAAAGCGTTTGATTGTGGAACTTTGTCTTGCCGCGAAGGCAAGGGCGGGATAGTCGGTCATGTCTGCCGCTATGCGTCCCACGTCGCTCATCATTTTGTCCAGCTGCTGCATTTTAAGGTGCATGCTGCGGTTTATCTCCTCCGTTTCCTCAATGCTGAGGCGGTGGCGATCCATCAGCTCGTTGACATACATTCTGTAGCCCTGAGCGGTGGGGACGCGTCCTGCGGAGGTGTGGGGCTGCTCCAGATAGCCCATGCTTGTCAGTTCGGCGAGCTCGTTGCGGATGGTGGCGGAGCTGACATTCAGCCCGCTCTTCTGGGCAATAAGCTTGCTGCCCACGGGCTCAGCTGTGGCGATGTATTCGTCAACAACGGCGGCCAGTATGCGCTTTTTTCTTTCGCTTATTTCCATAGCTGCTCACTTTCATCCTAGGAGTTTTGGCAGTCAACCTTTTTGACTGCTGGCACTCGCTTTATCTGAGTGCTAATTTACCACCAAAGGGGCACTTTGTCAAGGGGATAGGGAAATATTGATACTTTGTTCATAAATAGAAATTATATACGCAAAAGGACTTGACATTCCACCTTGCGGAAGCTGTTTAATTGGGATAGAATAAGTACATTAATGTTGTTTGGGAGGAATTTTATATGCTCCGAATTGAAAAGCTCACAAAGCGCTACGGGGAAAAGGCGGCGGTTGATGACCTCAGCCTTCGAATTATGCCCGGTGAGATATGCGCGTTCATAGGTCATAACGGCGCCGGCAAAACCACAACCATCAAGGCCTGTTGCGGAATACTCAATTTTGATGAGGGCGAAATATATATAAATGGTCGCTCCATAAAAAGCGAAGCGCTTGAATGCAAGGCTCAGATTGCCTATATCCCTGATAATCCCGATCTTTACGAATTTATGTCCGGCATAAAGTACCTGAACTTTGTTGCCGATATTTTTGGCGTGGGAAAAAGCCAGCGTGAGGAGCGTATAGCCCGATATGCAGGTGTTTTCGATCTCACAGAAGATCTTGCTCAGCCTATTTCCGCCTATTCCCACGGTATGAAGCAGAAACTGGCCATTATTGCAGCATGGCTCCATGAGCCCAAGCTTATAATTATGGATGAGCCCTTTGTGGGTCTTGACCCTGTTGCCTCCCACAGCCTCAAAACCATGATGCGCGAACACTGCGGCCGTGGCGGAGCAATCTTCTTCTCCACCCATGTTCTTGAGGTGGCTGAAAAGCTCTGCGACAAAGTTGCCATCATCAGGGGCGGACGCCTTGTGGTTTCCGGAAGCATGGATGAAGTGAAGGGCGACACCAGCCTTGAGGCGGTCTTCCTGGAACTGGAGGATGACAATGTTTAAGCTGCTTTTGAAGGTGCGCATGCAGTCCTGGATTGCTTATTTCAGCGGTTCAGGTCGAAACGGCGCATTCAGAAATAAGGGGAGCAGCAAGGGGCGTGCACTGATATTCGGTGTGCTGTATCTCTATCTGGCCGTGGTATTCATCGGCATGTTTTTTGCCATGTTTTCCATGCTTGCTCCTGCTTTCCATAGCGAAGGTCTCGGCTGGTTTTATTTCAGCTTTACTGCTATGGTGGCCTTTGCCCTAATGTTCATATTCAGCGTCTTTACAGCCAAGGCTCAGCTTTTTGAAGCCAAAGATAATGAGCTGCTGCTGAGCATGCCCATAAAGCCCTCCGCAATTCTGGGAAGCCGCATGGCAAGCCTGCTCCTGAGCAATTTTGGTTTTGAATTTATGGTTGTGGCTCCTGCCGCCGTGGCATGGTGTATTGGCTGCCCTGTGGAGTGGATGGGCGCAGTGGCCTTTGTGCTTGTGTTCCTGTCTCTGCCCTTTTTCAGCATTGCCATAAGCTCTCTCTTCGGCTGGCTCTTGGCTTTACTCACTGCGAGAATGAGAAGAAAGACGCTCCTTTCTACGGTTTTCAGCCTTTGTTTTCTGGGAATTTACTTATATGTGTATTCCAATATAAACAGGCTGCTTTCTGAGCTGGTGGCAAAGGTGGGAGAGTTTGCGGACTCTGTAAGCGCGGCCTTGCCCCTCTATTGGCTTGGAAGTGCCATAGGCGAGGGCAATATGCTGCACCTGCTCCTGGGTCTTATATGCCTCATACTGCCCTTTATTATTGCTTACATTGTTATTTCCAAGACCTTTATACGCACTGCAACCACAAAACGCGGAGCGGCCAAGCTTAAGTATGTGCGCAAGGAAGCTAGGGTGAAGGGGGCATTCAACGCTCTGCTTCGCCGTGAGTGGGCGAGATTTCTCAGCTCCTCCACTTATATAATGAACTCCGGCATGGGTGCCATAATGAATGTGATTTTGGCTTTTGCCGTTATTATCAAGGGCGGCGATATAGTTGACATGATGTCAACCATGACCGGAATCGAGGCACTTATCCATCCTCTTGTTGTGGTGGCTCTCTGTGTCCTTGCAGGCATGACAACCATTACTGCCTGCGCCGTGAGCCTTGAGGGCAAGAACCTCTGGATTGTTCAGAGTATGCCCGTTGAAAGCAAAAAGGTGCTGATGGCAAAATTGACCCTCCATCTGCTTATAAGCGCTCCCGGTATGCTTCTGGCTCAGATAGCCTGTCTGGTGGTTTTCAAGCCCTTTGGCCTTATGGCAGTATGGATGCTGATAGTGCCTCAGGCCTACAACCTGCTTCTGGCTCTCATCGGACTTTGGGGCAACCTGAAGCTCCCCAAACTTGAATGGCAAAACGAAACCCAGGCTGTGAAGCAGGGCTTTTCTGTGATGATTCCCATCCTCGGCGGTTGGGGAATTCTGATACTGCCCGTTGCGGCTTTTGCGCTGCTTAGCGGAGTGCATAATATATCCCATATCGTGGCTGGGGGATTCTTGACGCTGACGATTATCGGAATTTTGCTTCTCTACAGATGGTGCATTACCCGCGGCGCGAAAATATTTGATAAACTATAAAAAAATAAATGCTCAAGCCATCCGACTTGAGCATTTATTTTTTATATCATATATCTATTGCTGCGTGGTAGGCTCGGAAGGTTGCGCCGCGGACAGTGCCGGGCTCAACGCAGTCGCCTATAATCTCCACAATGGGAGCGGTGCCGCGAAGAGAATCAACAATATCCTCTCTGGGGCGAAGACCTGCCGCGCACAAAACGGTGTCAGCCTCAATAAGAACTTCGCTGCCGTCGGGAGTGATGCACACAAGTCCTTCTTCGGTAACTGCGGAGGCTTTGTGGGAAATGAGAACGCGGGTATATTTATCAAGTTCTGCCATGAGCAGGGGACGGTGACGGGGGTTGGCATCGGGTGCGAGAGAAGCGCCCATTTCCACTATGGTGACATCGTGACCCTGCATTGCAAGATGGAGACCGCTTTCGCAGCCAACAAGACCGCCGCCGAGGACGACAACCTTTTTTCCAATCTCGCCCTCTCTGGTGTCCAGCGCAGTGGCAGGAATAACCTTCGGGCTTTCAATTCCGCTTATGGGAGGAATGGCAGACTCACTTCCCACAGCCACCATAAGGGCATCGGGGGCAAAGTCGCGGACAAATTCGGGACTGACGGGAGAATTAAGTCTTATTTCAACGCCCTTGCACTCCAAAATTCTTGCCATAACCTCAACATACTTGGGAAATGCCGCCTTGAATGGAACATTGTATTCGCATTTGAAGTTGCCGCCGAGGGAATCGCTTGCCTCGCAAAGAGTAACCTTGTGTCCTCTTTCCGCAGCGGTGAGAGCGCACTGCAATCCTCCGGGGCCGCCGCCTGCAATGAGAACCCTTTTGGACTCAGGTGCAGGGGGGATGAAGCGGGCTTCGTATTCGCGGCCTATAACGGGGTTAATTGCGCAAACTCTTGTCTGGGTGAGCATACGCTCAGCGTGGCAGACAAAGCAGCGCAGGCAGGGACGAATCTCGTCCGTGCGGTTTTGCTCCACTTTTTTGGGGAGATAGGGGTCGGCAAGCAGGGCTCGTGCCATGCAAACTATATCCGCTTTGCCGGAGGCGATGATGTCCTCCATAAGCTCGACATCACCCAAAGCGCCTACTGTGGCGACGGGGATTTTAACATGCTTTTTAATCTCTGCTGCATAATGAACATTGCAGCCCTTTTCACGGAACATTGAGGGATGAGTAACGCCGAAATCAGGTTCGCCGCCTGCGCTTACATGGAGGATATCCACTTTGTCCTCAATAAGCTTGGCAAAAGCTATGGCGCTATCCAAAGTAACGCCGCCCTCTGCCTTTTCCATTGCGGAAAAGCGAACTTCAATGGGGAAGCCATTGCCCACTTCTTTTCTGACAGCGTCTATTATCTCTATGGCAAGGCGGGCGCGGTTTTCAAAGCATCCGCCGTATTCGTCGCTGCGTGTGTTGGTGAGAGGGGAGAGAAACTGATGGATGAGCCAGCCGTGCCCTGCATGGATCATCACCATGTCAAATCCTGCCTTTTTGCAGAGCGCAGCGCCCTTTGCCCACTTTTCAACGGTCTCTGCAATCATTTCTTTGGTCATTGCGCGGACTTCCGTGTTGTTTACTATGCAGTCAACAGGGCCGTAATGATAATTACTGTCACCTTTTCTCTCATCGGCAACAACGTCAAAATCGGAGAGCATGCCTGCGTGGTTAAGCTCAATGCTTGCCAGTGCTCCGTGGCGCTTGATGGCTCTTGCAAGATTAGTGAGGTTTGCAAGAACCCCGGGGTTCGTAAGGTTTATAAGTCTGCCGTGGCTTTTGCCGTGGGCATAGTCAACGCATGCCTCGCTTACCGTAACAATGGCGGCACCGCCTTTGGCACGCTGCTCATAAAAGGCTATTGCACCGTCTGTGATGCAGCCGTCCTCGGTGAGGTCGGGGAAGCCCATAGGAGCGGAGCACATACGGTTTCTCAATGTGCGCTTTCCAACTTTGAGATATGAGCAAAGGGTGGGGTGTTCGCATTTATAAACTTCAGGCATGTAAAAAAACCGCCTTTCCAAACTTTTTTATAATTCTATCAAAAGGTCGTTGCCCCGTCAACGAAAAGGGCAGACTTGAGTCTGCCCTTTTTTCAAACGATGATTTAAGACTTATTCAAAAACTCCGCTCTGTATGCAGCGGGGGTGATGCCGCAGCGTTTGCGGAAAAGTCGGCCAAAATAACCTGCGTCATCAAAGCCGCATTTTGCCGCAATTTCCTTAACGCTCAGGTTGGTGCTGCCCAAAAGGTGGCGGGACATTTCCAGTCGGCACTGGATAAGGTACTGTATGGGAGTCATATCAAAGCGGCTGCGGAAACAGCGCAGGCATTCGCTTTTGCTTACCATGGCTGCATTTGCAATGTCTTCAAGAGATATGTTGTTCATATAGTTTTGGCGGATATAGCTGAGCATTTGCTTGAGACGGAATTGGCTCTGGCGATTCTTGCGGGTGCAGTTGCCGAGGGGGATTTTATCTATGCGCATAACAAGCTTCAACCAAAGCTCGCTGAGAAGGTTTCTTATAAGAAGTTCTCCGCCTTCTATGTTTTCTGAATATATGCGTATACATTTTTTCAAAAGCTCAATAAGCTCCGCTTCGTCTTCGCGGTCGTGCCTGAGGACAATTATGGATAGATTGGAATTATCCGCAAGGGGCTGCACATATTTTTCATAAATGAGGCTGTCTGTATGGGCAATGAACTCGGGTGAAAAAAGAATAGCATAGGAAGATGAAACTGCGGAGGCGTTGATTCCTCTGAACATGTGAAGCTGACCTGCGTTGATAAGGGCAGCATCTCCCTTGCTCAGGTATACGGGCTCATCGGAAGAGCCAATCTCCAGATCGTTTTCTGCGAGAACAAATTCCAGCTGAGGATGCCAGTGCCAGCGGATATAGCCGTTTGTGTGCTTATCTATCTCGTCATGAAATATGGCAAGGGGAAATTCGGGATGAAGCTGGTCGAAGGATTCAAGCCCGTTGCGGTCAATATTAAGTTCGCTTATTTGATGGATTTTCACAAGACGATTTTCTCCTATGTTTTATAGTTTTTATGTGGAATAAAATAGCAACTTGTGTGATTTTGTCATAATTATATTATAAAAAAAAGCTACCATGCATGTCAACACTCAGAATGAAAAGTAACTGTGAACAAAATAATCATGGAAAAGGTAATAAAGGACTTGACATTACACAATGTGGATGGTTTATATTTGTAAGAAAGGAGGCGAGGATATGACTAGGCGAATAATTTCTCTTCTTCTCTGCGTTGTTTTGATAGCCGGTTTTTGTGCCTGTGGCGGGAAGGGAAATCTACAGGAACTCATACCCGATGCACCGACTATAGAACTATCCGCTGCAGACTTTGTTGACGGCAGCCACCAGCGCAGAGATGAGTATCTGGCGGCATTTAAGACTAAAGGTATGGCTTTGGACGGTGTAAGTATAAACTTTGCCGCTGACGTGTTTGATGAGGTCTCATCTCCGAAAAGTGCGGAGACAATCGTTAGGATATACTATAATATGAAAGCACTGAATCCGGAGACAGCCTCGGATGTGACAGTATATGTTGCGAGAAAAACTACCACCGACAGTCCGGTACTGTTGGGTAACAGGCTTTACATATCATGTGGCGATGTTGAAAGCGGAGCCTTCCGTCCGTATCTTGCAGGAGCGGTCTACGGCATTAAGGAACAATGGAAGCGCATGGGTCTTGCTCTGCTTGCCAATGGAGAGAAGGAGGAAACTGTTTTAGCTTCGGAACTGGAAAGCTATATTCAGGAGCGGGAAGGCACTGGAATACTATCCCTGCATCCATGTTATTTCGTGGAGGAATTTACAGACGAACCCACCCGGAAACTGGCAATGGAGTGCTCCCGTGCCCTCTCGGAATTCATTATCCGCGAGTATGGTTTTGAGGCTTTTGTGTCTGATAGCGGAGGCAATTTCAGAGCCCGCTGGCTAGAGAGCATGGGTCTTGACTATGATGTGAGTTTTTTGGATTCCGGGGCTGCATTGCTATTGGATTCCATGGAGTTCTCAGAACTCGGAAACGTAGATATGTTGCTTGCCACCGAGGATTTTCGGTTGGAAGTGAACCGCGTAGACTGGTTGGCTGATGCAGAGACCGCCTATTGGTGTCTTCTGGATTTTTCCGAGCAGCTACTTGGATTCTATACCCGCTTGAAAGACGAGGCACCGGAGTATTACGCTTGGCTAAAGGAGGATAGCAGTAAGGCCGTTGTGAAATTCCGTGACAGAAATTATCCCACAGGGTCTCATGCAAGTATTCTTAAGGCAGAGGCAATTATCACCAGGGGAGAGGATATTCTCCATGAGCTTTGTCACGCCTTAAAGCGTCGATCCATGAACGACGAAAACCGCTGGCTTTGCGAGGGCCTCACTACCTATCTGACCGCGCCCTTTATTCCCTACTCCGCGGCTCCTTATTGGGTGGATATGGTTGCGTTGGATACTGCTGCGGATGGAGCAACGGAGATGGAGCGTTATTTCCTTGATTTGACTGAATACTGGTTTGAAAAGGTGAACGGGTGCGACATATCTGCAGTGTATAATATGGAGCAGCCGATTTATCTGATTCAGCAGGCCATGGGATATGCGGCATTTTTCAATCCGGAAATCGAGTCACTTCGAGCCGCGACAAAGTCAATAAATGAGCAGTTTGAGATAAAAAAGTACTATCCTGCCAATGAGCTTTCCTACTTTGAGTCCATGCTGTTTGTGGATTGGCTTGTAGAGAAATACGGTCTCGACACAGTGATTTTTGCTGAAATGGATGCTGATTGCTACTTAGAGCTGTTTCCCAATGCCGCTGCCTTTGAAGCCGAGTTCGCAGAGTTTTGGAAAGACTGCATTGTGCCTTTGGCTGAGTGAACAGAAATACAAAATATTACAATCCCTCAGTCATTTGTCCATGGGGCAAATGACAACTCCCTGTGTAAAGGGAGCCTTGAAAGAAAAACCCGCCCTACGACTAAGCGCAGGGCGGGTTTGATTCTTTAGTTGAGGAAGTCGCGGAGCTTCTTGCTTCTGGAGGGGTGGCGGAGCTTGCGCAGTGCCTTTGCCTCTATCTGGCGGATACGCTCACGGGTGACGTTGAATTCCTTACCAACCTCTTCAAGAGTGCGGGTGCGGCCATCTTCAAGACCGAAGCGCAGGCGCAGAACCTTTTCCTCTCTGGGGGTGAGGGTGCTCAGAACTTCCATAAGCTGTTCCTTCAGGAGAGTGAAGGAAGCGGCTTCTGCAGGCTCTGCTGCATTGTCGTCCTCGATGAAATCTGCAAGGTGGCTGTCTTCCTCTTCACCGATGGGGGTTTCGAGGCTGACGGGCTCCTGTGCGATCTTGAGAATATCGCGAACCTTTTCAACGGGAAGACCCATCTCTTCTGCTATTTCCTCGGCGCTGGGGTCATGACCCAGTTCCTGAAGCAGCTGACGGGAAACGCGGATGACCTTATTGATGGTCTCAACCATGTGGACGGGAATACGGATGGTGCGGGCCTGGTCTGCGATTGCGCGGGTGATGGCCTGACGGATCCACCAGGTTGCATAGGTGGAGAACTTGTAGCCCTTGGTGTAGTCGAACTTGTCAACAGCCTTGATAAGACCAAGGTTGCCTTCCTGAATCAGGTCAAGGAAGAGCATGCCGCGTCCAACATAACGCTTTGCGATGGAGACAACCAGACGGAGGTTGGCTTCTGCCATGCGGCGCTTTGCCTCTTCATCGCCATCTGCCATGCGGATAGCAAGCTGAACCTCCTCGTCGGGAGTCAGCAGGGCAACTTTACCGATTTCCTTCAGGTACATACGTACGGGGTCATCGGTGGAGAAGCTGTCCACAAGAGAATCGGTATCCAGAATTTCCTCTTCGGGAACATCGTCGATTTCGTCCAGAACGGGGATGTCGTCATCGATGGGGGGCAGGAAGTCCTCTTCATCGATGATGGTGTCTATGCCAGCAGCTTCGATGGAGGCATAGAATTTATCCATCTGTTCGGGATCGATGTTGAGTCCTTCAAGAACCTCAAGTTCCTTGTTGGAGAGAGTGCCGCTCTTCTTGCCCTTTTCGAGGAGGGCGTTCATAACTTCCTCGGCGCTCTTGCCGGTGATGTCGATGATGGGAGCGGATTTGCTCTTGCTCTTCTTGTTCTTGCTGCGGCTTTTCTTCTCGCCTGCGGGAGCCATCTCGATGAGAGTGAATTCCTCTATATAGTCGTCAACAGAGCGAACAGTCTCTTCTTCGGCGGGAGCATTCTCCTCGGCCTCAGCCAGAAGCTTGTCCGCCATTGCTTTGAGCTCTTTTGCGCTCAGGTTGGCGAGTTCTTCGTTCATGTTCTTTTCAACAGCCATTTTATCCACCATATCCTTTTCTGTTTCTCATTTGCTCCGCGAAAGCGCGTAGGTCGTCTTCGGCGGAGGAATTTTGTTTTTCGGTTTTGATAATATTTATGTAATCGCCAAGAGCTTGCTGCCCTTTGGAGAGAACTTCGGGTTTTTGCAGTATGCTCGTAAGATGGTCCGTTTCCTCCGGTGTGAAGTTAGCGGAAAGGGAGGCCATAGAAAGGGGCAGATGAGCATCGGTCTTTTCCTTGAGGATTTCAAAAAAGCGCGCCAACAGGGGGCTTGAAAAATCCTGAGGAGAGATGTCAGCACCGACGAACAAGCCGCTATCCAGATAAAGAAGGCGGATGACACCCTCTTCGGCCAATGCTGAGCGCGGGTTTTCGTAGCTTACGGCTTTGTTCTTTGTTCGGGAAGAGCCTGTGCTTCGCAAAAGCTCCTTCTCCTGCTGCATTTTTGTGTAGTGTATTTTCTTCTTTCTTGCCCGCTCAACCTCAGCTATAACAACATCTTTGCTGACGGAGCATTTTTCTGCAACGCGCATGGAGTAAACCTCGCGCTCGACGGCATTTGGCAAGGATGCGATGATGTTTACAGAGTCTTTCAGCGCGGCAACTTTTTCCTCGTCAAGGCTCAGGTCATATTTGCTCATTGCGCTTTGCAGTCGATACTCAACATGGTTTTCCGACTGCTCAAGGAGGTTTTTGAAGGCATCGGCGCCCTTGAGTTTTATATATTCGTCGGGGTCTTTTGCGCCGTTCATTCGCAGCACCTTAACCTTCAAATCAAGGTTTTCCAGTATGCCGATGGCTCGCTGAGCTGCTTTCTGACCTGCCGCATCATTATCGTAGGCGATAACAACTTCGTTAGTATAGCGGGAAATAAGCCTTGCTTGTTCGGGGGTAAGGGAAGTGCCGAGAGAGGCAACTGCGCTGTCGAAGCCTGCCTGATGAAGGCTTACAACATCTATATTACCCTCTGCAAGAAGAATATAGCCATTTTTGCTCTTTTTTGCCAGATTAAGGGCAAAAAGATTTCTGCTTTTGTTGAAAACGGGGGTTTCCCTCGTGTTCAGATATTTTGGTTCACCGTCACCAAGTATTCTTCCGGAAAAGCCGAGAACATTTCCACGGACATCGATTATTGGGAACATAAGGCGGTAGCGGAAAATATCGTGAACTCCCTTGCCGCTTTTGTTGGAATTGGCAAGACCGGCGCTTATAAGCTCAAAGTCCGTATAACCCTTTGCCTTCATGGCGTTAGTCAGATCATACCAACTTTCGGGGGCAAAGCCCAAACCGAAATTTTTGGTAACGGTGGGGCTGAGACCGCGCTTGACTATATATTCTCTGGCAACTGCTCCGTCGGGCGCTTTTAGTCTTTCATGGAAGAACCTTGCGGCCTCTCTGTTGAGGGAAAGAAGTCTTTCCCTTTTTTTTCTGCCCTCGTCTTCCTTGTCGTCGGGAACTTCCATTCCGCAGCGGCGGGCAAGAAATTCAACAGCGTCTGGGAAGGAGAGGTTTTCAATCTCCATTATGAAATTGATAACGCTTCCGCCCTTGCCGCAGCCGAAGCAGTGATAAATTTGCTTATCAGGGCTCACGGAGAAGGAGGGGGTCTTTTCGCTGTGGAAGGGGCAAAGACCAAAAAGATTGGAGCCGCTGCGTTTGGTGAGACGCACATAACTGCCCACCACGTCTGCTATATCATTTCTGTCTGCAAGCTCCTGCAGGAAGCTTTCGGGGAATGCCATGTGAGTTCACCTGCCTTTTATCTTAAATAGTGTGTACTTATTTAACGGACCATGCCATGGGGATGAATATGCGGCTGTAGGTTTCAAGAGCATACTTGTCCGTCATACCTGCAACATAGTCGCAGACGCTGCGCTGAAGACCGTCGCGGTCGGCAATGCGCTTATAGTCTTCGGGAAGCTTGTCAGGGTTTTTAATGTAATACTCGTATATTCCGCTTATTATGCCCTGAACCTTGCTCTCCTCGCTTTTTGCAACGGGATTATAGTAAACGCTTTCGTACATGAAGTTATGGAAAAGCTCGTAAATTTCAGCCATTTCAGGGCTCATGGCGATTTTGCCCTGAGCGCTGTTGGCGATAAGGTCGCTTATAATTGCGTTTATGCGCTGGCTATTGCTGTTGCCGAGAGTTTCTCTGATTTTGAGGGGAACATCCTCTATGGAGAGTATGCCTGCGCGAAGAGCGTCATCAAGGTCGTGGTTTATGTAGGCGATGCGGTCGGAAAAGCGTACAAGCGTGGCTTCAAGACTATCGTCGGGAGCGCCGTTTGTGTGGTTGAGAATGCCCATTCTTGTCTCATGGCAAAGGTTAAGACCCTTGCCGTCTTTTTCAATGAGATCAACAACGCGAAGACTTTGCTCATAATGCTTAAAGCCCTCGGGGTGGATTTCTCTCAGGGCGCGTTCGCCTGCGTGTCCGAAGGGAGTATGACCCAAATCGTGGCCGAGAGCGATGGCCTCGGCAAGATCCTCGTTAAGTCTCAAGGCTCTTGCGGCGGTTCGTGCAAGGCGTGTGACTTCCAGAGTGTGGGTGAGACGGGTGCGATAGTGGTCGCCCTCGGGCTGGAGAAAAACCTGAGTTTTATGCTTTAAGCGGCGGAAGCTTTTTGAATGGGTGATGCGGTCAATATCCCGCTGGAAGCAGCTGCGCATGGGGCATTCTTCTTCGGGTGTGGGACGGCCTTTGCTATCGGCAGACAAAACACCATAAGAGCAGATAAGACTTCTTTCGGCCTCTTCTCTGATCTCTCGGGGACATTTCGGCATATGCTCTCCTCCTGTGCTCGTTTTTAATGCAAAAAATGCGTTCCTATACTTAATACGACGCGCATCGGCCATTTCCCTTTTTTATTTTAAAAATTTTTAAAAATAATTTGCGCAGACCGCAATAAAGGGGTCTGCGCAACATTTTTTATATAATTTTGACGCCTCGGAAGCTTTCTCCGCAAAGGAGAAATTCAATTTTTCCGGCGCTGAGCTCGGTGAGAGCCTTGGCGAAGCACTCCTCCATATCCTCGCGGATAAGGGCGGAGAAAACAATATCAGCGCCGAAGTCGGTGCTTTCAATAACCGCTTCATGCTCTTCCAGAAGCCTCTTTACTCTCTCAAACTGGCTGTAGGAGCAGCCAAGCTCAATGCTTTTCCAAAGAGCCATGCGGTTTATGCCAGCATTTTCAAGAGCCATCTTTGCGGCGGTGGAGTAGGCGCGGACAAGACCGCCTGTGCCAAGGAGTATACCGCCGAAATAACGGGTGACAACGCAGCAGAAATTCTGAATTTCCTGAGAGCGGAAAACATTCAGGGTGGGTTGGCCGCTTGTGCCCTGAGGCTCCCCGTCGTCGCTGTAGCGCATAATGCCCCCATCGCGTATAACATAGGCATAGACGTTGTGACGGGCGTCATAATGCTGCTTTCTCATAGCCTCAATGCAGGCGATGGCCTCGGCCTCGCTTTCCACAGGCCATACACGAGCGATGAAGCGTGAGCGTTTTTCAACGTATTCCGCTTCGCCGTAAGCCGATGGAACAAGATAACTTGTCATTTATTTTCCCCCTCGGCATAGATGCGCACCTTTGCCCAAAGGTCGCTTTTGACAATGGCCTCTATAACTGTGCCGTCTTCGGCATATTCGGTGCTCAAAACAGCGGCTTCGGTGTGGAGAAGCTGAACAATAGCACCCTGAGAATAGGGAATGCGGAAAACGGCTCTGTGTTTGCTTCTGCCCAGCATTTCGCTGATTTTGGCAAGAAGTTCTTCTGTTCCCTCGCCTGTACGGGCGGAGATGCAAACGGCGTCGTTTTCACGGGGGAGAACCCCAAGATAAGCGTCGCACTTATTATAAACGCGAATGCAGGGAGTGCCCTCTGCGCCAAGCTCGGCAATAAGTTTATCCACAACTCCTGCCTGAGTCTGCCATTCGTCGTTGCTAAGGTCGATAACATGGAGCAGCACATCGGCATAAGCAAGCTCCTCCAAAGTGGCCTTGAAGGCCTCGATAAGATGATGGGGCAGCTTGCGTATAAATCCGACGGTGTCGGAAAGGAGCACTTCCTGCAGCTCGTCCACTTTCAGACGGCGGGTGGTGGTGTCCAAAGTGTCGAAAAGACGGTTGTTGGCAGGAATGTCTGCACCGGTGAGGCAGTTTAGGAGGGTGCTTTTGCCGGCGTTGGTATAGCCAACAAGGGCAACCACGGGCATCTCGTTTTTCTCTCTGCGGCGGCGCTGGACGCTTCTTATTTTGCGGACTTCCTCCAGTTCCTCTTCAAGCTTGGAGATTTTGCGGCGGATATGGCGGCGGTCGCTTTCAAGCTGGGTTTCGCCGGGGCCGCGGGTACCTATGGCGCCTTCCTGACGCTCAAGGTGGGTCCACATACCCAAAAGGCGGGGCAGCAGGTACTTGTACTGTGCCAGTTCAACCTGCAGCTGACCTTCCTTGGTGCGGGCGCGCTGGGCAAATATATCCAGAATAAGGCCGCTGCGGTCAAGAACTTTTACTCCCAAATCCTCGCTGAGAACTCTCATCTGTGAGGGGCTCAACTCGTTGTCGAAAACAGCGAGAGTACATTCATTGGCCTCTATAAGCTCCTTAAGCTCCTGCTCCTTGCCCTCGCCTATGAAGGAACGGGGATCGGGGGTGGCGCGGTTTTGGATGAGCCAGGCAACGGCTTCGCCGCCTGCGGTTTCCACAAGGGCGGCAAGCTCTCCCATGCTTATCTCGTCGGAGCTTTCGCCTTTTTCAAAGCAGGCAGCAGCAAGACCACAGAGAACGGCTCGTTCTTTTTTCTTATCAAAATTATTGGTCATAGACATAGTTCAATTCTCCGAAGTAAAGGTTTGGCAGAACATGCGGCAGCAGCAATTTTCGCACAGGGGCTTTCTTGCGGTGCATACGGCGCGTCCGTGGAGCACAAGGCGGTGGCAAAAGTCGGAGCTTTTTTCTGCAGGAAGTATCTTGCGAAGCTCCATTTCTATTTTAACTGGATCCTTGAGATTATCCACAAGGCCCATGCGGTTACTCAGTCTTATGCAGTGGGTGTCCACAACGGTGGAGCCGGGAACGCCGAAAATATCACCAAGGATAAGGTTTGCGGTTTTTCTTCCAACACCGGGGAGGGATAACAAATCCTCCATAGTACCGGGAACCTTGCCGCCAAAGCGCTCAAGAAGCATTTGGGCGCAGAGGATGATATCCCTTGCCTTGGCTCTATAGAAGCCGCAGGAATGAACATATTTTTCAACCTCTTCCTGCTCGGCGCTGGCGAAGGCTTCAAGACTGGGGAAGCGTTCATATAATGCAGGAGTGATCATGTTGACGCGTTCGTCTGTGCACTGGGCGGCAAGGCGAACGGCGAAAAGCAGTTCATAATCCTTTTCGTACTGAAGGGAGCATTCGGCGGGATATTCATTTTCAAGGGTCTCAACAAGACCCAAAACCTGTTGGGGAGTTCTCATTATATATTTTCCTCAAGTTTACAGATTCGGCAGGAAAAAGCTCCTGTGCCGGTGGTCTCTACCAAGGCGTATGTGGGATGATGGTAGTCTCCGATTGAACCGGGATTAAGCAGCTCCATATCGGATATTCTTGCATGCACAGCGCGGTGGGTGTGGCCGAAAAGACCAAGCTTCGCTCCGGAAAAGCAAACGCTGTTGCAGAAAGAATCCATATTCATTTTAACGGAGTGTCTGTGGCCGTGGGAAAAAAATATGCGCACGCCGTCAATTTCCTCAAGGCCGCTTTCGGGGGTTACGAAATCAATGTCGCAGTTTCCTCTGACGCGCCAAAGGGGAATGGAGGGGTGGTGGCGATGGAGACACTCGGTGTCCCGCACGCAGTCGCCAAGATGAATTATAAGTCCGGGGGCGCTTTGCTCCACTGCGCGGAGTATATTTTCTTCGCTTCCGTGGGAATCGCTTATAACAAGGATTTTCATGTGGGTCACCTTCCTTCGGCATGATGAATATAATGCGTATAGAGCGGATTTATAATTAGTGAAAGGATTGTTGTGAATGGCTTCTCTTGATGCTCTCGAAAGGGAAATAAAATCTTCGGCAGCGGTGGAACATCTTAAAGCTGCGGCGGCCACGCCGGAAGGGCAGAAAGTGCTGCAAAATCTGGATACCGCAGAGGTCGAAAAAGCAGCGAAAGCGGGAGATATGCAGACGCTGAGGGAAATACTGAGTGGGGTGCTTGCAACTCCCGAGGGAAGATCCCTTGCGGAAAAAATCCGAAAAAGCTTAGGTAAATAAGAGTCGGGAGGGGTAAGCGCTGTGAGTGAGATAGAGGATATGCTGGGGAAAATGCTGAGTGACCCCGAGGAAATGGCCAAAATAAGCAGGCTTGCCTCGTCTCTTTTCGGCGGAGAGGCAGAAAATAAAAAGCCTGAAAATGATATGGGCGCAATGCTGGGGTCTTTGATGGGCAAAGGAATGAGCGGCGGCGATAAGGCCGCCTTTGTGGAAGCCCTTGGGCCTTATCTCAAACCGGAGCGAAGGCGGAAGCTGGAAAAGGCTTTGAAAATAAGCCGCATAGCCGGCATCGCGGGAATTGCCCTGAACGAATGGGGGGAAGGAGATGAATAACCAATATCAGGGGAGAGGTGGAAAAGCGAGCTATAGCGCGGAACAAGCGAAAAAGGCAGGCACCTTTCATGGGAAAAAGCTTGCGCCATTACCACAAACGAAAAAAGATGCTTACGGAGGGAAGAAAAGTGCGAATCAAACAACACCGCCCAGTCCGAGACTGGGACTGAGCGGTGAATTGGGAAAGCTTTTTGGAAAGCTGGGCTCCCTCAGTCTGGAGACAGAGGATCTGCTGCTCATGGCGGTGCTTTACCTGATGTACAGGGAAAGCGGAGACAGAGAGTTGCTTATAATGATGGGGGCGCTGCTTTTTATTCAGTAGCCTCGGAAGAGGGATTGGCCTCCTCTTTGCTGGGTGTGTTGGCAGGATGCTCAATCTGACTCTTGACGAAAAATCCGATAAAAACAGCCAGAAGAAGCTCGGCAATCAAGAGAGTTATGCGGAGAGGACCATGGGTGTTGATGACCACTGCGGTCAAGCCCAGAACAGCACTGAGGCAATAGAGAATGGCAACAGCCTGCTTCTGACTGAGACCCATGTCAATAAGACGGTGGTGAAGATGTCCTCGGTCGGGAGTCATGGGACTCTGACCTCTGAGGAGACGGCGGATGATGGCGAAGAGTGTATCGAAAAGGGGCAGCGCCATAGCCAGCATGGGAACAACAAAGGTGATGATGGCGTAGAACTTGAACATGGCGCTGACGGAAATGGTGGAAAGAGCGAAGCCCAGCAGCAAAGCACCGGTATCTCCCATGAAGATTTTGGCAGGGTTGGCGTTGAAGGGCAGGAAGCCGATGCAGGCGCCGACCAGAGCGGCAAGAACAACGGCGATATTTCCCTCGGAGAGAATGAGGGCAACAACCAGCATGGTGATTGAGCTTATGCAGCTTACGCCGCAGGCAAGACCGTCCAGACCATCAATGAGGTTAACGGCATTGGTAATAGCCACTATCCAGATTATGGTGACAGGGATGCTGAGAGAACCCAAAAAGAGGTTAGTGTTCTCGCTGAGAATGTTGGGGTTGAAAAGGACGTTTATTGTAACGCCGTGAGCAACAGCAACAATTGCGGCAACCACCTGGCAGATAAGCTTCACCCACCACTTCATGGGCTTGATATCGTCAATTGCGCCGGTGGCAACTATGATGAGACAGCCGATGAGGGTGCCGCGAAGAGGTTTGTCTATCTCGGCAAAGAGAACAACTGCCAGCAAAAATCCGATGAATATAGCCATTCCGCCCATACGGGGGATGGGTTTTTTGTGAACTCTACGGGCATCCTTGGGCACGTCTATCGCGCCAACTTTCTCAGCAAAACGCTTGACAGGAGGCGTTGTAACGAAAGCAAGGATGATGGCAACAACCAGTGCCAACAAAATTTTCAGCCAAAGCTGCATTTCAGGAAACATAAGAAAGTGCTCCTATATGTTTAGTTTCGGAGTGGAATTCAGCGCTCAACAAAGCCAATCTTTTTGTAGACCTTGCGGAGGGTTTTACGTGCAAGCCAGCTTGCCTTTTCTGCGCCCTCTTTGTAAACGCTCTCAAGATAAGCCTTGTCGGCAAGGATGCGGTTGGCCTCTTCCTGAATGGGGCGGAGAGTTTCAACAACGGCTTCGCCGACGGCGGGCTTGAATGCGCCGTAGCCCTTGCCTGCGAATTCACTTTCGATTTCGTCATAGCTCTTGCCGGTGATGGCGGAATAAATGCCCATCAGGTTGGCAACGCCGGGCTTCTCGGAGGGAGCGTAGCGTACGCAGTTTTCGGTGTCGGAGTCGGTGACGGCCTTCTTGAACTTGCGCATAATGTCGTCGGGCTTTTCGAGGAGGAAGACGCAGCCGTTGGGGTCGCTCTTGCTCATCTTGCTTGTGGGGTTGCCAAGGCTCATGATGCGGGCGCCGACTTTCTGGATATAGGGCTCGGGAACTTTGAAAACATTGCCGTAAACATTGTTGAAGCGGATGGCGATGTCGCGGGTCAGCTCGCAGTGCTGCTTCTGATCTTCACCTACGGGGACAAAGTCTGCCTGATAAAGCAGAATGTCGGCTGCCATAAGGCTGGGATAAGTGAAAAGACCTGCGTTTATGTTCTCGGAATGCTTTGCGCTTTTATCCTTGAACTGGGTCATGCGGCTGAGCTCGCCGAACATGGTGTAGCAGCTGAGAACCCATGCAAGTTCTGCATGCTCGTGAACATGGCTCTGGATGAAGAGGGTGTTCTTCTGGGGATCAAGACCGCAGGCAATATACTGAGCCAGCTGCTGCAGAGTGCGGCGGCGCAGGTCGGCAGGGGTCTGGCGAACGGTTATGGTGTGCATGTCGGCCATGAAATAGTAGTTATCAAACTCTTCGGTGCGCTCAACCCAGTTTTTGATGGCGCCGAGATAGTTGCCCAGATGAAGGTCACCGGAGGGCTGAATGCCGGAGAGCATAATCTTTTTTGCAGGAGCGGTATTTTCCATTTATTTTATCCTCTTTCTTGGAGAAATTGTTTCATTTTACAGCAGAATATACTATTCCACCTTATCAAATACACATGATAGCACACTTTTTCCGCTTTTACAATTCATAATTGACTTTTACATCCAATTAAAATATTATATTTGGGTGATAATTTCGGATAAAAGACACATTGTGTGTTTCAGGAGGAAAAATAAATGGCAGATATGAACTGGATAAATGAAATGGAATCCCGAATCCCCGTTGGCGGAGTGCGTACCCGCTTTGCTCCTTCCCCCACGGGTTATATGCATGTGGGCAACCTGCGCACCGCGCTTTACACCTATCTCATAGCCCGTCACTATGATGGCACCTTTATTCTCCGCATTGAGGATACCGACCAGGGAAGACTGGTTGAAGACGCTGTTGATGTTATCTATAAGACCATGCGCGAGTGCGGTCTGAGCCACGATGAAGGTCCCGATGTTGGCGGCCCCGTTGCTCCCTATGTCCAGACCCAGCGCAAGGGCTTCTATATCAAGTATGCCCAGTGGCTGGTTGAGCGCGGACATGCTTACTATTGCTTCTGCGAAAAGAGCGAGAGCGAAGAGGAAGAATCTTCCTTCACCCGCGTTGCCGATCCCTGCAGAGATATGAGTAAAGAGGAAGTTGAAGCAAAGCTTGCCGCAGGCATGCCCTATGTTATCCGTCAGCGTATCCCCGAAGAGGGCAGCGTCACCTTCCATGATGAGATTTTCGGAGATATCACCGTTGAATGCTCCACTCTGGATGATCAGGTTCTCATCAAGCGCGACGGACTTCCCACCTATAACTTCGCAAACGTTGTTGACGACCATATGATGGGCATCACCCATGTTGTCCGCGGCAGCGAGTATCTTTCCTCCGCTCCCAAGTATAACCTGCTTTATGAAGGCTTTGGTTGGAATATCCCCAAGTATGTCCACTGCTCTCCCGTTATGCGCGATGCTCATAACAAGATGAGCAAGCGCCATGGCGACCCCAGCTATGAGGATCTCATTGCTCAGGGCTACCTCACCGATGCAGTTGTCAACTATGTCACCCTCCTCGGCTGGTCTCCCAGAGGCGAATATGCCGAGCAGGAGATTTTCACCATGGATGAGCTTATCAAGGTTTTCGACCTTCAGGGCATCAGCAAGTCTCCCGCAATTTTCGATATCGAAAAGCTCCGCTATTTCAACAGCGCCTATATCCGCGCAATGGAGAGCGAGGCTTTTGCAAAGGTTGCCGAGCCTTTCATCCGTCAGGCTGTCAAAAACGAGGCTTACGATGCAGCTGCAATTGCCGCAATTCTGCAGCAGCGCTGCGAGGTTCTCACCGACATCCCCGAGAAGGTGGACTTCTTCGACGTTCTTCCCGAGTATGAAGCTGAGCTTTATATCCATAAAAAGAGCAAGACCGATATCCCCGGCTCTCTTGAAATGCTGAAGAAGATGCTTGCCGTTTTCGAAGCAATCGAAGACTGGAACGATGAGAATATTCTCACCGCAATGACCGATATGGCAGCAGCCGAAGGCGTTAAGAATGCAAAGGTCATGTGGCCTGTCCGCATTGCCATCGCAGGCAAGGCAGTAACTCCCGGCGGCGCTGTGGAAATTGCCCGCATCCTTGGCAAGGAAGAGACCCTCCGCCGTATGGCATTCGGCATCGAAAAACTGGAAAAAAGCCTGTAAAATTAATTAAAGTTCAAAAAATCCATCCGTTTGAGCGGATGGATTTTTTTATTTTCTTCATCAAAAATTTCTAAATTAAAAATTTGGCTTCGGCGCAACATATAGTAAAAGGAGTGGTAAAAAATGAAACAAAGCAAAAAATGGAAAATAGCCATAATTGCAATCTGCCTTCTTTCGGTAACGGCTCTGGGGCTTGGAATTTATGCCGCCGCAGCCAATGCGAAAGCGGAAAAATATAAGATGCAAATTACCAATAACTATCAGCACGCTTTTGACGAGCTTGTAACTGCCGTCGGAGAGATGGACTCTGCCTTGCAGAAAAGCATATATGCTTCATCACCTGCCATTGCAGGCGCTGTTTGCACAGAAATTTTCGGAAAGGCCATGACTGCCCAGATGAGCCTTGGTGTTCTCCCTTTTTCCACATACGAGCTTGAGCAGACCGCAGGTTTTATAAGCCGTGTGGGAGACTATGCCTTCGCTCTCAGCCGCGCAGCCGCTGCTGGAGAGAGCCTCAGCGATGAACAGCGCAAAAATCTCAAAGCCCTTGCGGAAAGCTCTTCGCTGCTGCGGGATAATATGAAGAATCTTCAGGCGGACATGATGGATGGAGTTCTCACAATGGATGAGCTTTATGAATCCGAGAAGAGGATAGATGCCGCAGAGGAAAGCCTGCCCTCCACCATAGGCGAGAGCATGCGCCTCATAGAGCAGGAGTTTCCCGAATTGCCTGCTCTTATATATGACGGACCTTTTTCCAACCATCTTGCGGATAAAAGCCCTGCTATGCTGGAGGGCGCTGAGGAAATTGATGAAAATAAGGGTAGGGAAGTGGCTGCCCATTTCCTCCAGATGCCCAAAACCAAGGTGTTTCTCGCCTGGGAGAGCGAGGGTGAGCTGCCATGCTATGTTTATCAGGCTGAGCAATCGGGAGGCGAGACAGTGACCGTTGCGGTGACAAAGCTTGGAGGACAGGTGCTCAGTATGCTCTCTTCGGATTATAGCGGAGGCGAAAATGTGGAAGTGGAGCGCGCCCTTGAACTGGCCGACGAATTTCTCCTCAGCCGCGGTTATCGGAATATGGAAAAAAGTTACCATATGCTCCAAAACGGCATACTGACAATAAACTATGCTTTTACAGAAGGTGACGTCACCTTCTATCCCGACTTGATCAAATTGTCGGTGAATATGGGCAGCGGAGCAATCTGCGGCTTTGAGGCCTTGGGTTATATCTCGTCTCACAGGGAGCGGGAGATTCCCGGGGAACGTATAGGCGAGGAGGAAGCCTTGGCGGCAGTTCCTGCGGAGCTCAGCATAGAGAGCAGCCGCCTTGCCCTCATACCCCGTGCCGGAGGAGAAGAAGTGCTCTGCCATGAGTTTATATGTGTCAACGGCGATGAGCAGAGATATATCATTTATGTGGATGCTCTAAGTGGGGAACAAGAGAAGATTCTTATCCTTTTGGAGGACGAAAACGGCTCTTTGACGCTGTAAAAAACGGCTGCGGTGGTACCCCCTTGACGAAAGCCGCAAAAGGTTGTAGAATAAAGTGAATTTCCAGAATTATTCCACCAAAGAAAGGTTGGTTTTTATGGGCTTTATTCCTAAAGTAAGCTGCCGCCATTGCGGACAGACCTTTATGGGCATTTTTAACCGTTGCCCCAACTGCGGAACAAGACGCGTCAAGCAGAGCGGACGCGCTGCCGCCTCCACCACCGCCGCAAGCAGCGGCAGTGCTGCAAATGCAAAACTCAATATCAATGCTCAGTGGCAGTTCATCATGGGCGCTGTTCTGGTCGTTGCCGTTATCGTTGCTGTTATCATTCTTATCTCCGCTAATCTTGGCGGCGGCAAGGATGTTGTCGATGTAAGCGGACAGATCAGCTGGAGCCTCGATGCTGATGACACCATGCCCCAGAGCGTCACAGTTAGCCTCAAGGCAAACGGACAGTCTATCGACAGCGCCGTTGTAACCCCCGATAAGGACGGTAACTGGACCTATGACTTCGGCGACATGGAGATGTATGACGATAACGATATGCAGATCCGTTATGCCGTTGAAGCAGCTCCCATTGATGGTAAGACCATCTATACCTCCGGTCTGGATCTTGTTATCGCAACTGAGGTCGAGATCATTGAGGTTCCCGTTCCTGCTGTAACCCCCGAGCTTGCTAACCCCAATATCCACACCGTTATCATCAACCACCTGGGTAGAGACCTTAAGGACGAGTTCTCTCTCAAGGCAGGCGAGAGCATCGACCTTGATGCTATTGCCTATCCCGTTGATGAAATCTGCACTGTTATGTGGCGTAGCAGCAACCCCGCTGTATTCACCGTTGATGCAGACGGCGTTGTAACTCCTGTCGGCAACGGCTGGGGTATCGTAGTTGCATATGTCGGAGAGATCGAGCATAAGATCAATGTCCGCGTATGGGGCTTCGAGGATACCGCTGAATAAAAGCGATTATATAAGCTTCAAATGCCGACCCGAAAAAAATTCGGGTCGGCATTAAAAAAAGTGTTGACAAAGCGTAGAGTTGTTGTTATACTGACAAAGCTGAAATGAATACGGACGATTGGCGCAGCTGGTAGCGCATCCGCTTGACGTGCGGGAGGTCACAAGTTCGAGTCTTGTATCGTCCACCAAGAAAAAACCTTGAAACCACAACGGTTTCGAGGTTTTTTATTTTTAAATTTTCAAGTTTTCCCTAATTTTTTCCCTTATTTTGATTCAGACAGTCACGCTGCGGATGAAACTCTCCATCCTATCTGCACTTCTGCGTTTCATCTTTTCTGTGACGTGGCCGTATACATCAAGTGTGAAAGTGGCGGTGGCATGACCCAGATTTTCCTGTATGGTCTTGATGTCATCGCCACTTTGTATTGCGGCAACTGCGTAGGTATGCCTGAGATCGTGAAAACGGGCGTCCGGGATGCCGATTTTTGCCACGATTCGTTTGAAACAATCGTACACGGTACGGTAGGAGAGAAGCCCACCGGATTCATTTCGAAATACAAGGTCAAATGGCTGTTCCTTGTTGGCAGTGTCAGAGAAAATCAAAGGTCGGTTTGTCCAGACTTCGGCTGCGTTGGCTTTCATGTGCTCAAGCTTTTGTTTTTGAAGGCGGAATGTGTTCAGCACGGTGTCCGGCAGAGCTATGATACGTTTTTTACTATTCTTTGGTGTGCTGATATAGTATTTACCACCTTTTACCTGCTGGCGGCGAAGTTGCTGTTTCACTGTCATTAAACCACGTTCAAAGTCTATACAATCCCAGGTTAGCCCCAGTATTTCTCCCTCACGGAGCCCGGTGAAAAGCGTAATAATATATAGGTATTCATGCGGGTGCCCGTTTATAGCCCTCAAAAATTCGCTGAGCTTTCCCTCCTCGATAGGCTCAATCTCTTTTTTCTGCACTCGGGGAAGTTTGCATGCTGTGGTTGGGTTGGTTTTGATGTAGCCGTTGTCTACTGCCTGCTGAAGCGCCTGATGCAGTACACCGTGGGTATCCTTGATAGTTTTTGCGGCGAGAGAATGCGGCGGCTTCTGAAGCAAGTTATACAGCCGTTGGATCATTGCCGGATTTAAGGCGTCAAGCCGAACATTGCCCAACGAGGGGATGATATGAAGCTCGCAGCTGCGTCTGTAGTGATACAGCGTGGACTCTTTCACAGAGAAAAGATATTCATCCAACCATGTGTTTAGCCAGTTGCTAAGCGGCATAGTGCAAGGCTCATAATAGTTTTTTGAATCTATTTCCGAAGCCATTGCACGCATCTTTTCAAGGACTTCTTTCTTTGTGCTGCCAGAAATGGAGCGTTGCTTTTGCTGGCCTGTTATGGAATCGTATCCGACAGAGCAGCGCCCCTCCCAGTATTCGTAGGATTTGCCATTGCGTATTACTGTTTTCTTTCTTATTGTACCATTGCCGTTGGGGGCTCGCCCCATATCTTTTGCTTTCTGCGCCATATATTTACTCCTTTCCGTATGTGCGCAGGATACATTCATACATATTTTATGTTTGTATTAAAATGGTGTCAAATGTGCGATTGATTAATGTAATTCAATAGTGCGGATTTAGGAATGCGAATTTGGTGTCCCACGCGAAAATGCTTGATTTGACCGCTGCGGATAAGCGCGTATGCTGAGTTTTTCCCAATAGAGAGAACTTTGCAAATGTCGTTAACGGATAATACAACGGGAAAATTATCTAGAGATGCTGTGTTACCCATCACTATTCTCCTTGGCATCTTTCAAGCCTATACTAACGGAAAGCGCAGAATTGAGATTGCGCATGTCTTCTACGCCTAGTTTGCCAACATAATCTGCTAATCGCTGTTTGTCCAGTGTGCGAAGCTGCTCTGTCATAATTATTGACGGGCAGGACAGCAGCTCTTCGCCAATATAGCAATGGGTTGGTAGCTTAGCTTTGATTCCAACCTTGCTTGAAATTGGAGCAACGATTACGGTGGGACTAAATCTGTTCCCAATGTCATTCTGAATGATAACAACCGGTCTGTATCCGCTTTGCTCTGAACCAATTGTGCCGGTTAAGTGGGCGTAGTATATCTCACCACGGGAATATATGTGATCCATAGTGTGACCTCCTTAGTTGAAAAATAGGCATATGTAAAAAGCCAGACAAAACCTTCGCAAGCATGTTTAATGATTGAACTTGCGTTGTTTTGTCTGGCTGATTATGTCTGATTGCCTATTTGTCCACGACACCCCGGCGAGTAAGGGAAATCATCAAGTGGCCGACAGCTTATCGGCTCCACGGGAATCTCACCCCCGGCAGGATCTCTGTCGGCTGCTCTCATTGTCTGCGACGGTTTCATCTCGCTCGGACTGTGACTGAACAGGAGTATCTCACCATTGCCGATCATGGCCACATCGGGAGCTGCCCGATGCTTACAGCATCCTGTTTGTCGCATCCTTATTACGGACTATAGCGCAGTTGCTGTATGGCTTCCACTTTCGCAGAGACAATGGGAATGTGCCTGATGAATGTATTTGCAATTTAAAAGGTTCAAAGCAAGGCCGGGTGTGGCCTTGCTTTGATTATATGCGATGAGTGTTTCTGCGAGGATTGCCTTATGGTATACAGCAATGTTGCTTTGTGGGCCACAAAGCTGAAGGTAGAGTGTAATTTACGAAAAGTATGGGATAATATAACTATTCAATACAGTCACAAATTGCTGACAGTAATTTTATAGCTTCAGAAAGCGATTCCTTTATACTGGAATTCTCTTTTATTGCACCGGTAACTATATAATCTAATGAGCAGCCAAATGTTTCATTAATTGCTACAAGCAAGTCCAAGGAAGCTACTTTCTTACCGATTTCTATCTTAGCTAAATGCACGCGACCAATTGAAAGCATCTCCGAGAACTGTTCCTGGGTGTAGCCCAATCTGCGCCGTTCACTCTTTAGTCGCTTGCCGATTTCTTCGGGATTAAGTGCCATTATTTTTCCTCCATTCAGTTTAAGTATGGGATCGCTCTGAATAGGGGAAAGGCGGACTTCTGCATCTTGGAATACTGCTGGCATAGAATGAACAGTCAACAGTCATAAGCTTAATGTGAACTGCAATTCACCAATGTTGCGAACCTTGGTGAATACAAATGAAGCGAGGTGTACTGTAGAATGTATCCGAGGTGAATTGCAATGTCTGATTTTTCTAAGCCTTTGGGTGATGCTGTTAAAAGAGCGCGTGGAAGACTTGGTATGACGCAAAGTCAGGTGGCTGACGCAATTGATATTGATGCTCGTACTGTCATGAACATAGAGAATTACAAGGGAAACCCCAAGTTAGAGGTCTTATATCCGCTCATAAGGACTTTGCAAATAGATCCAAGAGAGATATTCAACCCGGAAATGAGTAGGGATAACCCAGCCATGGTTCAACTTAGAGCAATAGTGGAACAATGTACCGAGCAGGAAGCAGAGACAATAATTCCGATAATGCGTGCGATACTCAGTGCATTGCATGACAATAGGGCAATTGATATAGTAAAATAAAAAAAGAGCCAGCTTTCTCATTTCCTTGAGAAAGCTGGCTCTGCGCTTTAAGCGTCTGGCTCATCGCTTACAGACATTTTCAGTTTTATAACGCTAACTAGTGTTTCGCGTTTGCATTTTGGACAATAAAGTGGGAAATTGAGTAACACAGTTTCTTGGAAAACTTTTGTGCGGGTTTTACTTTCGCACAAAGGACAATGGAGCCATAGGGAGTTATCAGCTATACTTAAAGATGGTAAAGCAGTTGTTACTAGGCATTGAAGTGATGGGTTCATCATATCGATTAGAAGAATGTCCGCAGTAGTATGATGTTTGACTATCTTTTTTTGTGATAATGACGGAGTGATATGGAGAGCGCGAAATGGAGTCAGAAAGCTGTACAATGTCACCGACAGCGCAATTCGAATGCAGTTGTGTTATGCTGGTCGCCAAAATCCAATATCTGGCACCCACCTCTTGCATATATGTATAAAAATCGGCGGCTCTCATCCAAGAGGTTGTAACGGCAAACATGTTTAATATTCCATTGCCATTATTTATGCAATACCAAGAATATACGGTATCTATAGTGCCACTCCCGGAACTTGAACCATTCATACTAATACCGCCAGCATGCAGACACTGAGAGACAAAGTTTGTGCAATCACCTCCAGCGTCGGTATAGTCGGGGTAGTTGTAGTTCCTGCTCATAGCATATTGACGTGCATATGCAACGGCTGCATAACTAGAGTATGCTCTGCTAGAGAAGGTGTCGGTTTTTCTTGCACTTATGGCAGCATTTGATTTAGCAATGTTTTTGTCACGAATTTCTCCAAGTGTTTGTTCCAAGAAAGCGTCTGACAATACAAAGCTAATCTCGGCACAGTCTTTGTTGTACGTGATGCACGCAGATTTTGATGCTATATTTTCGGCCAATGCGACATTGCCATCGTTCTTCAATCTACAACAAATAAGATAGTCATCATATGCGAGTTTGTACTCAACTAAATATGAGTGAATTATGTTATAGTTTTCGAGAGAGCAAAGGACATCATCAGTTTCATCGAATAGCTGCGCTACAACATAATCATAAAAATCGTGTGTTCCAATTTCTATATCCGGTTGATATTTAGCCAGATGTTTTTCTACAATGGTTTGGATTTCTTCAAGAGTAACGCCGTATATATCATAGGGAGTGTTGCTACCAATTGCCAATATTGGCAAACTCAATGTGAGAAGAATAACTACTACAAAAAGGATGATGGCAAATCGTTTTATGAGTGTCATTTTGTATCCTCCTTCCGATGATGCAATAGTTCATTAAGAACATCCATTTGATATAAAACAAATGACATCGCAACCAACACTATTAAAATCCATACACCAAATCGAGAGGCAGTGAGACTTTGCCTTAAAGATATCCGTGATGCAATATTTATGGAAACGACCCACGTTAAAAAAACGCGCCTAAAGGAAAAAAAGAATGAAACGAACGTTGCTTCCATTATAATCTTGTGGACAATACCATTACGCTGATCTAAGCCATGCTTAATGTACCAGAAAATATACACATACTGTAGAAGAAACAGGTGCATTGAATACAAGCCGCTATGAATAGGACCGTGATCATTCAAGGAGAACCAAGGCATGCAAAACATTGGTAGTTGTGCCATAACACTTATGGCAAACCAGAATTTGATCCTTTCATCCTTCATGATATAACACATCCTATTTTGCAAAATCAACGGCCTGTATACAATGCATCAACTCAGTGATGCGGTGGTTATTTGTTTCGGGACATATTGTCGTTCCGCTTAACGGGGCGCTTGGGCTGGTAGACAATGAAAAGGCAGGTGGGTGGCCATTCGGTCATAGGTTCTGCCATGTGGGAGACTATTTTTTTCATGGTTTTGCCGGTGATGTTAGTTTTCTTTTTCATTGAAGATCCTCCTTTGTAAATATCCGAAGCAAAGCAATATGGCGGTTAAAATCAGCCCGAACAAAACTCCTCGGAACAACTGCTCCCAGTTCAAAAAATGGAATACGAAGCCAAGTGAAAGAACAATACCTGTACGTATCCTGGCGCTGATTTTGCATGCACGTTTCTCATCGACTGAATAGTTCATGTTTATGTGATCAAACGGAGCAAAAAAGAATATCAGAGCTGAAGAGAATACAGAACAACACAAAATAGTCCAAGACGGTAAATATTTGTTAAGAGGCCCAAGAACAACCAGTACTGACAGCGCGGAGAGGAAGAAACAGGTTAGAGCTGATTTCGAATGATAGCCGTTTGCCATGCTTCTAGTAAAGTAAAAACTTGAAAAGAATGAGATAGATATGGGAAATGATGACACCAGTACTGCAAGTAAAAAAAGTGGCAAACCCATAACAAGTGTCAATAGCTTTTTCTCAATATTGTATGCAAGCCAAGGTAAACTCTCTTGTTCGACATATCCCTTTTTTTGACATATGTCTGCCAAGTGTTTTGCCATATTTTCCAAACCGCTCACTCCTCCCGCCTTGGATTTTAGCAAATATGTGTTCGAAATTCATTCTTGAGGTCACCAACACGAATTTTTTGTCGCGAAATGGGATTTTAAAGATTATGGTAGATGCAAAGAATATCAAAAAATAGACACCTTTAGCTTGATGTTAGCTACAGGTGTCTACCTTTTATTCAAACTTATTAGCGTAAAAAATCAAATATGTGGATGAAACTGGCACTATGAATCATTTAGATGGTATTTCAGCTGCGAACTGGAACCAACCTTCCGAATAGTTGAAAGTGTATTCTGCCCCAAGGTCTTCTAAAACTTTTTTTATTGCAGGTAGACCATAGCCGTGTTCATGCCGCGGGGTTTTGCTTGTTGGAATAAAATCGTTAACAATTAAAACTGGAGCAGAGGTGTTGCGGATTGAAATGTAGAGATCATCCTCTAATATTAAGCTGCAAAGAATTTCCTTTTTACCTTCAACTCTTTCGCAGGCTTCAATAGCATTATTAAGAAGGTTGGAAAATAAAACTGCCAAAGCATTTGAGTCTACTGGAAATCTTGACAGATCGTTCACTTGTATTTGCATTTCTATTCCCATTTCCCGGGCTTTTTGATACTTCTGATTTAGTATAACATCTATTACTGAATGACCAGAGTTAACAGAAAAAACAAGCATGGAACGATCGTTTCTAAGGGTATTCAAAAAGCGCTTTGCTTCATCATACTGTTTAAGCTCTAAAAGATTGTCTAGAATTTGTATATGGTTCTCGTATTCATGGGTGGTTTTTCTCTGTGCAGCATAGCTAGATTTTAGGTATTCGACATTGGAGTTTTGAGCGGCCATACGTTCATTTAAGATGCTAATTTCTATCTCCTGACTAGCATTTTTTTCAAGCTTTTGAATCAAGTAAAGAGTAGCAACATTGGCAAGAACAACCAAAATGCTAAATATAGTAACGCCAGGTGAAAGATCGCGGTCATACTTGAAGCCAAAGAAGAGAACCAAAAGCATTACCATACTGACAAGAGGAAATATTGCACTTAGAAGTAGAGTAGAACTGCGGATGCGAGGAACGGATCTAATGGCTTTTCGTTTTATAATAAGCCAGCCTGCGAAGATGAGAAACAGTTTGCCAATAGTTACCACAACGCTATAGAACAGTTTCATCCAAACAAATTCAGAAACGCTCACATTAAGGAGCATACTTGCTCCATACACGACTGCGGTATCTATACCAACAATGAGGATATAGCCTATTATAATTAAGAGAATGCGCCGCAAATGATTGCACTTAAATAAATACAGCGATGCAGCGAATACGATCATCAATGATAACGCTTGCTTAATTACACCATCCTTGAGAATCAAAGAATAGATCACGGCAACAGCATATATAATGGCAAAAGCAATATATATTTGCTTTTTATTACGACGCAGTTCAAAAAATGCTGCCTGAAACATTGTGACAAATAAAAGCTCAAGGAATATCCAAACTGCTGTGATAATATATTCCATTATTTCAGCCCTTTCCACAACAGATACTTTTTCTTTTGCTCAGAGTAACTTTTCTCACCCACTGGCAAGATAGTACCATCCGTTAAGGAAAGTCCTCTGCACTGTAACTTTTTTATGTATTTCATGTTTACCAAGTAGCTTTTATGTGTCCGGAGGAAACCTTGTGGTTCCAACTTATTCGCTACATTTGTCAGACTATCTCTAAAACAATACGTTTTATGTTCTTTTTTCGAGGACTGCTTCTTCATAACGACCAAGATGTTATGTTGCTGAACCGTTAAGTACAATATATTGTCTGTTGGCAGGTCGATAATTTCACCCTCGATATTGATTTTGAAGGTTTGCCCTACACGCTTAAATCTTTCTACAGCCTCGTTAATAAAGCCGGTATTGCCGGCAAGAATATCGCGTTTCAAAATATACCTGAAAGCCTGTACCTCATAGCCTTCTGGGGCATACTCAATGTAGTTCGTAACAAAGACAATAACAGCATCGTGGCGAAAAGAGCGTGCTTTTCGGGCCACATCCATGCCATTATAGTTGTTGCTCGTCAAATCTATATCCAAAAACAAAATGTCACAGGTAGAGTATAAATAGTCCGAAATTTCCTCTCCGGTATTAACAACGTTTATCTTATATTTCAGCTCTAGGCTATCCAACACGGATACTATATTCATTTTTAGCTTCTCACAAAAAAGTGCATCGTCATCGCACAGTAAAATATGTACCATTTGTTCAAATCTCCTGTTCAGATGTGTGGCATCGCAATCGCAGCCCATGCTATTATTGTACATAATACAAAACCTCCGTTCTTTCCATACTTTTTATAATAGTACAGTATAATTGCGCTTAAATCAAACATAATTCCAATAATGCTGGATGATGGTGTGATAAAATAAAACAAAGTATCATTGGGAGAACTGTCGCATGTTTGATTTTGGCGCACGTCTTCAGCACATTCGTAAAAAACGCTCATTGTCCCAAAAGGAACTGGCGTTAAAAATAAATAAAAGCAAGTCGGCAATAAGCAGTTATGAAACAAATGCTCAGGTTCCACCGGTGAATGTTCTCATAAGTCTTGCAGAAACCTTAAATGTATCCTTGGATTACTTGGTCGGATTTGAATCTGGACCATGTTACAATGTAGGTATGTTAAGCGATACACAAAAAGAAATCATTGACCTGTTATTTGCAGATTTTTGTTCTTCGACCAACAGTGACACTTTGTCGAGTGACCAAATAATCATCATACAAAAACTTATTTCCGAATTCACGACAAACAGATAAAAGCAAAGAGGCAACTCCGATATGGAGTAGCCTCTTTATTTTTTTATTACGTAAAATTCGTGTTTGCACCTATAAAATCGCATTGATGACATAAAAGCTGAAATAACTAATTACATTTGATAAATTAAGACAAAGAAGTACAGTAAAATTCTATCATTACTGACAGGGGGCAAAGATGCACATGTGGAATATGAACTCCAGATAATTAAGACCAGTGAATGGCGGGGAGACTGAGTCGATGGCATAGCTTTATAAAGTAAGTCATCAACTTGGCCAAAACTAAACAAAAATCTCAACGATTGATGGGGGGTAATATTAGTGAAAAAATTTTTTTCTTTAGTGTTGATTGTTGCCATTATGTTATCTATATCGAGTATTGCTTATGCTACAGGGAGCCTTGAGGATTATCCTGAAGTTGAAGTGTCTACTAAGCAAAGCAGGGTAGCTTTAATACCGGAATTGAGGCAAGAAAACTCTGATACATACTTACTTTCTGACGGATCATACGAATGTGTTGTATATTCAGAGGACAAGTATTTTAAGGATGAAAGAGGAGAATATAAAGAAATAAGCAATGCAATAGTTCCAGCAGAATACAAAAGTAAAAATACAACATACAAATATACCAATGCTGCAAATGATATAAAGTTTTTTTTTCTCGGGAGAAACACCGTCAGTACTTGTTATGTCAGGTGCAAACAAGTTGGAATTCTCTCTGTGTAGCCCCAATACTTCTCTTGTTCGGACTGGCTCTAAGAGTAATGAATATGGGTTTCCTGAATTTGTACTGCAATCAGAAAACTGTATTACATACACTGGGGTATACAAAAATGTGGATATAATCTATTCTGTATATAATGGACACATCAAAGAGTATATCATTCTTAATGATATGGACTGCCCATCAGAATACTTATTCGAGTTTGACACATCCGAATGTATTATTAAGGAGAATGTTAATGGGACACTCGATATATATGATTTAGACGGGAATCTGACGTTCGAAATGGGAAAGCTTTTTGCTATAGATTCCGCGGGGGTATATACCGAATCAATACAATACGAAATAGTTGAGAAAAGAAAAAATACAACAGTTGTAAAAGTAGCTATAGATCCCAGCTATATCAACGATACTAACAGAGTCTTTCCGATTCTTATTGATCCAACAATTATGGTAACAGGTGAGACCTGTACATATGATACATATGTATCAAGCAGATATCCAACGACTAACTACTACTTGTATACTTGGTTGAGAACGGGCAGGGACGAAGACTATTATGTTCGCAGGACATATATCAAATTTGATTTGCCGACAACTATTACTAGCAATATGGTAACATCTGCCTACATAAACATGAAATATTATAGCGGTAGCACACCAAATGTCAAAGCTTATCGAGCCGTGAACTCATGGAACTCGAGTACATTGACATGGAACAATATGCCAGGATATTCAACTAACACCTCTACAGTAGCGACACTGCATTCTGACAACTGGTATAGAATGTATGTTACAGACATCGTGAAGAGTTGGTATGCGGGAACATACAGCAACTATGGTTTCGTTATAAGGGATTCCACAGAATCAGGCACATCACAGTGGACAACTTTCTATTCTTCAGATGCGTTGTCTCCAAACAAGCCAGAGTTAGTTATCAATTATACTAATAATATTCCGGTTAACACAGTAACGGTGCGAAAAATTACAGATGAAACATATCGCGAAGAATATCCTGATTATATGACCAGGATCAATAGTTATATGGCAGATATTGCTGCTCCATTTAACACAAAATGGAATATTCAGTTTTCACAATATTCATGGGTCAACAATACCACTTTGCCAGCAGCAGATTGTCCATTATCTAATAGTGAATGTTGCCACGATCATACTGATGTGTGCGGAACAATATGCCAAGACAGTATTGCCACACCAAACCATCATAAAAATCACTACAGGCATTGGTATCAATTGTCTAATGAAGGCAAGGGCTCGGCTGATATAACTGTTGCATTCTTCGGATTCGCACCATGTTCAAGCGCGGGGTTAGGAATAGATTGGTTAGCAACTGTGTGCCAACCCAACTACTATACAGTCAATACCAATCGCAGGGTACTGCAGCACGAAATATCACATTTGTTCGGCTGTCAGGATGAAATGTGTACACCTGGTCAAAGATGTATTATGGGCGGAGGATATGATAATATTACAAGCATGAGTCAAGATAACATATGGTGTGATACATGCACAAGCTACTTTAACCGATTGGCACATTGAATTACGAATGGAGGAACAGTTATGAAATACAAACTTTTATCATACATGGTTCTGATAATAATGCTTCTTCTTTTTAATGCTTGTTCCACTTTTGAGTCCAATGGCAATGAGGAAATTGGCGGTACTGAGTGTGCAGATTATTTTGGTGACAAAGACACTAATAAACATGTGGAAGATATATGCGCTAGTGAATTTCCATATATTTTTTATAATGAAAAGGAACTGGCTGATGCTGTCAAATCAAAAACTAAGGATGCTGCAACAATCAGTAGTCTTACAGAATTTTATAGGACGAAATCCACCCGTTCGGATATTTCGTTGACCTACATAACGGTTAAAGATTTTTATATTGCTTTACGATATGAGTATAATGACGTCGCTAAGCAGGTGGCAACTAAAGACACATATTTCCTAATTGAGTGGTATCGTACGATGAAAGAGGGGCAGCTTGAAGAAGATATGTCTCGCAACTACCCCGCAGAATCAATTAGAACCTATAAGCATTATTACATTATTAACGCAGATACATTGCAAGATGTATTCTGGGAGGAGAACGGACGGGTTTTTCACGCGGTTACACCTTCAAATATATCTGCGACCGAGATGGAAGACTTTTGCAGTGTTGAGAAAGTAGTAATAGAGTAGCAAGAGCTTAAATTGAAATGTTATGTGCAAGAGATTAATTTAAATTAGCATAAAATAGAATGACTCATTGGTATAAAGATTTAGTATTAGCCAATGATATTCAGCAATTCCATGTTCGCATATCTAATAATGCCTAACACATAGTTTTGCCTGTAGCAATTATCGGAGTTACCAACGACGATGTGAACAAATTTAGCTCCAAAGCAATTGCCTATACCCGCATAGTTGATCACACATTTTGGCTTTTTTCATTCGGACGTGTTTCGAACATAAAATGCTATAATTCCAGATGCGCGTTCAGTATGGGTGTTCATCCACTGACAATTGTCATAACACAGCACAACCTTATGTGATATCTCGTGCTTTGGGATAATACTCAGACCAATATAGCTGTAATCATCTGGATACCAGTACATAAAACATAAATGGGGTGATTTTACTTTGAAAAAGATGATGTTGGTTATTTTAGCTTTTGTGTTCTTTATTACGTCGTGTGCGATAGCAGTAGAATCCGATGAGCAAGTAATCGAGGTAGCAGATCCAGGGTCAGCTGAACCACTTCATATTTACTACGGAGGAAAAACATACATTTTTAGAGGTAAACAATTATTTAAGCTTCCAGAAGAATTCACCTATGTTTCTTCCACAAACAATGTAGGCAATATGGAAAAGACAAATGACTTTGAGTGCAATGAAGATGGATACGTATACATAAACCCATTGTCTCCAAACATTGTATTATTCACATGGAAACATTGGGAAACGCATAAACGGTATTTGGTGCTTGAGGCAGAATAAATAAGAAAGGAGAAAATCTAATGTACGTAAAAGCTAAAAGAATGATAGTTTATGTAATAGTTTTTAGCTTGCTCGTTGTTTCGGTTGCCGGAGTGACGTTCGCGTCGAATGAAAAGTTGTCGGATTGTTATGTTTATAGTTATATATGCCCAGATTCATATTATTGCTACGCCGAAAACAATATAACAGACTATATGGTTTCAATCAATGATGGGGAACTGCCCAATTATGGTTCTATATATTTAGGAACCCCGTTTACATTTATGAATACAGATTCGGATGTTTTTTATTTTCCAGTAATTTGTGATGGGAAGATACTTTATTTGTTTAGAATCTATGAATATGAAGATAATATTTATGGAGCAATTTCTTCATTTTTGGCAGATGATATAGAGAAATTATCGTCCCAAACATCACCTGAAACACCAATGACTCTGAAAATGGAAGGCAATATAATTGTTGCTTCTATAGGCAGCAAACAATACGAATTGTTTGAATATCCAGAGTATATGAGCTGCTCGGTGCCCAAAGAGGAGCACATGTCCTATAAAACAGAGCAGTTGACAGTAGTTAATGCAAAAAAATCGGCATACGATTCGATCCGCATGGTACAGTCGAGAGATGTACCGCGTTACATAAATTTGAGTATTACAGAAACGCAGCCAAATGGGAATTACTGGTGCTCAGCCTACTGTGTGGCTGCGATTATTAGAACGAAGACATCATATAATAGTGTGACTGCATATACAATGGCAGAACATGTATTTGGGGCGAATCCTTCAGCGCGAGTAACATTCCCTTGGGCGTCAATTGATGATGTTGCAAATATATATGGTTTACATCCAACTGTATCCAGCACAACGATATCAGATTACTTGCTGATGAATGAAATTAATATGGGGCGACCTGTTATTGTTGCGATGGATAGAGGAACGGATACCCATGCCATTGTATTGAGAGGATATACGTCAATTGGAATATGGAGTGTGTGGAATCCATGGAATAGTTTTTATGAGAGCTATGCTTCCAATGGACCCTATGTTCCCACTGGATATCCTGCCAGCACTCATTCGTATACACCCTATAGGCATGCATATAACTTTTCATAATATACTATAACATGCTTCAGTGTTCACGATAAATAGTTAAAAAGCAGATAGGTGCCTCCATATTGGAGACGCCTATTTGCTTTTTATTGCATAAAATTCGTGTTTGTTCCTTAAAAATAGCATTAACGACATAATAGCTGAAATTACTAATTGCGTTTGATAAATTAAAACTAGGAAGTACAATCAAGATTTTCCCCACGACACAAACTGCGAAGGCAATACTGAATAGCTACTTCAGAAAAGTCAAATTATTGAGTAGTAAAGAATGGGGAAAAGTTTCGTCGGGTTAGAAACTGGAGTATTGCAAAAGTTTCACGTAAATTTCCACGAATAGTTCTAATGTCTAATCGTTCTTGATTGGTATGATATTTTTCTCTATGTAGTAGTTTTTCCAGTTCGAGAACATACATAACAGATATCAGCATACTCTAACCGCGATGTGGTATCGGAGGATAAATAATGGAACAAGTAAATAGTCGTCTTAAGCGTTTTTTTATTGTTGTTTTATCAGGAATACGCATTTCACCAATACTTTTTTCTTTGAAATTTCTATCGAGCTTACTTGCGGCTGTTATCACGCTTGTAAATCTTCTTTCAACGAAAGTACTGCTTAATGCATTGGCTAATCAACATTTTAAAACTTTTTTATTTGCGGTATTAATTGTAGCTGGCTCGAATTTTCTTCTTTCTTCTATAAACACTTTGATTACTCCAATAATGTCAAAACTTAATGAAGTGATGAATGCACGGATAGTGGATGATTTTTTAAGAAAATCTACACGTATCTGCCTTGAAGAGTTTGAGAAAAAAGCTTTTTACGATAAATATACCTTAGTTTTTGACAAGTGCTGTTCTGTTTTTCAAACATCTATCTCAACCTTTTTTTCTGGCCTATCAGCAATTTTCAATATTATTATTACCATTACAATTCTTTCATGGATGGAACCCATATGCCTTATAATATTGCTTATATTAGCAATTCTTCAAACAGTGATCGGTAATAAAATTAAAAAGGTCAACTACCAATACCAGAAGAATACGGTAAAAAACAAAAAAAAACTTAACTATATATACCGGCTATTTTATATACCGGAATTCATGCGAGATATTAGGGTTAATGATATTTGGGAGTTCGTTTTCAAGAAAAAAACGGCAGAATGCCAACAAGTTATTGATGAAACATATAGAACCCAACGTGATTTGCGTCAAAAAAGAATGTTGCAGATTTTAATTTCGTTTGTTGAAACACTGTTAATTACATCATATCTTGGATTTAGGGTAATCTCGGGAACAATATGGCTAGATATGTTTGTTGTATCGCAGAGCTCTTACGCACAGCTAAAGAATGCAATCCTTAGCTTATTGTCAACATTCAATTCAATTTATGAAAATGATTTATATACATCAGACTACATAGAGTTTATGAGTGCAAACGAAACAGAGAGCTTTGGGGGTATTCCGCTTTCGCCCAATAGTATCGAAAAAATTGAATTTCGTGATGTAAGTTTTTCTTATCCCAATAGCTCAAGTGATTCTCTCAAGCATGTATCCTTTAGTATTGAAAGAGGAGAGAAAGTTTTTGTTACAGGTCCAAATGGTTCAGGAAAAACAACGCTAATAAAACTTTTGTTACGACTATACGAACCCACACAGGGCGAAATCCTTATTAATGGTTGTGATATTAGACAATACGAAATATCTTCACTGCGACAGTCCTTTGCGGTAATGTTCCAAGATTATGCAGTTTATGCTTTTTCTATCTACGAAAACCTTTGCCTATCTCAAAATATACCGAAAAACAAAGTGGAAGCTATATTAGACGTGCTTGGACTATCAAAAACCGTATCACGTTTGAAAGAGGGCGCAAACACACCAGTTTCGTGCCAACTAGAAGATGATGGCGTAGAACTGTCCGGTGGTGAAAAACAGCGGTTGGCAATAGGCCGTACAATTTTGAAACATGCCTCTGTGGTTATTTTCGATGAACCAACCAGCAATTTAGATGTATCTGCTGCTCAAAGATTTATTCCGTTGTTAATTACTAAGAACCCCTGCACACTTATCTTGATCTCACATCAATTGTCTTTAGCCAAACATGCAACAAGAATTCTGTGTTTTAATGATGGTAAACTGGTTGAAGATGGGGGACACGAACAACTTCTAAAACTGCATAATGGGATATATGCAAAAATGCATTCAGATTGTTAAGGTAGAAGAATATGAGAAATATATTAGTTCATTTCCTTTGCATTGTATCCGTAATTGTCGGTGCGCTGTTTTTGAAAATAAACACATACATTTTTGTAATAACATATAACACATTAATATTGGTGCTTTGCATTTTGTTTTTGAAAAAAGACTTCGACATAAATGTGATTGGACAGTGCAAGTATATATTTCGATCTTTTCTCAGAGCTTTCACATATGCACTGACATTTTCAATTACAGTGGTTTTATTTTTTGGAGTAATCATTGGCACCGAAATAGCTATACTGCCTCGTCACAGTACACCGACAACACTTGTTGTTTTTGTGGAGTTTTTGCTCATACAAATTGTTGTAGCCTTATCTGAGGAAGGGTTGTTTCGTTTTTACTTGCATGAATTGATTATCTATAAATTGAATAGTAAGGTAGCCGCTGCAGTTTTGATTTCTATTTGTTTCGCTCTTCTTCACTATATCAGTAATGGAATTTGGAAGCAAACAGTATTGAGTTTTTTTATGAGCATGCTTTTGTTCGTAGTCAAAGAAAACTCAAAAAACGATGATTACTTAACCTGTTCACTGACTCACTTGATTTATAATATTTTTGCGAGATACCTCTTTTCTATTTAAAACAGACTATTTGGAGGCCTAATTATGAAGATGTCAAATTATACTACTGTTTTGCAAAAGAACGGAACCTATTTGCTGCATAATTCCATGATGAATTCATTGATTCGAGTGTATGACCCACAGCTCCAATCTGTCATTGATTCATTGCAGGATGGAGCGCCGTTTGAAATGGACAGCTCTGATCCGTTTATGAATACACTTAAGGGTACCAACATGATTGTTGATGAAGCAGAAGACGAACTCGCCACGCTAAACTCCTTGTATTTCAATTTTGAGCACAACAGTGAACTTCATATTATGTTGATTGTTACCAGACGCTGTAATTTTAGATGTGCCTATTGTTATGAGGAGTATTCAAATTCTGACATGACAAAGGAAGTTTTCGATAATACAAAAAACTTTATTATAGATCAAATACAAAAGAACCATTATAAAAACGTTTACATTTCATTCTTTGGAGGCGAACCCTCTCTGATGGCAAGAGAAATTGTCAGTTTTATGAGGGAACTCCTCACAGAAAACTCCATGTTACAATTCCCGGCAGATATACGCGCTGTTATGACCACAAATGGATATTTGCTATCTGCTGATGTGCTCGACGAGTTTATTTCATGTAACATTGTTAGATACCAAATAACATTGGATGGTTTGGAGGAAGACCACAATAGCAGCCGCTATCTAGCTAATGGTCAGGGAACTTGGAAGCAAATTGCGGACAACCTGAGTTATTTCAAGCATATAACTGATCCACGTGTGTCTGTATTACTTCGCAGCAATATAACTCCAGGGATATATGAACATATCGAAGAATGGTTGGAGTATATCCACGATAATTTTTCATCACCAGCCTTTCGCATTCATTTTGAAGCTGCAAAAGATTATGGGAAAATGAATGACGACAATTTCAAACTAATAACGAATGAAGTGGATATTATAATGGACATCATAGACAGGTCCAAGAAGTGGGGTTTACCTTTGGAGTTAGTTGGTTTTAAAACGCTGCCATTTTCTATGGTCTGCTATGCTGCTCGACAATCTTCTTATATAGTTGATTATAATGGCGAAATCAAAAAATGTACGTCATCATCACTTGACGAACCGTACAATTGCGTTGGACAAATGACTGATAAGGGGATGATACTGAACGTAAAAAAGGCTGCTCAGTGGACATCATACGACATCGGTGAGCGCTGTAAAAAATGTAAAATTTTGCCTTTATGCTATAGAAAAAAATGTCCCGTAGCAAAACATTCTTACGATGGATGTGAGTTGCTGAAAAAGAGTTATATAAAAGGATTAGAATACTTTTATTTAACATATTAACAAGGAAAGGAGGACACAAAATGGGATATGAAGTAATAAATATTGGAACCCATGCGGACCCAAACATAATAAATATAGCTTGTCCTAGTATTGATGCATTTTGCGTGGGAGTCAATGTAGTTTGCCCAGCAATTGATGCGGAATGTGGAGGCATTAATGCAATCTGTGGAGGAGATGCAGATTCTAACTGTGACGGTGGAAATGTTTATCCATGTGAAAACCCAGGGTTCGGTTGCAGAAGTGGTTGTGGCGGTGCTGTAGCAACTAATTGCGTTGAACCTGTATCCGTATAAATAGGCCTAAAACAAGTCGTGGCACAATAGTAGCCACGGCTTGTTATTGTTCAGGCGGGTGAGTACAACAAAATTTTGTTATTCTAAAATTCCAAAATCCCATACCCATAAATCTCATAATGACCAATTGAATATTTCTGTTGCCTGCAACAATCACCAGAATTACCTTCAATGGTATAGACATATCCACCTTCAACTCTTTCAACAATAGCCACATGATCGGCAACACCATCTGGACCTTTTGTGCTCG
>JAZQVC010000014.1:0-42668 GCA_045631645.1 Oscillospiraceae bacterium
CGCTTCATTTTCTCGCTCTGGCGGTGGAGAACATCGGCATACTCTCTGTGCTTGGGATTATCGCAGTCCTCCCGGCAGATCAGGTCGGAATAATTGATAAGGCTGGTCAGCGGGGTTTTCAAATCGTGGCTCACATTGGTGATAAGCTCCGTTTTCATCCTCTCGGAGCTCATGCGCTGCTCCACCGCCTTGTTCACCGTCTGGGAAATTCCCTTCAGATCCTCGGCATGCTCGCGGAATGCGCGGGGCATAAGACGGGTATCCGCCTGAAAGCTCATATCCCCCTCCGCAACCGCCTTGCCGCAGCGGCGCAGCTCTCGGAGCATAAGACAGAAATATATAAGTCCCGCCAGCAGCGCAACTGTCTCCAAAAGCCAGAAGATAACTTCCGCGCCGGGGTAATAGCCCGTAATAAGGATGAAGAAAAGCTCCAAAATGGCAATGCCGCCGAATACAAGTCCTGCCTGCCAGAAAAAGCGCAGATTCATGAAGTAGCGGAAAAGCCTCTTTATGCCTCTCCAGATTGCCCTCATTCCTCGCCAGCAAAGCTTAAGCAACCGAAAAACGAGGGTGTTGCGCCAAATAGTGCCAAGCTTTATCCGCAGAGCAAGGCTCATGAGCCATCCAAGGAGCAGCGAGGCTATGGCCGCAGCCACAGCAGGAGCAAAAACCAGCAAAAGTTCCTCTTCATAACTCAACTCCACCATCAATGCAAGAAGCAGAATACCGAGCCCTACGGCAATGGCCGTAAGCAGATCAAAGGGTATAGCTGTCGCCCATGAGGGGGTGATACCGGCTTTCTTGGGCCGGCGTCCTGCGGCTTTCAGCAGGAAAACTGCAAACAAAATCAAAAGTACAAGTGCAGCTATTGCGGCTGGATAAATGAGATAGCGAAGGGCAAAGCAAGCCTCCGTAAGGATATAGGTCAGCATATACATATCGGGATATTCCGGTTTTTCCGCAATGAGCAGACGAACGCGCACAAGGTTTCCCGATTCGCTATCAAAATAAGGAATGATGCTTCCGTCGTCTGCAGAATAATAATGCCATACCTGCTCGTATATCTCGCCTGCCCCGTCCATATTGCCGTGGCTCCATGTCCAGTTCTGCTCGCCTGAGCAGACGATGTCGGCGGCATGTATGTTGCGCCCCGTCATCATATTGTCCACGGCGTACTGGTGGTTTCCGCCGCCCACATAAACGCCTATAAGACGGGTATCGTTATGAACCTGACTCCAGTTAAGCTCTTCTAAAACATCCTCCCTCTCCGAGTTATAAACACCAAACTCCACCATAAACGCAATGCCAACAACTCCTGCCGCAAGAGTCAAAAGCATCACCACAGCCAGAATGAATACAAGAGCCTTTACTGCTCCCGAATGGTTCAGGGGCAGCCTTTTCTTTTCGGTTGGATTAAGTTTCTCGTTCATCTTCCTGATCCTTTCTCCATTTTATAGCCCTGACCCCAGACAACCTTGATATATCGCGGCTTGGCGGGGTCTATCTCTATTTTCTCCCTAAGATGGCGGATGTGCACCGCAACGGTGTTCTCGCTGCCGTAGGGCGCGTCCTTCCAAATCCTGCGGTATATCTCCTGCGGAGAAAACACCTGACCGGGATGCTCCATCAAAAGCCGAAGAATTTCAAACTCCGTTGGGGTGAGGCTTATGCTCTCTCCGTCCAAAGTAACGCTTTTTCCCCTGTTATCCAGCTCAATCCCTCCGATGCGAAGACTCTCGGAGCGGACAGTGCCGCCACCCAAAAGAACATAGCGCCGCAGAGCCGAGCGAACGCGGGCAATCACTTCCACAGGGTTAAAGGGCTTTGTTATATAGTCGTCGGCACCGGTATTCAGACCGAGAATTATATCCGTATCCTCGCTTTTTGCGGTGAGAAGTATCACGGGCACATTGCTCTTTTCGCGAATTTTCACCATTGCCGAAATGCCGTCCATTGCCGGCATCATAATATCCATAAGCACCAGCTGAATATCCTCTTTTTCAATCATTTCCAAAGCCTCAAGACCGTTATATGCCTCAAAAGTACATATATCCTCCGAGGATAAATATATTTTCAGAGCGTTGACAATGTCCCGCTCATCATCGCAGATAAGAATGTTGTACATTTGCTTTCTCCTGCCTTTCTGCCTATATAATACACCAATGATTTTTAATAAAAAAGTAGTGAAATGTTTAAGACTTTCTTAAGATGCTCCTCTGCTTGAAAACTTCTGACAGCGCTTTGCAAGCTCTTCGGAAACCGCCTCGGCACGTTTGTATAAATATGTTGGATTTTTGTCCGCTAATTTAAATATTTTGTAGACATCCAATAATTGGATATGCTAAACTGAAATGGTGAAAACCCTTAAAAATACTACAAAATCTTAATTTTCAGAGGAGCGAAATTATGAAAAGATTCGGTGTGGAAGTTCAGCTTAAAAACATCCCTTGCCTCGACAAGGAGTTCATGCCCATCCTGCGTTTCAACCGCGCATTTCTTGCCACCTCAAAGAAGCCTTTCTCCGTTGCTGTAGAACGTGCCGACGGCCAGATGGCAAGCTGCAACACCTTCATTCACGGCACTGAAGAAATGTTCGAGGCCGACTGCTACTATGTTGAGCGCCTTGTAAAGACCATCCTCTGGATGAAAGGCGGCTACAAAGTTTATGTTGCCGGCGACGAAAAGGTTTATGAATATCTCAAGAGCACCTATAACGCAGGCGGACAGCAGGAGTTCGACTGGGACTACATGGGCAACATCTTCGAAAAGCCCTTCGAGGTAGTTATGGTTGACTCTGTTCCCGAAGCCAAGGATTCTCCCAAGGCTATGGGTGGCCATCTTGGCGGCTGCCGCATCGGCTTTGACGCAGGCGGATCTGACCGCAAGGTCAGCGCTGTTGTGGACGGCGAGACCGTTTACTCCGAGGAAGTTGTATGGTTCCCCAAGGTAAACTCCGACCCCGACTATCACTATGATGGCATCGTTGCCGCTCTGAAGTCCGCCGCTTCCCACATGCCCAGAGTTGACGCTGTCGGCGTTTCCTCCGCAGGCATTTACATCAACAACCGCACCATGTCCGCCTCCCTCTTCCTGCAGGTTCCCAAAGAGCTTTACGCAGAGAAGGTTAAGGACATCTACATCCGCGCCATCACCGATACTTTCGGCAATGTTCCCTACTCCGTCATCAACGACGGCGACGTCAGCGCTCTTGCAGGCGCAATGAGCCTGGGTGAGAACAGCGTTCTTGGTATCGCAATGGGCACCAGCGAGGCTGTCGGCTATGTTGACAGCGAAGGCCGCATCACCGGCTGGCTCAACGAGCTGGCTTTCGTTCCCGTTGACGCTCATCCCGACGCAATGCGCGACGAATGGAGCGGCGACATCGGCTGCGGCGTTAAGTATTTCTCTCAGGACAGCGTTATCAAGCTTGCACCCCGCGCAGGCATTGAGCTGGACGAGAGCCTCTCCCCCGCTGAAAAGCTGAAGGTTGTCCAGAAGCTGATGGCAGAGGATGATGAGCGCGCAGTTCAGGTATATGACAGCATCGGCGTTTATCTCGGCCACACCCTCGCTTACTACTACGACCTCTACGGCTGCAAGCATGTTCTCCTCCTCGGCCGCGTTATGTCCGGCAAGGGCGGCGACCTTATCCTTGAGCGCGCAAAGGCAGTTCTCGCCGACGAGTATGCCGACATCGCCGACCAGATCAACCCCTGCCTCCCCGATGAGAAGTTCCGCCGTGTCGGCCAGTCCATGGCTGCCGCCAGCCTTCCCGAAGCCTAAAGATATATAACTTCATTTTAAGGAGATAGTTATGCTTATTAAAAACGCAAAGGTTTTCATCGGCAAGAGCTTTGTTGAAGCCGATGTTGAATTTGATAAGACCATTCTCGCCGTCGGCAAGCTCAGCGGCGAGGCCGACATTGACGCAAAGGGCGCTTACCTTGTCCCCGGTCTCGTGGATATCCACACCCACGGCGCTATGGATCAGGATTTCTCCGACGGCATCGCCGAAGGTCTGCACACAATGGCCGACTACTATGCCTCCCACGGCGTCACCAGCTTCCTTGCCACCACCATGACTTTGAAAGAGGAAGCTCTCACTCCTGCAATGAACGTCATCCGCGACTTCAAGCGTGAGAAGGGCGCAAAATGCGCAGGTATCCACCTTGAAGGTCCCTTCCTTGGTTATGCAAAGCGCGGCGCTCAGGCTGCCGAAAATCTCCACGCACCCGACTGCGATATGTATGACCGTCTCAACGCCGAATGCGGCGGAATAGTCCGCCTTATCACTGTTGCTCCCGATGAGCCCGGCGCAATGGAGTTTATAAGCCACGTCTCCAAAACCGCAGCAGTCAGCCTTGGCCATACCTCCTGCAGCTATGAGCAGGCTATGGAAGCCTTCGGTCGCGGCGCAAGCCACGCCACCCACCTTTTCAACGGCATGGACGGACTCCACCACCGCAAGCCCGGCATCGTTGCCGCAGCTATGGACGCAGGTGCAAGCGTTGAGCTTATCTGCGATGGACTCCATATCCACCCTGCCGTTATCCGCCTTGCCCACCGTCTTTACGGAGACAAGCTGAATCTCATCTCCGATTCCCTCCGCTGCGCAGGCATGCCCGACGGCGACTATATGCTGGGCGGCCAGCCCATCACCGTGAAGAGTGGCAAAGCCACCCTCACCGGTACTGACACCCTTGCAGGCTCTTCCATCTCCATGCTGGATGCAGTGCGCAATGTTGTCTCCTTCGGTCTGCCTCTCGCCGACGCAATCTATTGCGCCAGCACCGCTCCCGCAGACGCAGTTCGCCTTTATAACATTGGCCGCATTTCCTGCGGCTGCGCTGCCGACCTGCTGCTCCTCGATGAAAATCTGGAGCTGAAGGCCGTGTTTGTTGACGGCGAAAGCCAGAAAATCTGAAATAAAGCCGCGCTGATGCCCTCGCTGGCACCGGCGCGGCTTAGTTCGCTTTTTTAGAGGATTGCCATGGACTACAGAGCCAGAAAGCTGAAAAAAATTATAGATGTGGACGAGCTATACTCCGTTCACTATTTTGAATATTCCAGCTCCTATTCCTTCATCGGCGAAAAGCACGACTTTTGGGAGATAGTTTATGTGGACTCCGGCACCATTGAGATAACTGCTGCGGCACACAAAATCTCCCTCGCAAGAGGTCAGTTAATATTCCACCCTCCCGGAGAGTTCCACGCTCTGGCTGCCAACGGTCTTGAAGCACCCAATCTTGTGGTCATCGGCTTCGGCTGCAAAAATGCCGCTATGGAATTTTTCAAGGGTTACCGCGGCTTTATGGGAGCTGCGGAGCGCGAGCTGCTGGCCCGCATAGTGGAGGAAAGCCGCCGCGCCTATCTGACCCCCCTCAACGATCCCACCACCAAAAGTCTCCAGATTTCCCCCGATGCACCCATAGGCGCAGAACAGATTATAAGAGCCTCCCTCGAGGAGCTTTTGCTGCTGCTTATGAGAAGAGGCGAGAGCCTCAGCGGAAGAGAGAGCGGAAAGCTTCGCGGCGACAGTGCCGCAGCGGAAGCCATAAAGGAGTATCTTGAACAGCGCCTTGACCAGCCCCTCAGCGTGGAGCAGATCTGCCGCGACAACATGATTGGCCGCAGCCAGCTCCAAAAGCTTTTCCACGACGAGACGGGCGGCGGCATTATGGAATATTTCTCCGAGCTGAAAATCAAGGCCGCCCGAAGAATGATAAGAGAAGGCCGCCTCAACATGACCCAGATCGCCCTGCAGTTGGGTTTCCAGTCCGTTCACTATTTCTCCCGCCGCTTCAAGCAGTTCACGGGAATGAGCCCCAGCGAATATTCCGAAAGTGTAAAGATGCTGGCAGAGGCCGATAACAGCTTATCGGACAATCGTGCAAATAATTTATAATATTAACTATTTGATTTTTGCTGTAAATATTATATAATGTAAAAGTTGGAACAAAACATACTTTAAGTTTTTTGAAAGGAAGATAAGCTTATGTCCATTCTTGTCACCGGCGGCACCGGATACATCGGCAGCCACGCCTGCGTTGAGCTCATTGAAGCAGGTTACGACATCATTGTTGTGGATAACCTCAGCAACTCCTGTGAAGAATCCCTTGCCCGCGTAGAGAAGATCACCGGCAAAACTATCCCCTTTATAAATACCGAACTTTGTGACGAGGCAGCAACCGAGGCTGTTTTTGAGAAGTATCCCGACATCGAGGCCGTTATGCATTTTGCAGGTCTGAAGGCTGTCGGCGAAAGCGTAAGCAAACCCCTTGAGTACTATACCAACAACCTTATCAGCACCCTCAACCTGCTCAACGTTATGCGTCGCCACGGCGTTAACAACTTCGTGTTCTCCTCCTCCGCCACCGTTTACGGCGATCCCGCAACCGTTCCCATCAACGAGGATTTCCCCACCGGCGGCACCACCAACCCCTACGGCACCACCAAGCTCTTCATTGAGCGCATCCTCATCGACTACTGCAAGGCAGCTCCCGAACTGAATGTTGCCCTTCTGCGCTACTTCAACCCCATCGGAGCTCACGAGAGCGGTCTCATCGGCGAAGATCCCAACGGAATTCCCAACAACCTTGTTCCTTATATTGCACAGGTTGCAGTTGGCAAGCTGGAGAAGCTCCATGTTTACGGCGATGATTATCCCACCAAAGACGGCACCGGCGTGCGCGATTATATCCACGTTGTTGACCTTGCAAAGGGTCATGTTGCCGCTTTGAAGAAGCTGGATACCAATTGCGGAATGTTTATCTGCAATCTTGGCACCGGCAATGGCTACAGCGTTCTTGAGGTTCTCCGCGCCTACGAAAAGGCCTGCGGCAAGACCCTCCCCTATGTTATCGACCCCCGCCGTCCCGGCGACATTGCAGAGTGCTTTGCAGACCCCAAGAAGGCCTACGACGAGATGGGCTGGAAGGCAGAGCTGGGCATCGAAGAGATGTGCGCAAGCAGCTGGAAATGGCAGAGCATGAACCCCAACGGCTTCAAAGGCTAAGCCTGACAGACATAGTCCGGACCCGTTTTTGAGGGCATATCCGTCGGCATTGCTGCGTTGTCGGCTTTTGACAGGCACAAAGCCTATCTGCAAGCCGCCGCCTTGCACTGTCTTAGCATATGACCTCAAAAATCTTCGACTCCACGAGAGTGGATTTTTGTGTCAGGCAAAATTGAATGATGCGGGTGGGTGGTAACCCACCAAAGAATGAAATAAAGTCTGGCGCTAAAATCCGCCTCGCGGAGCGTGTTCGGATTATATCTGTCAGGCTAATCGAGAGGAGAAATAGAAATGAGCAAACCCGTTCTGGTAGTTATGGCAGCAGGCATGGGCAGCCGTTACGGCGGTCTTAAGCAGATCGACCCCGTTGGCAAGCACGGCCAGCTTATTATAGACTATTCCATCTATGACGCAGTTCGCGCAGGCTTCGAGACTGTTGTCTTCGTCATCAAGCACGAGATCGAGGACGCTTTCAGAGAGGCTATCGGCAGTCGTATGGAGAAAATCTGCAACGTAAAGTATGCTTATCAGGAGCTTAATGATCTCCCCGAAGGCTACTCCGTTCCCGAAGGCCGCAGCAAGCCCTGGGGCACCTGCCACGCTATTCTTGCCGCACGCAAGGTAGTGGACGGTCCTTTCGCTGTTGTCAATGCCGACGACTATTACGGTCCCGACGCTTTCAAGACCATCTATGATTACCTCAGCACCCACGAAGACAGCGAGAACTGCTATGAGTTCTCTATGGTTGGCTACCTCCTCGGAAACACCGTCACCGAGCACGGCCATGTTGCCCGCGGTGTCTGCGTTGAGGACGAGAACAACTACCTTGTAACCGTCACCGAGCGCACCCGCATCGAGAAAGACGGCGAAAACGCCCGTTTCACCGAGGATGATGGTCAGACTTGGGAGCCCCTGTCCGGCAACACCATCGTTTCCATGAACCTCTGGGGTCTCAGCGCCTCCTTCATGGCAGAGGCCGAAGCTCGCTTCAGCGCTTTCCTTGACAAGGCTCTTGTTGAAAATCCCCTTAAGGGTGAGTACTTCCTCCCCAGCGTTATCAGCGCCCTCATCGAAGAGGGCAAAGCCCGTGCCAAGGTGCTCAGAAGCGCCGACAAGTGGTACGGCGTAACCTATCAGGCAGACAAGCCCGTTGTTGTGGCTGCAATTGCCGAGAAGACCGCCGCAGGCGTCTATCCTGAAAAACTTTGGGAGGTATAAGAAAATGCCCGATGTAGCAAAGAATATTCTTGATGAAGTTCTGGAGGCCTTTGACTTTGGCGCTCCTGTTGTAGGTGCTGTACGCTATGGCTGCGGCCACATTAACGACACCTTCTGCGTCCATGCTCAGCCCGCAGACGATTACTGCCGCTGCTTCATTCTCCAGCGCATGAGCTCCGCTGCTTTCAAACATCCCGAGCAGCTTATGAGCAACGTTATCGGCGTCACCGAGTATCTTGCAAAGAAGATCATCGCCGCCGGCGGCGACCGCGCTCGCGAGGCTATGGAAGTTATTCGTCCCCGCAATGGCGCAGATTACTACACCGACTCCGAGGGCGGTGCATGGCGCGTCTTCCCCTTTATAACCGATATCTACTGCTATCAGTCCGCCGAAACTCCCGAGCTTTTCGAAGCTTCCGCCTATGCTTTCGGCAAGTTCCAGCGTATGCTGGACGGTTACCCCGCAGAGACCCTCTATGAGACCATCCCCCACTTCCATGACACCGAGGATCGCCTTCAGAAGCTGAAGGACGCCATCGCTGCCGACAAGGTAGGCCGTGTTGCTGAAGTTGCCGATGAAATCGCTTTCGCAATGGCTCATGAGGCCGACTGCTCTGTTGCTCTTCAGGCTCAGCGCGACGGTATTCTTCCCCTGCGCGTAACCCATAACGACACCAAGCTCAACAATGTCCTTATCGACAAGAAAACCGGCGAAGGTATGTGCGTCATCGACCTTGATACCACCATGCCCGGTCTTGCAATCAACGACTTCGGCGATTCCATCCGCTTCGGCGCAAACCATTCTGCCGAGGACGAGAAGGATCTGAGCAAGGTCAACTTCGACATCGATCTTTTCGAAGTTTATACCCGCGGCTTCCTTGCAGGCGCCGCCGGCACTCTCACCGATGCCGAGCTTGAGTACCTGCCCTGGGGCGCAAAGCTCATGACTCTGGAATGCGGTATGCGTTTCCTCACCGACTATCTTGACGGCGACAACTACTTCCGCACCCACTATCCCGAGCAGAATCTGGACCGCTGCCGCACCCAGTTCAAGCTGGTTCGCGACATGGAGCAGCAGTTCGATGAAATGGCCGCCGTTATCAGAAAGTGCGCCGCTAAGCAAGATACATATTGAATATCGAAAAAGCCCGTGCTAAAAAGCACGGGCTTTTTTAATATTACATGGGCGGATAGTCCGCTATATCCCAAGGAACAAAAAAGGAGAAGCTCTTTTGAGCTTCTCCTTTTAATTTTTCTTTGAGCCTTAGCCCTTGACGCCGCCGGAGGTGAGGCCGGAGACCAGGTGCTTCTCAATGCACATGAACATGATGATAACAGGAATAGTTGCAAAAATGGAGGATGCAAACAGATACTGCCACTGAATCATGTTGTAGCCGTTGAAGATGTTGATACCAACGGTGATGGGCTTGAGAACGTCGGTGGAGATAATGCACATTGCCACGGTGTATTCGTTCCATGCGTTGATGAAGATGAATATCAGAGTGGTGACAATGCCGGGCGCTGCGACAGGAAGCAGAACGCGGAACATAGCCTGAAGGCGGTTGCAGCCATCGATGGTTGCAGCCTGCTCCATCTCGGCGGAGATGGTCATAAATGTGCCGCGCAGAAGCCATACGGTGAAGGCCTGGTTAAATGCCGCATTGATGCAGATGAGGCCGAAGAGGCTGTTGGTGAGGTGGAACGCCGCAAGGATCTTGTAGATGCCGATGAGGAGAACAACGGGGGCAAACATCTGGGAAATGATGATAAAGCCCAGGAAAGCGGTCTGTCCCTTGAACTTCATACGGCTCAGGGCATAGGCTGCGGGGATGCCGCAGACAACGGCGATAACGGTGCTGCCGCCGGCAACGATGAGGGAGTTGAACAGGTTTCTGCCGATGGGAGCTTTTACCCAGATGTCAACAAAGTTCTGCCAAAGAACATCAATGGGCAATACAGTACCCTCTTTTGCGAATATTTCGGCACGGCTCTTCAAAGCGGTGCAGAACATTACGAAGTAGGGATAGAGAATGAGGATGCAGATGTCAATAACAACTATGTAGAGAACGAACTTCAAAAGAAGTCTTTTTACCTTGGGGTTAAGGAGAGTGCCTGTCATAATCATTCATCTCCTTTCTTCAGGGTGGAAATCATATAGAGGCTGGCGCAGGCAAGGAGTATTACAAAGCCTATAACGGAGATTGCCGCCGCCTCACCGGGCTTGAAGTTTGCGAAGTTGAGTTTATACAGGTAAGTAACCAGGGTGTCCGTCATATATGCCGGGTCGCCCTTGGTCATAGTCCAGACGATGGGGAAGGAGTTGAAAACGTAGATGATGTTCAGAACGGTGGAAACGGTAAGGCTGGGCTTTACAAGAGGAACGGTGATCTTGAAAAGCTTGCTCCAGTAGCCGGCTCCGTCAACGGTGGCAGCCTCATAAAGGCTGGAGTCTATGCTCTGAAGACCGGAGAGAACGGTGAAGCAAACGAAGGGGATGGTAACGAAAATACCGCAGGCGATCTCCCAGGCGAAGAAGGCTTCGGGAGTGGGAGTCCAGTCAATGTTGGTGGTAATAATGCCCAGGGTTTTCAGCAGAGTGTTCAGAGCACCGAAGTCCTTATTGATAATGAAGCTCCATACGCTGGCCTGAACGACCAGAGTGGTAGCCCAGGGGAAGACAACGATTGCACGGGCGATCTTGCGGCCCTTGAACTCATTGTTAAGGAGCAGAGCCAGAATAAAGCCCAGAACGGTACTGATGACAACGACGAGCACGGTCCATACTATGGTGTTGATGAACACGCGGCCTACCTCGGGGTTGTCCAGAACATTGGCGAAGTTTTCAAATCCGCCGAATCCGCTGATTCTGCCGAATCTGTCGACCTTACCGAAAGCGGTGGCGAAAACACATACGATGGGAACAACGATGAATAAGCACATGAGGATAAGGCTGGGAGCTATCCAGATATAGGGCTCAGCCTTACGATAGCGGCGCTTTCTTGCGGCCAGCTTCTTGGGGTCCAGCTCTCTGGCGGACGTTTTCTCAAGAGTTTTTGTACTCAACGGTAGCAACCTCCTATTTTTTTGGAGCAGACTTAAAAAGTACTGTGGCGGCTGTCTGCCTGACAGCCGCTTTCAAAATGCGTGGGCAGCCTGCCGGCGCACTTTGAAAGCGGCTGACAAAATGGGCCGGGCCATTAAGACCCGGCCCATCTGCTGCAACTAATATTTAATGCGATGCGTTGGACTAAATGGAATTAGCCAGCGATTTCGCTCTGGAGAGCGTCGAGGAGGGCCTGAACGTCGCCGCCCAGGAGAGCCTGCTGCTCAACCTCGATAACACCGGTCTTAACGTCTGCCCACTCAGCCTTGGACTGGGGATAGAACTTAGCGGTGCCAACGATCTCGATCCATGCTGCGTTTGCGGGGTCAGCAGCAGCCATAGCCTCGCCACCAGCGCTGGTTGCGGGCAGGAAGCCTTCCATCAGAACCCACTCAGAATAACGAGTATCCTCATAGAAGAAATCATAGAAGGTGGTGATAGCTGCCATCTCTTCCTCAGAGTAGCCGTTGTCGAAGGTCATGAAACGGTCCATAACGCCGTGAGCGATGGAGTTGCCGGTGGAAGAGGGGATACCAGCAACACCCCAGTTGATGGAGTAGCCGCCGTCAGCGATGTAGGTGGGGATGGAGTTGGGTCCGATCATCATAGCGACCTGGCCAGCGCCAAACATATCCTGGTTGATATAACGGGTCTCGGTTGCGGGGTCAGAGTTGGTGAGGCCGTCCTTAACCATGCCAACGATGAACTCGATAGCTTCAACGTTCTTGGGGTTGTTGAGGGTCCAGTTGCCTTCAGCGTCGGTGAAGTCGCCGCCGTTGTTCCAGATGTAGTAAGCGAAGCAAGCCTGGCCTTCGTCGCCGGTCATGTCAACGCCCCAGGGATAGATGCTGGGATCATAAGCCTTGATAGCTTCGCAAGCTGCGCGGAGCTCTTCGAAGGTGGTGGGAACTGCAACACCAGCTGCATCAAGGATGTCCTTGTTGTAGTACATAGCGCGGCAAGAAGCGAGGTCGGGAACAGCCCAAACGGTGCCGTCAACAACGCTCTGGTCCAGGAAGGACTGATAGAACTTTGCATAGGTGGTCTCAGAAACGTAAGACTGAGCGGGGAGGAGAAGGCCAGCAGCCTGATAATCGGCGAAAGAGTCGATGTTCAGGATGTCGGGAGCATTGTTGTTTGCAATGAGAGTCTGAACCTTAGCGGTGATGTCGTTCCAGGAAACAACGTCGATGAGAAGGTCGATGCCCTCGTTGGCAGCTTCGAAATCAGCCTCAAACTGCTTCCACCATGCGGCGGTGTTGGGGCCGTACTCAGCAACAACGACGTCGAGAGTTACCTTGTCATCCTTGCCGCAGCCTACGAACATAGCAGCGAGCATAACAACGACAAGAATGAGCGCGATGAGCTTTTTAACATTCATTGGATTGTCCTCCTAATTTTTTCGTTTATGAAAGCGCTGATAAGCTTCCATATTTACCTATTAAATATACTTCATTCCTGTATTAAAGTCAATGATTGGCGCCCTATGTATATCTTTTTGTGAAATATTAACAAAATGTTACGTTTTCAAAATGCTTACAGAGCAAGCCAAAGGGCGAAAAACGCGGAAATCGCTCGAATTCAACCGAGCTGTTTCTACACGCTTTACCGGAGCAAATGGCAAAAGGCGGAGAGGGTCGATTTTGACCGCTTCTGTCCTTGTCGGGAGGACACTGCGCAGAATGCATAAAGGGGGCAAAAAATCAAAGAGAAGGCAAAAAAGGGTCTTGTGCGGCGCGGAAAAATGTCATATAATTACTTCGTGTATGTTGAATGCACGCCAAATTCGTCGCTCCGCCGTTTACTCCATTAATATAAATGCCGGAGACGATACAAGGAGGAAAAAGCTAACCGCAGCGGCTTGCGGTGCGGCAGTGTGGAGACCTGCCGTAATGTCCCACGGAGTTTCGCTCTTCGGGGACGAGGCGCATGTAGGCGGAGGCCTTTGCGTCATAGCCGGTAACTATGGCAAGTTTGACCCTGAAAAACGTAAAGAAAATCTACCCCAACTCTGGCGAGAAAAAGAAGAAGACCAAGAAGGAAGCTCACGTTGACCCCAACGAGGAAAAAGTCAATCTTCAGATCACCGATAAGGGCGTTGTCGCCGTTCAGGAATTCAATCTGGAGATCGCAGACAACGAGTTTATCGTTCTTGTCGGACCTTCCGGCTGCGGTAAGTCCACCACTCTCCGCATGATCGCAGGTCTTGAAGAGATCAGCGAAGGCGAGCTTTATATCGGCGACCGTCTTGTCAACGATGTTGAGCCCAAGGACCGCGACATCGCAATGGTCTTCCAGAGCTACGCACTTTACCCCCACATGAGTGTTTATGAGAACATGGCCTTCCCCCTCAAGCTGCGCAAGATGAGCAAGGAAGAGATCGACCAGCGCGTACGCGCCGCTGCCGAGACTCTGGACATCACCCAGTATCTGGAGCGCAAGCCCAAGGCTCTCTCCGGCGGTCAGCGCCAGCGTGTTGCCATCGGCCGCGCCATCGTTCGTGAGCCCAAGGTCCTGCTGATGGACGAGCCCCTTTCCAACCTGGACGCAAAGCTCCGTAACCAGATGCGCGCAGAGATCATCAAGCTCCGCCAGCAGATCAACACCACCTTTATATATGTTACCCACGACCAGACCGAGGCTATGACTCTGGGCGACCGCATCGTCATTATGCGCGACGGTTTCATCCAGCAGATCGGCACTCCTCAGGAGGTCTATGACCATCCCGCAAACCTCTTCGTTGCAGGCTTCATCGGCATGCCCCAGATGAACTTCTTCGACGCAAAGCTCTATAAGGAAAACGGCAGCTACTTCGTAAACTACGGCGAGATGAAAGTTGAAATCAGCGCCGAGAAGCAGGAGAAGCTCCGCGCCAAGGGCGTAGAGGATCAGGATATCATCCTCGGTGTTCGTCCCAACCATATCCGTCTCAGCGACAGCGGCGTCAACTGCAACACCGCTACCGTTGACGTAAGCGAAATGATGGGCAGCGAGATCCATCTCCACACCAATGCCTACGGCAAGGATGTTGTTATCATCGTTTCCACCATGAAGATGGCCGACCGCGGCATCTTCGGCTTCAAGCACGGCGAGGAAGTTAAGTTCGACTTCGGCGGCAACGTCTGCCATCTCTTCGATACCGACGGCAAGAATCTGGAGCTGTAAGCGCTTACATATCCCAATAATTATAAAAGGCGGAGGAAAATCCTCCGCCTTTTTGTTTTTTGATTTAATTGGGAAAAGTTTTTCTTGACAAACCGTAATAATCGTTTATAATAGCCGCATAAACTGAACATAGCGTGATAGAGGCGCGGGGAACATCAGTAGCTCCATTCAAGACCACAGGAAACGGTCGGAGCAAAAGGGTTTACCGCCGAAGGGTCTTCTCTTTCCTGAGGAAGATGCCTGGTTCGCAGGGAGAACATCCCCCGAACTGTCGCAAGAGAATTTTTGCGGAGAGCTGTCATGGATTTAAGCCCCCAATAGGAGTTTTTGGTCATGAAACAGTATCTGCTGTGTTCATGACTATTTTTCTTTTTTGGAGGTTGATCCTATGATCGGCACATTCTGGGCTCTTGTCCCCCCCATCGTAGCCATTGTTCTGGCTCTTATCACCAAGGAGGCTTATTCCTCCCTCTTTATCGGTATTGTTGTTGGCGCTCTGTTCTACACCGGATTCTCTCCCGTTGCCACTCTGGACACCGTTCTTAACGAAGGTTTCCTTGCTGCAATGGCAGACGCATGGAACGCCGGCATTTTCCTCTTCCTGGTGCTCCTGGGCACCATGGTAGCCCTCATCAACGCAGCCGGCGGCTCCGCTGCCTTCGGCCGTTGGGCAACCACCCACATCAAGAGCCGCGGCGGCGCTATGATCGCCACCTTCGTTCTTGGCGTTCTCATCTTCATCGATGACTATTTCAACTGCCTCACCGTGGGCTCCGTCATGCGCCCCCTCACCGACACCCACCGCATCTCCCGCAGCAAGCTGGCTTACCTCATCGACGCCACCGCTGCTCCCATCTGCATGATCGCCCCCATCTCCTCCTGGGCCGCAGCCGTTTCTTCCACCGCTGCCGACCTTAACGCAGGTATCACCGGCATTCAGCTTTTCATCCGCGCAATTCCCTATAACTTCTACTCCCTGCTCACCTTCGTCTTCGTCATTGCTCTCGTTGTTCTGAAGTTCGACTTCGGTCCCATGAAGCTGCAGGAGCTCAACGCTATGGTCAACGGTGATCTGGGCGTCACCGGCGAGAATGAAGCTGTCGAAGCTAACCCCAAGGGCCGCGTTATCGACCTCATCCTCCCCACCATCATCCTCATCGTCACCTGCGTTCTGGGTATGGTCTACATCGGCGGCTTCTTCGGCACCGACCTTTGGGGCGGCACTGACTGCGCTGGCGACTTCATCGGAGCCTTCGGCAATACCGATGCCAGCGTCGGTCTCAGCTGGGGTGCTATCATCGCTCTCATCATCACCATCATCTACTTCTGCTGCCGCAGAGTTCTCTCCTTCCGCAAGTGCATGGAATGCCTGCCCAAGGGCTTCATCTCCATGGTTCCCGCAATGATCATCCTCACCTTCGCTCTCACCCTGAAGAATGTTACCGGTCTTCTGGGCGCTGCTGAGTATGTTGGTGCTCTCATGGAAAGCGCCAGCGCCGGTCTCGCCGCTCTGCTGCCCGCAGTTATCTTCGTTGTCGGCGTCGCTCTTGCATTCTCCACCGGTACCTCCTGGGGTACTTTCGGTATCCTCATCCCCATCGTTGTTGCCATGTATCCCGCTGACAGCGAGATGCTCTATATCGGCATCTCCGCTTGCCTTGCCGGTGCTGTATGCGGCGACCACTGCTCCCCCATCTCCGACACCACCATCATGTCCTCCGCCGGCGCTCAGTGCGATCATGTGACCCATGTTTCCACCCAGCTGCCCTATGCACTCACCGTTGCGGGCATCTGCTTCGTGAACTACATAATCGCAGGCTTTGTCCAGAATCCCTGGATCTGCCTTGCAATCGGCGCTGTTCTCACCGTTGTAACGCTGCTTGTTATCAAGGGTGTCACCGCCAACAAGGACACTCAGGCTGCATAAGTTCATTCCAATTGTTTTCAAAGGACACAGACTTTTGTCTGTGTCCTTTTCCATTTTTCGGAAAAATGTGAGGGTCTTTTTCCTTGACATAATAACACTTTGGTAATAGAATATATCGGTGGAGGAAGATACTCTTTGGGGAGAAAGAGTCCTTTTCCTCTGCTCAACTCGTAATTTGATCCTTTCAGGTTCGTTTTATGGCCTGTTTTAATTAGATGAACTCCGCCCCTTTTGGAGCTTATCCCTGAGAAAAAAAGCATAAAACAAAAACCCACCGCAAAATTCTTAAAGAATGGAGGTGTGTTTACTTTACTATGCCAAACTTAGTATGGATTATCGGCACCGTTATAGTGCTTGTTATAGTTGCAATCTTGATGTTCCTTCTGGGCATACTCTACCGCAAAAAAGTCTCCGAGCGTGAGATTTCCAGCGCCGAGGAAGAAGCCCGCAGAATAATCAATGAGTCCATAAAGAGCGCAGAAAGCAAAAAGCGTGAAGCGCTCCTCGAGGCAAAGGAAGAAATACACAGAAGTCGTACCGAGTACGAGCGCGAAGTGAAAGAGCGTCGCGCAGACCTGCAGAAGCAGGAACGCCGTCTTCAGCAGAAGGAAGAAAACCTTGACAAGAAGATGGATAACTTTGAACGCAAGACCGAAAATCTCAGCCGCAAGATTGCTGAAGTTGAAGCTCAGCAGGAAGAGATTAAAACCATCAAAAAGAGCCAGCTTGAGATGCTCGAGCGCATCTCCGGCTACACCGTAGAAGAGGCCAAGGCCTACCTTATCTCCACCATCGAAGCGGAAGTTACCCACGAGATGGCCGTCAAGGTGAAGGAGATTGAGGCACGCTATAAGGAAGAGGCGGACAACCATGCCCGCGAGCTTATCTCTATAGCTATCCAGCGCTGCGCCGCCGACCACGCCAGCGAGATCACCGTATCCGTCGTACCCCTCCCCAACGACGAGATGAAGGGCCGCATTATCGGACGCGAAGGCCGCAACATCCGCAGCATCGAAACCCTCACCGGCTGCGACCTCATCATTGATGACACTCCCGAAGCCATCACCGTTTCCAGCTTTGATCCCGTGCGCCGCGAAATCGCCCGCATGGCTCTTGAAAAGCTCATTGCCGACGGACGCATCCATCCCGCCCGCATTGAGGAAATGGTTGCAAAGGCGCAGAGAGAAGTTAACGCAACCATCAAGGCCGAAGGCGAACGCGCCGTGTTCGAGACCAATGTTCAGGGTCTCCACCCCGACCTTATCAGACTCATCGGCCGTCAGAAATACCGCACCAGCTACGGTCAGAACGTTCTCAACCACTCCATGGAAGTTGCCCACATTGCGGGTCTTCTCGCCAGCGAGCTGGGTGTTGACGTTGCCACTGCCAAGCGCGCAGGTCTTCTCCACGACCTTGGCAAGAGCATTGACCACGAGGTTGAGGGCAGCCACGTCACCATCGGTGTTGACATTGCCCGCAAGTATAAAGAGAGCGAAGAGGTTATCCACGCTATCCACGCCCACCACGGCGATGTGGAGCCTCACAGCATAATCGCCTGCATCGTTCAGGCGGCAGACGCAATCTCCGCCGCCCGTCCCGGTGCTCGCCGCGAGAACATCGAAAACTATGTCAAGCGCCTTGAAAAGCTTGAGGAAGTTTCCAAGTCCTTCCCCGGCATCGAAAGCACCTATGCAATTCAGGCAGGCCGCGAAATCCGCGTCATGGTCAAGCCCGAGGAAGTGGGCGAGGACCAGATGGTGCTCCTTGCAAGAGACATTCCCAAGAAGATCGAGGAGGAACTCACCTATCCCGGTCAGATCAAGGTTCATGTCCTTCGCGAGACCAAGGCTATCGAATACGCCAAGTAAAACTCCACGAGCCGCATCAATTGATGCGGCTCGTTTTTTTATTGCGCGCACCTTTAAAGCCTCCCTTGTGTAAAGGGAGGTGCCGAACGAACGTGAGGCGGAGGAATTGTTGTCTCCGACAGCCATATTCTTTTCGTGTGGCCGAAAAGAATATGGAAAGAAAAGTCCACCAAAGAGGGGCTCCCAATGCCCCCCTTTGGAAACTCCCTCGGTGCAAATGGTGAAACAGCTTTGTGCCACATAACAAGCGCCTAAACCTTAGTGTGCATCCCTCGTTTTCCGCTCGGGACACTGCTGCGTAGAGGCGCCTGCTCGGCGCCACTGGGATGGTACCTCGTTATGTTTGGTGGAACGGTCAAAACCGTTCCCTACAATGTGGTCGATGCACTCCAATAACGTCGTAGGGCGGGGGTTTACTCCCGCCGAAAGCTCTCCCTCTCACTGGAAAAATAAAAAAGTCATAGCAGAAACCTGCTATGACTTTTTTATTTATACCTTTTTCAAAATTGCGTCCACTTTGTCCATCTCTGCCTTGGTGGGGGCTTCCGTGTCAGAAAGCTGGTAGCAGCCTTTCTCCCACTTATGCTCGCCCAGCTTATGGAAGGGCAGCGGCTCGATGCGCTCGATGCACTTATATTGGGAAAGAAACTGTGCAAGATCTCGAATTTTATCCTCTTGCATGGTGAGTCCGGGGACAACAACATGGCGGATCCAAACTCGCTTGCCCTGCGCCTCGCAGTAATCGAGAAGCTCCTTTTCCCGCTGCAGGCAAACTTCGCTGCCTGTTATGCGGCGTGAAAGAGCTTCATCAAAGCTCTTGATGTCCAGAAGGAGCATATCCGCAGCATCAACGGTCTTTTTGCAGACAGAAAGAGGAATGATGCCGCTGGTATCAATAGCAGTGTGGATGCCTCGCTCCTTGAGAGCACAGATAACTTCATACACAAACTCATGCTGCATCATGGGCTCTCCGCCGGAGAAGGTAACCCCTCCGCCGTTTTTGTAAAAGCCCTTATAGGCCATCACCTTTTCCACTATCTCCTCGACCGTGGCTTCAGTGCCGTCCGAGGGATCCCAGGAGTCGGGATTATGGCAGTAAAGGCAGCGGAGAGGACAGCCCTGCAGAAACACGATGAAGCGGATGCCGGGGCCGTCCACAGCGCCGAAGGTCTCGTAGGAATGAACTCTTCCGATTGCCATACTCATTTCCTCGCGGTTTTTTTACATCTTCTCGTGGAAGGTGCGGGAGATAACATCAAGCTGCTGCTCGCGGCTGAGCTTGATGAAGTTAACAGCGTAGCCGCTGACGCGGATGGTCAGCTGGGGATACTTCTCGGGATGCTTCATTGCATCGATGAGGGTTTCACGGTTGAGAACGTTGATGTTGACGTGCTGACCGGTTGCCTCCATGTAGGCATCAATGAGGGTGATGAGGTTCTGGCTGCGGTCGGAATCTTCCTTACCCAGAGCGGAAGGAGCCATGGAGAAGGTGTAGCTGATGCCGTCCTCGCAATCCTCGAAGGGAATCTTGGAAACGGAGAGGAGGGAAGCCAGAGCGCCGTTGGTGTCGCGTCCGTGCATGGGGTTTGCGCCAGGTGCCAGAGGAACACCTGCCTGACGGCCGTCGGGAGTGGTGCCGGTGTTCTTGCCGTACTCAACGTTGGAGGTGATGGTGAGAACAGACTGGGTTGCGATGGAATCGCGGTACATCTTGTTCTCGCGGATGAAGTTCATAAACATGCGGGTGACATCCACGGCGATGGAGTCAACGCGCTCGTCGTTGTTGCCGTACTTGGGGAAGTCGCCCTCGATGCGGAAGTCAACTGCAATGCCCTGCTCGTTGCGGATGGGCTTTACCTTTGCATACTTGATAGCGGAGAGGGAGTCGGCAACAACGCTGAGACCGGCAATGCCGCAGGCGGTGGTGCGCTTGATTTCCTCGTCCATGAGAGCCATCTCAATGCGCTCATAGTTATACTTATCGTGGATATAGTGGATCATGTAGAGAGCCTTGGTGTAGACATTGGCAAGATACTTTGCCATGTCGGTGAACTTGGCCATAACCTCTTCATAGTCCAGATATTCACTGGTGATAGGCTCGGTCTTAGGGCCAATCTGCTTGCCGCTGCGCTCGTCAACGCCGCCGTTGATGGCGTAAAGGAGAGCCTTTGCCAGGTTTGCACGGGCGCCGAAGAACTGCATCTGCTTGCCTATGCGCATGGGGCTGACGCAGCAGGCGATGCCGTAGTCATCACCCAGGTCGGCACGCATAAGGTCGTCGTTCTCATACTGGATGGAGCTGGTCTGGATGGAGATGTTGGTTGCGTACTTCTTGAAGTTTTCGGGAAGTGCGGGAGACCAGAGAACAGTGAGGTTGGGCTCGGGAGCAGGTCCGAGGTTCACGAGGGTGTGGAGGAAGCGGTAGCTCATCTTGGTGACCATGTGGCGGCCGTCCAGACCCATACCGCCGATGGACTCGGTGACCCAGACGGGGTCGCCCGCGAAGATATCATCATAGTCCAGAATGCGGAGGAAGCGGACAATACGCAGCTTCATGATGAAATGGTCAACCATTTCCTGAATCTCTTCCTCGGTATAGCGGCCTTCAGCAAGGTCGCGCTCGGCATAGATGTCAAGGAAGGTGCTGGTGCGGCCAAGGCTCATTGCAGCGCCGTTCTGTTCCTTAACAGCGGCAAGGTAGCCAAGATAAGTCCACTGAATGGCTTCCTTGGTGTCGCGTGCGGGACGGCTGATGTCGAAGCCGTAGATAGCGCCCATTTCTTTCAGCTCATTGAGGGCGTCGATGTGCTCGCTGATTTCCTCGCGCTTGCGGAGAAGCTCCTCGGTGAGTTCGGCGGAGTCATAGCGATCCTTTGCAGCCTTCTTCTCCTGAATGAGGTAGTCAACACCGTAAAGAGCAACGCGGCGATAGTCGCCGATGATGCGGCCGCGGCCGTAAGCATCGGGCAGACCGGTGAGAAGCTTTGCGCTTCTGGCTGCGCGGATGTCAGGGGTGTAGATAGCGAAAACCTGCTCGTTGTGGCTGTGGCGATACTTGAAGATCTTCTTAACTTCGGGATCCATGTGGTAGCCGTGCTCTTCAAGGCTCTGCTCAACCATGCGTACGCCGCCGAAGGGCATGATGGCGCGCTTGAGGGGCTTTTCGGTCTGGAGACCTACGATAACCTCAAGATCCTTGTTGATATAGCCTGCAGCGTGGGCGGTTATGCTGGAGATAACCTTGGTGTCTGCATCGAGAACGCGGCCGGGAGCCTTGCGCTCAGCTTCGAGCAGTACGCACAGTTCATCCCAAAGCTGCTTGGTGCGAGCGGTGGGAGAAGCAAGGAAGCTCTCGTCGCCGTCATAGGGGGTGTAGTTATTCTGAATAAAATCGCGAACGTTGATTTCTTCGTTCCATACGCCTTTAGTAAATTCCATATTTTATCCCTTTCTGCCTTTCAAGGCGGATACTATTACTATTATTACCATTTTCCGAGGAAATTGTATCAGACGTTTGATATTATTTGAAGAGATAAAATTAGCATAGAGCTATTCTGTGCAGTTATGGCTAAAGCGCAAAAACGCGTATATACACCCTTTCACATCGATAAATTGGGCATATATACGCGTTTTATATATATCTGTCGTTATAGCAAGGACTATATGTGCTCTAGCGAAGAGACTCTACCATTTCGTGAACCTTGCGTACGAATAATTTTTCTGCCTCGCTGAGGCGGTAGCCTTTGCGGTAGATAAGCAGATCCTTATATTCGTTATCGGGGAAATCGCAGTTTTTCTCGGTGAGAGGATAGGTCTCGAAAACTCCGGGAGGTGTGGGAGACGCCCACATATAGGTTTCCGGCATGGCGCAGAGAAGCTCAAACTGGCTCTGGCGCTCATAGACAACTATCTCGCGGCGGTTTGAAACCTTGCTGCGCAGCTCGGTGAGCATGCTTGCAGAGAGGGAGGGAATGGTGGGGTCGCCGTGGCTTATTTCGATAAGTCCCTGAAGGTCATCGGTGGTAATATGCTCCTTGTTGGCGAGGGGGTTCGCCTTGCTCATAACAAGGTGGTAGTTGAACTTCCATATGGGCTCGGCAACCAGATCCTTGCTCTCGATATAGCGGAGGTAGTATTCCTCGAAAGATGTCTGGTAGCGGACAATGCCGATATTATAGTCGCGGGCTTCAACATGATGGATGGTGCTCATGGTGTTGGTCTCGCGGTAGTTTACCTTCAGAGGCTGACCGCCCTCAAGTTCCTGAATGAAATCCACGAAGGCATGGGAGATATAGCAGGCGATGGGCACGCTTATTTCCACGCTGACGGATTCGGAAGAGCTTGTGCGGAAGCGGTTTTCCAAAGATTCAATCTCTGAAATAATATCCTTGGCGCGGGCAAGAAACTCCTCGCCCTTTTTGGTGGGCACAACACCTCGGCTTGTGCGGTTGAATATGTCAATGCCTATGTCGGCTTCAAGCTCCTTGACAGCTTTGCTGAGGAAGGGCTGGCTCACATAAAGCTTCTCCGCCGCCTTGGAAATGGAGCGGCTTCGTTCAATTTCTATTGCATATTTAAGATGCTGGATGTCCATTTGTCCACATCCTTTTCTGAAAACTTCTTCGCTTTTATTTTAATATACACTACCGTCTTTGGCAAGACGGCTTTTTGTGCCAGGCGAAGACGGAGGGAGAGATGCGCCGAAAAACAGAACGAGGCGTAATCTCCGTGGCGCCGAGCAGGCGCCTCGAGGCAGCAGCGTCCTGAGCGGAAATCGAGGCATGCACACTAAGGTTTGGACTTTGATTATGTGGCACAGCGCCATTTCCCATCTCCGCACTTGGGGAGTTTCCAAAGAGGGGGCTTTCCTCGCCCCCTCTTTGGCCTGTTTTTCTTTCCATATTCTTTTTGCTGGCACAAAAAGAATATGGCCGTCGGAGACAATTACGCTCCAGCAACTTCCCTCCTCGCGGCATAGCCGCTGCGGTCGGTGGCTAAAAATATGCCACCGGCATATTTTCTTAACGCCCCGACGTCGGAGACAACAATCCCTCCGTCTTTTGCCTGCGGCAAAATCCACCTCCCTTTGCAAGGGAGGCCAATTCCCCCTGTCTGGGCACAAAAAACAGGCACAGCGGAAACCCACTGTGCCTGCATTACTTATTCCATTATGAACTCAAAAAGTTCGGCATCAAAATATCGAAGCAGAGCGCTGCGGCTTGCTGCAAAGTTATCCTCCGCAATGGTGACAAGCAATTTGCCCTCTTCTATTTCCCAGCCAAGCACACCTTCAAGCTGAGGAAAAACATTTTCCTCAAGCTCAGCGGCAAGTGCCTCAGGATTTTGGGAATAATATTCCGTCTCCATAGGGCTTTCATAGCCGGGGATCGGGTCTCTGCCCGAGGTAAGGCAAATGACAATAGTGAGCACCATTATCACAAGGCAGAGTATGCAGCCGAAGGGCTTCAGATTTTTCCAAAGCCACTGTCCGCTTTGTTCGCTCTTTTTCTCCTCGCGGTGTTCGGGAAGTTTTTCAATTTCCATGACAAAAACCGTGGTGGGAAATTAATACTTGATGCGCTGAGCGATGTAGTCCTTGACCTCAGAGATGGGGATGCGGACCTGCTCCATGCTGTCGCGCTCGCGGACGGTTACGCAGCCGTCAGCCTCGTCGGTCTCGGTGCCAACGGTATTGAAGTCGAAGGTGACGCAGAAGGGAGTGCCGATTTCGTCCTCGCGGCGATAACGCTTGCCGATAGAACCGGTCTCGTCATAATCGCACATGAATTCCTTGCTCAGCTCCTCATAAAGCTCCATAGCGGGGCCGGTGAGGACATCCTTCTTGCTCAGGGGCAGGATGGCGCACTTGAAGGGAGCAAGAGCGGGATGGAGGTGCAGAACGGTGCGGACATCGTCCTTGCCCTTCTTATCGGTGCCGACAACCTCTTCGTCATAAGCTTCAACAAGGAAAGCGAGAGTTACGCGGTCTGCGCCAAGGCTGGGCTCGATGACATAGGGGATGTAGTGCTCGTTCTTTTCCTGATCATAGTAGGTCATGTCCTGACCGGAGGTGGTCTGGTGAGCAGTCAGGTCAAAGTTGGTGCGGCTTGCAACGCCCCAAAGTTCGCCCCACTCGGTGAAGGGGAAGGCAAACTCAAAGTCGGTGGTGGCGTTGGAGTAGTGGCTCAGCTCCTCGGGATCGTGGTCACGGAGGCGGAGGTTCTCTTCCTTGATGCCAAGGTTGAGGAGCCACTGGTGGCAGAATTCCTTCCAATACTTGAACCATTCAAGCTCGGTGCCGGGCTGGCAGAAGAACTCAAGCTCCATCTGCTCGAACTCGCGGGTGCGGAAGGTGAAGTTGCCGGGGGTGATTTCGTTGCGGAAGCTCTTGCCGATCTGGCAAACGCCGAAGGGGAGCTTGCGACGGGTGCTGCGCTGAATATTCTGGAAGTTGACAAAGATGCCCTGTGCGGTTTCGGGACGGAGATAAACGGTGTTCTTTGCGTCCTCGGTAACGCCCTGGAAGGTCTTGAACATCAGGTTGAACTGGCGAATATCGGTCCAGTTATGCTTGCCGCAGGTGGGGCAAACGATGTTGTGCTCTTCAACAAATTCCTTCATCTGTGCCTGAGTCATGGCGTCGACACTGTGGCCCAGTTCGAAATTGTTCTCTGCGCACCAATCCTCGATAACCTTGTCTGCACGGAAGCGCTCGTGGCACTCTTTGCAGTCCATGAGAGGATCGCTGAAGCCGCCAACATGGCCGGAAGCAACCCAAGTCTGAGGATTCATGAGGATAGCTGCGTCCAGACCCACGTTATAGCGGTTTTCCTGAACGAACTTCTTCCACCATGCCTTCTTAACGTTGTTCTTGAGCTCAACGCCAAGGGGGCCGTAGTCCCAAGTGTTTGCGAGGCCGCCGTAGATTTCGCTGCCTGCGAAGATGAAGCCGCGGTTTTTGCAAAGGGCTACGATCTTATCCATTGTCTTTTCGCTGTTTTTCATATCTATATTACTCCTTTTCCCGCGGCTGGCCGCCGCGGAGATTTTTAATAACTGATTTACTATATCATTATGCCGTGTTTTTTGCAATCACAAAATAGCCTGAGCTACTCCCTCGATATTCGTAGGGCGCGACCACCGCACTGCTTAAAGCCTCCCTTGCAAAGGGAGGTGGATTTTGCCGCAGGCAAAAGACGGAGGGATTGCATTGTCTCCGACGTCGGGGCGTTAAGAAAATGTGCCGGTGGCACATTTTTAGCCATCGACCGCAGCAGCTACGCTGCGAGGAGGGAAGTTGTTTGGAGCGTATATGTCTCCGACGGCCATATTCTTTTCGCGTGGCCGAAAAGAATATGGAAAGAAAAGTCCACCAAAGAGGGGCGCAGAAAGCCCCTCTTTGGAAACTCCCTAACTGCGGCAAAAGGAAAACTGTTGTGCCACATAATCAAAACCTAAACCTTAGTGTATATCCCTCGACTTCCGCTCAGGACGCTGCTGCGTCATGCCGCCTGTTCGGCGCCACAGGGATTTTACCTCGTTATGTTTTACCCCCCGTAGAGGTAGCGCGGTTGAGGCATCGCCCCACCCATCAAAGCCTCCCCTACCAGGGGAGGTGGCACGGCGCAAGCCGTGTCGGAGAGGTTTTAAAGCCTTCCCCTTGAGGGGAAGGTGTCTCCGAAGGAGACGGATGAGGTGTTGCTATCGGTGCGGCTGAGGCCATCGCCCCGTTCAAAGCCTTCAAACAAAAAAGCACCGCCTGAAAGCGGTGCTTTTTCTCAGCTTTTTTTAACGTTCTTTCTTGCCAGAGGGGCTTTGTTGCCCTTTTCGTCCACCACATAGGTGTTCTCAAGCAGGGCGATGGTGCTTGCGCGCCACTCCTCTATATATTCTTTGCGGAGCTTTGCCTGCTCGGCAAGTTCCTCGGCGGTGAGTTCTCTCTCTTTTTTCAGACGGGCAAGCTCATTAATTCTGTCAAGTTTAGTTTGAATCATATTCTCAGTCCTCTATTGTTCCAAGTTCATCAAGATTTTTTTCGAAGCTATCTATGAAATGCTCCATGAAATAGCGCACCTCAGGCAGGGGGCTTTCCTCCAACGCGCGGCGGGTGCTTTTTTCAGCGGAGGCAAACTCTCTGTTGCCCGCCTTGCGCTCTTCAACGCACTTGATATAGGCGCTTATTTTGTCGGCAGCCTTCACAAGTTCATAGCGCTCTTTATCCTCCGCAGCGGCAAAAAGCTCGGCATAAGAGGGGCGAAGCTCCTTAGGCAGAGTTGCCAGAAGCTTGGAGCAAGCAAGAGCCTCAACCTCGTCATAGGCATTTTTGATTCTGCGGCTATGATATTTGATTGGGGTGGGCAGGTCGCCTGTGAGAATCTCTCCCGCATCGTGGAAAAGGGCAATTGCCGCCTGCTCATTGGGGTCACATTCCTTGCCGAAAATATCCCGGCGGATAAGTCCCAGAGCATGGGCGATTACCGCCACCATATGGCTGTGCTCCTGAATGTTCTCCCGCTCGCTGTTGCGCATAAGGCTCCAGCGGACTATATACTTCATTCTGCCGATGAAGGCAAAAAAGTCATATTTCATATCTTAACCTCTTGATTTTTCTTTATAAGGCTTTTCGTTTTCCAGCGTCCCGAGGCGTAATAGCTAAGGTCGAATATCAGCGCCGCGCTCCAGCCGTAGACAAGGTTCTCCCAGCAGGCCTCATAGCCCACGCTGAAGGCATAAACCATGGTGTAGGCCGCAATGATTCTGACGCCAAGGGCAATGCAGGATGCTGCCGTTGCAGCCATGGGATCTCCGCAGCCCTGGAACATTCCGCTGAAGGGGATATAGAGGGCGAAGAGAGGATAGCAAAGGCAAATATAGCGCAGATACTGCACCGACTGGCTGACTTCCTCGCCGCTGACGCCGAAAAGACGGGAGAGAGGTGCGGCGAAAAGATAGAGGGGCACGCACATCAATATAACCATTATAAGGTCGATGGCAAGGGCGCTGAAAATGCCCCGCTTGACTCTGTCGTATCTGCCTGCACCGGTGTTCTGTCCGGAAAATGCGCCCATTGCCTGATTGATGCCCATGATGGGGATGGAGGCATAGTGGTCATAGCGGGAGCCTACGGTGAAGGCCGCCATGGTCACGGCGCCGAAGGAGTTTACAAGGCGCTGGAGGGCGATATGTCCGAAGGAGATTACAAGATGCTGAACGGTTACGGGGATAGCCATTTTCGTGCAAAGGACAAACTTTTCTTTGTCGAAAACAAGCTCATTTTTCTTGAATCGGAATTCGGGATACTTTTTGTTCATATAGCGGAGGCTTACCGCCATGCAGGCCGCCTGCGCGATGATGGTTGCGGCAGCTGCGCCTGCAACACCCCAAGGCAACACCGCCACGAAGAGCAGGTCCAGCACAACATTCAGCACAGTTGCAACCAGCAGGAAATAAAGCACCGCCTTGCTGTCGCCCACGCTGCGGAGTATGCCGGCAACTGCATTATAAATAAACTGGAAAATAAGACCTGCGGAATAGATGGCAATATATGTCACGCTGTAGGACAAAATTTCCGCATCTTCTATTTTGAGAAGATATCTAGAGGCAGGTCTTGCCGTTACAATGCAGAAAACGGTGAAAAACGCACCCAGAGCGATAAGCATTATCATAATTGTGGAGGCTGTGCGGCGCATTTCGCCAAAACGCTTTGCGCCGAAATACTGGCTTATAACAACGCCGCTGCCGTTGGCCACACCCATTGCCAGAAATACAAACATGGAGGTGTAGGTCATGCAGCTTCCCATGGCGGCAAGAGCGGAGGAGTTGACAAAGTTGCCAACAATGATGCCGTCCACCGTGGAATAAAGCTGCTGGAGCAGGCTGCCAAGCATTATGGGCAGAGCAAAGCCCAGTATGGCACGCCATTCAGCGCCCTGAGTTAAATCGTTTCTCTTCATTAAGTTTCCTTTACCACTTATTCTTTACCTTCTCGGCGAAGCCGAAGAAGTCCTTGATTTCTATGACAGTGCCGTCATCCAGCACAGCCTTGCCGCTGAAGCGTCCGAAAACCTGATGCTGAATGGACTCAATCACCACAACGCTGGTGCCGCTGTAGCGGTCGAGGACAGGGATGAAGTCCATCTCGAAGCGTCCGTCGTCACTGGTGAAGGTCCAGGGGTTCATATAATCCTCGCTTCCATCCTCTTTTTCGGGGATGTTGAAGCTTACATTGCTGAGTTTATGTGCTTTTCCATTATAGAAAAGCATATTTTCCGTGGCGGCGGAGGTGTCGCCAAAGCCATATCCTATGTTGAAGCCGAAGGGCACGCCGTCCACCTGACCGCTGGCGGATCCCCAGTACCAGGTGTTTTTGTAAGTCCATACGCCGCGACCCCAGTCCAGAACAGCAAAGGAATCCTCATCGGAGAACTCATAGGTTTTGCCGCCGAAGCCGTAGCAAACGCTGCCTTTGGCACGCATGCAGTTTATCTTCTGGTTATAGTAGAAATGTCCTTCCTTCTCAAAGGGAGTGGCAATTACCATGCTCTCTTCAGGCTCATCCGTAAGCTCAACTTTTGCTATAAGGCTTCCCTCGTCGCCGAATTTCTTCATCTGGGCTATAAGCACTCTCTTGCCGTCGATATGCTTGAAGTGGATGGAATAATCCTTGCCCACAATGCTCACATCGCCCTTCTCACTGGTGGAGGGAAAGCGGGTGCGGCCAAGGGGCAGGATGCGCATGGGGCTTTTGGTGATTTCCCAACCCTCTTCAAAGTTCAGAAGGCTTATGGAGTCCAGACCCATATAGCTGTTGTCGGCTATGGTGAGGGCAAGGCCGATACGGCCGTTGGTGATGAGATAGTAGTCCCATTCCTTGATGCGGAGGGGATTTGCCTTAATGTCGCTGCGGCGGTAAGCCCAATGAAGCTTCTTGGCATAGCCCGGCTCGCGTATATTTCCCTTTTCGTCCAGAAGGGGTATGCGTTTTGTTATCTCGTGCTGCATGATTATTCCTCCTTAGCCTGAGCTACCTGCTCAGCTATAGCGCTGCTCCTTTTTTACGAGTCGGATGTCACGACCGCGGAAAGGAACAGTGTCGTATTCCCCGTTTATGCGGCTCACCACCTGAGGAGTATAGCGCTCTTCCATCTCGGCGGCGGAAAGATTTGTGCTGACTATGGTCTTCTTTCCTGCCGCAAGGCGGGAGTTGATTATGTTGTAAAGGGCGCTATGGGTGAAGTTTGTTCTCATCTCTGTGCCCAGATCGTCGAGGATCAGCAATTCGCAGTCCAGTATGCGGCGCACTCTCTCGGCGGCGGCAGAATAGGTTTCCTCATCACGGGAAAATTTCTTGTCCTCGAAAGCGGCGAAAGCATCTCCCGCGCTTTCGTAGGTGACGGAAAAGCCCTTGTCGGAAACGGCCTTTGCAACGCAGCCGCTGAGGAAAGTCTTGCCCAGACCTGTTCCTCCTCTGAAAAGCAGATTAGGAGAGTTCTTGCCGAAGAAAAGGGCATACTCCTTGCAGAAATTAAGGCTCATCTCCATAACCTCTCTGTCCGCGCCTGTGTAGTAATCAAGGCTGAATGCCGCAAAGGAGTCACCCTCATGACCGGGGATGGAGCTGAGATAAGCGCTTTTCTCCTCCTCATAAAGCTTCACAAGGCAGGAGCAGGCATTGCCGAAGCGGTCATAGCCCGTGTCGTGGCATTTGGTGCAGTAATAAACTCCGTCAAGATAGTCGGCGCTGTAGCCTGCCGCCACAAGAGCCTCAACCTTGTCTCCGCAAAGAAGCAGGCTCTCTTTTTCAAGAGCGGCTATCTCCCGTTTTCCTGCCTCGCCCTTCAGGCTTGCGGAAATAATCTGAGTCATAATGGCGCGCAGTCGGGCATCCATGTCCTTAAGCTCAGGCAGGCGGGAATAGACCTCCTCCTGACGGGCTTCGCTGAGCTCTTCGTTTTTAGCTTTTATCTCGGCAATACGGTCTCTTGCCTTTGCCATGAGTTTTCCGTCAATGGCCATTTCAATTCTCCTTACCCTTCATATGAGCATACATTCTGCGCATATGTTCAATCTCTTTGTCGTCGCTTTCGGGGGCTTTTTCCTGCTTTTTAGCCTGACGGGGGTCTCCCGAGAGAACTTCCGCCTCGGTATGGAGTCCCTTTTCGTGCCAGGAGGAGAGGATTTTGTCCATATATCTCCAAGCCAGCTTGCCCGTACCCAGCACGGTGCGGTCATAAGCCAGCGCAATTGCTTCGATCTCAAAGCCCATTTCCAGCCAGGACTCTATGTAGCGCTGCTCGCTCTGGCTCAGCTGTCTTCCTTTTATCTGGAGCATCTCCGCTACGCGGAAAAGCTTGCTTTTTTTCTCTTTCTCGCCCTTGATGTGCTCTTCCGCACTTTCAAGGCTCATAATCTCCTCGCTTGCCCAATACCATGCTTCCTTTTCTATATAGCGCATAGTGGGCATTCTTCCCTCGCCGTGGCTCTCTCTGTAAGTTTCAATGCAGTGGGCAACCAGAAGATAGATAACCTCCGCAGGCATGCCAAGATGGTCATAAATTCCGAAAAGGCTTCTCAGGTCGGGTGTGGAAAGGAGTCTGCCCAAGCTATGCTGCACCGCATCCACAAGACCTTCGAAAGTGCTGTCGCGTCCTGCGCGGCTGACAATGTCCGCGGCGGAGTATTCGGGCATTTCCTCGCTCACAAGAGGCTTCTCCGCGCTGAGCAGTCCCATTTCACGCAAGCTTGCTGCGGCAGCGGAAATTTCCGCCTCGCTGCGGCGAAGCTGCTTTGCTGCAGCGGAAAGGGAAAACTCTCCCCTTGCACGAAGGTGCAGATATAAAAGCGCGGTAAGTCCGTCACCTTTTTCCAAAAGCGCTTCGGCGGCATCGGCGCCGATTATAATATTTCTCTCTGCCAGAGGTCTCCCCTCCTTCTCTCTTGTTCGCAACAGGGCATAATGCCCCTATTTTGTATCTATTCAGGGATTATACCATATAAATAGCACTTGAATCAAGGGCTTATTATGTGGTATAATTCATCGTTAGAATTATGTTGGATAAGTATGTCTTTTAGCTTGATTGATATAGAGGTAGAAACAGATGCTTGAACTTCTCTCTCCCGCCGGAAGCCCCGAGGCCGTCATCGCCGCTGTACAAAGCGGAGCGAATGCCATTTATCTGGGTCTTGGCGACTTCAACGCCAGACGCGGCGCAAAAAATTTCACAGAACAGGAATTTCTCGATTCCGTAAGATATTGCCGCGAACGCGGCTGCAAGGTGTATGTAACTCTCAACACACTGGCCTCAGACCGTGAGATGGAAACCGTTGCCAAGCTGGGTCGCTTTGTTTCCGAAGCAGGTGTTGACGCGGTAATAGTTCAGGATCTTGGCGTTGCCATGGTGCTGCGCTCTGTATGCCCCGACCTGCCCCTTCACGCCAGCACCCAGATGAGCATTCATAATCTGGGAGGCGTTTATGCCGCAGCTCAGATGGGCATCACCCGCGTTGTTCTGGCAAGAGAGCTTACATTGGATCAGATTGCCATCATCGCCTCCCGCTCTCCCATCGAGGTTGAGGTTTTTGTCCATGGCGCACTGTGCTTCTGCCACAGCGGACAGTGCTACATGTCCTCCCTCATAGGACGCAGAAGCGGCAACCGCGGAATGTGCGCCCAGCCCTGCCGTCTCCAGTACAGCATGGGTCGTCGCATGGGCGATTATCCCATGAGTCTGAAAGATAACTGCCTTGTGGATTATCTTGAAGCTCTTGATAAGGCCGGCGTTGCCTGCATCAAGATTGAGGGCAGAATGAAGCGCCCCGAATACACCGCCATTGTTACCGAAATTTACTCAAAGGCCATCCGCGAGGGCAAATCCCCCAGCGAAGAGGACTATGAAAAGCTCACCATGGCCTTTTCCAGAGAGGGCTTCACCGATGGCTACCTCACCGGAAAGAAAGAGGATATGTTCGGCGTAAGAGGCGACTCCGACAAGAGCGTAAACAAGCTCTTCACCGAAACCCGCCGCCGCTATGCCGCAGGCGAGGAACGCCGCGTTGGCATAAGCTTCTGCGCCATTATAAAAGCAGGTCTCAACGCCAAGCTGCTGGCTCAGGACAGCGACGGAAACCGCGTTGTCATAGACGGTCCCCGCGTTGCAAGAGCGGAAAAATCCGCCCTCACCCAGCGCGCCGTATGCGACCAGCTTTACAAAACAGGCGGCACTCCCTTCCGCTGCGAAAACGCAATGTGCCAGCTGGACGAGGGCGTATTCCTCTCCGCTGCCGCCATCAACAATATGCGCCGCCAGGCCATAAGTCAGATGCTGGAAAAGCGCGCCGCACCTCCTCAGCGTCGCTACGGAAACATGCCGAAAACTCCTCCCGCCGTTGGAAGCAAGAGCGCAGTTTTCAATGTTCAGATAATGAAGGCCGAGCAGCTCACCCCCGAGCTTGCAGAGCTTGATATTGCAAATCTCTATATCCCCCTTGATGTTGCGGATGAAACTGAAGCCCTCGCTCCCTTCTTCGCAAAGGGCATCAACATTGCCGCCGTGCTCCCCCGAGTTATCACCGACACGGAAATCCCCCTTATCCGCGAGAAGCTTGAAAAGCTTCCCGAAAAGGGCATAAAGGAAGTTTTGCTTGGCAACTTGGGTCACATTGCTCTCGCAAAGCAGTGCGGTCTTGAAATCCGCGGCGATTTTGGTCTGAATGTTTTCAACAGCCATACCCTCACCGTCCTTGCCGCTGCAGGGCTCCGTTCCGCCACCGCCTCCTTCGAGCTGCGTATGGCTCAGGTGCGCGACCTTGTCAAGGGTATGGACACCGAGCTTATCGTATATGGCCGCCTGCCCCTTATGGTCAGCGACCAGTGCATAATAAAATGCTCTGCAGGAAGCTGCAATTGCGAAAACGGCGCAACACTTTCCGACAGAATGGGTTCTGTTTTCCCCGTTGTGAGGGAATTTGGATGCAGAAATGTGATACTTAATGCCCATAAGCTGTTTTTGGGCGATAAGAGAGATGATATTCTCTCTTGCGGTCTCTGGGCTGCCAGACTCATGTTCACCACCGAAAGCCCCCGAGAGGTTTTGCAGGTGACCAAGAGCTATCTTGGCCTCAGCGATTATCGTCCCAACGGTCTCACAAGAGGACTTTACTACAGGGGCGTTGAATAAAAACGCGAGGTAAAAAATAAATGCGCATCATACTTGCCTCCGGCTCTCCCCGACGCAGGGAGCTTCTGGAGATGCTTAAAGTTGAAAATCTTGAAATAATCCCCGCCAAGGGCGAGGAGGCAGACCATCCCGAGCTCAGCCCCTCTGAGCTCGTTAAGGAGCTCAGCCGCTGCAAGGCGGCGGAGATTGCTCCTCCCGACGAAGAAAACACCGTCACCATAGGCGCCGACACCATAGTTGTGTTGGACGGAAAGGTTATGGGCAAGCCCGCAGACGAGGCGGACGCAGCCAGAATGCTCCGCTCCCTCAGCGGCAGAAGCCACACCGTTTATACGGGCGTCACCGTGATTCGCGGCAGCACCGTCATAAGCCGCGCCGAGGAGACGAAGGTGCATTTCCGCACTCTCAGCGAAAGGGAGATCGAAGCCTATATTGCCACCGGTGAGCCAATGGACAAGGCCGGCGCTTACGGCGCGCAGGGTCTTGCAAGCTTGTTTGTGGAAGCCCTTGAGGGCGACTTTTTCAATGTAATGGGGCTGCCTCTTTGCACCCTCGGAATAATGCTTAAGGAATTGGGCGTGAATTTGATTTGAAAATTAAAACTTATATGAAAAAACATGGCATCAAAGTTGCCATCATCGTTATGATAGCCGCCATCTTCGTGCTGGCCGGCTCCGCTTCCCGCGAGGGTAAGGCCGGCTTTATCAAGGACGCTCAGGGCTCCCTTGCCGCACCTTCCCGCAATGCTGCATCCGCTATCACCGACTGGATGCAGGGTATTTACGGTTATCTCTATGAGTATGACATGCTGGTGGAGGATAATAATGCCCTTCGCGCCGAGCTTGCCGAAGCTCAGGAAATGGCCCGCGAATATGAGGAGCTCAAAGCTGAGAACGACCGTCTCTACACGCTTCTGGAGCTGAGAGAAAAGCGCGCCGACTTTGTTCTGGAGTCCAGCAAGATAGTTTCCTGGGATACCAGCAACTACACCTCCGCTTTCACCATCGGTAAAGGCTCCAACAGCGGCATTGAACTGGGCGACTGCGTTATCACCGAATACGGCGCTCTTGTCGGTCAGGTTTATGAGCTCGGCACCAACTGGGCAACCATCCGTACCGTTATCGACGTTAACATGGACGTTGGCGCTTTCGTCGGCAGCAACAACTATGCCGGCGTTATATCCGGCGAATTCTCCCTGATGAAGCAGGGCAAAACCCGCGTAACCTATCTTGCCGGCGGCGCACAGATATTCACCGACGACGAGGTTCTCACCTCCGGACGCGGCGGCGCATTCCCCTCCGGTCTTCTCATCGGCACTGTCACCACCGTTATGACCGAAGCCGGCGGACAGAACACCTATGGCGTTATTGAGCCCGCCTGCGATGTTGACGCTCTCACTCAGGTTTTCATCGTCACCGACTACGAAATTGTTGAATAAAAAAGCCAGAGGAACATTATGGCACTTATTGAGCTTATTGATTTCAGAAAAATACGCAAAGCCTTGTGGTATCTCCTTTGCGTCATAATAAGCATTTCGCTCCAGAATCTCCTTTGCGCCCGTGTGGCTCTTTTCGGAGTTCATGCTTTCTTCATCCCCGTTGTTATTATCGCCTTCGGCGTTTTTGAAGGGGCTGTATGGGGCGCGTCTTTGGGACTTATCGCAGGTTATTTCTGTGATATAACCATGCTGGAGTCCACCGTCCTTTTCATGGTGCTTTTTGCCGCACTGGGCTTCGCCTCCGGCTTCCTCACCGAGTTTATCATCAATCGCCGCTTCTTTTCCTATTTCGTGCTGGCGCTTGCCGGTCTTATCCTGACGGTTATCTGCCAGATAATCCCCTTCTGGATATTCAAGGGCACTTCTCTTTGGAAACTGCTCCCCACCATGATTTTGCAAACTTTGTGGTCCGCGGTTTTCACCGTTCCTGCCTATTTCGCCGTTAAAGCCATCAGCATTAAACGAAAAGAGGAAGACGAGTAAGCTTCCGCCTCCGCTGAAAGGAAAATCTCTATGAACAGAATTATAAAACCCGGCCGTCTGCTGGCTTTTGTCCTTGTGACCGTGGTTATAACAGTCATTTATATGGTAACGCTGTATAAGCTTCAGGTCGTTGAGGGCGAAGCTTATTATCAGGCAAGCCAGAATAATGTCACCTCCACCGAGCGTATCCCTGCCGCCCGCGGCAGCCTTCTGGATCGCTATGGCCGAGTGCTTGTTGAAAACAAGGAGTGCAATAACCTCCTCATAGATATCGAGGATCTTTTCTATACCGAGGGCGTTGACCCCAACGCAAGCATCCTCAGCCTTATCCGTATGGTGCAGAGCTTCGGCGATACCCATATCGACACCCTTCCCATAACCACGGAAGCCCCCTTTGAATACACCAACATGACCGCCGCCCAGACGGAAATGCTCAATGCCTACCTGAAGGATAAAAAGCTCCCTGCCGACACCAGCGCCATTGAGCTTTTGGCATACATGCGCGACCGCTACGGAATCGACAATAACTATTCCAGCGAGGAAATGCGCCTTATCGCAGGCGTTCGATACGAAATAAACGCCCGCTTCTCCCAGAACTTCTCCACCGCTGACTATATCTTCGTTGAAGACGCCAGCATGGATCTTATCACTACCCTGATGGAAAACGACATTCCCGGCTTCCGCGTTGAAACCGGCTTCGTCCGCGAGTACAAAACCACCTATGCCTCCCATCTTCTGGGTATGATAGGTCAGATGAACGAAAGCGACTATAAGCGCCTTGCAAAACAGGGCAACTATGACCTTGACGCCCTTGTAGGTAAGGACGGCGCCGAATATGCCTTTGAGAACTATCTCCACGGCGAAAACGGAACTGCCCGAATTACCCAAACCGCAAACGGCATCGTCACCAGCAAGGTTTATACCGAAGTTCCCGTACCCGGCAACCATGTTTACCTCACCATAGATATCGGTCTGCAGGAAGTTTGCGAAAACGCTCTCAACAGCCATATCACCGAAGAGAACATACTCCGCGAGAAAAACCGCAAGGAATGGGAGCTCTACGGCGGCGACAAAGATGACGAGGAGCTGCTCAACCGCGAAAACATCTCCGGCGCAGGCGCCGTTGTTGTCCGCGTGGATACCGGCGAACCTCTTGCTCTTGCCAGCTGGCCCGCTTTCGACCTGGCCAACTTCTATGAAACCTATGACGAGATCCGCGAAGCGGAATATGACCCCCTCTTCAACCGAGCCCTCCAGGGTGTTTACGCCCCCGGCTCCACCTTCAAGCCCTGCACCGCAATGGCAGGTCTTATGGAAAAGAGAATAGACACCGACACCCTCATCGACTGCGTCGGCGTTTTCGATAAGTACGCTGACGAAGGTTACGCTCCTCAGTGCTGGATTTACGGTAAGGGTCTTCACGGCGAGCTGAACGTTGTTGAGGCTCTCGGTCATTCCTGCAACCTCTTCTTCTACACCACCGGCGACCTTCTTCAGATCTCCCTTCTTGCAAAATACGCAAAGCTCTTCGGTCTCGGCGAGGAAACCGGCATTGAGCTTTATGAAGATATCGGCATTATGGCCAGCGACGAATACATGCAGAAAAAAGAAGGCCGTGACATGTACGCAGGTGATACTCTGCAGGCCGCTATCGGCCAGTCCGACAGCCTTTTCTCTCCCCTCCAGCTTGCTGAATACTGCGCCGCCATTGCAAACAAGGGCTACCGCTACAGCGCAAGCATCCTCAAGAGCGTCCGCTCCTTCGATTTCTCCGAAACCGTTCAGGAACGCAGCACCGAGGTTCTCTCCACCGTTGATGCCTACGACTTCTATTGGGAAGCTATCCACGAAGGTATGCGCGGCGTTGCAACCGAAGCCAAATACGGTACTGTTTACGAGGCTTTCCTCTCCGCACCCTATTCCGTTGCCGCCAAGACCGGTACTTCCCAGCTGGGTAAGGACCGCACCAACAACGGTATTTTCATCTGCTTTGCACCCTATGAAAATCCCGAAATTGCCGTTGCAATAGTTCTTGAACACGGTAACGCTGGTAGTGAAGCCGCTCCCATCGCCCGTCAGATAATGGATCACTACTTCTCCTTCAAAAACTCCACCGCCCCCCTTGAAAGCGACAGCACTCTCCTCCGCTGATACGGTGTGAAATTTTCCGCAATTATCTCTTGCGGTATTGGGAAAACTGTTATAAAATATCCCTAATATACAGATATTTACAGTATACGAAAGGACGTGGTGTGTTTTGAATATCGCACTGATGGCTCACGACGGCAAAAAAGAACTTATGGTTCAGTTCTGCATCGCTTATTGCGGCATCCTTGCAGGCCATTCCATCTGCGCCACCAGAACCACGGGCAAGCTTGTGGCAGACGCCACCGGTCTCCCCATTCAGCTTTGCCTCTCCGCAAATCAGGGCGGCAGCCAGCAGATGGGTTCCCGCATCCGCTGCAACGAAATAGACCTCGTTCTCTATTTCTGTGATCCCGATGACATCCATAATCAGGAAAAGGTCAACGAGATCAGTCGTCTTTGTGACCGATATGCAATTCCCTTCGCCTCCAATGTAGCCACTGCCGAAGTCCTTATTCAGGGTCTCCGCAGAGGCGATCTGGATTGGCGTGAGCTCGTCCGAGCAAAATAAAAATCTATATGCCGCCTGGATCGAAAGCCAGTAGCCCCTGAGTGCCCCCTACAGAGAGGAGAACAAAGCTGAGAGTTCTTCGGAGAGCGCAGAGGTGAAGATAGTTCGGGAGCGGCCTCAGTCTGCGGAGATGCGCAGACAGCCAAAGGGCAGAAGCATTTCTGCCGAAATTGGGTGGCACCACGAAAGCAAAATGCTCTCGTCCCGATACAAGGGATGAGAGCATTTATTTTTGGCCGAACGGCTAAAAATAAGCCTATTTCATTGACCTTAAAGCCTCCCTTGTGTCGGGGCGTTAAGAAAATGTGCCACATAATCAAATCCGAAACCTTAGTGTGCACACCTCGATTTCCGCTCAGGACGCTGCTGCCTCGAGGCGCCTGTTCGGCGCCACGGAGATTTCACCTCGTACTGTTTTACAGCGCACCTTTAAAGCCTCCCTTGTGTAAAGGGAGGTGCCGAGCAAAGCGAGGCGGAGGGATTGTCCCTCGTACTGTTTTGCGGCGCGCTGAGGTCGTCGCTTTTCAGCACCTGCCATGCCGCACCCCCCATCAATAACATAGTAAATAACTCCCGAAAGGATTGAAAATATGGAAAGAATCAAAGCACGCACTCTCTCCGGCTTTATGGAGCTGCTCCCTGCCGATCAGGCAAAGATGGAGCGTTTCATGGAAGTCCTCCGTAACACCTATTCCCTCTACGGCTTCACCGCACTGGACACCCCCATCATTGAAGCCGCCGAGGTTTTGCTTGCCAAGGGCGGCGGCGACACCGAAAAGCAGATTTATCGCTTTATGAAGGGCGACACCGATCTGGCAATGCGCTTCGACCTGACCGTTCCCCTTGCCAAATATGTTGCCATTAACTATGCAAACCTCTCCTTCCCCTTCCGCCGCTACCAGATAGGCAAGGTCTATCGCGGCGAGCGCGCCCAGAGAGGACGTTTCCGCGAGTTTTATCAGGCGGACATCGACATTATCGGCGACGGCAAGCTGGACATCATCAACGAGGCTGAAATCCCCTCCGTTATCTATCGCACTTTCTCCCGTCTCGGTCTTAAAAAGTTCGTTATCCGCGTAAATAACCGCAAGATTCTCAACGGTTTCTATGCAATGCTGGGTCGCAGCGAGCGCAGCGGCGACATTATGCGCACCGTTGATAAGCTGGATAAGATTGGCAGCGAAAAGGTTAAGGCTCTTCTTATGGGCGAGGAAATTGCCCTCAGCGAGGAGCAGGCCGACGAAATTCTGAAGTTCATCGCCATCAGCGGCAGCAACAGCGAAGTCCTCTCCGCTCTGGAGCAGTATATGGGACGCAACGAGATTTTCGATACCGGTCTTGAAGAGCTGAAGGCCGTTGTTGCCTACCTCCCTGAGTTCGGCGTTCCCGAGGAAAACTTTGCCGTTGACCTCACCATCGCCCGCGGTCTGGATTACTACACCGGCACCGTTTATGAAACCCTTATGGTGGATCACCCCGAAATCGGCTCCGTCTGCTCCGGCGGACGCTATGATAACCTTGCAGGTTATTACACCGACAAGGCTCTCCCCGGTGTGGGCATCTCCATCGGCGTCACCAGACTTTTCTATGTTCTCTCCGAGCAGGGTCTTCTCAGCGATGAGATAGTCTCCGCTCCTGCAGAAGCTCTTGTCATCCCCATGGCCGACAACATCGGCTATGCCGTCAAGACCGCCACCGTTTTGCGCGACGCAGGCGTCCGTACTCAGCTTTACACCGAGCAGAAGAAGTTCAAAGCTCGTATGAGCTATGCCTCCAAGCTGGGCTTCCCCTACACCGTTCTCATCGGCGAGGATGAAATCGCCGAGGGCATGGTTGCTCTTAAGAATATGAGCACCGGCGAGCAGGTTAAGGTAAGCGCAGAAGAAGCCGCCGCCATCATCCGCTCCGACATGGAAAAGAAGGCCTCCTCCGCTCTCATCCGCGAATAAGGCCGGAAACAGTAATCCCTCAGTCAGCCTTCGGCCGACAGCTCCCTTTACAAGGGAGCCAAAGAGGAAATTTTATATTACAAATAAAAAATATTCACATATAAAGGAGAAATATCCAAAATGATGCAGAATCGTACCCATAACTGCAACGAGCTTCGTCTCGAGCATGCAGGCCAGAGCGTTAAGCTCTGCGGCTGGATGGAAAACGTCCGCGAAGTTGGCGCAGGCCTTGCTTTCGTCGTCCTCCGCGATTTTTACGGCACCACTCAGGTGGTTGTTGAAACCGAAGAAATGATGAACGTTATCAAGCCCCTGAACAAGGAGACCACCATCTCCGTCGAGGGCATTGTCCGCGAGCGCAGCAGCAAAAACCCCAAGCAGGCCACCGGCGATATCGAGGTTGTTCCCCAGCGCATCGAAGTTCTTGGCACTTGCCAGCATAACGAACTTCCCTTCGAAATCAACCGCAGCCGCGAAGCTGACGAGATGCAGCGCCTGAAGTATCGCTACCTCGACCTTCGCAACCCCGCAGTTAAGAACAACATCATCCTCCGCTGCCAGGTTGTTGCCGAAATCCGCCGCATGATGACCGAAAAGGGCTTCCTTGAGATCACCACTCCCATCCTCACCGCTTCCTCTCCCGAGGGCGCACGCGACTATCTTGTTCCCGCAAGAAAGCACCCCGGCAAGTTCTACGCTCTGCCTCAGGCACCCCAGCAGTTCAAGCAGCTGCTTATGACCAGCGGCTTCGACCGTTATTTCCAGATCGCCCCCTGCTTCCGCGATGAGGACGCCCGCGGCGACCGCACCCCCGGCGAGTTCTATCAGCTGGATATGGAAATGAGCTGGGCAAGCCAGGAAGACGTTCTCTCCACTCTGGAAGACGTTATGGTTCCCCTCTTCAAGAAGTTCGGTAAGTGGGGTCGCGTAAGCGAGGCTCCCTTCCGTCACATTCCCTTCAACGAGGCAATGGAGCGCTACGGCTCCGATAAGCCCGACCTTCGCATTGACCTTGAGCTTCAGGATATCAGCGAAACCGTTCAGGGTTGCGGCTTCGGCCCCTTCGAAGGCGCCTGCGTAAAGGCAGTCGTTGTTCACGATTTCACTCAGGCACGCAAGTGGATTGACAAGCTCCTTGTTGACGTTGAAGTTCAGACCGGCAACAAGGCCTGCTGGGTCAAGGTTGACGAACAGGGCAACCTCACCGGCGGTATCAGCAAGTTCCTCACCGGCATTCAGGAAGAGTTTAAGGCCGCTCTCGGCCTCAAGGAAGGCTCCTTCGTCTGCATGGCAGCAGGCAAGAAGCTTGCCGCACAGAAGACCGCAGGCGTTATCCGCAACATGCTTGGTAAGCGCGTTCCCGGCCACTTCGACGAGGAACAGTACGCAATGTGCTGGATTGTTGACTTCCCCATGTACGAGATGGGCGAAGAGAGCGGCGAGCTTGAGTTCTGCCACAACCCCTTCTCCATGCCTCAGGGCGGCATGCAGGCTCTTCTTGACGCCGAGGGCGACACCGAGAAGCTCCTCGCCATCAACGCAAACCAGTATGACCTTGTTATCAACGGCTATGAGTCCGCTTCCGGCGCTGTCCGCAACCACAGCCCCGAGATCATGATCAAGGCCTTCCAGATGGTTGGTCTGGGCGAAGAGGACGTTAAGGCCAAGTTCCCCGCAATGTACAATGCTTTCACCTACGGTGCTCCTCCCCACGCAGGTGCAGCCCCCGGCGTTGACCGCATTGTTATGCTCCTCACCGGCGAAGAGTCCATCCGCGAAGTTATCACCTTCCCCATGAACCAGAAGGCTCAGGACGTTATGATGGATGCTCCCTCCACCGTTGAGCAGCGCCAGCTGGATGAGCTCCACATCGCTATCGTCAAGGAAGAAGAGTAATTCTCCACAACTAATCCAAACACAAGAGGTGAGATAAATGGTATCCCGTGTCCGTTCTCTGGGTCTTCAGGGTATAGGCGGTTATGAGGTAAGCTGCGAATGCTTCCTCTCCAACGGCCTGCCCGCCTTTGATATAGTCGGTCTCCCCGATGCCGCCGTCAAGGAGGCGCGCGAGCGCGTCCGTGCCGCCATCAAAACCGCAGGACTGGGCTTCCCCGTCAGCCGTCTCACCGTTAATCTGGCTCCTGCCGACACCAAAAAGGCAGGAACAGTATACGACCTGCCCATCATGCTGGGCATACTCCTCTGCAGCGGAGAACTTAAGTCTCTGCCTGCAGATGCAGCCTTCATCGGTGAGCTTAGCCTCACCGGTGAAGTGCGGGGAGTCCACGGCGCTTTGCCCATGGCTCTCCATGCCGCCAAATGCGGCATAAAGGAGCTTTTTGTGCCTGCAGAGAATGCATCCGAAGCCGCCTTTGCTCAGGAGATAAAAGTCTATCCCCTCCGCAATGTGGCCGAGCTTCTCGCCCATCTCAAGGGCGAGAGCCTTATCTCTCCTGCCGAAAGCCCCGAAGTTTCCGACTATGCCCTTCCCGTCCCCGATTTTGCCGACGTGAAGTCACAGGAAAATGTTAAAAGAGCTCTGGAGGTTGCCGCCGCCGGCGGTCACAACATACTGCTCGTTGGCCCTCCCGGCTCGGGCAAAAGCATGCT
>JAZQVC010000015.1:0-7543 GCA_045631645.1 Oscillospiraceae bacterium
GGTCAGAAGAAGCACCGCACACAACATCAGCGGCATCAAACGCATCCAAATCGTTTTCATCTGCCGTTCCCTCTCAATATCCGAAATTGCCGGACAAGGAATCGTCGTTTTCGATCCAATCAGCAACGTCGATCACACGGAAGTCATCCTTCGTATCGCGAACCACCACGGTGGCGATCCCTGCGTTGATGATCTGACGCTTGCACATGGAGCAGCACATTGCGTCCCTGGAAAGCTCATTGGTCTTTGCATCTCTGCCAACCAGGTAGAGAGTAGCGCCAATCATGTCACGGCGGGATGCGGAGATGATGGCGTTTGCCTCTGCGTGGACGCTGCGGCAAAGCTCATAGCGCTCGCCGGAGGGAATCTGGAGAGCTTCGCGGGCGCAATAGCCCAGATCGTTGCAGTTTTTGCGACCACGGGGGGCGCCGTTATAGCCGGTGGAGATAATTTCGTCGTTGCGGACGATGATGGCGCCGTATTTTCTGCGCATGCAGGTGCTGCGCTCCTGAACGGCATCGGCAATTCCGAGGTAGTAATTTTCCTTGCTGGTTCTGTCCATGGCATAAACCCTCCGTTTTTTCTTGTAAATTGTTGTAAATATAGTAATAAAAAAGCGGGGGGCTGTCAATAGAAAAAGCACCTGCAGCCTTTGCAACAAGGGTGCAGGTGCTTTTATTCTTATTCTCCGTCTCCTACCAGTCTGCCGCGGAACAGCAGGGTGATGCACCAGATGGCGGCAAGACCCACGAGGGTATAGACAACGCGGCTGACGGTGGCAGTCTGACCGCCGAAAATGTAGGCAACCAGGTCGAACCTGAAAAGTCCCACAAGACCCCAGTTGAGGCCGCCGATAATGCTGAGAATAAGGGCGATGCGATCCATAAGCATGATTAATCCGCTCCTTTGGTTTTTGAATACATCCTTATGATGCACAAAAACGAAGCGTTTATGCAGAAAAATTTAATTAATCAATATTTTTGCTGAAAAGGCAGCCGCAGTAATCCTGACGGTAAAGCCCCCACTCTTTGGAAAGAGCTATGCTGCGCTGATAGCCGCCCCGTTTTTTGAAGTCGGCAGGAAGCCATTTAACTCCGTAGCGCGAGGCGAACTCCTCCCCCAGAGCGTTTATTCTGTCCGCGTCCTTATGGGGAGAAACGGAAAGGGTGGTGCAGAAATATTCAAATCCCAGCTTTGCGGCAATTTTTGCAGTTTCTTCTATGCGCAGGGCGAAGCATCGGGTGCATCGTCCGCCTCCCTCTTTGTCCTTTTCGTAGCCTGCAGCAATGGCATCAAAAGCCTCGCCGTCATAGTCGCACTCTATGATTTTTGCATTTACATGCTCCAGAACCCGACGCTGATGCTCCAGACGAAGCTCATATTCCTCACGGGGCTGGATGTTGGGGCCATAGAAAAGAACGCTTATATCGAAAAACTTACTGAGATATTCCAAAACATAGCTGCTGCAAGGACCGCAGCAGCTATGAAGCAGCAATGTAGGTTTTTTGTCTCCCAAATCTGCGGTTATGGCGTCTGTTCGCAGTTGGTAGTTGATTTTTTGCATTTTTCAGCCCTCGGTTGCGGAAGCGGCTTTTTCGCCGTTATAGATGATAACATACTGGAAGACAATAGAAGCTGCGCTGCAGCCGATGAACATAAGGGTCTCGGCGGCGGAGAGCTTGTCCATAAGGGTGAATATTCCCAGATATGCGGCGCACTGGAGAAAGAATACGCAGCGTGCGGGATTTGCCCTTGAGAAAGAGTATGCTGCAATGTAATAAAAGCCCAGCAGTATGGAAATTATTGCGAGGATATGGGGAGCATAGGACCAGAGAACGGGGTTTTCGGACTCAAGGCGATAAGCGGTAACAAGCCAGAAGCAGGCAAAGGCAATGGGGATAATAACGGTGGCAATTGCGGAAGCGCCCTCCTGAAAAGCCTTTTTGCGCTGGCAGATGAAGGGGATACAAAGTCCTGCAAAAATGCCGAGAGCACCTGTGATGCGCTGCATGGCGGGGAAGCGGGAGAAGTCTGAAGAGAACATATAAATGAGGCTGCCTATAACCATGAATATGGCTGCTGCCCAAAGGATTAGCCGAATGGCGAAGTTCGGAAGAGCAAGAGCCTCAGCAGGAGTGTTGCCGCGGTGCAGCTTGCGGAGATAGAATTTCTCCTCAAGGAAGAAGAGCACCAGCACCAAAACGGTATACACGGTAACGGTAACGGATATAGTCGCACCGGGGATGGCAAGTCCGCCATCGTCAAAACCGTTCAGATTTTGAAGCCAGCGGAGGAAGAAGCCAAAAATGCCGGCAACAAAGGACGAAATAGTTAAAGTGAAAGCGTTTTTTTGCATAATTTCAAAACCTTTTAATAATATGATATCAAGAAAGAGTACAAAATATTTTATACCCCTTGACCCTTTCCGTCAAGTGATTTGGAGGTTTGAGCTTGAAGCGTGCTCTTGTGATAGCGCTTTTGCTGCTTGCCCTTGTGCCGGCAATGCAAAAATGGACTGAGGGCAAAAAGGAAAGCGGAGAGTTTTTGGCGGCGGTGAAGCAGGAAGACGCTGCGGAGGAAAGCTTCACTCTGGAAGTGAGCGCGGAGGAATTTCGCAAAAGTATTTTGCGCATATATCCCGATGCGGTTTTGGAAGGTTCACCCTCAACATGGCTTGGTGAGCGCGTTCACGGTGAGGGGATAAATGTGGGCGGACAAAAAGTCAGCGAGCAGGCAATGAAGCAGATTTTCCTGCTGGGCAGCAGGAATTTTGAGCTTCGCCGGACAGAAAAAGGCTTCCTTTTCGAAGTAAACGGTGTTGACAAAAGCTATGCGGAGGGGTAGTATAATTTCACAACTTGATAGATGGGGAGCTGGATTTTTCCGGCTGAGATGAAGGTAATTGAGCCTGAAGACCCTTGAACCTGATACGGGTAATGCCGGCGTAGGAAAACGATGATGTCCGTAGGCTTTCTATCCGTGCCTGCGGGCATTTCGTTTTCTCCGCAAATGATGAAAGGAGAAAACAAAAATGAAAAATCAAAAACTTAAAATTATTGCCGAGGGCGCAATCCTTACCGCCCTTGCACTTGTCCTCAGCTACATTAAAATTCCAATCGGTCTGGGCTTCGGCGGCTTTGGCGGCAGCGTTGACCTTGTTATGATCCCTCTTATAGTTTATGCCATTCGCCGCGGTTGTCTGCCCGGTCTGGCAGCAGGTCTTGTTTTCGGAACGCTGAAATTCTTCCTTGCAGGAGGCGTTGCCGTCAACTGGCAGAGCATGCTGCTGGATTATTCCCTTGCCTATATGTTCGTTGGCTTTGCCGGCGTGATTCCCAAAATGCGCGGCCAGCTTCCCCTTGCAGCATTCGTGGGCTGCGCCGCAAGATTTGTCATCCACTACATAAGCGGCGTGACCATTTATGCCCAGTATATGCCCGAGGAGTTTATGAACCTCACCATGATCTCCCCCGCAATCTATTCTCTCCTCTATAACGGCACCTATATGCTGCCCAACACCATCCTCGCCGTGGCAATCTGCGCTCTTTTGAAAAAGCCTTTGGAAAAGATAAAACTCTGAAAACAAGGATTATCACAATTTAATAAAATAATCAGTATAAAAAATAATGCCTACACATAAAACTGTGTGGGCATTATTTTGTCCCATGAGGCATACCAAACTTTGGGATGAGGATGAATTCCTGTGGAAAAACCATCGCAGATATGATAATATCTACAGTATAATTTGGTTGCGGTTTGTTGTTTTTGAATGGGGGCATACCAATGAGTGAATTTGAAAAAGCAATATTGAAAATTATTGCAAATCATCCCGGCATTAAGGCTAAAGAGATTGCACAGGTAATTGGATGCGATCGGAAAGATGTAAACTCTGCGCTCTATAGCTCTCTCAAAAGTCGTTGTTATCAGGATTCATCATATAGATGGTTTTTAAATGCTCAAAGGAATTCACCCGAGAGTGTGGATCCTGTTGCGCCTCCAGACAGGAAGCTAGAAAGCCTCTGCAAGTATTATCTGAATTGTATTAGTCTTGAAGAAAGTAATGGAATATCCGCGTTCTTGAACTCGAATTTTTCCTTAGACTATGCAGAGATACCTTCACTGTCTGTAAATAGCGAGGATAATAACATTGCGCGTTTGATTCGAAAAGTGTCCTCGGAAAGAAACCTAACAGCATATGTTGGCTATCCTGTGATGATAGAAAAAATATTTTCTTCAAAAACAAACCAGTCTTATTTGAAGGTAGCTCCTGTATTTTTATTCGCTACCGAAATTTCTGCTGGCGCGGTTTCAGTGGCGTCAATACCTCATATAAACATGGAGGTTATTAAGCAGTATTCGTCTCGAGATATAAATGCACAGGTATATGATTTAGTTGACTTAGAGAATGAACTGGGGCTTAATAATCCAGACGCAGATATTGATGTAGATGAAATGGTAGCTCGCTTACAGTCCATCCGAGATTGGCAGTGGAGAGACAATCTAGATCCTTCAAATATTAATGTCGAACCTCAAATCGGAACAATTGTTGATGAGGGCATCTACAATAAAGCCATTTTCATTGTAGCGGAACGCTCGCCCTATACAATTGGCCTTGAGTCTGAACTTTCTATGTTAGCCAAACTGGATGAGGGTTCTTATCGTGGAACGGCACTATATGATTGGATACATACAAATGTTGCGTCTCTGGAGCAAACAGATTCAAATGATGACCCGCTTTTGGAAGTTTTACCAATGAACTCAGAGCAGGAGCAGGCTGTCCGGAAAGCGGCAAGCAATAAATTGACGATTGTTACAGGCCCTCCGGGAACGGGAAAATCCCAAGTTGTTACTAATATTCTTGTCAATGCAGCGTGGGCTGGAAAAAGCGTTTTATTTACAAGCAAAAATAATAAAGCTGTAGATGTAGTTGAAGCAAGAGTTAATTCTCTTGGGCGTCGCCCAATCATGTTACGCATTGGAGGAAATCAGTATGCGTATCATTTGGCAGAACTCATTTCACAGTTGCTTTCGTACACGGCAGATCAAAACGATCGTCAGGAATACATCAGATATCTGACTTTGTATAACGATAAGTTGGAGGCATATCGTGGACTGAAAATCAAAACAGAAAAATCCATTGCGTTGAGAAACCATGCAGACCATATGGAGCAAAAGGTTTGTGAGTTGCGCGACAAGTGGGGAAAATGGTTTGGCACTATTTCAGGCTCGGATATAGAAGCCTGCGAGGCAAGTTTTAAGCAATATAACGCTGCATATGAGTCATGGCGTCGTGCCAAGACTTCCTTCTGGGGAAGACTGTTTTGGTTCGCAATTGGAAAGAAGAAAGTAATCGAACTTGACGCAAAATTGGCCGAGTTCAACAAGTGGTTCTGCAAATACGAACTTCCTGTTGAGGCTCAAAATAGCGAACTATTAAACGATAGGACTCATAAAAGAATATGTGAGAGCGGACAAGCGTTATTGTATTCTTTGCGAACAATCAACGAGTATTGGGAAGCTCTTGATGATCTTTTGAAAGCGCCAAAATTTGAAACTATTGACCGAGACATTGTAAATCTCAAATCCGACTTGGCAGATATAGCGGAAAAACTTTGGAATAAGTGGCTTGTAACGCGCCCCTTGCAAATAGATGCAGCATGCCGAAGTGAGATGAACGAATATATTTCGGCAATGAGATTGGTTGGAGATGTTGACCTTTCTGATTATCCTGACATTAGAAAGAAGTTCAACCATCTCCAAGAGAAAATGACGGCCTTTTTACCATGTTGGGCTGTAACATCGCTCTCTGCGAAAGGAAGAGTTCCGTTCCAGCCGGGAATGTTTGATTTGGTAGTTATAGATGAGGCCAGTCAGTGTGATATCGCCTCGGTATTGCCAATGCTGTATCGCGCAAAGCGTGCTGTTATCATAGGGGATCCCAAACAGTTAAGCCATATCAGTACAATTTCCAAAGCGCAGGATTTAAGCCTGCTTCAAAAATATTCAGTGAATATGGGATGGTCATATTCTGCCAACTCATTATATGCGATAGCGAGCAGTATATCTGAGCCCAGTCAAATTATTCAGCTTAGGGATCATCACAGAAGTTACGGAGACATCATCGAGTTTTCTAATGCTGAATTTTACGATGGCAAGTTACGCGTCGCAACCAATTATGACAAATTAAAACGCCCTCAAAATGTTGAACTTGGTATTCGCTGGGTGAATATTGCAGGAAGAACTGTTCGACCCGCCTCGGGTGGCGCATATAATGAATCTGAAGTTTCAGTAATTGTTGAGGAAATTAAACATTTAGTTCTGGACAATGGTTACATTGGAAGTATCGGAGTGGTTACGCCATTTAGAGCGCAGGCTGAAAAAATTAGAAAGGCTGTAGATGCGGAGCCTGAACTGAAAAACGCGTTAGTAAAAAACGACTTTCTTGTTGATACTGTTCACAAATTTCAGGGTGACGAGCGAGATTTAATACTATTCTCCCCTGTGATATCACATGGAACAAGCCAAGGCGCGTTAAGTTTCTTGAAAAACACTGGAAATCTTTTCAATGTAGCAATTACAAGAGCACGAGCGGTTTTGGTGGTTGTTGGCGATTCTAGCTATTGTTCAAAATGCGGAGTGCCATATATGGAGCATTTTGTCGACCATGTTAATCGCATTAAGTCGCAACCGCAATCAAGAGTTACTGAATATCCAAAGGATCGTTTGTATCCCAAAGTTGCAAATCCTGAGCAAGTTTCGGATTGGGAACGTCTTTTCTATACAGCGTTGTATGATCAAGGAGTTCGAACTATTCCGCAATATCCAGTTGATAAATACAAGCTTGACTTAGCCATTGTTGACGGAACGAGGATGCTTGACATTGAGATTGACGGAGAATTGTACCACAAGGATTGGAACGGTGAACTGAGTTATAGAGATCAGCTGCGCAATCAACGTCTGTTTGAGTTGGGGTGGGATGTAAAGCGATTTTGGGTATATCAGATTCGAGATGACTTGCAGAACTGTGTTGATCAAATTAAAAATTGGTGTGATATGAAGTAAATAAAACAACCCAACACTTATCGTGTTGGGTTGTTTTATTTACTGGTGCGAAGCACTTTGCGATTACGAACATTAAATTTAGCAAGCGTTGAAAAAACAATTCGTCGGCAGCTACCAAAAAAGGACACACCTTATGGTGTGTCCTTTTTTGGAGGCGCCACCCGGAATCGGACCGGGGAATCGCGGATTTGCAGTCCGCTGCCTTACCGCTTGGCTATGGCGCCATATACGCGATTTGCTCCAAAAAATTGGAGCAATTCGGCTTTTTATGGAGCGGCTGACGAGGCTCGAACTCGCTACCTCCACCTTGGCAAGGTGGCGCTCTACCGGATGAGCTACAGCCGCAAATGGTGCCTCAGGCCAGAGTCGAACTGGCGACACGCGGATTTTCAGTCCGCTGCTCTACCAACTGAGCTACCGAGGCAAATTTATGGTGGGGACAATTGGACTCGAACCAATGACCCCCTGCTTGTAAGGCAGG
>JAZQVC010000016.1:0-9260 GCA_045631645.1 Oscillospiraceae bacterium
CTGCTGCTGCTGTTGCTGCTGCTCCCGCAGCTGCTGCTGCTGTTGAAGAGAAGACCGAGTTCGACGTCGTTATGACCGACTTCGGCGCTGAGAAGATCAAGGTTATCAAGGAAGTCCGCGGCATCACCGGTCTGGGTCTCGCAGAGGCAAAGGCAAAGGTCGAGGCTATCCCCGCTGTCCTCAAGGAAGCTGTTTCCAAGGAAGAGGCAGAAGAGATCAAGGCCAAGCTCGAAGCTGTTGGCGCAAAGGTCGAAATCAAGTAAGTTATCCCTTACTTTTTCAAAAAAAGAAGCACTGCATTGCAGTGCTTCTTTTTTTATTATTTCTTAAGTTTTCTGATGAAGGCTCTTCCTCCCAGAAAAATCAGATATCCGATTATATAGCCGATGCTGTTGAGGAGAAGGTCGTCAACATCCGAAACCCGGTCGTAGAAAGGCAGTTGGATAATTTCTATACAAAGAGAAAAGCCCACTCCTGCAAGAATCGCTTTCCAATGCCTATCAAGCTTTTTGTATACGGATGGCAGAATAATGCCTATGGGAATAAACATCGCCGTATTTCCGATAACATTGATGAGAGCTTCCTTTTTCACCTCATAATCCAGTAGGTACACAAGGGGCAGGAAATTGAGCCTCGGCGGAAAAGCCTTTGGCGCTATGAAGACAAGGGGAGCAATTTTGCCATCCACCTTGAAGAAGGGGAAAAATGTGAAGCGCACAACAACGGCAATACATACATAGACCAAAAGAAGCAGCGCTTCCCTTTTCCAATCAATTTTTCTTCTTTTGAAACACACAGCCGCCCTTACTATAAGCCAGAGCGCACTTATTGCTATCAGCGCCGCGGTATAGGAAATTTCAAGCATAGCCTTCCCTCCTTTTATTTTATTATATCATTTCTCTCCACCAAAGCAACAGCGGGGTTTTTTATTGCAATAAAGGACAGAATATGCGATAATCATGTTTAGAATATTACATCAGGGAGGAAAAACCATGCCCAGATTTTTTATGGCCGGCAGCAACATAGCCGGCGGCATTGCATATATTTCAGGTTCCGATGCTGACCATATCAAGGTTCTTCGCCTTAAGGTTGGAGACAAAATCGTCATCTGCGACGGCAATAAAAATGACCACTACTGCCGCATCAAAAGTCTTAACCCCGGAGCTGTTGAAGCAGAGGTTATCGAAAGTGTTGTCTGCCCTGCCGAACCCAGCGTTCACTGCACCATTCTTGCAGGCATTCCCAAGCAGGGCGAGCGCAGCGACTATATCGTGCAAAAATGCACCGAGTCCGGCGCAAGCGAAATTGTTTTCTTTATGAGCCACCGCTGCGTTGCACGTCCCGACGCAAAGGGAATGGAGAAAAAAGTTCAGCGCTGGCAGCGAATCGCGGAAGAAGCCGCCAAGCAGTCCGGCCGCGGCATAATTCCCAAGGTCAGCGCCGTTGGTAGCTTTGCCGAAGCGCTGGACATTGCTGTAAAGACCGATCTTCCCCTTTTCATGTATGAGACCGGCGACCGTGTCGAGCTCAAGGAGGCCATTGAATCCGCAGGCGAAATTAGCTCCGCCGCCATCATAACCGGCCCCGAAGGCGGCTTCGAGCCCTACGAGGCAGAGCTTGCAAGCAAGGTTGGCATAAAGCTTTGCGCCATGGGTCCCCGCATTCTCCGCTGCGAAACCGCCCCCATTGCCGCCCTTACCGCTCTTATGTACGCCACCGGCAATCTTTAAGCTACGGATAATTATGATGATGTCCGTTCTGCAGACAGCATCCTTGCCCGTATGCTGAGCTATAGCGGACTCAAGGTACTTCTCAGTATTAAAAGTAAATCCGTTGCTACGAAGGGACGTGAAGGCTTATGACAGCGAAAAACATAGAAGCTATTCTTGACAGATTTATCCTCGAAAGCGATGCAAACCGCATACCCGAAGCTCTGGCCCTCAGACCCGAGCTTGCAGGAATGAAGATTTTTTCCAAAAGCCTTGTGGGCTGTGCCGCTGCCGCAGACCCCATATTCGCGGATATGAAGTCCGACTTCAAAGCCTACGGAGACATGCTACGTCTGCCCTGCGACTGGCTTCCCGGCGCAAAAAGCGTTATTTCCTTCTTCCTTTCCTACACCGAGGAAATAAGAATTTGCGACCGCCCCGACTCTCCCTATCCAGCTGATGAATGGCTCCACGCCAGAATTGAGGGACAACGCTTCATGCTCGAGGCCAGTGAAATGATTATTTCCGCCCTTGAAAAAGAGGGTTATAAGGCAATTATTCCCTCCACGAGTGCGGACTACGCCATTTCAAGAGACGACACAAGGGCAGCCGCAGGAGGTCCTCTCTTTGCCGCCAACTGGTCGGAACGGCATGCAGCCTACGCCGCCGGACTCGGTACCTTCGGTCTTGCCAAGCATCTTATAACAGAAATCGGCGTATGCGGACGCTTTGGAAGCATAATAACCGATGCTCCCATCGACTCTACGCCAAGAGCATACAGTTCTCCCTATGAATATTGCACTTTCTGCGGAGCATGTGCCCTGCGCTGCCCCTCCTCCGCTATAGGCAAGTGCGAGAAGGACAATGCGCCATGCTCGGATTTCATAAACCGCACAAAGGAGCTTTTCCCGCCCCGCTACGGCTGCGGAAAATGCCAGATAGGCATGCCCTGCGAAAACGGAATACCCCTCAAATAAAAAAAAGACACCCTGAAAAGGGTGTCTTTTAATCTTTTAGTCAACTCTCTTGTCGCCCCAGAAGAAGATGGCAACGGTGCCGGGACCTGCGTGGCTTCCAATAACGGTGCCGATATTATTGATAAGAACCTTCTCGCTAAGCTTTGGGAACTTTGCCTCGATGGCATCTGCCACCTCGCGGGCATCCTCATAGCAGGCACTATGGCACATATAGCACTTTCCGGAATAGTCATAACCGTCAGCTGCGAATTCCTCCATGCGCTTAACTATCTCCTGCAGAACCTTTTTCTTGCCGCGGATTTTGCTGCGGGGAACAAGGTGGCCTTCAACATCCATATTCATCAGAGGGCAGATGTTGAGAATTCCGCCGAAGATTCCGGCTGCCTTGGAGATTCTTCCGCCTTTCACATAGAAGGTCAGGTCGGTGGAAAGGAACCAGATCTGAAGATTCAGCTTATTCTCCTCAGCCCAGTCGCGAACCTCGTCAATACTCTTGCCCTCGTCGCGAAGGTCGGCAAGGCGGTCAACGAGAAGACCAAAGCCGGAGGAAGCGGCCAGAGAGTCCACAACATAAACCTTGCGCTCGGGGTAGCGCTCAGCGGCAATCAAAGCAGCATTCACTGCGCTGTTATAGCTTCCGGAAATGCCGGAAGAAAGGCAGACATGAAGGACATCCTTGCCTTCCTTGAGGACGCTTTCAAAATACTCAAGGTATTCGGATATATTAATCTGAGCGGTGGAAGTTTCTGCGCCTTCGCTCATGCGCTTATAAAACTCATCAAAGGGCATGCTCTCGCCCAGATCGTCAAGATACTCTACGCCGTCCAGCTGATAGTGGAAGCAGAGATATTTAATATCACGTTTTTCAAAATGCTCCTTTGCAAGGTCAGCAGTGGAGCAGCAGCTAAGTACAAAATTGCTCATTCAAATGTTCTCCTTGGAAAAAATTACGAGGACGGTTTCCCCGTCCCACGAGCTTATTATCGGCCAAGCGGGCAAAAAACGCAATCTACAAGCTTAAAATCGCTCTCTACAAGGAAAAACAAGGACTCTACCGAGAGTAGAGTCCTTGTTTTTATATTATTTTCTTCTTTTTCTTGCGTTTTCTGCCTATCTGGAAGCTGAGATAAACCACCGCTTGCGCAGGAATTGCGATAAAGAAAAGCTGCCAGAAGTTATTTTTAAAAAGGGCGAAATATACAAGAGCCACTATGCAAAGCACCAGCGACATAACGATATACATATTGTTTTTGCCCTTAAACCAAATGGAGTTGAAAACCAGAAGAGTTATAAGGGAAATAGGCAACGCGGCCACAAAGCTGATCCAGTGCGCCTGTCCGAAAAGCCATGCCACGACGAACTCTATCACGGTAAGAGTCCATATTCCCGCAATGGATGCGAGAATTATGAACATGCGGCTATATTCCTCCGTCTTTGTCCATGGCTCAGCGGGCTTTTCCCAACCATCATGAGATGATATTAGATAATCCACGCTTACTCCAAAAATCTCCGCTATGGATTTAAGGACAAAAACATCGGGTACAGATTCTGCTCTCTCCCATTTGGAGACGCTCTTATCGGAATAATGAAGCTTCTCACCCAACTCCGCCTGCGTCATTCCCGAAGCGGTTCTGAGCCTTATTAAATTACCTGCAAATATTATTTTAAGTTCATCCATTGAAAATACCTGTGAGAATTATAATTGGTTTAACTCTATTATTTTATCCTTTTTTCCTGAGCTTTGCAAGAAAAAAGTGTCCCGCCTTTATCCTTGCGGGACACTTTTGAACTTTTTATTTATCTTTAAGCTGAGAAAAATGTTCTTTGGTAAGCTTGATAACAACTCCGCTGAGACCAAGAATTGCCACAAGGTTGGGCAGTGCCATGAATCCGTTGAGAGTATCGCCAATATCCCATACAAGGCCGAGCTTCAGCGTGGAGCCGACAACGATCACCAGAACGAAGATAATCTGATAAATCTTAACGCCCTTGCCCTTGAAGAGATATTCGAAGCAGCGAGTGCCGTAAAGAGCCCAGCTAAGAACAGTGCTCAGCGCAAAGAAGCTGATGCCAACCGCAATGATTAGAGATCCGATTTTTCCGCCGAAAACTGTTCCGAACGAAGCAGCCATCAAGGCGGTGGAGTCCATAGCGTCGGAACCCCATTCGATGCTTATTCCGCCTGCCTGTGCGTTAGCGCAGCAAACAAGCATTGCGAGGCTTGTGAGGGTGCAGATAACAAAGGTATCCATGAAAACTTCGAATATTCCGTAGAGACCCTGCTTTACAGGATTGCTCTCGGAAGATGCTGCGTGGGCAATGGGAGCAGAACCGAGACCTGCCTCATTGGAGAACACGCCGCGTCCTATACCCTTCTGAATGGTCTGCATTATCACGATACCCGTTGCGCCGCCGAGAGCAGCGTCAGCGCTGAATGCGCCCTTGAAAATCATGGCAAACACGGGACCGATTGCACGGAGGTTGCAAAGCACAACGATAAGCGCAGCAAGAATATAAATAACAGCCATAAAGGGAACAAGCTTTTCGGTGACAGCACCGATGCGCTTAATGCCGCCAAGAAGCACCAGAGCAATTACCACAGCAATGATAACGCCGATGATAATGCTTGTTACGGGAACGATCTGGCCGAATATGGATACAGTATGGGCTGCGGTGTTGCCGCCAAACTCATCAATAGCATTGTTGATGGAGGAAGCAATGGTGTTAACCTGAGTCATATTGCCTATACCGAAAGCGGCGCAGCAGCCGAGGACGCAGAACACAGCACCAAGCCATGCCCAGCCCTTGCCGAGACCATTCTTTATGTAATACATAGGACCGCCGACCCAGTCGCCCATTTCATTGCGCTCGCGATACTTAACCGCAAGAACAACTTCGCTATACTTGGTAACCATTCCGAAGATTGCGCTGACCCACATCCAGAAAACAGCACCGGGACCGCCGATAATAATCGCACCTGTTACACCTGCGATATTACCTGTGCCGACAGTTGCGGCAAGCGCAGTTGTGACTGCCTGCAGAGGAGTTATCTCACCCTCGCCCGCTTCGGTTTTCTTGAACATTTTGCCAAGGGTGTTTTTCATAGCATAGCCAAAGCGCCCAAATTGGATGAATCCAACGCGGATGCTGAGGTATATGCCTGTACCCACAAGGAGTATAAGCATCCAGGGTCCCCATGCATAACCGTTAAGTACCCCGACAAATTTTGTCAGTTTTTCCACGAACATAAGCAACTTCTCCTTTAAAAAACAGAATGAGGCTGCGCCAAGGACCGCACCCTCACATACAAAAAGACAATCAAAATTTCACTGCCACTTTTTTCTGTCCTTTTGCCTGAGAGATTTGACTCCTACAAAGAAGTCTTGCACCTTCGGCCCCCGAGGCATGCCCGGGCTTCTCCAGAATACCGTCCATTTGCGGTCAAGCACCTCACACTCCATTTTATTAGGCGCGCTCGAAAAGCTTTCCTGCAAATTTCACACGATGAATATTACATTGTAAATTCTATTCTAATATATCGAGTTGAATATTTCAATACATTAAGTTGACATGTTTTAATTTATCTTAGCCCCACAAAACGACAGGCTGCACAAAAACAAAAGGAAGAGGATATAATTACCTCTTCCTTTTAATATTGATTTTTATTTTGCCTGCTTATAAACCTCGGGGATGCACAGCGCATGGTAGCTATAACCGTTCTGACTGGGAGAAGCCTCATAATCGCAGTGGAAAACAATCTTCAAAAGCTTTCCGCCGCTTACATCAACCTTTACGGCAATAACGGGATTCTCGCTTGCTGCGCTGAGAGTCTCGCTGGTATAAACCTTCTCGCCGTCCAGATAAATATCAAAGTAGGCGCTCATCTTATCGTCCTTGCTGCCGCGGAAGGCAAACATGGCCTCAAACACATCATACTTGGCATCGATGCTGAACTCTATGTTGGATTCATCTCTGCCCCACATCCACTTGTGATATTTGCTGCCTTCAATGGCGGTGAACTCGGTGGAGTTGCGGTTTACTTCGCCTGCTCTCTTGGAATAGGCTTCGCTTATAAGGTCAAAGGGCACAAAGGGTTCAAGCTCTGCAATTTTATCTTTTATAACATCAAGCTTGCGAATCTCCAATGCGGCTTCCAAATCAGCAATGGCTGCAGCAACTTTGCTGCGGTCTCCGCCGTATTTTTCGTCTGCCTTTGAGCACATATCTTCGGCAAAGCGTGTTTCAAATTCCACAACACCGTTCTCGGCCTGATTTTTATAATCTCCGCTTACCTTATCTGCCACTTCCTCAAGAGCAGCAAACGCCTCGGCATACTTGCCTGCATTATAAAGAGTCTCCGCGTTGACAAGTGTTGCGGTGACGATCTGCTTCTGTGCAAGTACAGAATACTGCTCCAATGCGGCAAGAAGAGCATCGGTGGAATAACCATATTCCTCAACGCAGACGCGAACGGTCTCCTTTGCGCTGATATAATCCTCGGTTTTTGCCAGAGCCTCTGCGCTTACAAGTATGTAAGTTTCATAGAGATTGTGGCAATCCTGAATTTTCGCATCAATTTCAGTGGAGAAGGTTCCGTAATCACCAAGAACTCTGTCTCCTGCCTTCAGGCACTCAATAGCTGCGGTGTATTCATTTTCAGCAATAAGGGTGGCAGCTTCATCCAAAACAGTGCCGGCATAGGCATCCAAAGCCTGCTGAGCCTTGGTCTGAGCCTCTTCGTAAAGAGCGTCTTCTTCGATTACCTTTCTGAAGCTTTCGCATGCGGCCAGATAATCGCCGGTGGCATAAGCGCCTTCGCCAAGAGCCATGTTTGCGGAAGAATTAAGCAGCGCATCCATTCTCTCCTGAACAGGAGCGAAAAGCTCCTTTGTAAAGCTTCCGAAGGAATAGAGCACATCCATTGCTTCCTGGGCTTCAACATCTCTTATCTCTCTGGCAGCCAGAGAATCACAAACGCGGTTTGCTGCATCAAGAAGCTTTGTCTCAATGTTTTTGCTGACATCCTCATCGCTGAGCTTTTCATGCCAGATTCCCTGCGCCATAACATATTCGCCTCTATCCAGCGCTCTTGCGACGCGGGATGAAGGAAGGTTCAATGTTACAAGGAGAATAATCGCAATTGCTACAACAGCGCAGACAGCTGCAATGATTATAGTCTTTCTGTTTTTCTGAAAATTCTCAGCACGTCTGAGAAGCTTTCTTTCCTCCTCTTCGCTCTCGCGCCATGCGTCAGCGCTGGAGGTAAGCTTTGTGAAAAGGGCGGCGTCGGCCTTGGACTGGCCTACAACGTTGCAATCAGGGCATACATCAGTTCCCTCGGGCAATGCTTTTCCACATCTAATGCAATATTTTGCCATAAACACATCTCCTGATGTTAATAATTCGACACATAGTATCTGTCTTCAATACACAGACACGGATATTATACTAAATTTGCATCATTATGTCAACAAAAGTGGGGATTCAGAGAAACTTTTGACAATGTTTAAGTATAAAAATGGGTATAATTTCCTTAATTCATCCTTTTGGGATCCATGTAAAAAATGTTGAACAAGCCCAAATGCAGTGATATAATAAATGTTTAGAAAATCAAAGCAAAGGACAGTGTTTTTTAATGACAAAAGTTGATATTTTTTCCGGTTTTCTCGGCGCCGGCAAAACCACTCTTATAAAAAAACTTATTTCCGAAGCCTACTGCGGTCAGAAAATCGTACTCATCGAAAACGAGTTCGGCGAGATTGGCATTGACGGCGGATTCATGCAGGAGGCCGGCATTCAGGTAAACGAACTTAACTCCGGTTGTATCTGCTGCTCTCTCGTCGGAGATTTTGCTCTGGCGCTGGGCAAGGTTCTGGACGAATACGCCCCCGACAGAATCCTCATCGAGCCCTCCGGCGTTGGCAAGCTCAGCGATATCATCAAGGCCGTCTCCGAAATTGAAGGTCTTGCCATTGCTTATGCCACAGTTGTTTGCGACGGCTCAAGATGCAAAATGTACATGAAAAACTTCGGCGAGTTCTATAATGACCAGGTGAGCAATGCAGCAGCAATAGTCCTCAGTCGCACTCAGAATCTCAGTGAAAAGAAGCTTGCCGAGGCAGTTGAACTTCTCCGCGAGAAAAATCCCGATGCCGTTATAATAACCACCCCCTGGGATCAGCTTGATGGAAAGCAGATTCTTGAGGCTCTGGAGGGCTGCGACACTTTGGATATGCAGCTTGAAGAGATGGAGCACCATCATCACCATCATCATGAGCATGAGTGCCACGATGAAAACTGCGACTGCCACGAGCATCATCACCATCATCACGAGCATGAGTGCCACGACGAAAACTGTGATTGCCACGAGCATCACCACCATCATCACGAGCACGAGTGCCACGATGAAAACTGCGACTGCCACGAGCATCACCACCATCATCACGAACACGAGTGCCATGACCCCAATTGCAACTGCCACGAGCATCGCCATCATCATGCAGATGAGGTTTTCGCATCTTGGGGCACAGAAACTGCCGCGAAGTTCAGCGATGAATCCGTCCGCACCATTCTG